>JBBSRO010000044.1:0-22595 GCA_038242955.1 Lysobacterales bacterium
GGACCATTCCGCGATGGGGCACGACATGAGCGCAATGGCAGCGATGCCGGGCATGGATCACGTCGCTGGCGGCATGCAAGCGCACCCGGCGAGTGAGACCAACAATCCGCTGGTCGATATGCAGACCATGGCACCGACCTCGAAACTCGACGATCCCGGGATCGGGTTGCGCGACAACGGTTGCCGCGTACTGACCTACGCCGACCTGAAAAGCTCCTTCCCTGACCCCGATGGCCGCGAACCTGGCCGCACTGTGGAGCTACACCTGACCGGTCACATGGAAAAATTTGCGTGGTCGTTTAACGGCATCAAGTTCGCCCAGGCAGAGCCGTTGCGAATGACCTACGGCGAGCGCCTGCGCATCGTGCTGGTCAACGACACCATGATGAGCCACCCGATCCACTTGCACGGATTGTGGAGCGACATCGAGGACGACGCCGGCAACTTTCAGGTGCGCAAGCACACCATTGATATGCCGCCCGGCGCCAAACGCAGCTATCGCGTGCGCGCCGATGCACTGGGCCGCTGGGCGTATCACTGCCACCTGTTCTTCCACATGGAATCCGGCATGTTCCGCGAAGTGCTGGTGGAGGAATGAGCATGCTGAAATCATTGCTGCCACTCGCTATCGCCGCTGCACTTGCGCTGCCAACCGCGGCAACTGCGCAACATGCCGGTCACGTCATGCCACCCGCAAAGCCGTCCACGCCAGCTGTGAAAGCCGAAACCCGGCAAGCAGACGCTGCAGCCACGGATGGCATCGATCACTCGAAGATGGATCACTCGAAGATGCCTGAGATGGATCACTCGAAGATGGACCACTCGACGATGCCTGAAATGGATCATTCGAAGATGGACCACTCGACGATGCCTGAAATGGATCACTCAAAGATGGAGCATTCGGCAGGTACGTTGGCAACACCAATCCCCACGGTCACCGATGCTGATCGCCAGGCCGCATTCCCTGACGTCCATGGGCATCACCTGCATGGCACGGATACGCACAGTTTCTGGCTGGTTGATCGGCTGGAGGTGTCCGATGCAAATCCCGGCACGGCATTGGGCTGGGAAGCCTCCGCGTGGATTGGTGGCGACGTGCAGCGGCTGTGGGTGCGCACCGAGGGTGAAGCTATTGATGGCCGCGTCGAGCATGGCGATGTCGAAGTGCTCTATGGCCGTGGCGTGCGTGCGTGGTGGGACGTGGTTGCGGGCGTCCGACATGATATTGGCGAAGGTCCCTCGCGGACCTGGGCCGCACTTGGCGTGCAGGGTTTCGCGCCCTACAAGTTTGAGGTCTCAGCGACCGTCTATGTCGGACAAAGCGGGCGCACAGCGGCACGCGTAGAAGCCGAGTACGACACGCTATTTACCAACCGCCTGATTCTGCAGTGGCGGGCGGAAGCAAATGCCTATGGCAAGACCGATCCGTTGGCCGGAATTGGTAGCGGTCTATCCACGCTAGAGGCGGGATTACGGCTGCGCTATGAAGTCACCCGTCAGTTCGCGCCCTACATCGGTATCGAGCATGAGCGTGCCCTCGGCAATACCGCCGACTTGCGCCACGCTGGCGGCCACGGCGCAGGCGATACCCGCGTGGTAGCTGGCGTTCGGGTGTGGTTCTGAAGACTGGGCGTTCCCGGCCGCGCCTCGCGCCGTAGAATAAGCGGATGACTGACGACGACCTCGTACGCCCCGCCTTCCACGGTTTCGAACAGATCCCGCTCAGCGAATTTGCCGAGCGCGCTTACCTCGATTACTCCATGTACGTGGTGCTGGACCGCGCCCTGCCCTTCCTTGGCGATGGGCTGAAGCCGGTACAGCGCCGCATTATTTTTGCGATGAGCGAGCTGGGCCTTGCCGCCGGCGCCAAGCCAAAAAAATCTGCGCGTACCGTGGGTGACGTGATCGGCAAGTACCACCCGCACGGCGACAGCGCCTGTTACGAGGCGATGGTGCTGATGGCGCAGCCGTTCTCGTACCGTTATCCGCTGGTCGAAGGCCAAGGTAATTTCGGTTCGACCGATGACCCGAAGTCGTTTGCGGCGATGCGCTACACCGAGTCCAAATTGTCACCGATTGCCGAGGTCCTGCTGGGCGAACTCGGCCAAGGCACGGTCGACTGGACGCCGAATTTCGACGGCACCCTGCAGGAACCTACCTGGATGCCGGCGCGCCTGCCGCATCTGCTGCTCAACGGCACCACGGGCATTGCCGTGGGCATGGCGACCGACGTGCCGCCGCACAACCTCAATGAAATCGTCAGCGCCTGCATCCGCCTGCTGGATGATCCCGACGCCACCGTGCGCGACCTGTGCGAGCACGTGCGCGGACCGGACTATCCGACCGCAGCAGAAATCATCACGCCTGCGGCTGACCTGTTGGCAATGTACGAAACCGGTCACGGCAACGTGCGCGCACGCGGCGTGTTCGAGCGCGAAAACAATAACATCGTCATTACCCAGCTGCCGCACCAAGTGTCGCCGTCCAAGATCATCGAGCAGATTGCGACCCAGATGCGGGCCAAGAAGCTGCCGTGGCTGGAAGACATCCGCGACGAGTCCGACCACGCCAATCCGACCCGTATCGTGCTGGTGCCGCGCAGCAATCGCGTGGATGCCGAGCAGCTAATGGGCCACCTGTTCGCCACTACAGACCTGGAAAAGAGCTTCCGGGTCAACATGAACGTGATCGGGTTGGACGGGCGTCCGCAGGTCAAGAACCTGAAGATGCTGCTGAGCGAATGGCTGGTCTTCCGCACCAGCACGGTGACCCGTCGCCTCACCCATCGGCTGGAAAAAGTCGAGCGCCGCCTGCACCTGCTTGAAGGCTTGCTGATCGCCTTTCTCAACATGGATGAAGTGATCCGCATCATCCGCAGCGAGGACGAGCCTAAGCCAGCCTTGATCGCGCGTTTCAAGCTCAGCGACGACCAGGCCGACTACATCCTCGACACCAAGTTGCGCCAGCTCGCGCGGCTTGAGGAAATGAAGATTCGCGGCGAGCAAGACGAACTCGACAAGGAACGCGATCAGCTGATGGCGGTCCTTGCCAGCAAGGCAAAACTGCGCAAAATGATCAAGGACGAGTTGCTGGCGGATGCCAAGAAATTCGGCGATGCACGACGCAGCCCGTTGATCGCACGCGACGCCGCGCACGCACTGGACGAAACCGAACTGGTCGCAAGCGAGCCGATGACCGTGGTGCTCAGCGAAAAAGGCTGGGTACGCGCAGCCAAAGGCCATGATATCGACGGCGCGACGTTGAGCTATCGCGAAGGCGACAGCTTACTGGCTGCGGTACGCGGTCGCAGCAATCTGCAGGCCGCATTCCTGGATAGCACCGGCCGCAGCTATTCGACAGCTGTGCACACATTGCCCAGTGCGCGCGGCAACGGAGAACCGCTGAGCGGGCGTTTCAGCTTGCCGGCAGGCGCGACGTTCCAGGCGATGGCAAGCGCCGATAACAACGGTCGCTTCGTGATTGCCTCAAGCCATGGCTATGGCTTCGTCACCCGCTTCGAAAACTTGACCAGCCGCAACAAGGCCGGCAAGGCGCTGCTTTCCGTGAGTGATGGCGGGCGCGTGCTACAACCATCTGCAGTGAGCGATGTGGATGCCGACCGCATCGTCGCCGTTACTACGGCCGGCCACGTGCTCGCGTTTGCATTGGCCGAGTTGCCGGAACTCGATAAGGGCAAGGGCAACAAGATCATCGAAATCCCGAAAGCCAAGCGCGGCACCGAACGCGTGGTGGCAGTTGCAGTAGTACCTGCCGGCGGCAAGCTGCTGGTCGCCAGCGGCGCACGCACGATGACGCTGTCATTCAACGACCTCGAAACCTACATCGGCGCACGTGGCTCACGCGGCGGCCTGCTTCCACGTGGATGGCAGAAAGTGGATGGACTAACGGTAGAAACGTAACTGTGACATCGACGGCGAGACCGTCGGGTGGATCGCGTAGCGGCATTTCGGGACGCGTAGCGAACCACGCGGCGGTAGGAGGCGCCGACGATTCAGGAGAAGCAAATGCAACCTGATTTCTGGCACCAACGCTGGGCCGACAACCAGATCGGTTTCCATCAATCCGCACCAACAACACTATTGCTCAAGCACTGGCCGACCCTGGACGTGCGTGCAGGCGCGACCGTATTCGTGCCGCTGTGCGGCAAGTCGCTGGACATGGCGTGGCTGGCCTCGCAGGGACATCAGGTGCTTGGGGTCGAACTCTCGCAACTGGCAATCGAACAATTCTTTGCCGAACACACACTCACGCCCGAGATCCATGCATCGCAATACGGCATGCACTATCGCGCCGGCGGCATCGAGATCATCCATGGCGATGCGTTCGGGCTGGACACGGATGTCTTGCAAGAGTGTGCAGCGGTGTTCGACCGTGCTGCGATGATCGCGCTGCCACCGCCGATGCGCGCGCGTTATGCCGATGAAGTGTATGCGCGATTGCCCACTGGATGCCGCGGATTACTGATCACGCTTGAGTATCCACAGGCTGACCGCGACGGCCCGCCATTTGCGATTGCCGAAGCAGAAGTACGAGAGCGCTATGCCCCGGCGTGGGACATCGACGTGCTCGAACGCAGGCCAATCGCACCTGGCAATCCGGGCTATGTGAGTGGCGTGTCTAAACTGGATACGACGGTGTACGGGTTTCGACGCCGCTGAAAACGGCCTGCGTGGGGGTTGATCCAGATCAAGATGCACCGGGCGAGTGCTGCATAAGCTGCGGCCATGGAGTTGCAACCACTTACCTTCAGCGCTGACTTGTTGCGCCGGCATGACCGGCCCGGGCCGCGCTATACCTCGTATCCGACCGCACCACAGTTTTCGAACTCATTCGGTGAACAAGCGCTGCGCGATGTCGCGCTTGCCAGCAATGGCGATCCGATCCCGCGCCGACTGTCGCTGTACGTGCATGTGCCGTTCTGCAACAGCCCGTGCTTCTACTGCGGCTGCAACCGCATCATCACCCGCGACACCGCACGCGGCGATGCTTACCTGGTGCGGCTGTACCGCGAGATTGCACTGGCTGCCACGTTGTTCGATCGCGACCGAGAAGTGATCCAGTTGCATTTCGGCGGCGGCACCCCGAATTTCCTGTCGCCCGCGCAATTGCACGAGGTGGTGGACACGCTTCGCAGCCACTTCCGCTTCTCCGATTCTGATGAACGCGATATCTCGATTGAACTGGACCCGCGCTTCGTCAACGCCAGCGACATCGGCGAGCTGGCCTGCGCCGGCTTCAACCGGGCGAGCTTTGGCGTGCAGGACTTCGATCCCGAGGTACAGGTCGCGGTCAACCGCGTCCAGTCGGTGGAAGAAACCCGCGCAGTCGTGGATGCCTGCCGCGCGAATGGCTTCAAGTCGGTCAACGTCGACCTGATCTATGGCTTGCCGAAGCAGAACCTTGCCGGCTTTGCGCGTACTCTGGACATCATTGCCGACATGCGCCCGGACCGGGTCGCGGTGTATGGCTACGCGCACATGCCGCGGATGTTCAAGGCGCAAAAACAGATTGTGGAAGTCGATCTGCCTAATGCAGAAATGCGGCTGAACTTGCTGCAGCTGGCAATCGAACGCCTGACCGCATCTGGCTACCTGTACATCGGCATGGATCACTTCGCGCTTCCCGATGACGAGCTGGCACTTGCCCAGTCGCGTGGCAGCCTGCATCGCAACTTCATGGGCTACACGACCCACGCAGATAGCGACCTATTGGGCCTGGGCGTAAGTGCGATCAGCCACATCGGCGACAGCTTCAGCCAGAACCCGCGCGACCTGGTGAGTTGGCAGGGCGCGCTGGATGATGGCCGCTTGCCGGTATTTCGCGGGATGCGCCTGGACGAGGACGACCAGTTGCGTGGGGATCTGATCCAGCAGCTGATGTGCCAGGGCGAAATCCCGATGCGCGCGCTGGAACGCCGCCATGGCATCGATTTCAACGACTATTTCGCTGATGCGCTAGCCAAATTGCAGCCATTGGTGGACGACGGATTGGCCCGGATCGAAGCAGACCGCATCACGGTGACCTCGCGCGGCAGGCTGCTGTTGCGTAACATTGCGATGTGCTTCGACCGATACCTAGACCAACCCGTCACCGACACCCAGCCGCGCTTCTCACGCGCGATATGAGTTATGCCCGCTGCTGTGCGTGGTGCAGCGCTGTCTCCTTGAGTCTGCTCGGTGGGCGACTTGAGTAATCTGCCGTTCCCGCGGCAAAGCCCGCAGACCCTGTCCGACGATGGCGATGCGCTGCATTTCTGCACGACCTGCGCGTTTTCACAGGCCTGCCTGAATGAAGGCATGGACAAGGGCGCACTGATGGACCTGCACGTGCTGGTCGAGCACGTGGGGCCACTGCATGCGGGGGAACACATTTTTCGCGAAGGCGATCCGTTCGAGGCGATTGCTGCCGTGCGTGCCGGCACGGTCAAAACTTACGTGCTTGACCGCGATGGCCATGAGCACGTGCTGGGCTTCCACCTACCCGGCGAAGTGATCGGTCTGAATGCGATTGATGGCGACACCTATCCCTGCAATGCGGTGGCGCTGGACACGGTGATGCTGTGCCGGTTCTCGTTCCCGAAGATCGCGATGTTGGCCAGTCGTCTACCGGGCCTGCAGAAACAGCTGTTCCGCCTGCTCAGCCGCGATATTGGCCGTGCCGCGCTACTGGCTGGCGACTGGTCGGCCGATCAACGCATGGCGGCATTCCTGATCGGGCTGTCACGGCGCTTGGCCGCACGCGGGTTTTCTGCCAATCGCTTCGCATTGAACATGGCCCGCACCGATATCGCCAATTACCTTCGCTTGGCACCGGAAACCGTGAGCCGCGTGTTGCGCAGGTTCCAGCAGGAAGGCTGGTTGCAAGTGGATCGGCGCGACGTCGAACTGCTGGACCGGAAGATGATCGACGAACTAGCCGCACCTATTCTTCGCGACTGAGCATGCGCGACTGAGTCAGCATCACACGGGCCAACGGCCAATCATTCCATGACGACTTGATCTGAATCAGGGTCTATGTGCACCCGCAGCATCAAGATGCCCGGGACAAATGGAGATAGCGCATGAGTAGTACAAAAAAGCTCTGGTTGGGCTTGCTGGTTTTATTGACGCTTTCGTTCAGCGTATTGCTGTGGGCAGGCGGAGAAATCTTCCGCGCGGCACCGCCAATGCCGGAAAAAGTACTGGCCGAAGATGGCAGCTTGGTCTACACGCGCGCGGACATCGAAACCGGTCGCCAGGTGTGGCAATCGATCGGCGGCATGCAACTCGGCTCGATCTGGGGCCATGGCGGCTACGTGGCGCCTGACTGGAGCGCGGACTGGCTGCATCGCGAATCCACCGGCGTGCTCGACATCTGGGCGCGGCGCGATGGCGGCATGGCGACGTATGCCGACTTGCCGGAGGAAGAACAGGGAGCATTGCAACGCCGCCTGCAGGTGATGATGCGTGCCAACACTTACGACCCAAGCACCAAGGCGATCACGCTGACCGAGGACCGCGTCGCGTCGCTGTCAAACGTCGCCGCGCACTACGAGAGCCTGTTCGGCAACGACCCGAGCACGCTGGCGCTGCGTGATGCTTATGCCATGAAACAGGGCACCGTCGATACGATGGAGCATCGGCGTGCGCTCACCGCGTTCTTCTGGTGGACCGCATGGGCGGCGACCACGGAACGCGCCAGCGATGGCGAAACCCTGGCACCTGGCAAAGCTGGCATCGCCAACAAGAAAGTGACATACACCAATAACTGGCCAAGCGAGCCGTTGGTGGGCAATACGCCGCCACCTGCGTTGTGGGTGTGGTCGGCCTTCAGCGTGCTCTTCCTGATCGCCGGCATCGCGATCCTGGGTTGGCACCATGCCGTGACCCACGCGCGCGGCGAGGCGCCGCACCAGATCCCTGCGCGCGATCCATTCGCAACGTTGAAGATCACTCCATCGATGCGCGCCGTAGCGAAGTATTTCTGGCTGGTGCTTGCGCTATTCCTGGTGCAGATCCTGCTGGGCGCAATCACCGCGCACTACCAGATCGAAGGCCAGCATGCGTATGGCTTCGCTCTGTCTGAAATCCTGCCGTATTCGTTGTCACGCACCTGGCATACCCAGCTTGCGGTGTTGTGGATTGCGGTGGCGTGGCTGGGTACGGGCCTTTACATCGCACCGGCGCTTTCCGGTCATGAGCCCAGGTTCCAGCGCTTCGGGGTGAATTTCCTGTTCGTGTCGCTGTTGCTGATCGTGGTTGGCTCGTTCACCGGCCAGTGGTTCGCGGTCATGCAGAAACTCGGCTTGAAGTACAACTTCTGGTTCGGTCACCAAGGCTGGGAATACGCCGACATGGGGCGTTTCTGGCAGTGGTACCTGTTCGTCGGTCTGTTGCTGTGGGTGACCCTGGTGGGTCGCGCGCTATGGCCGGTGCTGCGTGGACCCGCAGATGCATCGCGCACGATCATTGCGTTGATGTTCGCATCGACCGCCGCGATCGGGCTGTTCTTCGGCGCTGCGCTTATGTGGGGTGAACATACCCATCTCTCTGAAGTCGAGTACTGGCGCTGGTGGCTGGTGCACCTGTGGGTGGAGGGCTTCTTTGAAGTGTTCGCGACCGCAGTAATGGCATTGATCTTCAGCCGGCTTGGCCTGATCAAGACCACGACCGCAGCAGCTGCTGTGCTGTTCGCCACTATCGTGTTCATGGCAGGTGGCGTGCTCGGCACCCTGCACCACCTGTACTTCGTTGGCACGCCGATTGCGGTTGTGGCCTTGGGCGCGAGCTTCAGCGCACTGGAAGTGGTACCGCTGGCCTACATCGGTTTCGAGGCGTACCACACTTGGAAACTGGGTAAGTCGGTGCCATGGATGGCGCGTTACCGCTGGCCGGTGATGTTCTTCATCGCGGTGTCGTTCTGGAACTTGGTGGGCGCTGGACTGTTCGGCTTTCTGATCAACCCGCCGCTGTCGCTGTATTACATGCAGGGCCTGAATCTGACGCCCCTGCATGGCCACACCGCGCTATTCGGCGTGTACGGGATGCTCGGCATCGCACTGATGCTGTTCTGCCTGCGCGGCCTGCGTGGCCAGATGGTCTGGGACGCGCGCGCACTCAAGGTGTCGTTCTGGGCGCTGAATATCGGCTTGTCACTGATGGCCCTACTCACCTTGCTGCCGATCGGCACGTTGCAACTGCTAGCCGCGCTTGAGCATGGCTACTGGTATGCACGTTCCGCCGAGTTCATGCAGCGGCCCATCATCGAACTGCTGGTGTGGATGCGGGTTCCGGGCGACACCATCTTCAGTGTTGGTGCGCTGGCACTGTGCTGGTTCGTGCTGCGGCTGTGGATCGCACCGCGTCGCGAAGTCGCAGAAACCGGCGAGTCCGAAACCGGTCAGTAATTCAGATAAGTGCTGACGGTAAATTATCGTAACAACACTGCCACCGCAACCCGGTGGCAGTGTTGTATTCGGGGTGCATGCCGCGCGCGAACTGCTACGGTGTTGACTTGGAATAACGGGGAACACCATGCGGACCTGGCTCAAGCGCATCTTGCTTGCAATGCTGTTGCTCGTGGTCTTCGTAGTTCTCGGCCTATTTTTTCTGCTGCGTGGAAGCGTGCCCAAGCTGGACGGCGAGCTTGCGCTGCATGGGCTATCCGCTCCCGTCAGCATCCAACGGGACGCACTGGGCGTGGTAACGATCGATGCGGCGAACCAGACCGACGCCATGCGTGCGCTTGGCTTCGTGCACGCGCAAGAACGCTATTTCGAGATGGACCTGATGCGCCGTAGCGCTGCAGGCGAGTTGGCTGAATTAGTCGGACCGGCCGCACTTGATCTAGACAAACAACACCGCGTGCATCGGCTACGCGCACGGGCGCTGCGCAATCTCGAAACGTCCCTCGGCGACAAACAGGCAATGTTGCAGGCATATACCAATGGCGTGAACGATGGTCTCGCCGACCTCGACGTGCGGCCATGGCCCTACCTGTTGTTACGCCAACAACCCAAGCGATGGTCGCCAGTAGACGCCGTGTTGGCGGGTGACGCGATGTACTTCGACCTGCAGTGTTCCGGTGCTACCAATACGCAAGAGTTGGCGTTGTCACGGATCCAACCGCAGATACCGCCGGTATTGTTTGCAATGCTGACACGCGACGGGACGTCTTGGGATGCGCCACTGATGGGAGAGCCACGCGGTGATGCGGTGCTACCGACCGCAGACCAGCTGGACCTGCGTACGCTGGCGATGCCTTCGGTTGGGAATGCTGCACGCCTGCCCGCGAAAACCGCGGTCGGCAGCAATAATTTCGCCGTCTCCGGCGCGCACACAGCCGATGGTCGCGCGATACTGGCCGACGACATGCACCTAGGACTGCGTGCACCGAATATCTGGTTTCGTGCGCGCCTGCGATACGCCGACGCACGTGCACCGGGCGGCAAGGTCGATATCTCAGGATTCACCCTGCCCGGCGTGCCGGGCGTAGTCGTGGGCAGCAATGGACACGTGGCCTGGGGCTTCACCAACAGCTATGTCGATTCAGCCGACTGGATGCGAGTGACGCCATGCACAGGCAACACGCATGCGCCGAGCGGCTGCACGCAGGTGGAAACCCATCGCGAAACGATCCACGTGGCGGGCGGCGAGGCCACCACACTCGACGTGCGTGAAGTGCCTTGGGGGCCGATCATGCATGACGATGCGGATGGCGGTGCGTTAGCACTTCGCTGGGTTGCACATCTACCAAATTCAATGAACTTCGGTCTCGCGGATTTCAGTATTGCAGCTGATCTGCAGCAACTGATGGAGATTGCGGATCGAACCGCAATGCCGAGCCAGAACCTGCTCGCAGTAGACAGCCATGGCCGGATTTCGTGGCGACTGCTCGGCGCGTTGGCTGGCCGGACTGAACCCTGCTCGGCACAAACCTTGATCGAAACGGCGGTAATTTCGCAAACGAGTTCAGCAACCGGCGACGTGGAACAAACACAAGACGCCGGCAAGTCATCCGTACATGAGCCGCTCAAGCCATGTGCCCCATGGAGCGCAGTGACCAATCGCGCGCCAGTTGAAGTGGATCCCGCCAGCGGCCGTCTCTGGAGTGCCAACAACCGCGTCGTGGATGGCAGCGAACTGGAACGCATTGGCGACGCTGGCTACGTGCTCGGTGCGCGCGCCAAACAAATCCGCGATGGCCTATTCGCGAAAGACCGCTTTAGCGAACGCGACTTGCTGGCGATCCAGCTGGACGATCGCGCGTTGTTCCAGCAACGCTGGTGGACGCTGCTGCAAAGCACCGCCAAGCGCATCAATTCGCCGGAATTGCAGGCATTGGCTAACGCGGCGAGTGCTCGCCCGGAGCGTGCAAGCGTGGATTCGGCCAGCTATCGACTGGTACGCGCCTGGCGCATCAATGTGCTCTCTCGCATTGAGGACGGCCTGACAGCACCCGCACAGGCGGCACTGGGCAACGATTTCGACATTCCCAACATTAACCAGATCGAAGGCGTCGCCTGGCCAATGGTGATGCAACGCCCGCCACACTTGCTGCCCCGCCGTTACGCGTCCTGCGCATCACCCGCCCAAACACACGCAGACTTCTGCAGAAAACTAAGCGGTTGGGATGCATTGCTGGAGGATTCAGCGCACGAAACTGGTGCCTATTTCGCTGAAACCGGTCCGTTGCAGCAAAGAACCTGGGGCGAGCGCAACACCGCGCGCATCTGCCACCCGCTAGCGAGATCAATCCCCTTGGTGGGCAAGCGCTGGCTGTGCATGGCGCCAGACCAACTACCTGGCGATAGCGACATGCCACGCGTCGCAGGACCGGATTTTGGTGCCAGCGAACGCATGGTGGTTTCACCTGGCCACGAGGCTGACGGCATCATCCACATGCCCGGCGGCCAGAGCGGCAACCCACTGTCGCCGTTCTGGGGCGGAGGCCATGATGACTGGGTACACGGAAGTCCAACACCGTTCCTGCCAGGCAAGACCGAATACAGCCTCAAGCTGACGCCCAAATAATCGCGAGGCATGTGCAGAAACACCCCAATCCCTCTGCCATGCCTGCCTTGTCGTTTATGGGAACCTGATCTGGATCAATGCCCGCGCAGCCCTCCGGCCTGAGAATGATTCGCATGAACTCGACACCGCAACCCCTTCCCTTGAAACCGCATGCCTCGGTGCAGCAACTTGGCAATGCGCCGCATCGGCTGATGTTTTTCATAGGGGCCAGTAACCTGCTGCTGGCGATGCTGTGGTGGGCGGCGTGGCTAGTCTCGACGCGCTGGCAATTGTTCGCGCTCAACCAACCCTCCCCATATGCCGGTTGGTTGCACGGCTTCGTAATGCAATACCAGGTGCTGCCCAGCTTCATGTTCGGCTTCCTGCTCACCACGTTTCCGCGATGGATGGGCCTGCCGGATATCCCGCGCTGGCGCTACCTGCCAATCGGAATAGGCATGTTTGGCGGGCAACTTGCGACCTTGCTGGGCGCGATGGGTTTCGATGCCGGCATGGTGGTCGGTTATTGGATGACGTTGGCCGGCTGGATCGCCGGCTTGGCCACGTTGGCGCCGCATCTGTGGAGAGAACGCGGCACGACTTGGCATGCGCGTTCCTGTGTCGCGGCTTTCAGCCTGGGCCTGATCGGCTTGCTGGCGTGGGGCGCAGTGCTGCTGGGCGCGGACCCGGCATACGCGTTCGCCAGCATCAAGATCGGCACATTCGGCT
Source organism: Lysobacterales bacterium (assembly GCA_038242955.1). Classification (GTDB taxonomy): domain Bacteria; phylum Pseudomonadota; class Gammaproteobacteria; order Xanthomonadales; family Xanthomonadaceae; genus Thermomonas. Next base: position 12,741 of record JBBSRO010000044.1, read on the forward strand.
TGATCCTTCCCGTGTATGTGACGGTCGCACACCGCATGTTCCCGTTCTTCGCCGGCAACGCAGTGCCTGGCTACAAGCCGTGGCGGCCGATGTGGTTGCTGGGCGTGTTCTGGGCATTGAGCATGGTGCATCTGGGATTGGAACTGGTGCATGGCTATGGCCTGCTATGGATCGCGGACCTGCCATTGTTTGCACTGACCGCGACCATCGCCTGGCGCTGGTGGCCGCGCGGAAAGAAGCCGGGAATCCTGACCGTGCTGTTCCTGGCGTTAAGCTGGCTGCCGATCGCCTTCGCCCTTTATTCGGCACAGAGCCTGGCCTATGTCGCCACTGGCAGTTACTTACTGGGTCGCGCACCGGCGCACGCGCTATTCATCGGCTTCTTCGGCAGTGCCTTGGTGGCGATGGTCACCCGCGTTACCCAAGGGCACTCCGGACGTCCAATGCAAATGCCGACCGCATCGTGGTTCACCTTCATCGCCCTGCAGGTGGTCACGGTGATGCGCATCGTTGCCGAGATCGTGCCGGACAACATGGCATGGCAGGCGGCCGCCGCAATCGGCTGGCTGGTCGCATTCGCTCCCTGGGTGCTGCGCATTGGCCGGATCACTCTGTCGCCACGTGCCGACGGCAAGCCGGGCTGAGCCCCACGCACTGAAGGCATATTTCGATGATCGAGTTCTACACCCAGATCAAGTGGGTCCACATCATGATGGTGCTGAGCAGCGGCTCGCTGTTCCTGCTGCGGGGGCTGCTGATACAGGCCGGCAAACCCCGCATCGCGATGGCCGCGCCCTTGCGCTATCTCAGCTACACCATCGATACCACCTTGCTCACTGCCGCCTTGATGTTGCTGACCATCCTGCCCGGCGCGGTATTCGCCAACGGCTGGCTGACGCTAAAGCTGGTATTGCTGGTCGTCTATGTGGTGCTGGGCACATACGCGCTCAAGCGCGGGCGCACGCCGCGCACGCGCATGGTTTGTTACCTGGCCGCATTGGCCACCTTCGTGACGATGTACGGCATCGCACGCATGCATTCCCCACTGGGCTGGATACTTTTGCTGCGATGAATATTTCCCACTTCACCTCTCCGATCACACCTGCTGCTCCAGTCGAAGGGCGCGCCTGGGTCAATGGCGCGCTTGCACAATTGAAGCGCGAAGCCGCGCGCTCCGCCGACACCCACCTGCTGCACGTCGAGCTGCCCGCGTATCCCGGCATCGCCTTCTATTTCAAGGATGAGTCAGCGCACCCGTCGGGCAGCCTGAAACATCGCCTTGCACGCTCGCTGTTCCTGTATGCGTTGTGCAATGGCCGCCTGCGCGAGGGACAGGCCGTGGTCGATGCCTCCTCCGGCAGTACCGCGATTTCCGAAGCGTGGTTCGCGCGGATGCTCGGGCTGAACTTCACTGCGGTGATGCCTGCCAGCACCGCGCCACGCAAGATCCGCGACGTGCAGGCGCTCGGGGGCCGCTGCGACTTGGTCGAGGATGCCGGCACCGTGCATGCATGCGCCGCCGAACATGCGCGTCTGGGTGCCTGCCACCTGGACCAGTTCGGCCTGGCCGAACGCGCCACCGATTGGCGCGGCAATAACAACATCGCCGAATCGATCATCGGCCAATTGGCGCTGGAACCGCGCAATGTGCCGACGTGGATCGTGTGTGGTGCCGGAACCGGCGGTACGTCCGCCACGATTGGCCGCTACCTGCGTTATCGCGGACTTGAAACCCAACTGTGCGTGGCCGAACCCACCGGCGCGGCGTTCGCGCACGGCTGGCAAACGCGTGACCGTAGCGTACTGGCCAGTCAGCCCACTTTAATCGAGGGCATCGGCCGGCCTTGCGTGGAACCAGGCTTCATTTTCGAAGTAGTCGATGCGGTGGAACAAATCGACGATGCGGATTCGATCGCAGCGGCGTGGCTTCTGGAAGACATCCTGGGGTATCGCTATGGCGGCTCGTCCGGCACCAACTTCGCCGCCTGCCTGCGACTGGCCGAGGCGATGCGCGCGCGTGGTGAAACCGGGAGTCTTGTCACTTTGCTGTGCGACGGTGGCGAGCGCTACCACGAAACTTTGTACGATCCCGCCTGGCTGGCGGAGCGTGGCGTGGATGCTTCGGTATCACTTAAGGCCATGCGCGAGAGTATCGGCTGCGTCTGACGACGCAGCCTTGTGACGTCAGCGTAGGTCGGGGCTGACTAGCCGCCGCAACCACCACAGCAGGTGGAAGGCAGCTGCATGACCAGCAAGCCACCCACTTCCTGGCCGGCATTGCCGATTGCGGCTGTTAGATCGTCAGCACTCATGGACGCATTGACACGCAGTGCGCCAGTGGATTGGTCGATATCGACCAAGGCTGCTGGGTCGATGTTGTTGATGGCGTCGGTGATCGCCGCTACATCCGCTGTGGCTGTAAGGCCGTCCACGTGGAATTCCATTGCATGATCCTTGAAAGTTGATGCCCGCTCGGCATCGCCCGACCATGATCGGCAGCCTAGTCCGGCCTCGCATTGATCCGGGTCAAGCGTTCGTCACTACCTCATCTGTCGTTTCATTTCGCGCTGGCCCACTCCAGTTGCAACCAGACCTTTGTGGTTTCGCGCGCAAAATGCTCGGCGCGATAATCGGCGATCTTGACCAGCGCCTGCAGGCGCGTGGCCAGCGGGAACCCCAGCGAGGCATTCCATTCGCTGCCGTAATGGCCCATTCCTGCCAGCGCTGTATCGGCGCGGTAGTTGTGCCACGCCACGGCCCAGGCAAAACGACCATCACGGATCTGGCCGAATTTTCCACCGGCGGACAGGTAGCGGTCGTTCAAGCCACCTGCCGGCGTTGCCAGGAAGATATCAGCCGCACCATTGAACGCATGCAGCGTGGCCAGCGGCGACTGCAACGCGTGGAGACCATTGCCACCGAGGTGTTCCCAACCGGCCTTGAAGGTGGTGCCGTTGACTGTATAGGCAGGTTCCAGCAGCCAGTACGCATGCGAGAACGCCTGTGGGTTATTGCCATAGTCGGCCTGGTGCGCGGCGTCGGCCGTCCAGCCCCAACCGTTGCCGTCTTTCAGTCGCGCGCCTGTCCAGCGCAGGCCATAGGTCGCCGTGGATGCCGTTGCGACATCCTGGTCACGATGCAGGTAAGCGTAGCCGACCGCTTGTTGCGTGCCTTGTTTCCAGGCGGCATTGAAGAGGTGGGTGTCCAGGTCGCGTTCGCGCGCCAAGCGGCTGAGTGCTTCATCTCCACTGACCCGGTGCACGCGGTCCAGCCAGTTGTAGCGCAAGGTGACGCCTGCCACCGGTTCGTATTCCAGCGATAGTGCATCGAAGGTTTGTTCATTCTGGCGCCAGCCGACATTGCCAATCCATCGCTGGTTATCAATCAGGATGCGCTGGCGACCAAGCTTCGCTGCACCCTTGGCGCCGGTCCAACCGATCCACGCCTGGTTAAGCTCCACGCCGTTGGGGTCGATCACCGCGGGATAATTGTTGCGACCATTCGCGCCGCTGTTGTAGCCGTTGCCGGCGCTGGCAATACCCTCGCCTTCCAGCAGTGCGGACCAGCCTTCGACAAACGTGAACTTCAAACCGGCACGCAGTCGCACGGTGTCGGCGCTGGCATCGCGCGCGAACGCACCGTCATCCACCTGTTCATGGCGCAGCCGCACGTTCCAGGTCGGATCGACCGTGATCGCGTTCGCGGCAGGTTGCGTAGCTGATTGTGCCACCGCGACCAGCGGCAGGCTGACCAGACAGAACAGGAAGGGGACACGCAAGAAAGCGGCCATGTCTGATGTCTCTTCGGAGAATGGGCAAGCATCCGCGCCTGCCGTCTGGAGCGTTTTGAGCCAGATCAAGCTGCAACCGTTTTGTGCAGGTGCTGCACACCCGGACAGTGACCTATGTGGCTTGGCTTGATCCGGGTCAAGGCCGGTACTAGCTACACACCCGATCCTTCCGTCACCGTCGTGACCAGACCCACAACCCATGTCATCCCTGCCTGCCCCCGAACGCAGCCGCCACGCATTGGACGCGTGTTTTCTTGGCCCTTACGGGGAGAACGACGCGCTGCTGGAAAAACTCGTCGTCGAATTCCTGCGCGACCACGTGTATTGGCGGCGCAATTTCCACCCCGAGGACCCACCGGCGATCCCCACCCATGCGTACCTTGATCCGGGCTACCAGGATTTCGAAGCACGCCTGCGCCGCGAACTGCACCAGTTATCGGCATCGCTGAAGAAGTCAGTGCCATTCCACAGCCCGCGCTATATGGGTCACATGGTGTCGGACCTGCTGATTCCCGGGTTGGCGGCACAGATCCTGACCCTGCCCTACAACCCCAACAACGTCAGCGAAGACGCAGCACCTGTCACCGTCGATCTGGAAATCCAGGTTGGTCTGCAACTGGCGCGGATGCTGGGATATCCGCATGACCCGGACCTGCCCGATTGCGCGTTCGGCCACCTGACCTCGGGAGGCACACTGGCCAATTACCAGGCATTGCGATTGGCACTATCACTGAAGGCGTTCCCGGTCGCACTGCGCGCCGCACGCGTGCCCGACATTGAACTGCCGGAGGACGACTGGGCCGCATTTAACTTACCCCCAAGTGCCGGCGTCGAACTGCTTGATCGCTGGCAGTCGTGGCTTGCAGCGCAACCGGTGGCTGCACGTCGTCGCTGGAAAACGCACGTCGAAACACAGCGGCTGGAGCATCTTGGCATCGCTGACTTTTTCGCTGCACATACACAGTTGAAAGTGCCTCATGTACTGGCCCCCATCACCGCGCATTACTCCTGGAGCAAGGGCCTGAAGCTGCTCGGGCTGGGTCGCAAGCAATTGCAATTACTCCCTGAGCGCGGGATGCGCCTGGACCTGGATGCCTTGCAGGAGACACTGGAAACTTGCGAGCACAAACGCCAGCCTGTGCTGCTTGCAGTCGCAGTCCTGGGCACTACCGAATACGGCACCATCGACCAAGTCGATGGCGTCGTTGATGCGCGTGATCGCTTCGCTGCCCGTGGGTTTGGATTTAGCGTGCATGTGGATGGGGCATGGGGCGGCTATCTCGCCACCATGTTCCGCAATGAGGACGGTAGCCTGCGTTCGCGCGACAAGGTCGGCGCGGGTTTCAGCATGTTTCCTTCCACTGAAGTGCATGCCGCCTTCGGCGCGCTTGGGCGCACGGATTCGGTGACGGTGGATCCGCACAAACTTGGCTACTTGCCGTATGGCTCCGGTGCTTTCATCTGCCGCGATCACCGCGCCACCGCACTGCTGAGCGAAGCAGCGGACTATGTATTCCATGACACCACGCCGGTAAATTATCTTGCGCGTTACCGCAACCTCGGGCAATTCATTCCTGAAGGCTCCAAGTCCGGCGCTGCCGCAGCCGCGGCTTACGTGACCCACAAGGTATTGCCACTCCACCACGCAGGACTTGGCCTCCTGCAAGCGCAGACGATTGTTGCAGCGGAGGCATTCGACGCGCGTGCACGCAAGTTCACCGACGAAGTGGCAGGACTGTGCCGGGTGCTGGTGCCCTTCACACCTGATAGCAACCTGGTTTGTTTGGCCATCAACCCCGCTGGCAACCATGATCTGGGGCGTGCAAATGCCTTCATTCGCCGCCTGCACGACGAGCTGCGCAGCGATCCACGCCAGCCGATCCAGAGCCGTGAGTTCTTCGGTTCGGTCACGATGCTTCGACCCGAAGCACTGGGCGATACCGAGATGAAGCGCATCCTGCTTGCACTGGACATCGACCCGGCCACGCTGGGTGGCGACAACGATGATCGCCTGATGATCTTGCGCCATACCCTGATGAATCCTTATCTGCAGGATCGGGAGAATGGCATCAGCTATATCGACCGTTATTTCGAATATCTCGCTCGACGCATGCAGGCCCTGTTGGGATAGAGCGTCCAGGTAGAGGGATAGCTGCATGATGTTGCGTTGCAATATTTCAAGCGAGCCACGTGGATCTGATCTGGATCAATGTCGCACTCGCACCCACGCGCAAGAATCTGGATGATGGGGATTGGCATGGGTTGTCATGCCATCCGTCTTCAAGAGGTCGCACGCCATGTCGCTGCATGATTTTTCAAGCCTGTTGCAGGCCGCTCGCTCCCAGCCGGAGCCGCAACGCTTGCTACTGGTGTTCGCCAGCGCTGAGCTGCCCCGCGATGCCACTACAGAGGAAACCACCCGCTTCGAACGCGGCGAAGGTGGCGCGCTTGCACCGACAGTCTGCGTGGACAAGGCACCCGAGGAGATCCACGACTTCGCCACGTTGATAGAAGAATCTCGCCTGACCGGCATCGACTGGGACATCCTCTTCGTGGCGGCAATGTCCGGCCGTGGTGGCCATCCACCCAACAGCGACGAAGCAGTGCAACCACTGCAAATGATGGTGGAGGCGATCAAGGGCGGCAGGATCGGCGAATTTCTGGCAGTTGATCGCAACGGCGACTTGGTCCAACTGGAACGGCAATGATGCCGCGCATGCCACATCGTCATCCCGGCGGCGCTTCGTGCGCCACCGGCAACTCTCTGCATTGGAGCTCGCCATGACCGCACCGCCGCTGCCCGTTGAACCGCGTGGACGCACCCGGCTGTGGGTCGCGTTCTGGGTGTACGGCGTACTGGCCAGCCATGTGTTCTTCGGCGCGATTCTTTACAGTTACCGCGAGCTCAGTACGCCGCTCGTCGCGCTGATGCTCAGCGGTTTGTTGATCTACACCGCGTGGATCATGCACACCATCTGGGTGAGTGCGCTGAACGTCCATAATGAGTTCTGGGGTTACATGGCGCGCTGGCTCACCGTTGTATGGGTGTTGAACGCGGTCATGGTCTCGCTGTTCCTGCTGCTGGGGCACATGGGCAAGGTCACCCTGCCGATCTGATCGGCACACGATGCATTCGACAAAAGGACGCCTTTGTCTTCGACCCATAACCACGAGCCACCCATGACGCGACACCCGGCGCGGCTATTTGGGCTCGCGGGCTTGTCTCCGGCGTACTTCGCGCTAGTAATGTCGACCGGCATCATGTCAATCGCCGCGTACCGACTGGGTTTCGAAGCGCTCGCGCGGGCGCTGTACCTTGCCAACATCCTGTTCTACGTCGTCATCTGGGCGCTATTCGCACTGCGCCTGCTATGGCACCGGCAGGCGATGCTGGACGACATCGTTGACCACCTGCGCGCGCCGGGTTTTTTTACCAGCGTGGCCGCCACGAGCGTACTTGGCAGCCAGTGCCTGATATTGGGTGACGACTTGACGCTGGCACTGGGCTTGTGGTGGCTGGCGGTCGCGCTGTGGGTCATCCTCACGTACGCCATCTTCACTATCTTCACCGTCAAGCGCAGCAAGCCGCGCCTTGAGAACGGCATCAATGGCGGTTGGCTACTGGCGGTGGTCGCCACGCAATCGATCGCGGTGCTGGGCGCATTGCTGGCCGTCCGCATCGGCCAACCGTGGCAACTGGAACTGAATTTTGTTGCGCTGTCGATGTGGCTGTGGGGCGGGATGCTCTACATCTGGATGATGTCCCTGATCTTCTACCGCTACACGTTTTTCGCGTTCGAGCCGGGCGACCTGTCACCACCGTACTGGATCAACATGGGCGCGATGGCAATATCGACACTTGCCGGGTCGCTGTTGATCGTCAACGTCGAACACGCGCCGTTCCTGATCTCGCTGCAGCCATTCATCAAGGGCTTCACCGTGTTCTATTGGGCCACCGGTACCTGGTGGATACCGATGTTGCTTGTGCTGGGAATCTGGCGCCATTTCTATCGCCGTTTCCCGCTGCGCTACGACCCGTTGTATTGGGGCGCGGTATTCCCCTTGGGCATGTATGCCGCGGGTACCCAGGCCATGTTGGGTGCACTGCACTTCGACTTCCTAAACTGGGTGCCCGGCGTATTCTTGGCGCTTGCCTTGGCGGCATGGCTGGTCACGCTCTCGGGCATGTTGCGTGCGATCTGGATCAACCAGCGTCGCAGCAAGACGACTGCCTGATGACGTGTACGCCTCGTCAAATCCCGTCAACGTGGAATCGCGTTCCACAGATCCAGCCAGCTGATCCGCCGTGCTTGCATCGCTTGGCGCATCCGACAAGGTGGCATCAGCTCCGCCGGCATCCCGAACGTCTTTGATCTATATCAGGTCAAATCGCGTCACGCGCCCATAGGATGGGCATTCATCAGACTGCGGACATTTCCGCGCGAGGCCTCCATGTCCAATCCCACACGCTCTACCCCGTCTCCCTTCCGTCTGTCCTTGTTGGCGTTGGCCATTGCCGCGGTGGCTGGCGGGTGCAGCCAAGACAAGAACGCCGATGCCCAAGCTGAGGTGCACGCGGCTACGACGCCGGCCGCTAGCGCAAGCGCTCACGACGCGGCAGACCAGCACATGGACGAGGAAGCTCAGCACGCGACGGACGAGCACGCCGATCATGCTGCGACGGTGGCACTCCCCACCCCGCCAGCCACGCCGTGGGCCAGCGACGCCCCACTGCGCGAAGGCATGCGCCGTATGCATCAGGCGGTGAATGCGCTTGAGCACGCCGAACATGGTCACCTGGATGCTGCCCAGACCACCGCCGTCACACAGCAGGTGCAAGATGCGGCCAACTTTATGTTTGCCAACTGCAAACTCACACCAGAGCCTGATGCGGCCCTGCATGGCCTGCTGGCCACGTTGATGACAGGTGCTGCTGCGATCAAGGCGAACCCGGCCGACACCTCCCCGGCTGCATCGATGCGCGAAGCCGTGGCGCTGTACCCGCGCATGTTCGAAGACGCGACGTGGAAGAAGGATACCGCGAGCGTGGAATGATCAAACGGTGCCGGCCGAAACGGTGGGCCCGCGCGTCATGCCGTGACACGATTTTTATCTGTGCGCTTCCGCTGCGCAAAAATGGTTCCTTTGAAGGAATCTGGAATTACTCAAATGAATCACCTGAAAAGCTTAGCCCTCATTGCATTGGCGTGCATCTCAACTGCGCAAGCGCATGAAATCAATAAAAGCGCCAAGGATGCGACGCCAAGTACGACCGTACATATCATTGGTGCAGTCAAGACTCCGACTAATTTCAGCGTTGTCGCGCTTCGGCAAATGACCGGCCAGGACATCGGCGACATGCCGGTCGTCTGTGCTTCAGGTGCCACGGTAGCAACGGTGAAAAATTTCCGTGGGGTACGCCTGATCGACGTATTGGATCGCGTCGGCATCGATACCGGCAGTCAAAAAGATGGGCGTCGTATGGTCGTGATCGCGCGCGCGACAGATGGCTATTCCGTCACCTTCTCATGGAGCGAGCTGTTTAATACGGAAGTCGGCAATGGGGTGCTTGTGGCGTATGAAAAAGATGGCAAACCCCTCGAAGCAAGCGAAGGCCAAATACTCCTGGTTTCCGGAAAGGACATCAAGACCGGCCCGCGCCGGGTGCGCTGGCTGAGCGAAATAGAAGTCAAGCGCGAAGACTAGAGCTTGGGGACCTGTCTCTCTGGACTTCAGCCTGAGGATTAGGCTCGCGCGCCTTCGACGGCATTGATCATTTCCGGCAAATCAGTTTCCCTGCCGATCTGCGGGAAGTTGGCACGTTCCATGCGGCGGATTGCGAACTGCATCCACGCCAGTGCCGCGGCAACCACGACGAACAGCAACATGAAGCAGCTAGTCCACACACCGGTCAGGTCGTTCATTGCGCCAAAAGCGATTGGCATGATGAAGCCGCCCAACCCGCCGATCATGCCGACTACGCCACCCACCGAGCCGACGTGTTTCGGGTAATACACTGGAATGTGCTTGTAAACAGCAGCTTTGCCGAGTGACATGAAGAAGCC
>JBBSRO010000045.1:0-22458 GCA_038242955.1 Lysobacterales bacterium
CAAACGCAAATGTGCGCATCCTGTCCAACCTGCATCAAGTCGCGGGACATGGCCCTGGCTGGGCCGAGCGCAGCGACTTGCTATTCGTTGGTGGGTTCCGACATCCACCAAACGTGGATGCGGTGATGTGGTTCGTGCACGAGGTATTCCCGCTGATCCGCGCTAAGCAGCCGGGAATCACCTTCCATTGCATCGGCGCTGACGTACCGGCGGAAATCAGTGCGCTAAGTTCACAGGCTGGGGTCGAAGTACATGGCCACGTGCCCGACCTGCAGCCGTGGCTGGATTGCTGCCAGGTTTCAATTGCGCCGCTGCGTTATGGCGCCGGAGTGAAGGGCAAGATCAACCAGGCGATGGCGCATGGCTTGCCGGTGGTGGCCACTTCGCCGGCAGTGGAAGGCATGCATTTGCACGATGGCTTGAACGTGTTGGTGGCCGACAGCGCAGAAGATTTTGCGCTGGCAGTGCTGCGCCTGCATGGCGATGCCGTGTTGTGGGCGCAGATCGCGACGCATGCACTCGAGAACGTGACTACGCATTTCTCGCTCGATGCTGCGCGCCAGACAGTGCGCGAATTGTTCTTGCTGCCCGCCAGGTCAGACTAAGATTTGCCCGGCTGCGCGCGGCGCAAACGCTGCGCAAATTCGGCCAGCCCAGGCGTTGCAGGATCAAGCAGCCGTGCCTGCTCCGCAGCTTGCCCGGCGGCATCGATCTCGCCGCGCTCCAGGCGCTGGTCGCCAATCGCGATCCAGCGCTGCGCAAGTCGCTGGCGTGCCTGCGGCAAGTCGCGATCTGCTGGATCAAGCTGGCGCCATACATCAAGGCAAGCCTGCGAATCACGCAAACGGTTGTCGCGCAATGCATCGGTCTGGCATTTGCGGGCAGCTGGCTTCAACGCTGCTAATGCTCGCTGCACGCGGGCGTCATCCGGGGCCAGCCCACGCGCAGCACGCAGCTTGTCCCAGGCACTGTCTCCCGGAGGCGTGATCCAGTCCCCTCGCGCTTGTGCCTTGGCTGCATCGGCCAGCAAGGTTTGCATCTTTGCGATGTCACGAGAATTCGGGCGATGCGCATCCGGCAACTTGGTTGCCCCTTTCCTGGCTTGTGCCAGATGCCGTTCGGCATCATTGATGCGCGGGTCGTCGCCGGACAGTCCTCGCGCACTCAACAGTGTCTGCTCGCTGCCAGCGAAATCGAAATCCGCAGCCAACCGAATGGCGCGTGCAACAAGCCCATCCATCACCTCGGCCCTGCATGCCGCGGGCATGGTCCTATTGTCCTGCAATCCTCGCAACTCGATGCATAACGCTGCAGCACGCTCGAAGCTGCGCTTGCCCACAAGCAGCTGCACGCGTTGCGCTCGCGCTTCAACAAGCTGGGCCAAGCCCGCCTGCAATGCGGGTAGCTCAACGTGCCCAGGGTCAAAGTGACGGGCGCGCTTCAGCAACCCGGCCACGGTCTGCACATCGCCATGATCCAGTGCTACTTGTGCTGGCAGCAACAAGTCGGTCAACGCATCTTCGCGGCCTTCGACTGCATGCTGGTTGCGTGGCTGCATGGCCAATACACGTTGGTACAGCGGCAACGCCGACGCATCGTCCTGATCGAGCCGGCCTGCATCGCGTGCTGCCGCCGCGCGCGCCAGCAGTTCATCAAGCCCGTCGCTGTCGGCTGCGTGCTCCTGCAACGACGCAAGGATTACATCGACCTCATCGCGCGGCGCGTCCAGTGCCTGCGCCAACTGCAAATCTGCGCTCGCAGCCGTATAGCGCTTCTGGTCGATCTCGCGTCCGGCACGCTCCAATGCCGTCAACGCAACCCGCGCCAAGCCTTCGCGGGCCTGCACTTGGTCGGGCTTCAAGGCCAGAGCAGCCTCGAACAGCTCGCGCGCGCCGCTGCCGTCCTCTGCGCTGAGGCGACCAGCTTGCAGCGCGACGTTCGCCTGCATCTGCAGTTTTTCGCTTCGCGAATCCGGCCACAACCATGTCGAGATGCTGCCGCGAAATACGATTGAAATCACGAACAACACCAACAACAACGCGCATATGCCGGTCAGTACGTGACGCAACATCGCAGGCTGCGCCAACCAGAGTGCGCGCCTTGCCTGCCGGCTCTGGTGGACAGAGGCGAAGCGTCTAGTTGGTGGCCTACTCATCCACGATGCGCCGATTCAACGCCGGCTACCTCTTCAATGCGGCACAACAGCAAGCCCAGTTGGCCGTAGTCCGCCACCCGCACCTGGAGGGCAATGCGCACCTGCCCGTGTCCGCCGCGCATCGCTGCACTATGGACGCTGAGCACCTGTACGTTGAGCTGCGCGACCAACGTAGTGATGTCCTTGAGCAGCCACTTGCGATCCAGCGCATCAATGCTCACTGCGACCTCATAACCACCGCTGCGCGCGCCCCACTCGACCGGCAACACTCGTGCAGGCTGCAAACCAGCCAAGCGAATGAAAGAGGCACAATCCGGCCGATGCACGCTGACGCCGCGACTTCGGGTCAGGTAGCCGGCAATCGGTTCGCCCGGTAGCGGCTGGCAACAACGTGCCACCTGCGCCAGCAAGTTATCGACGCCCTGCACCGTGACAGTGCCAGCGGCCGAAAGTGGGCTGGCCACTCTAGCGGGTGCTTTTGGCGCGATCTCACGCGCGGGTTCTTCCACCGCACGTTCGAACTCAAGTAGCGCACGACCGATCTGGTTCGGACCAACATCACCCAACGCCACCAGCACCAGCAGGTCATCGACCGTGCCCACGTTGAACTTGCCCAACACCGGATGAAGGTCGGCGTGCAACAAGCCCATGCGGCGCAGGTCGCGATCCAGCATTTCATGCCCGGCCTGCAGGTTGCGCGCGCGGTCGAGTTTGTTGAACCAGTTGCGGACTTTCTCGCGCGAGCGGCTGCTGGCCAGGAAGCCGCTACTGAGCTGCAGCCAGTCACGGCGAGGTTCCGAGGTTTTCGCGGTCATGATTTCGACCCGATCACCGCTGATCAACTGATGATTGAGCTGGACGATGCGACCGTTGACCTTGGCCCCGCGACAACGGTGCCCGACCTCGGTATGCACCTGGTACGCGAAGTCGAGCACCGTTGAACCCTGCTGCAAGTCGACCACTTCGCCCTTGGGCGTCAGCACATACACGCGCTCTTCGACCAGCTCACTGTCGATGCCGTCCAGCGGCGACGCCTCGCCATCGCGCGCTGCATCGGCGGCTTGCTCCAGCAGCTTGCGCATCCATGCGATGCGCTTGTCCATCGCGGCACCCGCCGCCGTTCCACCCGCGCCGCCTTCCTTGTAGCGCCAATGCGCGGCCACGCCGAGCTCGGCCTGCGCATGCATCTCATGGGTGCGGATCTGCACTTCAAGGGTCTTGCCGCCAGGACCAACCACCGCGGTATGCAGCGAACGGTAATCGTTACTCTTGGGGCGCGCGATGTAATCGTCGAACTCGCTCGGGATCGGCACCCACAACGCGTGCACGATGCCCAGCGCTGCGTAGCACGCAGCCACGTCTTGAACTTGCACGCGCAGCGCGCGCAGGTCGTATAGCTCGCCAATCGGCAGATCTTTTTTCTGCATCTTTCGCCAGATGCTATAGATGTGTTTCGACCGCCCGGCGACCTCAGCCTCTATGCCGTTCTCGGCCAGCGCTTCGCGTAATTGAGCCAGCGACTGCTGGATGTAGCGTTCGCGTCCTGTACGGCTGTCATCCAGCTGACGCGAGATGCGCACGTAGGTTTCGGTGTCCAGTTCGCGGAACGCGAGGTCTTCCAGCTCCCATTTCAGCTGCCACATGCCCAGCCGGTTGGCCAGCGGCGCATGGATGTCACGGGTCAACTGCGCCAGCGCCTGCCGTTCCTCCAACGGGAGCCGCCACGCCGCGCGCATCCGCGACAATTGCCGCGCCAGCACGATTGGCACCACCCGCAAGTCGCGCACCAACGCCAGCAGCAGGCGACGCATGCCTTCCGGATTTCGTCCGCCACCGTGCCGGCGATGCAACTGCCAGACGGTACTCGCCGCACGCTGACCTTCCAGCAACACGTGCAGGCGTTCCGGCAGATCAATACCCGCGGCCTTGATCACCTGATCAATGTCCACAACGGCGTCCAGCAAGGTGGCAGCCAGTACTTCGGGATCGGCGCTCAGCGTGGTCAGGATCGCCAGCGTGTCGGCCAACACCTCGGGAGAATCCCGCAGTTTCGCGCCAGCAGTGATCGCGTCGCGCCACGCTGCAATCACGCCATCCGCCAACGTGCCGCAAGGCAACCGCGTCAGCGCGGTGTCGTAGATGCTGGCTTTGACAGTGGCCGGAACGGAGACGTGCATCCGACTACAGTAACGAAGGCATCATGAAGCGACCAGCATCAGGCTACTCGCAAACGCGCCAGGCGCGTCGCCAGTCGCTTCGGGGAGACCCCGGCCTTGCTGCCGAGTTCTTGCGCGAAAAGTTGCACGCGTAATTCTTCCAAGTCCCAACGCAAGGCATGCGCTTCCGGATCATCAGGATCTGCGACCAGCAGCGCTGACACAAACGGTTGCAGTTCAAGCAACCGGGCTTGATCGCGCGTCGGGTCGCGTTGCGCACGCTCGGCACGCAGGGACAGAGCCTTCAGGTAACGCGGGTAATCGGACAGCGCGGCAGCGGGCACGTCACGGAGGAAGCCAGGCGCTACCAGCGCGTCTAGGTGCGCGCGCATGTCGTCCAGGTTGGCCCTCGCCCAGCCCATCAACTTCGACTCCAGCGCGGCGCGCACCTCGGCAACCGCCATCAGGATGGACTCTGCCTGGCGAAGGCGCTGCATGGCTTCGCCGAAAAGTGTTTTGGCGATACTGTCCACCCTGTGGTTGAACGCATCCATATCGCGAATCTCCAGCAATCCGTCTTCGGCCAGTGCCGCGAACGCGCCATCGACCAGATCACTGCGTAGGCGGTCGCTGTCCTTCAGGCCATCGCGCCGCGGGTTCGCCGATTCAATCGCCGCGTACAGCAACGACGTCTTGGCCTGTATCGATAACTGCTTGCGCGACTGTTTCATCTTGTCGGCCACGGCAATCGCAAGCAGTCGTCGAACGCCTTGCGGATGCAAGCGTTCCGCCAATTCGCGCTGGGCGTGCACCGCCAGCGATACGGCGTCGCCATCGTCCTGCAATGCTGGGTACGCCGGCACACCGCCAGCACCCGGCACCGACACCGGGATTGGCTGCGTCGGAAAGGTCGCCAGCCCCGCCTGCGCCATGCCCTTCGCTGCATGCTGGGCGAACGCTTCGGCCGCACGCGCGCCAAAGCGTTCGCGCAAGTCATCAAGATCTCGAGAGTCCGCAAGCACGGATTTTTTGTCGGCGTCCAGCAGGCGTAGATTGGCGCGCAGGTGCGCGTCGATGGTCACGGCATCGAAATCAACCGCTGCCAATTCAACGCCAGATAACTTCTTCAGGAAGCGCGCGAGCGTTCCCTCGTAACTGTCGATCTCCGGCTCTGCATGCGCTTCTGCGAAGGCGCGCGCGAAGTCGGGCGCGGGCACGAAGTTGCGGCGAAGCACTTTCGGCAACGACTTGATCAGTGCTGTCGCCTTGTCCTGCACGAATCCTGGTGCCAGCCACGACAGGCGCGCGCCATCGAGCGCGTTCAGCAGGTGCAACGGCACCAGCACGGTCATGCCATCGTCGATCGCGCCCGGCTCGAATCGATACTGCACCGCAAGCCGCGCATCGCCGAGTGCGATGTAAGCCGGGAAGCGCGTGGCATCGGCTTCGTCGGCGACCAGCAACTCGTCGCGCGACCATTCCAGCGCCTCCTTCTGCTCTTTTGGCAACGACCCAAACCATGCATCCAGCGCTTGCGCGTTATGCACATGCGCCGGCAAGCGATCCAGGTACCAGCGCGCTTGCCAGTCTTCGTCAACGACCAAGCCCACCCGGCGTAATTTGGCTTCCTCGTCCATGGCCGATACCAGCGTTTTCA
Organism: Lysobacterales bacterium; assembly: GCA_038242955.1. GTDB lineage: Bacteria > Pseudomonadota > Gammaproteobacteria > Xanthomonadales > Xanthomonadaceae > Thermomonas. The sequence continues at coordinate 5,969 of JBBSRO010000045.1, forward strand.
GATTGCGCGGCAGGAAACCGGAGCGTGTGTTGATCTCGCCTGTGAGCAGTGCGTCGCGCACGAAAATCACCCGCGACTCTTCGGGGAACAATGCGCCGTAATGGACGGGCTTCTTCGGAGCCAATACCAGGCCGAACAACGAAATTTGCTCACTACCCAGTACGCGACCTTGCGCCCGCGACCAATGCGGATCGTGATGTCGACGCGCCAGCAGATGCGGCAGTTCGGCAATGGCCCAATCCGGCTCGATGCCGGCATTGGTCAGCGCCCACACTTTCTCGGTATCCAGCAACGTCGCCGAAAGCACCCACGGTGGCGGCTTCGATGCGAGGTTGGACCCCGGAAACAGCGAAAACTTGCGCCCGCGCGGACCGTCGTAAAGGCCCGCAGCTTTTCGATCCGTACTGGGGCCGCGGTGACCCAGCTGGGTAGGCAATCCGGCGATTAGTGCGCGGTGCAGCGATGCATAGGAAAAGGGGTCAGAGAACATTTCCTTCTGCTGAGCGTCAACGACCGAAGGAATACCCGGGGAAATGTTCTCTGACCCCTTTTCCCAACCTAGCGCCTCGCATTGCAACTTCAATTGCCGATGCAGTTCCCACCATTCACGCAGACGCAGGAAACCGAGGAAGTGTTTGTCCGCCCACTTGCGCAGCTGCGATTGGGTGCTGTCCTCGTGCGCGGTGCGATAGGCCGCCCACAACTTGAGGATGCCGACGAATTCCGATTTCGGATCTGCGAATTGTGCATGCGCGGCATCCGCCAATGCGCGCGCGTCGGCTGGTCGCTCGCGCGGATCCTGCACGCCGAGGAAACTGGCGATCACCAACATCTCACGCAGCACGCCATGATGTTGCGCGGCGACCAGCATGCGCGACAGCTTCACGTCGACCGGCAACTTTGCCATGGAGCGCCCAGTCGCGGTTAAGCCACGCTGCACGTCGACGGCACCGAGTTCACCCAACTGTTGCCAGCCATCGGCAATCGCGCGCAGGTCAGGCGGCTCCAGGAACGGGAAGTCTTCGATGATGTTGGCGGTGGACGCGGCTTCGTCGTGACGCCCGCGCTTGCGGTGTGAAGCGCCGCGTCCTTCGACATCGCCAAGACCCAGAGAAAGCATGCGCAGGATCACGCCGGCCAATGCGGCGCGACGGATTTCGGGATCGGTGAAGGCCGGCCGTGATTCGAACTCACCCTGCGAATACAGGCGGATGCACACGCCCGGCGCGATGCGCCCACATCGACCCGCGCGCTGGTTGGCGCTGGCCTGGCTGACAGGCTCAATGTGCAGGCGGTCGAGCTTCTGCCGCGGGCTGTAGCGCTTGATCCGCGCCACGCCGGGATCGACCACGTAATGAATGCGCGGCACGGTGATCGAGGTTTCCGCGACATTCGTGGCCAGCACGATGCGCCGCTGCGAACCCGGATGAAATACGCGGTCCTGGTCCTTCGCCGACAACCGCGCGTACAGCGGAAGCACTTCGGTGTGACGATACTTTCGCCGTTCGAGCGCCTGGTGCGCATCGCGGATCTCGCGTTCGCCTGGCAGGAAAATCAACACGTCGCCAATGCCTTTCTCGCGTTGAATTTCATCGCAAGCCGCGACGATGCCGTCGAGCATGGAAATGTTCTCCGATTCCATCTCCTCCAGCGGTCGATAGCGCACTTCAACCGGATAGCCACGCCCTTCGACCTCAACCACAGGCGCATCGCCAAAATGCGCGGCGAAACGGGCGGTATCAATGGTCGCCGACGTGACCAGCAACTTGAGGTCGGGCCGCCTCGGCAGCAGACGTTTCAGGTAACCCAGCAGGAAATCGATGTTGAGACTGCGCTCGTGCGCCTCGTCGATGATGATGGTGTCGTATTTCGACAACCAGCGATCGGCCTGGATTTCCGCCAGCAAAATGCCGTCGGTCATGAACTTGATCGCAGTGGCATCGCTGACCGCATCGTTGAAGCGCACCTGGAAGCCGACCAGGCCGCCAACGGGCACCTGCAGCTCCTCAGCCACGCGGCGTGCCACCGAACGGGCGGCGATCCGTCGCGGCTGGGTGCAACCGATCATCCCGGCGGCACCACGACCCGCCGCAATACACAGCTTGGGTAACTGGGTGGTCTTGCCGGAACCGGTCTCGCCCGCGATCACCACGACTTGGTGCTTGCGGATCAATTCCACGATGGCATCGGCAGACGCAGCGATGGGCAGGCCCGGATCGATTGCAGCGTTCGGCAGCATGGCCGCGCGGCGTTCACGCGCGGCGGTCGAGGCCTTCAGCTTCAGCATCAACGCCTCGCCCAGCGCGGCGTCATCAGGTTTTGCCTTCCATTTCGCCCAAAGCCCGAGCAGACGCCCGCGGTCACGACTCAGCACGCCATCGATGGCATGGCGGGTCTGTGTTAACGCGGTCTTGGCATCGGGTTCGATAGGCTTCATGGATCGTTGCAACAGAGAAGATTCATTTCACTACACGTACGCATCGGACTATTGTCCCTGAAGCATCCACAAGGAATCGTCATGGCCAAGAAAAAGTCAGACTCCAAGCCCGCCAAAGCTCCCAAAGGCGACAAACCCACCAAGATCGCAAACGTTATGGTCGCTGCGCACGCCGATGGCGCGCCTGGCATCAATATCGGCATGTCCAGTGGCGATCGCCGCAAAACCTCCGATGGCTTGGCCCATTTCCTGTCGGACGCCTTCACGCTCTATCTGAAAACCCACAACTTCCATTGGAACGTGACCGGGCCCATGTTCAATACACTCCACACCATGTTCGAGACGCAGTACACCGAGCAGTGGAACGCGCTTGACGAAATCGCCGAGCGCATCCGCGCATTGGGCTTTAACGCGCCGGGTTCGTATGCGGAATTCACCCGCCTCAGCTCGATTGCCGAAGAACCAGGCTTGGCCGATACCGCCGACTGGCGCGAAATGGTGCGCCAGCTCGTTGTCGGCAATGAAGCCGTGTGCCGCACCGCGCGCAACGTGCTCAAGACGGCCGATGACGCGGGTGATGACCCGACGGTAGACCTGATGACCCAGCGCCTGAACATCCACGAAAAGACCGCGTGGATGCTGCGTTCGCTGCTGCAGTAAGCGCATAGGCGGGACAAATCGATACCAAGCCGTCGGCGCGGCTTGGTATCGTGTCGCATGGAAGATGCCGCACTACAGATCCTTCGCACCACCTTCGGGCACCCCGGTTTTCGCGGCGAACAAGCTCACATCATCGAATGCGTGACTCAGGGCGGTGACGCCCTGGTGTTGATGCCCACCGGCGGCGGAAAGTCGCTGTGCTACCAGTTGCCGGCGTTGCTGCGTGAAGGCTGCGGGATTGTCGTTTCACCGCTGATCGCACTGATGCAGGATCAGGTCGATGCGCTGCGCCAACTCGGCGTGCGCGCGGCTTTCCTCAATTCCACGCTGGATGCTGCCACGGCCCGCGCGGTCGAGACGGCGCTGCTCAACGGCGAACTCGACCTGCTTTACGTCGCGCCGGAGCGACTGCTGACCCCGCGCTGCATGGACTTGCTGGATCGCGCGAAAATCGCCCTCTTCGCCATTGATGAAGCCCACTGCGTGTCGCAATGGGGCCACGATTTCCGCCGCGAATACCGTGAACTCACCGTGCTGCACGAACGCTGGCCCGATGTGCCACGCATCGCACTGACCGCCACCGCCGACGCGCCGACCCGCGCAGAGATCGCCGAACGCTTGGCGCTTGAGGATGCGCAGCACTTCGTGAGTTCCTTTGACCGCCCCAACATCCGCTATCGCGTGGTGCTCAAGGACGGCAGCGGACAAGGCGCCCTGCTCGACCTGATCGCCAGCCATGCGGGCGAGAGCGGCATTGTCTATGCGTTTTCCCGCAAGCGCGTGGAAGCCACTGCCGAACAGCTGGCCAAGGCCGGCATCAAGGCCCTTCCTTATCACGCAGGCATGCCATCCGAGGTACGCGCAGCCAACCAGCGTCGCTTCCTGCAGGAAGATGGCGTGGTGATGGTGGCAACCATCGCGTTTGGCATGGGCATCGACAAGCCCGACGTGCGCTTCGTCGCGCATGTGGACCTGCCGAAGTCGATCGAAGGTTATTACCAGGAAACCGGCCGCGCCGGACGCGATGGCGAACCCGCCGAAGCCTGGCTGAATTATGGCCTTGGCGATGTAGTGAACTTGCGTCAATTGATCGGTCGCTCCGAAGCCGGCGAGGAACGCAAGCACGTCGAGATGCGCAAACTCGACGGCTTGCTGGGCTTTTGCGAATCGACCCAATGCCGTCGTCAGGCATTGCTGGGCTGGTTCGGCGAAGCACATCCCGGGAATTGCGGGAACTGCGACAACTGCCTGCAACCACCTGAGCGCTGGGATGCCACCGAAGCCGCTCGCAAGGCCTTGAGCTGCGTCTACCGGAGCGACCAGCGGTTTGGCGCCGGCCATGTCATCGACATCCTGCGCGGCATCGAAAGCGACAAGGCGCAGCGCTTCGGCCACGACCAGCTTTCGACCTGGGGTATCGGCGCCGACCTCGATGCGAAACAGTGGAGCAGTGTCTTCCGCCAATTGGTGGCACTGGGCATGCTGGAAGCTGACGCCGAACGCCACAACGCCCTGCGCCTGACCGCAGCCGCAACGCCAGTGCTCAAGGGCGATCAGACCCTGTGGATGCGCAAGGATCCGCCACAATCACTACGCAAACGTGGGCGCGTCAGTGCAAAGACTCCAACGACCGCACTCTCTCCCGATGCAAATGATCGCTTCAATGCACTCCGCGAATGGCGCGCCACGATGGCGCGCGAACAAGATGTCCCGGCCTACGTGATTTTCCATGACGCGACCCTGCGTGCGATCGCTGAGATGGAACCACGTGACCTGGACGCGCTATCAACGGTTGCCGGGATCGGCAGCAGCAAGCTCGAGCGTTATGGCGAGGCGGTGTTGCAGCTGTTCGTAGAATGATACGAACTCAGATTCCACTGAAAGAATGGGCCCATTTGAGTTAGTCCCATCCTTGGCAGACACTAGTCAACATCGTCGATAGAAAGCCTGACCATGCATCGAAAAAGCCTGAACATGTTCATTCTCTTTTCTGTCGTTGCCGTCAGCGCCAGCGCGTGTGACGAGAATGCCCGCGTCTCGGATCTACTAAAAACCCGTGAAAAAAAAGCTGCTGCGACAACAGCTAATGCTGCATCGGGAACAAAGAATTCGACCGCTCTCGAATCGTCTGCCAAAAAACCGGACGTGGCACCAGCAGCAATACAAGGCTCACCCACGCCGCCCCCCGTAGGCGCTGGGTCCCCAGAAGCCCTCGGTACTTTCGCGTTCCAGCGAAACACCCAGGAACCATCAACCGGGCCGACTCGTTGCGCGTTCGAGAATTTCACACTCTCGCCGAGCATGAAGATATTCGCAGCGGGCGCATATTCGGGGCGCGAAATCGATTTTCAGATCGACCAAAGCGGCCATCAGGGTACGCAGATCGACGTCGCGGTCAACCATCCAGACGCGCCGGTTGTATTGATGCTGGGTGCGTATGAACCCACGATCTGGAACATTGGATGGTCGCCGAAGACGCGTATCGCCGCCGTACTGGTCAGCGGATATCATCGCCAGGTCATTGCCGGCCTGCCAGCTGCAATTCCGACTCTGGTCAGCAGCTACGACAACAAGGGCGCGTGCGGCTATTTCTACGTCAGCCCGGACAAGCTCACTTCGCTGAATCCGATGGCACAAAAGGTATTTGGCCACGACGTCGATCTGGTGTATCCAGCCAAGGATGGTCGTGTTGTGATCGGTGACGCGATTCCTGCAGACATCTCGCTGATCACCGCGACAAACCGATCACCCGAGAGTTATCGCAGCCCCAATGCACCTCTGGCCGGAAAGGCGGGATTAGACGAGGCAATTCGCAATGGACTGCTTCGAGACGCAACCCGTTCAGACGCATTGGCCTGGGCCGATGCACAGTCGAGATTGCCGAAAAATACGTCACTACCGCCGGTAGCAGGTGGCAGCCCGCCTTCCCGAGCGCCCGAAATTTTCAATGCTTACGTGGTCTTGAAGCCAATGACGATCCCGGCTGGCTTGTACGGCGCTAATTCGGCGACGTTCTTTGTTCCAAAGGGTGTGCCACGCCCCACCGGCAACCCCGGGCATTCAGCCATATTCGATTTCAACACCATGCGCTGCGTCGGCGCCATCTGCGGGATGCATTAACCGCGAATTGGGCGAACCCTGGTCTTGCTCTGCGCTGTGGTCGTCGTGGGTCTTAAAAGGTGAGAGCTGACGTCCGATGGGATTTTCCACGATGCAACCCGCACGCGATCACCGAAATGGAACTACGTGATCAGGATGCGTTGTCGACGGGTGCCGGAATACGTAGCCGTACGCTGGACCGATTATGGCGAGGCGGGCCCTAACGATTCGTGGACTGACGCTGTGGCCTGTGTCGCAACCTGCATCCAAACCGGCTAGCGTAGCTGGATGAATATTCCACAGACACTGCTCACCCCGATACTCGCCGCCGCCCTCGCCGCGTGTGGTACGACATCGGTTACCAACGCGTCGACGGGTATCCCGGAAGCCGCGCCAGCCAAGGCAGGCCCTCAACAGGCGTTCTTCGACCGCATCGCCACGCTATGCGGTCAGTCTTTCACTGGCAGCGTGTTGATCGATCGCCCCGAAAGTGCGGGACCAAACGCCTTCCGCGGCCAGCCGTTGACCATGCACGTCCGCGAATGCAGCGATCAGGAAATCCGGATTCCGTTCCATGTCGGTGCCGACCGCTCGCGCACTTGGATACTGACGCGCAGCGGCGACGGGTTACGGCTGAAACATGACCATCGCCTGGAAGACGGCAGCGACGATCCGGTGACTATGTACGGAGGCGACACTGCCAACGCCGACAGTGCAGGCAGGCAGGAATTCCCCGCCGATGAATTTTCCAGGCAGATGTTCACCCGCGAGGGCATGACCGTCTCCAATACCAACATCTGGGCAATCGAGATTGAACCGGCGCACAACTTCGTCTATGAACTTTCGCGCACTGACCAGGACCGCCTGTTCCGGGTAGGCTTTGACCTGACCAAGCCGATCGCCGCTCCGTCGGCGCCATGGGGTGCGACCCAATAGCAATTCATCGCGCGCATGCTGCCGAGGGATCCCTGTCTGCGCCGATCAGGGCGGCGCCTTGCCACCAGCCACTGGCAGTCGCCAGCCGCGGCGGATCGCCAGCAGACGCAGGCCAAAGCACAACATTGCACCGGCCACCGCCACTGGCGCGGCAGGCAGCCCTAGCGCGTTGCCCAGCACGACGACCAGCGCACCAGCTAGTGCGGCCACGGCATAGAACTCTCGCAGCAGCACGCTGGGCACCTGTGCGACCAGCAGATCGCGGGCAATACCGCCGCCGATACCGGTCAGGATGCCCAGCATCACCGCCGCGACAGGACCCAGGCCGGCAGCGAGTGCCTTGTCGGCACCGATCACCGCAAACAGCCCCAGCCCGACAGCATCGAATAATTGCACCGGGTTGCGCAGGCGTTCCACCGCGGCACTGCGATAAAACGTCACCAGGCCAGCCATCATCGACACTGCGAAGTAGCGCCAGTCGGCGAGCGCGCCGGGCGGCATGGCCCCCAGCATCACGTCACGCACGATGCCACCCGCCGTAGCCGCCGCGAACGACAGGCTGAGTACGCCGAACAGGTCAAGCCTGTGACGAACCGCCACCAGCGCGCCGCTTATCGCGAAAGCGAATGTGCCGATGAAATCGAGCAGGGAAATAAACAATGAAGTCATGGCGTCGCCGAAATCCGTGAGGACAATTCCGTGCCCCTTGCAAGTGTGCATCGCGTGTATCGATTACCCACGCTGGCGATGCAAACACGGAAGGGGAGTTTACTCAACCAAAAACATTCGCCCGGAAGAAACACGGCCAAGAAAATGCGTTCCAGCCACAGCTGGCCCAAATCGAAGGATGGCAGTTGGCCAGGCAACAGGTAACCGCCAAGCTTCTTGATTCGGTACGTGCCGCAGCCAGGTAGCGATTAGCCAAGCCCCACAACAAAAAGCCCGCGATGCGGGCCTTGTTGTTACGCGCGATCAGGAAGAGAACTCGACTCTCACCGCCCGCTCTTCCCTGTTGTTACGGCGTCTATTTGCCCGGCGGCGGCGGCGTGAAGGTAGGTACCGGAGCAAGGATGGTGGGTGATGCTGCGGGTTCGCGACGCATGAATCGCTCGATCGCGGCCGTGACCTCGGGGGTCGTCATGAACAGGTTGTGCCCCGCGTTGACGATCGTAATTGTTTGCAGCTGGTCCAGGCCTGCAGTGGCTTCCTGATGGCTTTCGGGATAAGTGCGCCCGTCCAACGTCCCGGTAAGCAGCAAGGTTGGAACATGACTGACCGGCGCTTTGCGGAATCCGTCTCCGAGATCGAGTTGCGGAAACGTGGCGCTGAGCTGCGGCATCGGGAAGTTCAGATAATCGCCCAGCAGGGCAGTCGTGGCCTGCTTCTCCACCAATGCCAAGCGTTCGCTATCAATGCCCGAGGCCACATCCATGGCCAGCGGCATCGCTCGCATGGTCATTGGCGTACCGGGCGAAAAAAATTGCTGGATGATGCCCGCGATTGGCCGGTACTCCCCCGCGTCAGCAGCCCGGTAGACCGCAAGCATCGACATCGCGCTTTCAGGATCGGAGATCGCGCCGCCTTCAACCATTTGCAGGGTGCGACGCTGCAGTACGACTTGGGTGTTCTCACCCTTGGCGTTCTTGAGGTGCAGCATGACCGGATTGTCATGCAACTTGCCGTGGACCCGGGCGATGAGTGCCTTGATATCGGGATAGGCGGCTTTTGCAGCCGGGATACCATCCACCACCGCCTGCAGGCGATCAAAGTAAGCATCGGTGCGCGCGGGTAGTTTGACGGTCTGGTCGAGCCCCTCCGCGCTCGCGATTACGACCCGGTCGAGGCGGTCGTCCATCTGCTTGAGCGCGGCCAGCGCCAGATGCGTGCCGTAAGAGATCCCCCAGAGCGAGATCCTGTCGGCCCCAAGGTGCCGGCGCAGCGAGTCCAAGTCGCGGACGCTCTCGTTGGTGTTGTAACCGCGCAGGTCGACACCCTTGACCTTCCAGAACGCCGCGCATTCCAGGGCAGCTTCCCGATAGGCGGCATTGAATGCTTCGTCCGTGAGGACCGCGGACTCTGAAGGTGCTTTGGCGGGTTCACACACGGGCGTGTCATCGGATGCACCCGTGCCACGCTGGTCAAGGGCGATCACGTCGCCGAACTGGCGCATGGCCATGAACAACGGGAAACGCCGTTGCCCGGCGGCCTGTATGCCGGAACCGCCTGGGCCTCCGGACAGATAGATGATCGGTGCACCCCGCTTTTTCGTGGTGGCCGGGAAGCGGACATAACGTAGGGTCAGCATCCGACTGTTGGGGTCGCTGCGATTTTCCGGCACCTGCAGCGATCCGTGGATGGCATCGGTGGTCTGGCCGTCGGCGCTCTTGAAGAGGAATGTCTTTACCGGGGTTTCAGGTGTCGCTGCAGAGGCGCTAGTGAACAATCCCAGGCAGGCGATGAAGAGCGAGACGCGCTTCATATGGTGGCGATTCGAAGAGATGTGCATCATGGGAAAGCTCCAGGCCGTTGATCGGAATGGAGACCACCATAAGTGCGTCGCACATGCAGATCCGCCGTTGATCTGCGAACGGTAGCGACTGATCGGTGAGTGGTCGACAGGTTTCTGGCAGCGGCACGGTATATTCGTTGCACGGCATGTCACCCATCTTTCGCTCTTGGTTACTATTCTTCCTGTGCCTGCCTTGGCTGCCTGTTGCGTCGGCGCCTGCGCAGCTGGTGCAGTGGATCGACGTGGACGGCGTGATCACCTGCCCGGCTCACGTTGGCGAGTCTGCACCACCGGATTTCTCCAGTTCCGCTTGCCGGAAAACAAGCTTCTGGGCGATCGACCCGCAACACGCGACCCTTTGGCTCGAGGCGAGCATTAACGTCACGCCTGCCCTGCTGGATCAATCGGCTCCGCTGGGGTTGTATGTCTCGGGGAAGTTCTCCAGCACCGTGTGGTTGAACGGCCAAAGGATCGGTGGCAATGGCAAGCCGGGAACCGATGCAAGCAGCGAGATACCCGGGAAGATGGATGCCGTCCTACCGATTCCGGACAAGGCGCTCCACGTCGGCGTGAATCAAATCGTCATGCACGTCTCGGGACATTCGGGATTCCTGCAATTGGGAACCCCGATGCAAGCGTTGGCAATTGGCACATATGCCGATCCTACTGACAACGCACTGCGGGCTTACTGGCCTTCCCTGATAACGTTCGGGATCTTCCTGTTGGGCGTGCTGTATTTCGGCGTCGCCAGCTTGCGTGGAAGCGACCGCAATGGATCGTTGCTGCTCTGCCTGATTTCCTTGTTCGCCGCCGGGCAACTGCTCGCCGAAGTCTCGCGTGGGCTCTATCCGTACCGATATCCGTTCCACGATGTACGACTCGTGGTGATCGTTGCATGCTCGCTCGGGTTTGGGTTGAGCCTGACGGCTCACGTCACCCGCAAGTTCAGGTTACCGCGGCCGTCGCTGGCATTCTCCGCCGTCGCGCTGGTGACGATGGGTGCGGTCTTGCTAGTCGACGCCTACGACGGCAAGGCGCTGCTCGCGATGCTGTGTCCGGTCGTGTTTAGCGCGCTCGGGACCGCCTACTGGTGGTGGAAGCGAAAACCCGGTGCTGCGCTGTATTGTGTTGCGCTGACTTTGTTTGCAGCACTGACCTTCGTGTTGGGCGGGCAGTTCCTCGATGCCGCCTTCTTCTTCCTGGTCGCGGCACTGCTGTTGTTCTTGTTTGCCCAGCAGGCCACGGCGCTCGCGCGTGAACAACACTTGAGCGTTGCCTTGGCGAGCCGCGCCCGCCAACTCGAGGCTGCGTTGGATCAAGCCCGCACGCGCGAGCAACCACCATCGCAAACGCAAACGATCAAGGTCGTCGATACGGGCCGGATCGAACTGGTATCGACCGACAAGATCACCCATTGCAGTGGAGCTGGCGACTACGTCGAACTCTACTTCGCCGATGGCAGCAAACGATTGCACAGTGGCAGCTTGAACGAGATGGAAGCCGAGCTTCCCTCCGCGTTCCTGCGCGTGCATCGCTCGCATATCGTCAACACCGCATTCGTTGCGTCGCTCAAGCGCGAATCATCTGGCGTCGGGCGGTTATGCATGAGCACGGGGGAAATCGTACCGGTAAGTCGCAGGATCATGCCGACGGTGCGCAGGACGATTGGTTCACCGTAAAAGGCTAACCTTCGACTGCTTTGTGATGAAGTGGTGGGCCGTGATGGGTGAAAGCGGACCGCTTGTGCGAACCAACGGTTCGCGTCCGCTTGAACGCCACGCGCGCTGCGCGGGGCCGGGAATCCTTCCCGTGATGTCTTGTGGATCGTGGTGCCGTGATGGGTGAAAGCGGACCGCTTGTGCGAACCAACGGTTCGCGTCCGCTTGAACGCCACGCGCGCTGCGCGTGGCCGGGAATCCTTCCCGTGATGTCTTGTGGATCGTGGTGGGCCGTGATGGATTCGAACCATCGACCAAAAGATTAAAAGTCTTCTGCTCTACCAACTGAGCTAACGGCCCGCTGAACTTCGCGGTGGATCACGCCCGGCGTTGCACCGGGACGGGCATTCTAACGCAGCATGCCGCTCACGCGTAATGGGTGGGATCAGCGATGCCGGCATCGATGAAGCCCTGCGCACGCAAACGGCAGGCGTCACAATGGCCACAGGCGCGACCATCGGCATCTGCGCTATAGCAACTGACCGTCTGCGCGAAATCGACGCCCAAGCGCAGGCCCTCACGGACGATGTCGTTCTTGCCCATCCGCATCAGTGGGGCGCGCACACGAAAACGGCTGCCTTCTACGCCGGCCTTGGTCGCCAGATTTGCCAGCGCCTCGAAGCCGGCGATGAACTCTGGCCGGCAATCCGGATACCCGGAATAGTCCACTGCATTGACCCCACAGAAGATGTCGGTGGCGCCCAGCACTTCAGCCCAACCCAACGCCAGCGACAACATGATGGTGTTGCGCGCGGGCACATAGGTACTGGGAATTTGGTCGCCAATCACGTGGCCATCTCTGTCATCTGGCACTGCGATTGCATCGTCAGTCAGCGCGGAGCCGCCGATGCTGCGCAGGTCGACCACCACGGTCTTGTGCGCGACTGCGCCGAGCGCCTTGGATACGCGATCAGCGGCGTCGAGTTCGGACGTATGGCGTTGGCCGTAGCGCACGCTCAGGGCGTGGACATCGAAGCCTGCCTCGCGCGCGATGGCCAGCACCACCGCCGAATCCATGCCACCGGAGACCAGGACGACTGCAGGCTTGTTGATTTGAACGCTTCGGATGGAAGTACTCATCGACCTGGCTCGTCGTTCCACAGAAGTTTGTGCAGTTGCATCTGGAACCGCACTGGCGCGCCATCGGCGACGATCCAGTCGGCAAGTTCGCGAGGCGTGAGTTCGTCCTTGCTGGGCGAAAACAGTACATCGCAGATCGCATCGAGCCCATGCTCGGCAACGATGCCGCGCGCCCAGTCGTAGTCGGCCCGCCCGCACAGCACGAACTTGACCTGGTCATGCGCGGTCAGCAATGCAAGATTGCCCCAAAGGTTGCGTGCGACTTCCGCCGAGCCCGGCGTCTTGATGTCGAGTACACGGCTAACCCTCGAGTCTACGTCGCTGATATCGATGGCGCCTGAGGTTTCCAGTGAAACCTGGTAGCCGGCATCGCATAGGCGCGCAAGCAGGCCGATGCAGCGCTTCTGCGCCAGCGGCTCGCCGCCAGTCACGCAAACATGGCGCACGCCGTGCGAGGCGACTTCATGCAGCAGGTCATCGATGTCGCGCCATTGGCCGCCATGGAAGGCGTAGGCGGTATCGCAATACTGGCAGCGCAACGGGCAACCAGTGAGGCGCACGAATACGGTTGGCCAGCCCGCATCGCGGGCTTCGCCCTGCAAGGACAGGAAGACCTCGGTGATGCGCAGGCGATCAGCGATCGTGGTGGGGGTGGTGGCCGCAGCATCTGCGACCACGTTGGATGCGGCGTTCATGTGACTGATTTTAACGGCTAAACCTGTACGCCCTGCCCGACTGGTGCAGATTAGCGGCTACGGGTCAGCGCAATTGCGCGCAGGCGATCATCAGCGGTCCGCGCGACATCAGTGCCCGGATAGCGGCGCAGGACTTCGCGCAAAATGGTTTCAGCAGCGTCGTACTGCTTCAAGCCATAGTCGGCCAAACCCAACTTGAGCAAGGCCCCAGGCGCTTTGTCGTGGCTGGGATAGCGATCCAGCAGGCCTTGGAATTGTTCACCTGCCATCGCGTAGTTCTGTGTGACGTAATAGCTTTCACCCAGCCAGTACATGGCATTTGGCGCGTACTGCCCCGCAGGAAATGCACCGAGGAAGTCGCGGAAGCGACGTGCTGATTCCGCATAATCGCCGGACTTCAGCGCATCGAAAGCATTGGTGTAAGCGCCGCGCTCATCGGTGCTCGTACCTGTTGCCGGAATACTCGGCGAACTGGCCGTATCCACTTCATAACCTGGGGAAGATGCCGGAGCGGCGGTTACCTCAGGTGTCGCGGTTGATGGACTGGACGAGCCACCTTCCAGACGGTTCAAGCGACCATCCAGATCGAGGTACTGGCTGCGCTGGCCCTGCTTCGCCTGCTCGAGTTGCTGTTGCAGCACCTCGACCTGGCCACGCAACTCCTGCACTTCCGACCGCAACTGGCTGATCTGATTAACCAGCTCCGTGCCGCCTTGGTCGTTCGCTGCACGTTGCTCCAGTGCCGCTACCCGATCAGCAAGGCTTACACGTTGCGCATGCGCGAGCGGCGATGCCATGAGCATCGCCGCCAACAGCGCGATCAAAAGACCGCTACGCATCACTTCGCGCTATAGACCAGTTCGACGCGACGGTTCTGCGACCAGCAACCTTCACCGGCATCATTACAAACCGGGCGTTCCTCACCGTAGCTGATGACGCTCAACTGGGTGCCGGAACCACCATTGGCCTGCAGTGCGGAAGACACTGCATTTCCGCGACGCTCTCCAAGACCCAGGTTGTACTCGCGGCTGCCGCGTTCATCGGCATTGCCTTCAAGGCGCAGGCGCGAGGACGGACGATCATTCAGGTACTTGGCGTGGCACGCCATGGTCGCCTGGAATTCCGGCTTCAACGCATCCTGGTCAAGATCGAAATACACCACGCGATTACGCAGGCACGCATCGGTGTCCAGGTCAGACGGGCCATACGCACCCGGAAGTGTTGCACCGGTGTCGGCGGGCATGGTGGTCGCGCCAGTGTTGCCGTTGTCGGTCGGCGGCATTTCCTTGACCTTCTTGCTGCAGCCCACAGCAGTGGCGCAGACCAATGCAGTGATCAGCAGGGTGCGTGGGATGGACATGTTCATGGCGTGAAACTCCTTGGCAGATCTGGAGGATGTTGCAGGATTGTGTAGCAAGTGTAGTGATTTGACGTGCACAGGGTGTCGACACCCAATTTCGGGGCCGTCTACCTCGGCATTACTTCTTTCGATACGGCGACCATGCGGGTTCGCGGACATCGCCTTCCGCCAAGACCAAGCGCTGGCGCACGCGCGCATCGGCCGAAACCGCATAAAGCACGCCACGGCGACCCTCGCGGCCGGCATAAAGCACCATTGCCGCGTTCGGGGCGAAACTCGGGGATTCGTCCAGCGAACCGGGCGACAGGTTGCTCCAGCGCGGGCTGCCCAAGCTACGGTCGAGCATGGCAATGCGATAGCTGTTGCCGCTGCCCTGGGCTACTGCAATCTTCTTGCCGTCATAGGAAACGGACGGACTGGCGTTGTAGCTGCCCTCGAAACTGATCCTGCTGGCGCTGCCGCCGCTCGCGCCGACTTGGTAAATTTGCGGACGGCCGCCACGGTCGGAAGTGAAGTAAAGGCTCGCGCCGTCAGCACTCCAAGTTGGTTCAGTGTCGATGCCGAAATGGTTGGTGATCTGGGTCAGGTGCTTGCTGGCCAGGTCCATCACGTAAATGTCCGGATTGCCCCCCTTGGACAGGGTCAACGCCAGTCGATTACCGTCTGGCGAGTAGCTCGGCGCCCCATTGATACCGCGGAAACTGGCGACCTTCTCACGCGAACCACTGGCAATGTCCTGGATATAGATCGCCGAGTTGCCGGTTTCGAAGCTGACATAGGCCAGGTTGCGGCCATCTGGGCTCCACGACGGCGACATCAACGGCTCATTGGAATTGACCACGGTGCGTGGTGCCCAGCCGTCAGCATCGGCCACCATCAATGCATATTTCGAGCTGCGCCCCAAGCCAGTGGCGGTGACGTAGGCAATCCGTGTCCAGAACGCCCCGGGCGTGCCTAGGATCTTCTGGTACACCGCATCGGCAATCTGATGAGCCACATCACGCATGGCTCCAGCGGGTGCGGTCAGCGCGAAGCCGAGCAGGCGTTCCTGCTTGGCAACGTCGAACAATTCGTATTCCACCCGGTAGCCGTCACCGCTGGGCGTGCTGCGGCCGATCAGCAGGAAGTCCTGCTTGAGCATGCGCCACGTCGGATAGGCGACTTCGCTGCCTTGGGTCGGCCGTTCCGGCAGGCCAAGCTCCGGCAAGGTGCGGAACTGGCCGGAACGAGCCAGGTCCGCGCGAATGATGTCGTCCACATCGGTGGAGCCGGTTTCGCCGGCAAATGGCACCACAGTGATCGGTAAAGCTGCGGCATTGCCACCGACGATGTCGATTTCCAGGCCAGCGCGAGACTGCGCCATTGCGCCAAGTGGTGCCAACAGACAGATGATTGCGGCAAAGCAAGTCGCCATCCGGCGGGAATGTTGGGTCATGGGGATCCGCGGCAGTCAGCAAGGTGAATAGGGTGGCTCATCCAGCGGCCTGTTGGATGAACGCGAGCGGACTATGCGTGAAATTGGCCACGAAGCAACTGGAAACTGATTGTTGGTTGGCCAAGGTAACGGTGAATGCTTGCAATTCACCGCGATCTACTGGTCCTGTGCGCGGAAGTTGAACGTAATAATGCGTCGCCACGCATCCTCGTAGCCCGCATATGGGAGGGGCGAGGCCTTCAGGACGGCAGCTTCGACCGAGCGCCGGCCAAGTTCGTCGTAGGGACATTCCGGCAAGACGCGCACCTCCACGACATCGCCACCGGGGATCTGCTTGATCGAGATCGGACAGACCTCGCCGATGCGCACCGACTCCGGACGTGTCCACTCGCGCAGGATTGCAGCCTGTACCGCCTGGACGTAACCAGCACTATCCGAAGATCGACTCTTCGGATCGCCCAGTGGCGGCGCTTTGCTCTGCTGCTGCCGGGCATCGGCCAATTGCCGCGCCTTTTGCTCGGCCATGGCGACTTCGCGCGTGGCTTGTTCGCGCCGTTTGCG
>JBBSRO010000046.1:0-22248 GCA_038242955.1 Lysobacterales bacterium
GTCATTCGCAACGGCTCTGCCTGGGCGAACTTGATGCCGTTAAACGACCACGCAAATTTTTCCATGTGACCGGTCAGGTGTAGCTCCACGGTGCGGCCAGGTTCGCGGCCATCGGGGTCAGGGAAGGAGCTTTTCAGGTCGGCGTAGGTCAGTACGCGGCGACCGTTGTCGCGCAAGCCAATGCCGGGATCGTCGAGTTTCGAGGTCGGTGCCATCGTCTGCATATCGACCAGCGGATTGTTGGTCTCACTCGCCGGGTGCGCTTGCATGCCGCCAGCGACGTGATCCATGCCCGGCATCGCTGCCATTGCGCTCATGTCGTGCCCCATCGCGGAATGGTCCATCTCCGGCATCGCGGCCATGTCGTGACCCATTGCAGCGTGATCCATTTTTCCCTGGTCCTTGCTGCCGTGGTCCATGGCGCCCATGTCGTGCCCACCGCCCATGCCGCCGTGGCCCATGTCGGCCATGCTCAGGATCGGGCGCGGGTCAAGTGGCGGGATAGGTGCGCGCAGGCCTTCGCGTACTGCGAGCGTGCCGCTGACATAGCCGGTACGCGAGCTGTCCTGGGCGAACAAGGTGTAGGCGTCCTGGCCAGAGGGTTCGATGATCACGTCATAGGTTTCAGCCACTGCAATGCGCAACTCGTCCACCGTCACCGGATGCACGTACTGGCCATCAGCGGCGACCACGGTCATTTTCAGGCCGGGAATTCGCACGTCGAAATAGGTCATCGCCGAGCCATTGATCAAACGCAACCGCACCTTCTCGCCAGCTTTGAACAGGCCGGTCCAGTTGCCCAGCGCGGTGGTGCCGTTGAGCAGGTAGGTATAGGTGTTGGCGTTGACATCGGCCAGATCAGTCGGGGTCATCCGCATTTGCCCCCACATCTTGCGGTCGGCGATCGTCGCCGGCATGCCTTGGCGCTCCACGTCACGCATGAAATCGCCAACGGTGCGTTGGGAATGATTGTCGTAGCTGGCCATCTTCTTCAGCCGGGCGAACAACTTTGCCGGATCCATGTCCGTCCAGTCGGACAGCAACACCACGTGTTCGCGATCAAACGCGAAGGGTGCGGGTTCGATCGGATCAATCACCAACGGCCCGTAGAGTCCGCCCTGTTCCTGGAAACCGGAATGGCTGTGATACCAGTACGTGCCGGCTTGATGCACGTTGAAACGATATTGATAGGCCTCGCCGGGGCGGATGCCGTCAAAGCTCATGCCCGGCACGCCATCCATGTTCGCGGGCAGCAAAATGCCATGCCAATGGATCGATGTATCCGGCCCATGGATCGAACCCGCCGGTAGATCATTGTGCACGCGCAGGTTGACCGTGGTGCCTTCCTTCCAGCGCAGCAGCGGCGAGGGCAGGGACCCATTGACGGTGATCGCCGGACGCGTGCGCCCAGTGTAATTGACCATCGTTTCGCCGATGTGCAGGTCGAAGTCGGTGCCAGCCAGCGTTGGCATGCCAGCCGTGTTCGCCGCCCAGCCCGCACGTGGCCACAAGCCCAGGCCCGCAATCGCGCCGCCCGCCGCGAGGCCTTGCACAAAGCGGCGTCGCGACGGCATCACAGGGGTATTGCCGTCGTTCCAATTACGATGATTCATGTGTGATCCGTTGCAGTGGATGTGGTGACTTCTGGAAGATGCGTGCGCGCCAGCCGCAGCGCATTGGTGACCACGGACACGGAGCTCAAGCTCATGGCCACGGCGGCAATCATCGGACTCAGCACCAGTCCGAACACCGGGTACAGCACGCCGGCAGCAATCGGCACGCCGATGGCGTTGTAAAGGAACGCAAATGTGAGGTTCTGGCGCATGTTGCGCACGGTCGCGGTCGACAGTTCACGCGCCCGTAAAATCCCTCGCAGATCGCCCTTCACCAGTGTCACCTGTGCACTGGACATCGCCACGTCGGTGCCGGTGCCCATCGCGATGCCGATGTCCGCGCTGGCCAGAGCAGGTGCGTCGTTGATGCCGTCGCCAGCCATCGCGACCTTGTGGCCTTCTGCCTGCAATTTGCGCACCAGCGTCGCCTTGTCTTCCGGGCGCACGTCGCCGTGGATTTCCTCGATGCCAAGCGCGCGGCCAACCGCTTGCGCGGTGCCGTTGCCGTCGCCGGTGGCCATGACCACGCGCAGGCCGCTGGCCTGCAGCGCAGCAATGGTTGGCGCAGCGGATGCCTTGATCGGATCTGCCACCGCCAGCAAGCCCATGAAAGCGCCATCCGCGGCCAGGAACATCACGCTGGCGCCGTCCTTGCGCAGGTCATCGGCTTCGGTGTCGAGAGAGGTGATGTCGATACTGTTCGATGTCATCAGCACATGGTTGCCGAGCAGCAATGCGCGGCCATCCACCGTTCCGCGCACACCGAGCCCGGTGACCGAATCAAAGTCAGGCGCCGCAGACAATTCAAGCGTGCGCTGGCGTGCCTCGGTGACCAGTGCTTCTGCCAGTGGATGCTCGCTGCCCTGATCGAGACTGGCGGCAAGTCGCAAGATTTCATTGGCGTCGATGCCGGCCATCGGCAGCACGCTGCGGAACGCAGGCTTGCCTTCGGTAAGCGTGCCGGTCTTGTCGACCACCAGCGTATCCAGCGTGCGGAAATTCTCGATCGCCTCGGCATCGCGGAACAGCACGCCCGCCTGCGCGGCGCGGCCGGTAGCGACCATGATCGACATTGGCGTTGCCAGGCCGAGTGCACACGGGCAGGCGATGATCAGCACCGACACTGCGCTGAGCACGGCCCACGTCCACGACGGCTCCGGGCCCCACAGGCCCCACGCGAAGAACGTGATGACTGCAATTGACACCACCGCCAACACGAACCAGTACGCGACCTTGTCGGCGATGCGCTGCATCGGCGCGCGCGATCGTTGCGCCTGTGCGACTAATTGCACGATACGCGCCAGCACCGTGGCCGACCCCACCTGATCGGCGCGAATCAGCAACGCGCCAGTGCCGTTCTGGGTGGCACCAATGACGCGATCACCCAGTGCCTTGGTGACCGGCATTGGCTCGCCGGTGAGCATCGATTCGTCAACGCTGGAACGGCCTTCGACCACACTGCCGTCAACCGGCACCTTTTCGCCGGGACGCACCCGCAGTACGTAACCCACGTGCACATGGTCCAGCGGGATGTCCTGCTCGCTGGCATCGTCCATGACCCGGCGTGCGGTTTTCGGTGCCAGCCCTAACAGCGCCTTGATTGCCGCGCCGGTTTTAAACCGTGCACGCAGTTCCAGCAGCTGGCCGAGCAAGGTGAGCGAAATGATGACGGAGGCCGCTTCGAAATACACACCTACACGGCCATGTTCCTGGAACGAGGCCGGGAACAACCCCGGTGCAACCGTGGCGACCACGCTGTAACCGAACGCCGCGCTCACGCCGATCCCGATCAGCGTCCACATGTTGGGGTTGCGCGTGCGGATTGACTGCACGCAGCGCACCAGGAACGGCCAGCCCGCCCACAGCACCACTGGCGTGCTCAGCGCGAATTCCAGCCATGTGCGCGTGCCCACGGGTAGTGCAGGGATGTAGTGACCGAACATGGCCAGCAGGAACACAGTCACGCTCAGCGGAAGCGTCCACCAGAAGCGCCGGCTGAAGTCGATCAATTCCGGGTTGTCTGCCTCTTCCAGGCTAGGCATTTCCGGTTCCAATGCCATCCCGCAGATTGGGCAGGTGCCTGGACCTTCCTGGCGGATCTGTGGATGCATCGGACAGGTGTAGATCGTCCCGGCGGGCACATCGGCGGGCGGCGCCGGTTTGTCACCCAGGTACTGCTGCGGATTGGCAGTGAACTTGTGGTGACAGCCGGTGCTGCAGAAGTGGTATGTCGTTCCTTCGTGTTCAGCCGAGCCACCCTTGGCGGTCGCGGGATCCACGGTCATGCCGCAGACCGGGTCGGTCGTCGTGGTGGCATCGTCCGCCGCAGTCTTCGTGGTGACACCGGACGTACCGGTTGCGCCATGCTGATCGCCATGCATATGCGTGTTCATGCCATGTCCTCCGAAAGTGCTGCCATGATCGGGCAGTGGTCCAGCGCGCCATGCCCGGGGCAGGCTTCCACCAACTGCTGCAACGCATCGCGCACGCGCACCAGTTCATCGATGCGGCCATTGACGTCATCAAGCTTGGTTTGTGCCCGTGCGTTCAAGCCGCCCATGTCATCCGCCGCACTGGCAGTCAGGTCAAGTAGGTCGCGGATTTCCGGCAATGTGAAGCCGAGCTGTTTCGCCCGGCGCACGAATCGAAGACGCACCACATCGCCATCGCCGTATTCGCGGTAACCCGACTCCCGTCGCTGCGGCTGTGGAATGACGCCCTCGCGTTCGTAATAACGAATGGTGTCGATGCCGACATCGGCCCGCTGGGCCAGTGCTCCGATCTTCATCGTGGTGTTCCTGATGGTCAGTCAGCCAAGTATGGACTCTTGACTTGGGTCCAGAGTCAAGGACTTGCGTAGGGCAGGCGTGAACCAGCAGCAATGTGGTGGGAGGTGATCGCGTTATCTCTTACCTGATTTTTCCTACCGAACTTCTATGATGATCCAAGGCGCTTAGGCACCGGCAACCTGCTGGTTCCCGCGCCGTTGAAGGGAGCACGCTGATGGCAACTGCCGACAAAAAAGTCGAACTCTCCATTCTGGAACTTGGACGCGTTCGAGAAGGCTTTGATCGGCTCACCGCGCTGAACGATGCACGGGATCTGGCGCGCCACGCGGAAGGTGTGGGCTATCTACGTTTCTGGCTGGCCGAGCACCACAACATGCCCGGGGTTTCCACTGCGGCGACCTCGATCGTGATCGCGCATGTGGCTGCGGGCACCAGCACGATTCGCGTGGGCGCTGGCGGCATCATGTTGCCCAACCACGCGCCGTACGTCATCGCCGAGCAGTTCGGCACGCTGGCGACGTTGTTTCCGGGCCGCATCGATCTCGGCCTGGGTCGTGCGCCGGGCACTGACCAGGCGACGCTGCGTGCGCTGCGCCGTGACCCCGCCAACTCCGATCAGTTCCCGCAAGACGTACAGGAGCTGCAGATGTGGCTGGGGCCAGTGCGCCCCGGACAGCGAATTGAAGCCGTGCCAGGCTCCGGAACAGACGTGCCGCTATGGATCCTCGGCTCCAGCCTGTTCGGTGCGCAGCTCGCCGCCGAGCTGGGCCTGCCATATGGCTTTGCCTCGCACTTCGCACCGCAGGCGCTGGACGAGGCGTTGCAAATTTATCGCGAACGCTTCAAGCCGTCGCCTCAACTCGCCCAGCCGTATGCGCTGGTTGGCGTGAATATCGTGGCAGCGCCAACCGATGAGGAAGCGCGATATTTGGCGACGTCGCAACAGATGTCATTTGCCAACATGTTCCGCGGCGTGCGCGGGCTGACCCAGCCACCTATCGACGACATCGAGTCCTACTGGTCACCGCAGGAGAAGGCGCAGGCCTTGCAGATGCTTGCCTGCAGCATTGTGGGTGGACCGCAGACCGTGCGCGCCGGCATGCGGGCGTTCGTGCAACGCACCGGCGCAGACGAGCTGATGGTGGTCTCCGACGTGTTCGACCCCGAGCTGCGTCGGCGCTCGTTCGGAATCATTGCCGAGGCGCGGCCTTGAGCGACCAACCACATGCATCTCCCATCACCAAACAGCTGATCGCCGAGATCCGCGAGCAGTTCCGGATCAACTGGGATGGCCACCCTGGCGCGCCGCATTGGGCGCGGGTGCGACATCACGGCTTCTATCTGGGGCGGCAGCTTGGCGCGCATTTGCAGGTGGTGGAATTGTTCGCTTTCCTGCACGACTCCCAGCGGCAGAACGAATACACCGACCATGGCCATGGTCGGCGCGCATCTGCCTATGCCGCCACCTTGCGGCAGCGCGGATTGCTCGAACTGGACGACGATGCTTTCGACCTTCTCACTACCGCCTGCAATGGTCATAGCGACCGCCACATGGACGGCGACATCACTGTGCAAGTGTGCTGGGATTCAGATCGGCTGGACTTGGGCCGCGTAGGGACTAAGCCAGACCCACTCAGGTTGTGCACGCTTCCCGCGCGCGATCCGGATTACATCGAGAAGGCGTGGCAGTGGGGAGCGGAGCACTACCGCGGGATTTGATCCGAGCGATTTGCCTGTTCCCTTTGCTGGCCCTGATGGGCAATCTTCGGAATGGGGAAGACTTAGAAACCCCTGAACAGGACTTTGCACATACATCACTGGAAATTATCTTTCCGTGGCGCACCCTAGGAGGGCCGCAACCCGCGACGTCTATGTGAGCCTTCTCATGTCCATTTCACCCAAACTCTTAAGTCTTGCTGTTGCGATGGCTCTGGCCGGCTGCAATCAAGCAACGCCTCCGGCCGATAACGCGGCCGCACCCGCTGCGGTGGAAACGCCACCGCCGCTCGCAGAGCCCGCCATGCCGGCAGAAGAAGCCGCCACTGTCCCCGCGCCGCAGCTGCAGGCCACGTTGCGTGAGTTGTGGCACGGCCACATCGTCCATGCGCGTGACTACGCGCTGGCCATGCATGCCGGCAAAACGACTGAAGCCAAGACCGCAGCGGACGCCGTGGTTGATAACGCCAAGCAGATCAGTGCGGCTGTTGGCAGCTTTTACGGCCAGGCCGGCGGCGACCAGATGATGACGCTGCTCGCTGGGCATTGGGGCGCGGTGAAGGCCATGACCGATGCGCGCATCAAGGGCGACGAGACCGCCGCGAACAAAGCCATGACCGACCTCAACGCCAACGCGGCAGAGATCGCCAAGTTCCTGTCCGGCGCGAATCCGAACCTGCCTGAAGAAACCGTACTCGGCCTGATGGTTGCGCATGGCGCGCACCATTCCGCACAGGTTAGCCTGATCGTGAAGGGCGACACCGCCGGCGAAGCCGCCGAGTGGACGGCGATGCAGGCCCACATGGACATGATTGCCGATGCGCTTGCCGGTGCGATCGCAAAGCAGTTCCCGGACAAGGCTAGCTAAGGCCACGATGGCTCACGGGCTCGCGCTATTCGGCGACACCCAGCAGCGGCTGCTTCGGCAGCTGCTGCTGTCGCGCGATGGCATCGGTATCGAAACGTTGTGTGAACTATTGCGCATCAGTCATAACGCGGTCCGCCAGCATCTCATTGCATTGACTACGCGCGGATTGGTAGAGCGTGTCGAGCCAGTCGCCACTGGCGGCAGGCCACGGGTGCGCTATGGGCTCACGGCCGAAGGACGCGAGCTGTTTCCGCGCAACTACGGCGCGATAGCCGCGGCCCTGATCACGCAACTGCATGCGCGCATGGGCGAAGCGGAGGTCGGCGCGATGTTGCAGGAACTCGGCGCCACCGTGGCGGCAACCCAATCTGTCATCCAGGCTGCTACCGGCGAAGCGCTCGCGCGTGCCCTTGCGAAGCGGCTGGACGCGCTCGGTTATGAAGCGGTACCTGCACGACATGGCGCCGACTGGCAGGTCGAGGCTTTCAACTGCGTATTCCATGGCGTCGCGCGGCAACATCCGCAGGTGTGCAAATTCGACCTTGCGTACATGGAGGCGGTCACCGGCAAGCGCGTCCACCACATGGAATGCATCATCCGCGGCGGCCACGCGTGCCGATTCAAGCTGGGGCCAGAGATGGCAAATAGCGGAGTTTCTCTGTAGTCAGGGCGAACCCCGGCATCCACTTTTGTTCGAGTTACTCGCCCCTGTTTGCTTCTGCCTCTGCCAGCAGTCCGGCGCTTACTTGCGCAAGTTGCTGGACGCAGGTTTCCATCTGTTCGCGACGGGTGCGGAAGCTGAGGACGCAGACGCGGCCAAGGAAGCGCTCACCAACCATTGCGCCGGTCAACATCACTTGACGCAGTGCGGTCACCCTATCCATCAATGCGCGGGTCGCAGCATTCTGCGCTGCCAGCGTATTGAGCGCAGGGCTTTCCAGATGGAAGGCAAACAACGACAACTGTGGCATTGCGTCCATCACGATGCCGGGGATCCGTGCCATCTGTTCCGCAGCCCACACGGCAAGTTCACGTTTTTCCGCCAGCGCAGCGCGGTAGCGAGCGGCGCCAAAGAATTTCACGGTGAGCCAGATCCTCAGTCCGGGAAAACCCCGTGATAGGTCGGGACCATATTGCGCGGGATCGTAAAACTCGTTCTGGTTTTCGGGTAAGTAGCCAGCTGTGGACGTGTGCAGGGCGCGCAAAGCTTCGCCGTCCCGAACCAGCAAGGCGCCGGTACCGTAAGGCATGAACATGCCCTTGTGCGGGTCCAGTGTCAGTGAGTCCGCGCGGGACAATCCGCTGAGCAGCGGGCGCAAGTCGGGCACCATGTGGAAAAATCCGCCATACGCACCATCCACGTGATGCCATAGTTGCTCGCGTGTAGCGATGTCGGCCACCGCATCGATCGGATCGACTGCGCCTGTATTGGTAGTGCCGGCGGTGGAGAACACCATGAACGGTTTCAGCCCACCAGCGCGGTCAGCGGCAATCGCGCGTTCCAGCTCGTCGACGCGCATGCGGAAGTTGGCATCGACCTCGATCACGCGCACTCGGTCATGCGCGATGCCGGCCAATTTCGCAGCCTTCACTACGCAATGATGCGTCTGGGAACTGACGTAAAGCGTGCCGGAACGGATGTCGTGGCCAAGCAATTTTTCGCGTGCGCAGGCAATCGCATTGAACATTGCCATCGAGCCGCCGGTAGTGAACAGCCCGCGGGTCGTCGCGGGGAACTGCATCCAGTCGCGCAGCCAGTCCAATGCATTGGCTTCCAGCTGCACCAAGGCCGGCGCGGCCTGCCAGACGCCGGTGTAACGGTTGGTGGCATCGGCAATGAAGTCCGCCAGTGCAGCCGGGTACACGCCGCCACCCGGGATATACGCCATGTAGCCACTGTGCGCGGTGCCAAACGAGCGCGGGATCCACTCGTTGAGCAAGGGATCAATCAGCGCTTCCAGCGTGGTGCCGTGTTCGGGCGCATCCTCACGCAGAGACCTGCACAGGCTTTCGATGTCGGTGTAATCACCAAGGATGGGACTGACCTCCAGCGCGGCCAGGTGCGCCACCGAGCGCGCCACTACCAGATTGCCCATGGCCTGCATGTCGGCGGGTGACAATTCGAGGTTAGCCAAGTCGTTGTGTGTTTCGGTGCTCATCGGAACGTGTCCCTTACTGTCGCTTGGATCAATGGGTTGCGAAGCATCCGGGGATGGTATTCGATGCAACCTGGACTCATTGGCGGCTGCCCCATGCAACTGAAGTATTCCATTCGTCATATCGCATTATTTGCTGTGTTGTTCGGCCTTGCAGGTTGCGCTGGTAACAACACAGTGCTGCAGGGCGCTACTGTTTCGGCGCCGCCGCCACTCCTGGTGGGTGGATTCGTAGACGACTACGGCATCAACTACTCGATCTCGGCGCGCGAATGGCGTCAGCAACCTGATGTGCGCTATCAGGTCGTTCAATGGTACGCCGATGGCCACTACCTGATTGCCCGCAACGATGCGGCCAATCCATCCGACCCCGGTCTGTTTACGCGTATCGACTGGATGCCGTTACCGGGCATGCCGCCCTGGGAATGGGCGTTCTGCTTGAGTGCGTACAAAGCGCCGACTGCGGCCGAGGCCAAACGTACCGATATAGCGCGTCGACAGACGCCGCTCACCGGCTGCAATGGTCATCCGTTCTCGCGAATGCAGCGGACCGCACCCGCAGACTGAAGCGAGTTCACGGGCATTTTCGTCGTGCAATTGGATGGAACGAGAGCAACCTCACGCTGCGGCTGACTTGATAGCCGTGCGTATTGCATGTGATGCCGAATTGACACCGAAAAAATTTGATTGAATCGCATCACACCCCGTCACTCTTGGAGTTCCCCATGCACTCCAAGCCCTCCAATAAGCAGAACTCATTTTTCGGCCTGATGGCTTTGCTGGCGTTGTGCTTCGCCGCCTCGGCGATCGGCGCTACGGCGTCCATGCAGACAAAGACGTTTTACGCGACCCTGATCCATCTCGAATGGGCGCCACCGGCATCGGTGTTTGGCCCCGTGTGGGTGTTGCTGTATGCGCTGATGGGCATTGCCGCGTGGCTGGTCTGGCGTTCCGGCGGGTTCATTCGCAACGGCACTGCGTTGGGTCTGTTCTGTTCACCTTCCAGCTGGGTGTCAGCGCGCTCTGGAGCTGACTGTTCTTCTCTTGGCACATGGGCCTCTGGGCGTTTGCCGACATCATCTTGCGGTGCTTGCTGATCGTGGCTGTGATGGTGGATTTCTGGCGAATGGGTCCGCTCGCTGGGGTAATACTTTTGCCTTGCTTGGCCTGGGTCAGTTTCGCGGCGGCGCTGAACTTTGAGGTGTGGCAGCTGCATCCGGGAATCCTTGGGTGATCCCTGATGCGTCACCCCGGCGCAGGTCGGGGTAACTCGCTGAGGATCAAGGACTAGCGATCATTTTTATGAGGCTCGGTAATCCGGGGCCGGCCGCGATAAAACTTCATCGTCACATCTATGACGATGAACAAGATGACCAGAGCAATACCGCCACGCGCGCCATCATTCGTGGATCTTTGAATGAAAATTTCGCCAGCGGTTAGCCACCAGCAGAGCAAGGCAATGAAGCTAAGGCTGATGCCAAGTCCCAGTCGCCGCGTCAGCACGGTGTGGCGGCCATGCTTGACCACTGAAGCCATGATCACGTAAGACGCTGTCCACACCACCAAGACTGGCCATGCGCGGATCCGCAGGAACTCCGGATCAAACGCAAACACGGTATGGAATGGCTCGCGAACCAAGCCCACCAGCCATGGCAGGGCGATCATGAAACTCATTGCGATGGCGAAGCTGACCAAGCCTGCAATCATTCCGCCGCGATCCAATCGATCTGGATCGGCGATCCGCGGCGTCCACTTCGGAATGAACAGGCCCCGGGAGCGCAGCCATGAAAACATGAGTGCCATCATCGCCATGAACCCGGGCCACCACAATGCGCCAAGTCCCCAGCTCAACCACCAGCCACCGATGGCCAAGTTTCCATTGCCCACTTGCGGCAGGGTCAGTGCCCATTGCAAGGTGATGCCGACGATCGACAGGATCGCGAACGAGTGCGTCTGCTCAGCCGGAATGACCACTAGGCGGGGTGTGCGATAGCGCGATGCGATGTCGGCTGGCGTGCCGAACTCCTGGAGCACGCCCAGCACCATTGCATCATTGGCGGCCAGGCCAGCAGCCTGCGCGCGGGCTTCCAGCATCTCGGTCAACAAGCCACGCAGTTCCAGGCCGACTTCGTTGCGGTCTTTTCCGGGGATACGGCGCATTACATCGACCACATAGGATTCGATCACGTCATTCGGGTTCACGTCGCATCTCCTTCAAGCAGGCCGGCCATGGTTCCGACAAGGGCGTTCCAGGTGGTGGTCAAGTTGGCGAGCAACGCATCGCCAGCGGTATTCAAACGGTAGTAGCGGCGTGGTGGGCCGTCTTCAATCCGCCATTCCGAATCCAGCAGTCCCTGGCCTTCAAGTCGGCGCAGTAGGGGGTAGAGCGTACCTTCCTCGATCGGCATGCCGCGCGCGGCCAGGGCCTGACGCAAGGAATAGCCGTATTGCGCGTCACGCAGCTGGGAAAGCACCGCGAGCACCAGCGCGCCACGGCGCAGTTCGAGTTCCAGCTTGGAGGCTGGGGTCTCACGGGGCTCAGTCATGAGAATCTCGAAGGTTCACAGTGTCTAGCCTTGTGGTTGTTTCCGCACAGTACAGTGCATCACACAGTATGGCAACCCTATTCGTCGGTTGACCACCACACCGAAAGCACGCCCACGCAAACGCACTGCGGCGCTACATTGGCGCAGCAGTGCTCTTCGGGTGTCGTTGGTATTGCGCTGCCGTCAGCGCGAGATTTCAGAGCCGGCGTGTCGCCTGGACGCGCAGGCTCGCAGCTTAGCGGTGCAGCTCGCCAGAGGATTCCGGCTGGTAGCGGATCGCCAGTACGTGCAGGCGCGCATTGCGCCCACCTGGCATCGGCCAGTCGATCGCATCGCCCACGCGCAGGCCTAGCAGGGCGCTTCCCACTGGCGCCAGGATCGACACCTTGTCGGCGCTGCCATCGGCATCGCGCGGATACACCAATGTCAGTTCATGTTCGTGATTGCCCAAGGCGCCATCTTCTAGGCGAACGAAGGCTGTCGAGTTCATGGTGATGACATCGGAAGGCATGTCGCCCGGTTCCAGAATTTCAGCACGCGCCAACTCATCCTGAAGCGCCGAAGTGTTCAGGGAGTTGCTACTGGGTGACTCCAGCAGCGCCTCGATGCGCTCCACGTCCAAGCGGGAAAGCAGCAAAGGGGGGTTGTGATCGTTGCTCATGGGACTTGCTGACTCCAGATGTGTGTAAACGGGCGGCGCATAACTTCGCCACCCGGTAAGTCCGTTGGGATGTGATCACGTTAGCCGCGAACGACTGCGGGTTCAAGCCGATACGTGATGGGGATCTGGTTGCCGATCTGAATCCATTTCACCAAGTACAAAAAACCCCCGCTTGCGCGAGGGTATTTGTTTTCAACCTGGTGCCCGGAAGAGGACTCGAACCTCCACGAGGTTGCCCCCGCTAGCACCTGAAGCTAGTGCGTCTACCAATTCCGCCATCCGGGCCGGTTGAAGCCGCGCATTCTGCGTGCGGGCGGCTGCGATGTCAACGCTTTCTGCATACGCCATAGACATGCGGCCTGTAATATCGAGGCATGAGCAAACCACCAAGCAAGCGCGGCACGGGTCGCGGAAACAAGCCTTCCTCCGGAAAGCCGGGCAGCCCAGCCTCCACCGCCAAGGGGCCGCGCGGCGCGAAACCTGCCGGCGGCGGCAAAGCACCTGGCGGTGCAAATGCTGGCCCGAAGCGCGCCGGTTGGCTGCCGGATCCCGGCCTGGCCCGTGCCATGCGTTCAACGGCACCAGTACGCACGAATCCCGACGGGCACGACCCGCACGCTGCGCGTGAGGCTCAGCGCTATGCCCAGCCCATTGCCAGCCGGGAAATGATCCTGCAGGTGGTGGCTGAACATGACGGGCCGATGGATGCTGATGGATTGGCGAAAAAACTTGAAC
Source organism: Lysobacterales bacterium (assembly GCA_038242955.1). Classification (GTDB taxonomy): domain Bacteria; phylum Pseudomonadota; class Gammaproteobacteria; order Xanthomonadales; family Xanthomonadaceae; genus Thermomonas. The sequence goes on from JBBSRO010000046.1 coordinate 13,085, forward strand.
TGACAGCGCCGGATCGTTTCGAAGCACTTGAAAAACGCCTGCAGGCCATGCTGCGTGATGGTCAATTGCTGCAGAACCGGCGTGGCGGATTCGTGCCCGCTGAGCGCGCCGACCTGGTACCGGGCACGGTGATCGCGAACCCCAATGGCTTCGGCTTCCTGCGGCCTGACGCAGGGGCTGGCGATGACCTGTTCCTGCCACCCAATGAAATGCGCAAAGTCACCCACGGCGACCGCGTGCTGGCCAGCGTCACCGGCGTGGACCGTCAGGGACGCCGCGAAGGCGCGATCGTCGAGGTACTCGAGCGCCGACTCAACCGATTGCTGGGACGCTACACCGAAGAAGCCGGCATCGCCTACATCGTGCCCGACGACAAGCGCATCCAGCGCAACGTGATGATTCCGCAGGACGCGCGCAACGACGCGAAGCCCGGGCAATTGGTGGTGGTCGAGATCACACAGGCGCAGGACCAGTATCGTCCGCCGATTGGCAAAGTGCTGGCAGTGCTTGGCGATAAGTTGACTGCATCGCTGGCGGTGGAAGCGGCAATTCATGCTCACGAGATTCCGAATGAGTTTTCGCCCGAAGTGCTCGCGCAAGCAACTGCCGTACCGCTCGACGTGCAGCCGTCGGATATCCTCAAACGGCTCGACTTGCGCGCAATTCCGTTGGTCACGATTGATGGCGAAGACGCCAAGGATTTTGATGACGCAGTGTGGTGCGAGGCCAATGCAGACGGCTTCCGCCTGATCGTGGCAATCGCCGATGTCTCGCATTACGTGCAGCCTGGTACGCCGCTGGACGACGAAGCGCAGCTGCGGGCCACATCGGTGTATTTCCCCGGCTTCGTGGTGCCGATGCTGCCGGAAACCCTGAGCAATGGCATCTGCTCGTTGATGCCGACGGTCGACCGGCTGTGCTTCGTCTGTGACATGCAGGTCGGGCGTGATGGCGTGGTCAGCGGCGCGAGTTTCCACGAGGCGGTCATGCATTCACATGCACGGCTGACGTACACCGATGTCTGGAACGTGGTTGGCGATTCCATCCCCGAGGACGACCACGCCGCGGCACTGGCCAAGGTCGGCGGGCTGTTGCCGCAGATCAAAGACTTGCACCAGCTTTACAAGATATTGGACCGCGCACGGGCCAAGCGGGGCGCGATCGAGTTCGAGAGCAGCGAGGTCCGCTTCCTGCTGGATGCGAAGGGGGCGGTGACCCAAGGCGGCATGCTCCAGCGTAACGATGCGCACAAGCTGATCGAAGAATGCATGATCGCGGCCAACGTGCAGGCGGCGTTGTACCTGCTGACCACGCACATCCCGGCGCCGTATCGCGACCATGACAAGCCGCCAGAGTCCAAGTACACCGACCTGCTGGAGTTCCTGAAGGAATTCCATTTGCGGATGCCGGCATGGTCGAAAGTGCAACCAATGGACTACCGCAACCTGTTGGAAAAAATTCGCGAACGTCCAGACGCCACCTTGCTTGAATCGGTCATGCTGCGCAGCCAGTCGCTGGCCGTGTATTCGCCGGACAACATCGGCCACTTCGGGTTGGCACTGGAGGCGTACGCGCATTTCACCTCACCGATTCGCCGGTATCCGGATCTCTTGGTACATCGCGCAATCAAGCACGCACTGGCCGGCCGCAGCCCGGATAGCTACCTGTACACGCCGCATGCCATGGCCAGCCTGTCACTGCAATGTTCGGAACGCTCGCGCCGCGCCGACGAAGCCCAGCGCGAGGTCGACGAGCGCTACCGTGCGGCGTGGATGGAAACCCATGTGGGCGAGGAGTTCGATGGGACGATCAGTGGCGTGACCAGCTTTGGCCTGTTCGTGGAACTGGATGACTCCAAGGTCAATGGTCTGGTTCATGTGACGCAGTTGACCAACGACTTCTACCACTTCGATGCAGTGCGCAAGACGCTGACCGGCGAGCGCCGTGGCCGCGAATATCGCCTCGGTGACCGGGCGAGGGTGGTGGTGCTCAAGGCCAGCGTGGAAGATCGCAAGATCGATTTCCGCCTGGTCGAGGGCGATGCTGGTGGGCAGAACGGGCAGAAGAAGTTGACGGAACTCGGTAAGCCAAAGAAGCGAATCAAGAAAAAATACTAAGACGCTGATCTCGACCCGTCATCCCGACATACCTTGGGATGACGGGCAACATCATCAAATTCCACGATAATGCCCACATGAACAAAGCCGCCCAATGGATCGTCGGACTCAACGCAGTGGCCTCTGCCGTGGAGAACGACGCCGACAACGTCCGCGAAATCCTGCTTGAGGCCGGCGGCAAGAATTCACGCATCACCGAGCTGGAACAGCAGGCGAGGCGCATGGGGATTGAAGTTCGCCGTGTCGCCCAGAACGCATTGGATGGGGTTGCCGGCGGCTTGCGTCACCAGGGCGCAGTCGCGCGCTATTCCGCGGCCAGGACGTGGGACGAGCACGACCTACCCGACCTGATCGAAGCCGCTGAGGGCAAGGCGCTGGTACTGGTACTTGATGGCGTGCAGGATCCGCACAACCTTGGCGCCTGCCTGCGCAGCGCGGCTGCTGCGGGCGTCACGGCAGTAGTGTTTCCGAAGGACAAGGCGGTGCAGCTCAATGCCACCGTGCGCAAGACCTCCGCGGGTGCAGCGGACACGATCCCGGTGTTCAGTGTCACCAATCTTTCGCGCACGTTGCGCGACCTGCAGAAGAGCGGCGTGTGGATCTATGGTTTGGCCGGCGATGCTGACGCCTCGCTTTATGCAACCGACTTGAAAGGCAACGTGGCGCTGGTACTAGGCAGCGAAGGCGACGGCCTGCGCCGGCTCACGCGCGACAACTGCGACCAGCTGGTCAAGATTCCGATGCCGGGTGACTTCGAGAGCCTGAATGTGTCGGTTGCCACTGGCGTGGCCCTGTTCGAAGCCGTGCGTCAACGGCAAGCCTGAGGAGGGCGAGGTGATGGCACTGGAACTTGCGTGGTACGACTGGGTTGGCCTGCTTGGGACCGTGATCATCCTGGCGGGCTTTTTCCTTCTGCAGGCGGGGCGCTTGGCAGGTACCGGCCTCATTTATCAGCTGATCAATCTGTTTGGCGCAGCCGGAATCCTGGTATCGCTGATCGGCAAGTTCAACCTGCCGGTGTTCCTGCTCGAAGCAGCGTGGATGGCAGTGAGCCTCTACGGCATCGTGCGTTCGTTGAGACTCAAGCGGTCCCAGCGCGCAGGTTAGGCCACGCGTTGGCGATGACGCAGAACAGCCGCGCGGTCTGTTGCGCGTCGTAGATTGCCGAATGCGCCTCTTGCTGGTCCCAGTCGAATCCGGCGGCCTGCATGGCCCGTGCAAGCACAGTCTGGCCATAGGCCATGCCGGCCATCGTCACTGTGTCGAACACGCTGAACGGGTGAAACGGGTTGCGTTTGTGGCCGACCCGCGCCACTGCGACATTCAGGAAGTTGAGATCAAAATGGGCGTTGTGGCCGACGAGAATCGCGCGCTGGCAGCCGTGCCGTTTAGCGGCAGCGCGTACGGGTGTGAATACTGCGTCCAACCCATCGCGCTCCGGTAGCGCGCCGCGCAATGGGTTGTCTACCTGGATGCCAGTGACTTCCAGTGACTTGGGGTCGATCGTTGTGCCGGGTGCAGGTTCGATGTGTGCACTGAAGGTTTCGCCTGGAATGTAGCGGCCCTCGGCATCGAGTTCAATTGGTACGGCCGCTATTTCCAGCAGTGCATTGCGGTTCCAGTCGAACCCACCGGTTTCAACGTCCACGATCACTGGCAGGTAGCCACGGAAACGCTCGGCCATAGGCTTGAATGTGGGCGTGTTTTCGAGGATGTCAGGCATCTAGACAGGTTAGCAGAGGGCTGCTTCTCGAATCCGGCTGCGCATCAAGTGCGGGTGCCAGACAATACGCCTTGCTGATTCAGCTGCTGAAGTAGGGGGCGGGCGGCATCGATGAAGCTATCCACATCTTCTTGGCCAGCCTCGTGCGCAAGTTGGCCGAGTAATTGACGTCCACTGCTGAATGTCGTATTAGCGGCGATTCGGTCCAGCAACTGGAACAACAAGGGCGAGAGCGCGGAGAACTGTACCTTGCCTTCAGCGTTCCGCTGCAGCAGGACCAAGGTTGGCTCTGGAGGTGCGATGTCGGGCTGGAAGTCTGGCCCGATACGGGGCACCGGCCAGGCATAAGCAAGCGGCCATGCAAGTGGTGACAGCAGTGGTACACCGTCAAGCATGTCGCCCTGCGGATCATGCGCGGGCAGGGTGGCATCGCTCAGTTGCAGGCCGAGTTCAGCCCATTCGTAATGCGCAAGCTCGGCCAGCCAAGGGTGCCGTGGATCAAGGCCTTCGGGAGTTGCCAGAAAGTCTATGAGTTCCAGGCCGATGCGGGTGAAAAGGGGTGTCTGGCTGTGATGCTTGGAAAAGAAGCGCTGCACCAGTGCCTGCCAGCCGGCATTGCCTAGTGTTTTGCGGATCACCGGAAAATTTCCGGCCAGCAGCCCTTCGACGTTGTTGAACAGCAGTTCGCCGTAAAGTTTCAAGCGACGCGGTTCGATTCCCGGTGGGCCGGGTTGCGTGCCAGGACTTCGCACGTAGCGGGCGATAGTATCCAATTGCGCGTGCAGATCGCCGGTGATGCTCATGCGCGGGCGTTCGCCTGCAGCGTGCGGATTGCATTGATTTCCGCCAACAATGTATCCAGGGGCGGGAAATTAAAATCGCGTTCCAGGAGTGTGGGACGCACGCCATGCACCTCATAGGTGTGCGCCAAGAGATCCCAGACCTCGGCCTTCACGTCAGCGCCATGAGTATCTACTTTCAGGTCGTCGGCTTCATCAAAATGGCCAGCCACGTGGTAGCCGGCGATGCGCCGGGTGGGCATGCGCGTGAGGAAAGCGCGCGCGTCATAGCCGTGGTTGATCGCATTGACGTAGCTGTTGTTGACGTCCAGCAGTAAGTCGCAGTCGGCTTCGTCCAGCACGGCGGTGATGAAGTCGACCTCGCTCAGCGCCTGATACGGCGCGGCGTAATAGCTGACGTTCTCAATCGCAATGCGGCGGCCCAATACGTCCTGCACCTGGCCGATGCGCGCGCCGACATGACGCACGGCTTCATCGGTGAACGGGATGGGGAGCAGGTCATACAGTTGACCGCCATCAGCACACCAGCTCAGGTGTTCGCTGTACAGGGTGACGTGGTAGCGATCCAGGAATTGGCGGATCTGCTTCAGCATCAGCTGATGCAATGGTGCCGTGCCGCCGAGGGACAACGACAAGCCATGACAGGTAAAAGAATGGCGGCTGGCGAGGTCTTGCAGGGCATCGCCCATCAAACCGCCAACGCCAATCCAGTTTTCGGGCGCGCACTCCAGGAAATCCACGGCGCCGCGCGGGACCTGCTGCAGCTCGGCTATCAATGCCCGGCGCAGGCCAAGGCCCGCGCCGGAGATCGTGCCGGTAGCCATATTTCAGGTCTCAGCTATGAAGCATCAGGTCAGCGGCTTACTTGCTGCCGCACTTGCCTTCGCCGCACTTGCCCTCGGCTTCCATCTTCTTCATGGCCGAGTCATGCGTGCCTTCGCCCTTCTTCATCGCTGCGTGCTGGGTATCCATTTCGGCCTGGGCGATGAATCCGTCGCCATCGCCATCGTATGCGGCGAACTTTTCTTCTTGACCCTTGTGCGCGGCGTTGAACTCAGCGCGTGACAGGCGACCATCCTTGTCGGTATCCATCTTCGCCATGCCGCAAGTGCCTTCGTGACCTGCCTTGGCTGCATCGGTCTTTTGTCCACCGCACTTGCCTTCGGAAGCCTTGGCTGCCTTGGTGGTTGGCGGAGCGTCCTGCATGTAGCCCTGGGCCATGGCCTGCATACTGAACATGGAGCCGGCGGCGATGGCGGCGCTTATCGCCAAGGTGAGCTGCTTGCTTGATTGCGACATATGGAACTCCATTGCGCTTTCGCGCCTGTGGGAAATGGGCTGAGGAAACGGCGTGGTAAGCACGAATCCTACCGCGCCCGGCGACGCCGATCCACGCAGGTACGTAGCCCCGTTCAGTTAACCGGGATCTGCCGCCAATACCACCACGGTGTTGCTTTCATCACGCTTGTCGCGCGGCGGCATCAACTCCGCACCATGCAGCAGAAACCAGATGTTCTCCGCGATATTGGTGGCATGGTCGCCGATCCGTTCCAGATTCTTGGCCATGAACAGCAGGTGCGTGCATGGCGTGATCGCGCGCGCGTCCTCCATCATGTAGGTCAGCAGCTCGCGGACCAGGCCGGTATACAGGGTGTCCAGCTCGGCATCGCGCGCGCGAACCCGCAACGCGGCCTCACCATCGCGGTTGACGTAGGCCTCCAGCACGTCACGTACCTGGCGCACCGCCATCCGTCCCAGCGCGTCCAGCCCGCGGGTGTGAGGCAGCGGCGGGGACAAGTTGAGCGCCATCGAGCGTTTGGCGATGTTGGCCGCATAGTCGCCGATGCGTTCGATGTCGGAGGCCACTCGCAAGGCAGCCAAGATCATCCGTAGGTCACCAGCCAGCGGGCCGCGGTGGATCAGCTGGATCACATCGTGGTTGACCTGCTGCTCAAGCGCGTCGATCGCCTCGTCATTGCCAATGACGCGTTCCGCGGCTTTGTCGTCGCGGCGCTCGACGACATCCAGCGCGGCTTCGAGTTGTGCCGCCGACATCTGGCCCATGCGGATCAGTTCGTCCATCAACGACTGCTGTTCGTCGTCATAACTTTTGACGATGTGGTTGTGTTCGTTCATCAGCCGAACCTCCCGGTGATGTAGTCCTCGGTTTGTTGCTTGCCGGGGTTGGAGAAAATTTGCCCGGTCGCACCGTGTTCGACCAGGTCGCCCAGGTACATGAAGGCAGTGTAGTCAGAGACGCGCGCGGCCTGCTGCATGTTGTGGGTGACGATCATGATGGTGAACTCCTGCTTGAGCTCTTCCACCAATTGTTCGACGCGGCTGGTGGAAATGGGGTCGAGCGCCGAGGTTGGTTCGTCCAGTAACAAAATTTCGGGTTTCAGCGCGACGGCCCGCGCGATGCACAGTCGCTGCTGCTGGCCGCCGGACAGGCCCAAACCACTTGTCTTCAGTTTGTCCTTGACCTCGTCCCACAGTGCGGCCTGACGCAGCGCCTGTTCCACCCGCGCCTCCATGTCCAACCTGCCGAGTCGCTCATGGTGGCGGATGCCGTAGGCCACATTTTCGTAGATCGTCATCGGGAACGGAACCGGCTTCTGGAACACCATGCCGACCTTGCTGCGCAGCCGGTTCATCGGATATTTAGGATCAAGGATGTTCTCGCCTTCCAGCAGCAGCTCGCCCGTGGCTTCCTGCTTCGGATAAAGTGCATAGATGCGATTGAACACCCGCAGCAAGGTCGACTTGCCGCAGCCAGACGGACCGATCAGCGCGGTGACGCGCTTCTCCGGGATATCCAGGTTGATGTCCTTGACCGCATGGAACTTGTCGTACCAGAAGTTCAGGCCACGTGCGGAAATTTTCACCGGTGGCGTAGTTGGCAGGATGGTGCCGCGCATCTGGGCGGCAACCGTCAGGCGTGCGTCATTCATGGACGAAATCCGGTCAGTGAAGTTAGTCATGGCGATAGGCTCTCTTGCGTCATGCCCCCACGAAGCGGGGGAGCTGCCAAGGTGCAATGCGCCGAGGCGGGGAATTTGCTGAAAAGTTCGTCAGTCATTGGCGACGTTGTTGCGCAGCAGGACCGTGCGCGCGATCAGGCTGATGGCGAGTACGAACAGGGTGACCAGCAGCGCGCCTGACCAGGCAAGCTGTTCCCAGTTCTCGTAGCCACTGCCGGCGAACTTGTACATCACCAGCGGCAACGCGCTCATCGCGCCCGATGGGTCGAGGCTGAAGAATTCATTGCCGAACGCAGTGAACAGCAATGGCGCGGTTTCGCCACTGATGCGCGCGATGGCAAGCAGGATGCCGGTGATGATGCCGGGCAGGGCGGAGCGGTACAGCACCTGCATCGTTACCTTCCACTGCGGCACGCCAAGCGAGAGCGCGGCCTCGCGCATCTGCACCGGCACCAACCGCAGCATTTCGTCGGTGGTGCGTACCACCACCGGCAGCACAATGAAGGCCAGCGCCAGCGCGCCGCCGAATGCCGAAAAATTGCCGCCGGTCTGCATGATGAAAGCCGCATACACGAACAGACCCAGCACGATCGAAGGTGCCGACAACAGGATGTCGTTGACGAAGCGCACGGTGGTGCCCAGCTTGCTGTGCTGGCCGTATTCGGCCAGCCAGGTGCCAGCAGCGATTCCCAAGGGCGCACCGACCAACACGCCCATGCCGCACATCATCAGGCTGCCGACAATCGCATTGCGCAGCCCGCCATCTTCAAGCGGCGGCGGCTGATCCTGGGTCAGCAGCGCTACATTCAGATGCATGAGTCCCTTGGCCAGCAACGTCCATAAAATCCAGCCGAGGAAGGCTAGCCCGAACACGGCAGCGGCGCAGGCCAGCACGATTGCCACGGCATTGGTGATGCGGCGTCGACGATAAAGTCCGCCGTTGTTGCGCGGCACGACGCTGGCGTTGGAGGCGCTCATCCGTTGCCTTCCTTGCGTGCCAGTTTGTTGAGCATCAGTCGCGCCAACGCCAACACGATGAATGTCACGATGAACAGTACGAAGCCGAGCAGCAGCAGTGCCGAGCGATATTCCTGCGTAGCCTCGCCAAAGTCATTGGCAATCAGCGCGGCAATGGTCGTCGATGGTTCAAGTAGCGACGCGGTGAAGTTCACGCTGTTGCCAATCACGAAGGCCACTGCCATCGTTTCGCCAAGCGCACGGCCTAGCCCCAGGAACACGCCGCCGATCACCGCAGAGCGCGTGTACGGCAGCACGATGTCCCAGCTGACTTCCCACTTGGTTGCGCCGAGTGCGTAGGCGGATTCTTTGAGGCGTGCCGGCACGGTCATGAACACCTCGCGCATCACCGAGGCAATAAACGGAATGACCATGATCGACAGCACGATGCCGGAGGTCAGCATGCCGGCGCCGATGGGTGGGCCGCGAAACAGTGCGCCGATGATCGGTAGCGGGCCCACGTGTTCGTCCAGCCACGGGATCAGTGACTCGCGCATCACCGGCATCAGCACGAAGAAGCCCCACA
>JBBSRO010000047.1:0-20936 GCA_038242955.1 Lysobacterales bacterium
CCACGCACCACCGCGCTTGGACGAGCGTGCGTAGGGATCGAAGATGAAAATGGCCAGCGGCTTTCCGTCTTTGTCGATGACGTCGTAGGTCCAGGTGTCCGGGTGGTACTTCGGCAGGTCGGTGCGTTCCTTGAAGCTGATCCCGTACAGCTTGTTGGCCGCAAAGAACACGCCGTTCTCGAGCACGTTCTTCATCTCGAAGTAAGGCTTGAGTTGGGATTCGTCGAAGCTGTACTTCGCCGCGCGTACTTTCTCGGAGTAGTGCGACCAATCCCAAGGGGCCAGCTCAAACGTGGGTTTTCCTGCAGCCTTCTGGTCGGCATCAATCATTGCCTGCAGGTCAGCACCCTCGCGTCGTGCATTGGCGACTGCGGCGGGGGCCAGCTGGCGCAACATCTTGTTGACGTTGTCCTGGTTCTTGGCGGTCTCGTCGGCAAGCACATAGTTAGCATACGTGTCGTAGCCCAGCATCTTTGCGCGCTCCGAACGCAGCTTGAGGACTTTCGAAACGATTTCGGTGTTGTCCCACTTGTTGCCGCGGCTTCCACGAGCGACGGAAGCCTCATGCAAGCGCTGGCGCAGGGCGCGGTCTTCGAGCTGGGTTTCCGCCGGTTGCCCGGTGGTATTGAGCAGGGTGATCACGTACTTGCCTTCCATTCCGCGTGCCTTGGCGGCTTCGGCGGCAGCACCGATCTGCTCCTCACTCATGCCCTTGAGTTGATCGCGACTGTCGACCACCACTGCGGAATCGTTGACCTCCGCCAGTACGTTCTGATCGAACTGTGTGTTCAACGTGGACAGCTGCGTGTTGATCTCGCGGATGCGCGTCTTCTGCGCATCATCCAGAGCGGCGCCAGCGCGCACGAAATCCTGGTAACGGCGTTCCAGCAGGCGCAGATCGATCGCATCCAGCCCCAAAGTGGCGCGAGTGTCGTACAGCCCCTTGATGCGTGCGAACAGCACGGGATTCAGGCTGATCGCATCGCTGTGCGCGGAGAATTTCGGCGAGTAGTCGCGTTCGATCGCATCGCGCGCGTCGTTCTTGTAGGTGCCCTGCAGATTGAAAAACACATTGGTCGCGCGGTCCAGGACCTGGCCCGTTTTCTCCATGGCAACAATCGTGTTCGCGAAGGTCGGCGCTTCGGAATTATTGGCGATGGCATCCATCTCTTTCAGTTGTTCTGCCATACCCGTGTCAAAGGCAGGAGTGAAGTCCGTGTCCTTGATCTTGTCGAACTGGGGATAGTGCATCGACAGCGTGCTGGGCGCTGCGAACGGGCTGGATGCGGAACTGTTCGCGGGCATCTGGGCCTCCGGCGCGGACGTGGACGTGGTGGTGGTTGGCGCGCAGCCAGCCAAGGCAGTAGAAACGGCGAGCGCTAGTGCGCAGGCGATCTGATGTTTCATGCAAATCCTCGTCAGAGAGAGTTGGGGCAGTCAGCTTACGAGACTAGCGCACACAGGGGGTATGGGCGCGTGACAAACGACAGGGTTCACACCGTGCCCACCAACGCGCATCGATAGTGGCATCTGGATCCCAAACCATAGTGAGGACTGATCAATGAGCAATGTGACCAGCGTGATGACCGCCAACCCGGCAAGCTGCAGCAAGAGCACGTCCTTGAAGGATGTCGCCCAGATGATGATCGACAACGATTGCGGGATGATCCCGGTGGTAGATGACGGCGGCAAGCCGGTTGGCACCGTTACTGATCGCGACATCGCCACGCGTATCGTCGCCTGTGGCAAGGATGCATCCAGCGCCTGCGCAGCCGATGCGATGACTAGCCCAATCAAGACCGTTACCAATACCTCGACTCTGTACGACGCCACATGCGTAATGGAGGCTGAGAAGATCAGGCGCCTGGTGGTCGTGGATGAGCACGGCAAGCTCGCAGGTGTGGCCGCATTGGCCGATCTGGCACTGGCTGGCAAAGCCGAAGCCACCGCGCAGGTCGTCAAGGAAGTGTCAGCCCCGGGCAAGCGATGATAGAGGGTGCGTCGAATTCGTAGGTGGGTCTCAGCGTACGTGGGGCAGGGTGTTCGCAACTCTCTTTAAAGCAGATATCTGATGCCGATAACCGCCTATGAATTCGATGCCGCTTCGCTGGATGGCAAGCCGCAGCCACTGTCTGACTATCGTGGCAAAGTTCTGCTGATCGTCAATGTGGCCAGTAAATGCGGCTTTACCCCGCAATACACAGGATTGGAAGCGCTATGGCGCGAATACGGGCAGAACGGCTTGGTAGTGCTGGGTTTTCCCTGCGACCAATTCGGTCGCCAAGAGCCCGGCGATGATGACGAGATCCGCAACTTCTGCTCGCTGACCTACGGCGTGAGCTTTCCGATGTTCGCCAAAGTCGAGGTCAATGGCACCGACGCGCATCCATTGTGGAAGTGGTTGAAAGATGAGAAGGGCGGCCTGCTCGGCTTCGCTGCCATTAAATGGAACTTCACCAAGTTCCTTGTTGGTCGCGACGGCAAGGTCATCAACCGCTACGCGCCAACTGACAAGCCAGAATCATTGGCCGCCGACATCGAGGCGGCACTGGCTGCATGAGGCTACACCCGCATCCGGACTGATCCTTGGCTTATTTCTCGACGAATGCCCGCTCGAACACATATTCGCCGGGGGTGCCGATGCGTGGTGCAGGACTGAACCCACGTGCGTCCAGGATCGCGCGGAAATCGGCCAGCATTTGCGGACTACCGCAGATCATTGCCCGGTCACAGCTGGCATCTAGCGGTTCCAAGTCCAGTACCTCGTGGATATGGCCGCTCTCCAACTGTTGGGTGATGCGGCCGCGATGGTTGCGTCCGGCATGTCGGAAGTCCTCGCGCGAGACCGCCGGGTAGTACAGCAGTTTGTCGCGGATCACGTCGCCCAACAGCTGGTGGTTGGGCAATTCTCGCAAGATGTAATCGCGATAAGCCAAGTCTTCCGCGCCGCGCACGCCGTGGCAGAGGATCACTTTTTCGAAGCGTTCGTAGGTTTCCGGATCCTTGATCACGGCCAGCCAGGGGGCCAATCCGGTGCCGGTGCCCAGCAGGTAGAGGTTGCGGCCCGGGTGCAGGTCGGAAATCAGCAAGGTGCCGGTCGGTTTGCGGCCGATCAGGATCGTGTCGCCTGGCACGATGTGCTGCAGTTGCGACGTCAGCGGGCCGTCCGCCACTTTGATACTGAAGAACTCGAGTTGTTCTTCCCAGTTCGCGCTGGCGATCGAATACGCGCGCATCAGCGGCTTTCGCGAGCCGTCTTCCTGCTCGACCTGCAGCCCGATCATCACGAACTGGCCGTTGTCGAAGCGGAAACCATCATCGCGGGTGGTGGTGAAACTGAAGTACGCGTCCGTCCAATGACGGACGTCGAGCACCGTTTCGGTGCCGAAGGGGGAGGCCATGCGCTGTGGGGGCGTCTAAGGTGGGCGGGTTAGCCGCTTATTTTACGACACCCGGCGCTTGAAGCCGAACCAGCTGGCCATTTTCGGCATCGGTGAGTACGTACACGCTGCCGTCCACGCCAGCGCGGACATCACGAATCCGCTCGCCACGTTCGCCCAGCAGGCGTTCTTCGCTCACGATGCGGTCGCCATCCAGTTGCAGGCGGATCAGGTCACGGTCCGCCAATGCGCCGATGAACAGACTGTTGTTCCACGCGTTGCCTGGATGACCGACCAGAAAAGCCATGCCGCTGATGCCGGGTGACTTCTGCCAGAAGTGGTACGGCGATTCCATGCCAGGTTTGGATGTACCGATAGTCTGTGCATATGGCCGATTGGTCGCATAGTCCATGCCATTGCTGATGATCGGCCAGCCGTAATTCTTGCCGGCTTCGGGCAGGTTGATCTCGTCACCGCCGCGCGGGCCGTGTTCGCCTTCCCACAACGTGCCGGTGCGTGGATCAACGGCCAGCGATTGCATGTTTCGATGCCCGTAGCTCCAGATCGCCTTGCGTACGCCGGGGCCTGCGGCGAATGGGTTGTCACCTGGTTGGGTGCCATCAATGTTCAGCCGGACAAGTTTCCCTTGCAGCACTGCCAGGTCTTGCGCCATGTCTTTCTGGTTGCGCTCGCCTTGGCTGATGAAGACGTGGCCCTTGCCATCAAACGCGATGCGCGAGCCGAAATGATTTGGACCTTCAAGTTTCGGAACTTGCCGATACATCACATGCAGATCGGTCAGTGCGGCGGTGCCGAGTGTTGCCGTGGCAACTGCAGTGCCAGCGGTGCCGCCATCGCCCGGTTCGGAGAAGCTGAGCCAGATCCGCTGGTTGCTGGTGAAGTCGGGATCCAGCACGACATCCAGTAAGCCGCCTTGGCCTTCCGCGAAGACCTTGGGCACGCCGCTGATCGGTGCCGAGAGTGTGCCGTCAGCAGCAACCCGGCGAAGTCGGCCTGGGCGTTCGGTCACCAGGAAGCTGCCGTCTGGCAGCAGCGCGACCGCCCACGGATGCTCGAGTCCGCTGGCGATGACATGCATTTGGCTATTGGCTAATGTCTTGGGTGCTGCCGCAGCTGACGGTACTTCAGGCACGGGTGCAGAAGATTGCGCGCACGCATTCATTGCAAACGTGCTGCCGATACACAGCATCCAACCCAGCATGATTCGCATGTTTCGTTCTCCCTTGCAGTAACCCGTCAGCGGTAACCCGACGCCTGCAATTCAAACAGCTCAGCGTAGCGGCCGTTTTGCGCCATCAGTTGTTCGTGTGTCCCGCTGGACTCTACCTTGCCATCGGCCAGCACCAGGATGCGGTCGGCCATGCGTACGCTGCTGAAGCGATGGCTTATCAACACCGCCGTTCGATTATCGGACAGTTCCTTGAACCGTTCGAAGACTTCGAATTCGCTCCGCGCATCCAGCGCCGCGGTTGGCTCGTCGAGGATCATGACTTGTGCATCGCGCATGTAGGCCCGGGCGATGGCGATCTTCTGCCATTGACCCCCGGATAGATCCACGCCGTCCTTGAAGCGGCGACCGATGATCTGATCCAGGCCCTGCGGCAAATCGGCAATCACCTCGTCAGCCATGCCACGTCGCGCAGCCTGTTCTATGCGCGTACGGTCGTACATTGCATCGATCTGGCCAACGCCGATGTTCTCTGCCGCCGTCAGGTGGTAGCGCACGAAATCCTGGAAAATCACCCCGATGTTCGCGCGCAGTTCTTCCATGTCGTAATCGCGCAGGTCGCGTCCATCCAGCAGGATGCGGCCCTCGTCAGGGTCGTACAGGCGCGCCAGCAGCTTGACCAGGGTCGTCTTGCCGGCGCCGTTTTCGCCCACCAACGCCAAGACTTCACCGGCATGCAATTCGAAGCTTAGTCCACGCAGCGCCCAACGCTCAGCACCTTCATAGCGAAAGCCCACGTTGTCGAACACGAAGCCGCTGCGGATCGGCGTCGGTACCGGGACGGCATCCGGCTTGCTGCAGATCTCGGGTTCGATCTTGAAAAATGAGTACAGGTCATCCAGGTACAATGCTTGGCTGGCGACCTGAGAGAACCCGCTGAGCAGGCTTTCCAGCAGCTGGCGCAGTCGACGGAAACTGCCGGCCAGGAAGGTAAGGTCACCAATGCTGAAATCGCCGCGTACGGTGCGCCATGCGATATAGGCGTAGGCGATGTAATAGCCAAGCGTGCCCAGCGCCGCCAGCAGGGTGCCCCACAGCGCGCGCTTGCCCGCGAGCAGCTTGTTGCCGAGGTAGAACTTATCGGACAGGAAGCGGAAGCGCTCGATGAAGAAGCGATTGAGGTTGAAGATCTTGACCTCTTTCGCGGTATCCACGCTGGCGCCCATCTGCCGCAGGTACTCCAGTTGGCGACGTTCCGGCGTCCACTGGAAATTGAGCGCGTAGTTCAGCGCATTGAAATGCGATTCTCCGATGAAGGCGGGAATCAGCGCCACCGCAAGCAGCACCATCAGCCAAGGCGCGTATGCCAGCAAGCCCGCCGCAAAACTGATGACGGTGATGACGTCCTGGGCCTGCCCGAACAACTGGCTGAGCAGGTTCATCCGCCCCATGGTTTGCCGCCGCGCACGGTCCAGCTTGTCCTGCAGGTCTGCGTCCTCGAAGTCCTCGAGGTCCAATGTGGCCGCGTGCTCCATCAGGCGGATGCTAGTGGCGTTGGTGAATAATTCGGACAGCAATGTGTCGACATACGACACCATCCGACCCAGCAGATCAGCAAGTATGGCCAAGCCGAATTCAAGGCCCAGCAACATGAGCAGGTGGTCAAGTTGCCCGCTCTGCCAAGCGGTTGAAAGCTCATGCTCGATGCCTAGGCCGAGCAGGCGAACGGCTTCGTCAATGATGAGCTTGCCGATGTAAAGCGTGGCGATCGGCAGGAACGCACGAATCAGGCGAATGCTGATCGACGCCAACGTCATCGGCTTGCTGGTGCCCCAGATTTCGCGCAAGAACGGCGGGATGTTGCGCATCGCACTGAAGCGCTCGCGCATGTTCATCTGGTTGGCGGGCAGGGGTGGCGGCATTTGCCTAATTGTGCGCGATTAGCCTGCGCAATTGACGTGAAAAATCATCGCGAGTGGCACACAGGACGCGGTCATCAAGCATTGATATCAGGTGGCTTCAAGCAACCGGCCACGTTGTGCGGCCGGCTGGGGGTCAATCCATGGCTACGCTGGGAATCAGCGCTTGAGCGTGTATTCCGACAGATTCGCATCCAGTGTTTCGACCGGGACGCCCAGGTCGTCGCCCACCTGCTTCATCAAGTCGTATTCGCTTGGATTCAGGCGCCCATCGGACGCTACAAGGCGCACAAGAATGTTGTGCAGGCGCTGGGCTTCCGAAGAGCCAGCCTTGTGCACGTCGGTGAAGCGCAGCAGCTCGGCATTGATGTGGATATCCTTGCGCATGCCGCGATCAAAGGATTCCATCGCGATGCGCCGAGCGGCCAACGAGAGGTTGATCTCATCCATGAGGCTGTTGGCGAGATTGGATTCATGGCTGCTCACCAAGCGGTCTGCCTTGGCCAGGTAGCCCATCAAGCCGAAGAAGACTTCGATCACCATCTTCTTTTCGGCATCTGGTTTGCCGAGACCTAACAAGTCAGTCAGCAGCAGGCGGATGTCGAGTAGTGCGCCACTAAAGCCATCAAATCGCGTGTATGCATCGTTGCCACTCATTAGCCACTCCCCCGAGTCTGGTCGAACTGATTGGTCGTTGCCCATCCTGCGCCACCGCAGGACTGCTGAAAAGGGCATGAGGCTATTATTGGCCTTCCCCGAGTCTAGCCAGTCCAAACCGTGACCGCCATCAAGCAGGAAGATCTGATCCAGTCGATCGCCGATGCATTGCAGTACATCAGTTACTACCACCCGGTCGATTACATTCGCAGTTTGTCTGCCGCTTATGAGCGCGAGCAGTCGCCCGCAGCCAAGGACGCGATCGCGCAGATCCTGATCAATTCCCGGATGTGCGCCGAAGGCCATCGCCCGATCTGCCAAGATACCGGCATCGTGACCGTATTCCTGGAGATCGGCATGGGCATTCGCTGGGACGACGCCACCATGGGCGTGGAAGACATGGTCCACGAAGGCGTGCGCCGCGCCTACAACCACCCGGATAACAAGCTGCGCGCCAGCGTCCTGGCCGATCCGGCCGGTAAGCGCATCAACACCAAAGACAACACGCCCGGCGTGGTCAACGTGAAAGTCGTGCCAGGCAACACGGTCGATGTAATCGTGGCGGCAAAGGGTGGCGGCAGCGAGGCAAAGTCCAAGTTTGCGATGCTTAATCCGTCTGATTCCATCGTCGATTGGGTGCTGAAGACAGTGCCGACGATGGGCGCTGGTTGGTGTCCGCCTGGCATGCTCGGCATTGGAATTGGCGGCACGGCGGAGAAGGCGATGTTGCTGGCGAAGGAATCCCTGATGGAAGCCATCGACATCACCGACCTGCAGGCGCGTGGCGCGTGCAATCGTGCCGAGGAGCTGCGGCTGGAGTTGTTCGACAAGGTCAATGCGCTTGGCATCGGTGCGCAGGGGTTGGGCGGGCTGACTACCGTGCTGGACATCAAGGTCAAGGATTACCCGACCCACGCGGCCAACCTGCCTGTGGCCATGATCCCGAACTGCGCGGCGACCCGACATGCGCATTTCGCCCTTGATGGCAGCGGCCCGGTGATGCTTGACCCGCCGTCTCTCGAAGACTGGCCGAAGCTGACCTTCGACACATCAAAAGGTCGTCGCGTCGATCTGGACACGCTGACCAAACAGGACTTGGCGACTTGGAAGCCGGGCGAGACGCTCCTGCTCAGCGGCAAGTTGCTGACCGGTCGCGACGCCGCGCACAAGCGCATTGTTGGCATGCTCGACAGGGGAGAGCCGCTACCGGTCGATTTGCGCGGACGCTTCATTTATTACGTCGGGCCGGTTGATCCAGTGCGCGACGAAGTCGTTGGGCCAGCGGGTCCGACCACGGCCACGCGCATGGACAAATTCACCGACCAGGTGCTCGAACAGACTGGCTTGCTGGGCATGGTCGGCAAGGCCGAGCGCGGGCCTGTCGCGATAGACGCAATCCGCAAGCACGGTTCGGCGTACCTGATGGCGGTCGGAGGCGCTGCCTACCTAGTCTCGAAAGCGATCAAGGCGGCAAAAGTAGTGGGATTTGCCGATCTCGGCATGGAAGCGATCTACGAACTCACCGTGCAGGACATGCCGGTGACCGTTGCAGTCGACTCACTAGGTACGTCGGTCCATGAAACGGGCCCGCACGAATGGAAAGCGAGGATCGCGGATTCCGCGGGCAGGATTCCGTTGGTACTCGCATGACCAATACGCGGGTCGTGCCCGGCCCGGGATTTCGCATCTGCTTTGATGACGAACCAGGTTGGTTGCGGGCGTATGTCTTTGACGGAACGGATTCGCTCGAAGTTTCCAAAGCGATGTGGCGGATGCTCGCCGCCGAGTGCCAAGCAGTAGGGGCAACCCGCATGCTGGTGCTCGAGGACCTGGTTTCAACGGTGGAAGTAGCTGACATCGAAGCGGTGGTCGATTCAGTTCAACTCACCGGGTTGGGCATCGTGAAAATCGCTTTCGTCGAGCTGCGTGACGATATTCAGGGCAGCGAGCTGGCAGAAATATATTGCCGCGAGCGAGGCATGGACGCACGCATGTTCAGCATGGAAGACGAAGCGAGGCGGTGGCTTCTCTACAGCGAGTGAGATTCGGTTGACTGCTTGTCCTGCTTAGGCGATGCGACCAAAGGGTTCACTCGAATTATGGGGCGTGTTCGCCGCCATCATTTGCGTGCTTCAAGAGGTCGCCAGCAGTTTCTTCGCGACGGGCTTCACCGATCTGGTCGTCCAGCGCATGGTCGACCGAGGTATCGCGGTCAGCCCCATTTTCGTCATCACGCAGCTTCAGCTCAACCTCACCGCGCTCAATGCGGATGTGCTGCACCGGTTCACCGGCTGCGTTGCCCGTAAGCAGCAATGCTTTCATGACGCGGCGCAGTGCTTCACTGCGGGTCTTTGGTAGGTCGTTGTTGGTCTGGTCAATCCAGCCCGTGTATTGAAGCGTTGCACCTGCAGGCATGATTCGCATGATCAGTGCAGCTGGAGCGGGCTCTTCCAAGACCGCATCCAATGACTTCATCGCCAATATCCCGGCATCCATCGCGCCATGCAGCGATGCACTCGGCTTGAGGTCAAGCTCGAATTCGAAGCGGCGCTTTGGATTGCGGCTGAAGTTGAGCAGCACGGACTTGAATACCAGCGCGTTCGGCAACATCAGGTGGTTGCCATCGATCGTCATGAGCACCGTTGCACGCGAGGTCAGTGCCACCACCTTGCCTTCGTGCCCTTCGACGCGCACGGTGTCACCGGGTGAAAAGGGCTGGCGCAAGCTGAGAAGTACGCCGGCAACATAATTTTCGGCGATGTCCTTGAAGGCGAAGCCAAGTACCAGCCCGATCAAGCCTGCTGACCCGAGCAGTGCGCCAATCAGTGGCGTCGCACCGAGCAAGTCCAACGCAACCAGGACGCCTGCCAGGATCACCAGCCCCTTCACGACCCCACGCAGTAATCCGTCGATGTACGGATTGCGTTTACTCAAGCGGCGCAGGATATGCAGGCGGCTGCTGAGCAGGCCGCCCAGCCAGATTGCAGCGATGATGATGACAATGGCCACCAACAGCAGCGGGGCGCCAGCCGCCAATGCAAGCAGCTTGGCTTGTACTTGCTCGAGCGCCGCACCAAAGCGCTCGGAGAGATCGCCGCTTTGCAGTGCCGGCAATTCGACAGGCTTAGGCAATGCAAACACCGCCTGGGCTGGATGCATCAGAGTTGCGAACGGATTGGCAGTACGAATTTCTCAACCAGCTTTTCCCTCAACGGTCGCTTTTTCCACATCGTGAAGCTGTATTCCACCGTGGGCTTGAGGTCTGCTTCGAACACTGTTGTCATCCGTTCGGCAAATTCGTGTCCATAGACATTCAAGCTGGCTTCGTCGTTGAGCTGGAACGAACGTTCATCGAAATTGGTCGAGCCCACGGATGTCATCGCGCCATCCACGATCAGCAATTTGTTGTGCATCATTGTTGGTTGGTATTCGAAAATCTGTACGCCGGACAAGAGTAGATCGCCCCAGTTTGCCTTCGATGCCAGGCGAACTGTCGCTGAATCGATGTGCTTGCCCGGCACGATCACGCGCACGCGCACGCCGCGATGGCGCGCAGCGACCAGGGCCTTGATCATCAGGTCATCAGGAACGAAATAAGCAGCCTCCAGGTCGATCGTGCGTTGAGCGGCGGCGATCGACATCAAGTACATCAGGTGCATGCTTTCGCTGCCGCCGGCCGGCGAAGCAACAAACATGTGAGCGTCCATGTCCCCGACCGCTTGCAACGCCGGAAAGTACGCTTCGCCATTGAGAACTACACCGGTCGTCTTGATCCAGTTGTCGTTGAAGGCGGCCTGGATCTGTGCAACGACAGGGCCTTCTACCCTGAAGTGCATGTCACGCCAGTGGTCCGGGTCCTGCGCGTGGCCCTCCCACAGATCTGCGATGCCAACGCCACCCGTGAACCCTGTTTTCCCATCCACGACCAGTAGTTTCCGGTGGGTACGGTTATTCAGGCGGCCTATGTTGTACCACCGCAACGGCCGATACTGTTGCACGTCAATTCCAGAATCGCGCATTTCCTTGAGCAGCGAATCTTCCATCTTGATGCTGCCAGCCCAGTCCACCATCAGCTTGACTTTGACTCCCGCTCTGGCGCGATCTTCCAGCGCGTCGGCGAAGCGTCTTCCGATGTCACCTGACCAGTAGATGTACGTCTCCATGGTGATACTGGTCTGCGCCGCCTGGATCGCTTCGAGCATCGCGGGAAATATTTCCTCGCCGTTCTCAAGGTCAGTGACTTGGTTTCCAAGCAGGATGCCCGGCCCCAGCAGCACCCCCATCTCGCGCCTGAACTGCGGGTCGGAGACCGGATACTGATGCTCGATCTTGCGTTCGAGCTGTTTTTCGGAGGTCTTGAAGTTCATTGCAAGGGCGGTTGCGAGCAACGTCACGAATACGGTGATGACAATGGTCCAAATCATGCGGCGACGGCTCCAGCGGATAGGCATTCGGTTTCGATCCGGCATTAATGGCAGGTCGTGGTCGCGCAGGTTGCAGGATCCGCATTCAGCATGGCGTGAAAGGCCACGATACGATGGATCCGAGAGGCCAGATCAAATCCACCAATCGAGTGCGAACAGGCCCAGCATTGCGAAGGCCAGTCCCAGCTTGAGCACGATCCCGAACAGGATCCCGAGCCATGTTCCAACGCCTATCTTTGCTGCAGCGCCAAGATCAGAACGCCCAAGGCTGCGGCGGTGCAGAAGCTCGCCCACCAACGCGCCCGCGAAGGGGCCAAGCAACAATCCTAACGGTCCGAAGAACAAACCTGCGAAGGTGCCCAGAATCGCGCCGATGATGGCCTTGCGACTTGCGCCGACGCGCTTTGCACCGAGGGCCGTGGCCCAGAAGTCCACTGCCAGCGACACCAGCGTCAGTGCCCCAAGCACCACCACCACCGTGATGCCCACTTGCTGGAAGTCACCTGCCCAAGCTGCGAGCAGCATGCCTGTGAACACCAGTGGCAGGCCGGGTAGTGCCGGCAGCACAGTGCCGATCAAGCCGACAACAATCAGGACGGCGGCGATCAGGTAATAGAGCGCGGTGGGATCCATTTGATCTCGAAGATGAGTGGAATTGGACGAAGGGACATGGCGTGCTTGATCGCAGACCCCTGATGCACGATGTCATTGTGGGCCATTCAAATCGAAGCGGGAGAACCGATCAGCGTAAAAAACGGCTCGCAATGCGAGCCGTTTGCAGGCTTTACCTGTTCTACAGACTTACTGGATGTAAGCGTGTCCGTTGTCGACCCGTACGCGTGAGCCTTCGCGGATGTTGCCAATGTCATCCTGCATCGCTACCAACTGTTGGCCGTTGTCCAGACGCACAAAAACGTTGTAACCGGTGCCCGCATGGTTTTGGATGGCATTACCGATCAGCGCGCCGGCGGCGGCTCCCGCCACGGTGGCCGTGTTCTTGCGGCCGGTGCTATCTGTGCTGTTTTTGGCCAATTCCCGGCCAGCCACCGCACCTACCAAGCCGCCGACCACAGCGCCCGTCGCGTTCGGCGTACGGCTGCCAACGCCGGCTTCAATACGCGTGACGACACCGCAGGTGTTGCAGTAGTTGTTGTTGTAACCGCCTGAGTTGGAGTTGTAACTTCCTGACGAGCCGTAGCCCGGTCCGCTGGTTGCGCAACCAGTGGCGAAGGAAAGCCCAACGGCGAGGGTTGCGACGCCTAGGAGACGCAGCGGGTTGTTGCGGATAGTTGTCGGAACGTTCATTAAGTGGCTCCAGGATTGTCAGGGACAAGACCAGCCGATGCGGCCAGACTGGATCTGACCCTAGTCCGTACCGCATGAACGCCGGGTCGAGGAAGCCTCCCGGCTTGCACATGGGTCAGCGTCGATTCACTGATGTCCACGGCGCGTAGAAAGCGAAACGGCCCGCGAGGGGCCGTTTGCATGGGGTATTCGTGCAATCCAAGGGTCATTACTTGAAATCTTGGTGGCAACCCTTGCATGACCGTCCGATTTCCTTCATTGCTGCGCCCAAGCCCTCGCAGGTAAGCGGCGGATTCGAGATGACCCGATCCATGGTCGCACGCATGTCCGAACTGGCAGCACTGAAACGCTTGTCTTCGCGGAGGTCGGCAAATGCCGCATCGATATCA
Source organism: Lysobacterales bacterium (assembly GCA_038242955.1). Classification (GTDB taxonomy): domain Bacteria; phylum Pseudomonadota; class Gammaproteobacteria; order Xanthomonadales; family Xanthomonadaceae; genus Thermomonas. Next base: position 13,264 of record JBBSRO010000047.1, read on the forward strand.
TTGGCGGTCATCCGCAGCGCCTGCAGGTGGGGCAGGATGTCGGTGGCATTGCAGCGGTTCTGCTTCATGTCGCCACTAAGTTGGGCCATGTGCCAATCCTGTACCTGCATCAACGCTTCAGGGAAGCGATCCTGAGTCGTCTTGCGCGCGTCCAGCGTGCGCAGCAGCATGACGGTGGCGATTGCGCCAAGCACCAAGCCGAGCACCATAAGGAACAGGTAGCGACCAGCGGCTGAAGGGCGACGGTTGGGATCTGGCGATGACATGGCGGCTCCGTGGTCATGGGTCTGGGCTATTCGAAGGACGATAGCATGCCGTACAGCGCCGGAATGGACAGCTAAAATCACCCGATGGAAAAAAACTGGACGGAACGATTCGCCGGGGTCGAGCGACTGTATGGCAAGGGCACGCTTGAGCGCCTATCCGAGTGTCATGTTGCAGTGATCGGCATTGGCGGGGTCGGATCATGGGCGGTTGAGGCGCTGGCCCGCAGCGGCATCGGCAAATTGACCCTGGTCGATGCCGATGACCTGTGCGTTTCCAACACCAACCGCCAGCTGCCAGCACTGGAAGGCCATTACGGCCGCGCCAAGGTCGAAGCCATGGCTGATCGCTGCCGCGCAATCAATCCCGACATCACGTTGGACCTGCAAGCGCGATTCCTGACCCCCGCAAATCTGGATGACATGCTGGGTAGGGGTTTCGATCTTGTGCTGGATGCCTGTGACAGTTTTCGCAGCAAGGTCGAGGCGATCGCGTATTGCCGACGCCGTAAACAGCCGATCATCACGGTGGGATCGGCCGGTGGCCGCAGCGACGTTACCCAGATCCGGGTGAGTGACCTGTCCCGCACCGAACACGACGCGATGCTGTCGCTGATCCGCCGGAAACTACGCGGGGAGTTCAACTTCCCCAAGAACCATGACCGCTATTTTGGCGTGCCCGCGGTGTATTCGCTGGAAAATGTGCGCTATCCGCAGGCTGATGGCAGCGTCTGCGGCATCCGCTCGAAGCTGGACAAAGATGCGTCGCTCAAGCTGGACTGTGGCGCTGGGTTAGGCGCAGCCACCCATGTGACGGGTGCATTCGCGTTCGCAGCGGTAGGCAAGGCACTGGAGATGGTGTTGAAGCCGAAACCCGTAGCTTGATGCCTGCAGGAGTGCTCTTCAGGGGCCGATCCATACGCCTGAAATCCATATCGCCAACCGAACGGGCGCTCCTAAGGGCGAGCGGTTGGCAATCCAAACAGCCGCTCTGCATTGTCTGTCGTCGCCACGGCGAGATCTTCTCGAGTCATACCGCGCAATTCGGCAATCACATCCAGTACTTCGACCAGCTTGGCTGGCTCGTTGCGTTGGCCCTGGTGGCCCGAATTTGGCTGGTCGGGCGAGTCGGTTTCCAGCAGCAATTGTTCCAGCGGGAGCGCGACGACAACCTTGCGCAACTTGTTGGCGCGCTCGTAGGTCACCGGTCCGCTGATCCCCAGCATGAAGCCGAGCCCATGCAGCTGCGCTGCCTGCTCCTTGCTCCCGGGGAAACTATGGACGACGCCGCGCAATCTGCCAACCTTGCGGATCGAGGCGATCACCGAATCGACCGCGCGCCGCGCGTGGATGATGACTGGAAGATCGAACTCCCGTGCCAGCCGTAATTGCGCATCGAAATACAGCTGTTGCGCGTCGGCGTCGAGTCCATCCATGAAAAAATCCAGCCCGCATTCGCCCACGGCCGCCGGCCGTTCGCGTTCGATCCATTGCCGGAGTTCATCGAGGTGCTGTGGTCGATGATCCTCCATGAACAACGGATGCAATCCATAGGCCGGGAACAGTCCCGTGAATTGCCCGCAGACCTGTTTGAGGTTGGGCCAACCTGCAGCATTGATGGCGGGCACGATTTGCGCCATGACGCCAGCTGCGAGCGCCCGCGCGTGAACGTCGTGTCGGTCGCCGTCGAATTCTGCGACGTCAAAATGGCTGTGGCTGTCAACGAGACGCACGAGTTAGCCGCGTGTCAGTGGCGTCGAGCGTCGCTGTCGATAGGCGGCGTGCCGGACGCTGCAGGCTTTTTGCGCTTCTTCCAGTTAGCGAGCAGAAGTGTGCCCAAGCCGAGCAGGATTTCGTCTACAAAAGGGATGAAGTCGGGAATCACGAGATCGAGTCCGAACAGGACCGCCGTCAGTATGAACAGACGGGGATAGCTCAGTCGTCCGAAGAAGCGAAGCAGCGGTGTGAGAAGGGGATTGACCATGGTGATGTTTAGCGAAGAGGCTTGGTTGAAAACTAGCATGCACGCGGTATGCACGTATGTGAATGCTATCCGCGGGATTTGCCGGAACTCCCGAACGATTCAGTTTTAACGTGCTGTCATCTGCTCGACAGGGGCAACGCCCGATGCAGGAGCACGTAATGAAAAACAACACTTTAGCCATCGCACTCGGAGCACTGCTGATAGGCGGCGTTGCCACCGCCGGCTACATCAACAACACCAATCATCAAGACCATAAACCCGGTGGTGAGGCGCTGTTGGCACCGGCAGCCGCCAGCGAAATGACTGGAAATTTACCGATGCAAGGTGCGGTCCCGTCCTCCGGGCGGGTCGAGTACGCGGATGTGGTGAACGTGAAGGCCATCACTGAGCGCGAATCGCTGTACGCCACGGTCATCGGCACTGAGCCGATCCGTGTATCCAACACCACCTCCACGCCACAGCAGGTGTGCGAGGACGTGGTGGTCAGCGAACGCATGCCGGAGCGTGACGGCAACGTCGGAGGCACGGTGGCGGGTGCCTTGATCGGTGGACTGGTAGGCAATCAGGTTGGCGGAGGCAACGGCAAGAAGGCTGCAACCGTGGGCGGTGCTGTTGCAGGTGGCTTCATCGGCAATCGTGTCGACCGCAACCATGTGGGCGGACAGGTGGTCAACCGCACGGATCGCCGTTGCCGGACGGTTAATGCATCTTCCACGTCTTCGCGAACGGTTGCCTGGAACGTCACCTATCGAAATCCTGATGGAACCACGGGCAACATGCGCACCGAAACCAAGCCTGCTAAGCGGATTGCCCTTGGTGATGGCGAGCGGACCATCGGCTACGACGTAAGTTACCGCTTGGATGGGCGCACGCATACGGTGCGCATGGACGAAAGGCCCGGTTCGCAGGTGCCGGTGATCGACGGGCAGGTCGTGACCCAGGTCGCTGCGGTCCAGGACAACAGGAACGGTTAATCGCGATGTACCGGTCGCGATCTAGCCAAGCGGGGCCGGACATATCCGGCCCCGCTGTTTTGATGGAGGCATGGGTTCCGGGTCGGGGCTTTATTCGTTGGTCATTTCGTCGGAAAGATCCATCAGATCGGTCCATCCGACTAAGTCCATTCGCGATTTCACGGTCTGCACCCCACCCAGCCAGCCCGATACAATAACGATCTTCCCCGGCACCTCGAGTTCGCGATGGCCCTGCATCCCTACGATCTGTACGACGTCCGCTCACTACTTTCCGAAGAGGAGCGTGCGGTGCAAGACACTGTGGCGCGATTCACCGACGAGCGCGTGCTGCCCATCATTGGCGATGCCTTCGACCAAGGGCGTTTTCCGAAGGAGTTGGTTCCCGAAATCGCGGGCCTAGGCCTGCTGGGCTCTTCGTTGCCTGAGCAATACGGCGGCGGCGCGCTGAATAGCGTCAGCTATGGCTTGATATGCCAGGAACTTGAACGCGGCGATTCCGGCATCCGCAGTTTTGTAAGTGTGCAGAGCTCGCTGTGCATGTATCCGATCTACGCATACGGCAGCGAAGAACAGCGCATGCGCTGGTTGCCGGACATGGCTGCGGGCAAGGTGATCGGCTGCTTTGGCCTGACCGAAGCGAGTGGCGGTTCGGACCCGGCCAGCATGAAGACGCACGCAAAGCGGGACGGCGCGGACTGGATCCTCAATGGCTCCAAAATGTGGATCACCAGCGGTAACCTGGCCGACATCGCGATTGTCTGGGCGCATACCGACGACGGCATCCAGGGCTTCGTAGTCGAGAAGGATTTCGCCGGTTTCACAGCACAAGAAATCCACAAGAAAATGAGCCTGCGGGCATCGGTGACAAGCGCACTGTTCTTCGACAATGTGCGCGTGCCGGAGGCTAACCGCCTGCCTAATGTGAAAGGGTTGAAGGGGCCGCTTGGTTGCCTGACCCAGGCTCGTTACGGCATTACCTGGGGCCCGATCGGCGCTGCCATCGCCTGTCTTGACGAGGCGCTGAACTACACCAAGGAGCGCATCCTGTTCGATCGCCCGGTTGCCGCAACGCAGTCGGCGCAGATCAAGATGGCCGACATGGCCCGCCGCATCACCACGGCGCAGCTGTTGTCTTTGCAGCTCGGTCGTTTGAAGGATGCCGGCACGATGCACCCGTCGCAGGTATCGCTGGCCAAATGGAACAACTGCCGTATGGCGATCGACATCGCCCGCGAGTGCCGCGATCTGCTCGGCGGCGCAGGCATCACCACCGAACACGCTGCTATCCGTCATGCACTGAACCTGGAATCGGTGATCACCTATGAAGGCACTGAAACCGTTCACCAGTTAGTGATCGGGCGCGAACTCACTGGCATCAACGCGTTTTAATTAACCGCGTGAATCGCAACTGACAGTGCTCAACGATCTTACGAGGAATTACGTGGGCATTCTCGAGACCCAGATCGAAACCGAGCGTCTGCTGTTGCGCGTGCCGAAGCACGAGGACTTCGAGCGTTACGCAGAATTGTTTTGCGATGCCGAAGCAGCACGGCACATCGGCGGGGGCATGGCACGAGGCGACGCGTGGCGGCGCTTCCTGCAAATGCCGGGTGCATGGGCCGTACAGGGTTTCGCGATGTTCTCGTTGATCGAAAAATCCACAGGATTGTGGGTTGGACAGGCTGGGCCGTGGCAACCGGATGGCTGGCCCGGCACCGAAGTGGGCTATGCACTGCATCCTGATGCATGGGGCCGGGGTTATGCCACCGAGGCCTGCGCCGCTGCCATCGACTGGGCGTTCGATACGCTAGGTTGGACGGATGTCGTGCATTGCATTTCGCCAGCCAACACTGCATCGCAAAAAGTAGCGCAGCGGCTCGGATCGAGCTTGTTAGGCAAGGCAGAATTCCCGCCGCCAATGCAGTCGCATGACTGCGACTTATGGGGTCAGACCCGCGAGCAATGGCGCAAGGCATCCGAAGCTTGAACAGGGCCTACGGCCTGTAATCGTTTTCGAATTCCACATCGGCCGGCTTATGCCTGCCTAACGAAGAGCCCTCAACCACCATGTTCGCCACCGTTCCCGATCCAATCCCCGCACGCATGAAGGGACTCAACCGCGCCGAAATCTGCGACGTCAATTTCAGCGAGTTCGTGAAATCTTGGAATGGCACCTCGGATAGTGCGCCAGCGCCCGATGACGCGATCCTAGAGGGGAGTGCGCTGGATGCGCGTGGCTTTCGCGAACTGTTCGAATCGCAACTGGTCAGTCGCCACCTGGATTTGATGGCGCGCGTGCTGCGCGTGCAGAACAAGGTTTTTTACACGATTGGTTCCAGTGGCCACGAAGGCAACGCGATGGTGGCGCGCGTGACGCGATACACCGACCCGGCGTTCTTGCATTACCGCAGCGGCGCGTTCATGGCCGAGCGCTTCCGAAAGTTGCCGGGTGCTGATGGAAAGCCACGTGATCCGGCAATGGATTCCGCGCTGAGCTTTGCGGCCAGCAAGGACGACCCTGCATCCGGCGGGCGCCACAAGGTCTGGGGCAGCAAGCCGTTGTGGGTCCTGCCGCAAACCTCGACTATCGCTTCGCACCTGCCCAAGGCGCTCGGTACGGCGCTTGCGATCGAACAAGCGCGCCGCATCGGGCATGCCTCTCCGATTCCCGAAGACAGCATCGCGATCTGTTCCTTCGGTGATGCCTCATCCAATCATGCCACCGCGCAGGCGGCGTTCAATGCCGCTGCATATATCGCCTACCAGAAGCTGCCAGCGCCGGTGCTGTTCGTGTGCGAAGACAATGGCATCGGCATTTCGGTGAAGACACCGGACGACTGGATTGCGCAGAACTTTTCGATGCGCCGCGGCCTTGATTATTTCCAGGCCGACGGGCTGGATCTTGCTGATGGCTACGGGCGCGTGCGCAAGGCGGTAGAGCATTGCCGCATGACCCGGCGACCGACTTTCCTGCACCTGCGCACGACCCGGATCATGGGCCATGCCGGTACCGACTTCGAGATCGAATGGCGCAACATCGATGAGCTGTGCCGGGTCGAAGCCAGTGATCCGCTGCTGCGCACCGCAGCAATCGCGCTGGAATCCGGATTGATGTCGAAGGACGAAATCCTGGCGCTGTACGAAGCCACTCGTGCGCGTTGCTTCTCCGCTGCCGACGAAGCTGACCGCAGGCCCAAGCTCGACAACCTGGCAGATGTCATCGCGCCGCTGGCGCCGTACACACCGGACAAGGTGCATGCTGAAGCCACGCGTGTTGCGTCAGCGGAAGCACGTATCAAGGCATTCGGCAGTGAAGACAAGCTGCCCGAAAAATTGCCGCCACGGCATCTGGCGATCCAGATTAACCAAGCCTTGCACGACTTGTTCGCCAAGTATCCGGAAACCCTGTTGTTTGGCGAGGACGTAGCCCAGAAGGGCGGCGTGTACACCGTCACCAAGGGCTTGCACAAAGCGTTCGGCAACCGACGCGTGTTCAACACGCTGCTGGACGAAACCATGATCCTGGGCATGGCGCAGGGGTTTGCCAACCTGGGTATGCTGCCGATCCCGGAAATCCAGTATTTGGCTTACCTGCACAACGCGATCGACCAGATTCGTGGCGAGGCGGCAAGCCTGCAGTTCTTCAGCAATGACCAATTCCGCAACCCGATGGTGGTGCGCATCGCCGGCCTCGGTTATCAGCGCGGGTTTGGCGGGCATTTCCACAACGACAACTCGATCACGCCGTTGCGCGACATTCCCGGGTTGGTGGTTGGCTGCGCTTCGCGCGGCGACGATGCAGCAATGATGCTGCGCATGTTGACGGCGTTGAGCAAGGTCGATGGTCGGGTCAGCGTGTTCCTGGAACCGATCGCGCTTTACATGACCAAGGATCTTTACGAGCCGGGCGATGGTCTGTGGCTGACCGAATATCCGTCGCCTGATCAAGCGCTGGTGCTCGGCGAAGAGCGCGTGTATTTCCCCGAAGCGACCGATTGCGTGATCTTTAGCTTCGGCAATGGCATGCCGATGAGCTTGCGCGCAGCGCGTCAGATCGAGGCCAAGCATGGCTGGAAGGTGCGCGTGGTCGACCTGCGCTGGCTGGTGCCGCTCAATGCGAAAGCCATTGCCAAACATGCGCGGGAGTGTGATCGCATCTTGGTGGTCGATGAAGGTCGCCACAGCGCCGGCATCGGCGAGGGCGTGATCACCGCGATTACCGAAGCCGGACTGGGCGGCAAGCCGGGGCGACGCGTGGTTGGCGTGGATACCTACACGCCGCTGGCGGGCGCCGCGTTCCTGGTCATTCCGAAGGATGAGGACATCGTGGCTGCATCCGATGCACTGATTTCGGGATACTCAGGCGCCTTATAGGTAGCTCTAGTCGACAATTGCCGCCGGGATGTCACGTGGCTGGCTTGCCGTGGTTTCGTCATGCCGGTGCAGCGCGAC
>JBBSRO010000048.1:0-20899 GCA_038242955.1 Lysobacterales bacterium
AAGGATGAGGACATCGTGGCTGCATCCGATGCACTGATTTCGGGATACTCAGGCGCCTTATAGGTAGCTCTAGTCGACAATTGCCGCCGGGATGTCACGTGGCTGGCTTGCCGTGGTTTCGTCATGCCGGTGCAGCGCGACAGTAATGGCTTTGCTGGCTGGTGTGCGCGCGTGCTCGGCGAAGCTGTCCAGTGGCACCAGCGTGTTGGTTTCCGGGTAATAGGCAGCCAGGCAGCCGCGCGGGATGTCGTAGGGGACCAGCAGGAATCCGCGTGCCCAACGGCGTGAATCGTCCTTGGCAATGCTTTCGATATCAACGCGCTGACCGGCTTCAAAGCCCAGTTCTGCAATGTCATCGGCGTGGGTAAATAACGCACGACGTTCGTTATGCACGCCGCGATAGCGATCATGCAGTCCGTAGATCGTGGTGTTGTATTGATCGTGCGAGCGCACTGTTGTCAGGGTGAATCGCTGCTCGCTCGAATCCTGTGTGCGCATCGGATCCTGCGCTTTCAGTGCATGTGCAAGGAAACGCGCCTTGCCGGTTTCGGTGCGCCATTCGCGCGCGCCTGCGCTGTTGGGAAGACGGAATCCGCCCGGCACGTGCACGCGCGTATTGAAGTCGTGGAAGTCCTCGAACACCCGCGCGATCTGGTCGCGGATGCGGTTGTAATCTTCCACCAGCCACCGCCATGGCGTGTCGCTCCGTTTGCCCAGCGTGGCCTGCGCCAGCCGCGCGACGATGGCGGGTTCGGACAGCAACTCTGGCGAAGCCGGCTCGTTCCGCCCCGAGGACAGATGCACCATGCTCATCGAATCTTCGACCGTGACCGCCTGTGGACCGCCAGCTTGACGATCAATTTCTGTGCGGCCCAAGCAAGGCAAGATCAGCGCATCGAGGCCATGCACCAAATGGCTGCGGTTGAGCTTGGTCGCCACGTGCACGGTCAGTGCGCAATTACGCAAGGCCGCATGGGTTGCTTCGGTATCCGGCGTGGCGGTGGCGAAGTTGCCGCCCATCGCGAAAAAGACTTTACCCAAGCCGTCGCGCATCGCTTCGATCGCACCAACGGTGTCCACGCCATGCTCGCGCGGCGGATCGAAACCGAAGACTTCCTGCAGGCGATCCAGGAAAGCAGGCGAGGGCTTCTCGTAAATTCCCATCGTGCGGTCGCCCTGTACATTACTATGCCCGCGAACAGGGCAAATACCGGCGCCCGGGCGGCCAATATGACCGCGCAACAACATCAGGTTGACCAGCATCTGGATGGTTGCCACTGAGCGCGTGTGCTGGGTGATGCCCATGCCCCAGCAGATGATGGCCCTCTCGGCGCGTAGGAAGCGTTCGCCGGCATCGCGCAGGCACACTTCGCCCATGCCAGATTCTGCTTCGATGCCGCGCCAATCGGCGGCCTCAATGCTGGCGCGCAGTACGTCGAAACCATCGGTATGTGTATCGATGAAGTTTTCATCGAGCAGTGCTGCCTCGCCATCGGCATGCGCCTTCGCGCCGCGCTCGAGCACATGCTTGATGATGCCAGTGACGGCAGCGAGATCACCGCCAATACGCAGCTGGTAATAGTCGGAGGCAATCTTTGTTGCGCCTCCCGTCAACATCTCGACCGCATCCTGCGGATCGGCGAAGCGTTCCAGCCCGCGCTCGCGCAGCGGATTGAAGGCCAGCACGCTGGCGCCGCGCTTCACTGCGCGACTCAGCTCCCCCAGCATGCGTGGATGGTTGGTGCCGGGGTTCTGCCCGAAAATCAGGATCAGGTCGGCCTGCTCGAAATCCTCCAGCGACACCGTGCCCTTGCCGGTGCCCAGTTGCTCGCCAAGCGCGAAGCCGGATGGTTCATGGCACATGTTCGAACAGTCCGGGAAATTGTTTGTGCCGAACTGGCGCACGAACAACTGGTACAGGAAAGCGGCCTCGTTGCTGGTGCGCCCGGAGGTGTAGAAGATCGCTTCATTGGGCGATGCCAGCACGTTGAGCTGTGTAGCGATGAAGGCGAACGCAGCATCCCAGCCGATCACTTCGTAATGATCTGTTGCCCGGTTGTAGCGGAGCGGATGGGTCAGCCGCCCTTGGTCTTCCAGCCAGTGGTCGCTGTAGCGCGCTAGCTCGGCGACCGAATATTTCGCAAACAGCTCGGGCCCGGCGCGGCGTGAAGTGGCCTCGAACGCAACTGCCTTCGCGCCGTTCTCGCAGAACTCGAAGGTAGAGGTGTGTTCGCGGTCCGGCCACGCACAGCCGGGACAATCGAAGCCATCCGGCTGATTGGTGTGCAGCATGGTTCTCACGCCGAGCACCGGCACGTCCTGGTGCAGCAGATGCGCGGCGACGCTGCGCAACGCAGGCCAGCCACCAGCAGGGCCGTTGTAGGGCTTGATCTCGACTTCTTTCGTCACAGGCTTGTCGCTCATGGCGTGGCGCGCCTCAATCGATGTGGGTGCGCATAGACAACGCACTGGCGGTCGCGGGCAAAGCCAACCAGGGCCAGTCCGGTTGATTGTGCCAAGGCAATCGCCAGCGTGGTTGGCGCGGAAATCGCAGCCAGTAGCGGAATGCCGACGTGTGCAGCTTTCATCGCCAGCTCAAAGCTGGCGCGGCTGGTGGTGATGGCGAAGCCATTGCCCGCAGGAATGTTTGCCTCGTGCAAGCCACCGATCAGCTTGTCGAGCGCGTTGTGGCGGCCAACGTCTTCGCGCACCAGCAGCAGCTCACCGTGCGCATTGGCGAAGCCCGCCGCATGGGTCGCGCCGGTTTCGGCATTCAATGGCTGTTGCTGGTGAAGCGACTCCAGCGCGCGATGCAATGCGGCCTCCTCAATGCTGATCTGGCTTGAGACCTGCGCGGGCACGCGCATGACATCCCCGATGGATGCGCTGCCGCAGATTCCGCAACCACCGTAACTCGGCATTGGACGGCTGCGCTTGGCTAGCTTTTCTGCGCGTGCTTCGGGAATGCGCATGTTGACCACGAACCCTTCGAGCTCTTCCCGCACGGCATCCAACTGCCATGCATCGCCGGCTTCGATAATGGCTTCGCTGAGAGAGAACCCCAGCGCCAAGTCAGTCAGGTCACACGGCGTCGCCATCAGCACTGCGAACGGCGCATCGTTGTAATGCAGTGCGACCGGCACCTCACAGGCGATGGCGTCATCGATGGCGCGTACCTGTGTTGACGTGCGCTGCTCCACGTGGCGAATGGCGGTGCCTTGCAGACATTCCATCGTGCGAAGACGTGCGTTCACGCTTGCAGGATTGCGCTGTGTTGCCTGAGTAATTTATCCATCAGCGGTCGAGCCCACCGAGCAAAGGCACGGTTCTCAGCGCGATGCCTGCGCAGTGCAATTCTTCAGTTGGCGCATCCAGCGGAACCACGGCCAATGCCAGGGTGCCTGCGGTACAGATGATCTTGCCGATGCTGCGATCCGCACCGACCACCACGTCACTGGCTACCGCAACCCTGGATGCCGCGTCATAAAGTGCAATGCCGCGTTTCACCTGCCCCAGGAAATGGGTGCGCGCCACGATTTCCTGGCCGGGATAACAGCCCTTCTTCACGCTGAACGCGCGAAGCCGATCCAGCGAGAGCTGTTGCGGCGTCCACAGTTCGCGTTGCGAAGCGGGCAGTCGGGGCAGGCCATGGGCGATGTCGGCCTGCATCCAGCGTCCTGCGGCTGCGTGTTCTTCAGGCGCGGGCGTCCCGCCTATCAACAAACGGCGCGGGCCAGCTCCGCTGCCCATGTCCAGTTCGATGCCGCCCCCTTCGATGACCGCGAACGCAGCAGCCTTGGCCTGGAGCGGCGTACAAAAATTTGCTGCCACTGTGCTATCGATACTTTGCAGGACGACTTTGCTGCGAAAAACATAGCGTTGCAGCAGTGGAACGAGTTCGGCTGTGGCCATGTCAGGCAACAGCAGCCAAAGGGTCTGCGCATCGATGCGGAGCAGGGCAAATAGCGCAATCACGCGGCCTTTCGGCGTCAACCAGCCATTCCATTGCCACTGCCCATCGGCCAGTGCCGCGACATCGTTCATGAATTGGGACTGCGCAAACGTCACGGCATCGGCCCCTTCAAGGGCAAGTACAGCGTGATCTGGCAGGGCAAAGACTGGTAGCGGTGCATCATCGCGGTTGTGGGACATGGGCGTGGGACTTAAACTCACTGGGTTATGAACAAGTCGATCATAGGCCAAACCGATCTCCCAGCCGGACCCGGACAAGCACCGGTTCCGAACGAGGAACCCACACCCCGGCCAAACGAGGACGCATCGCCTTCGGTTGAAGAAGGTGGACGTGGAGGACTCGACCCGACGCGCTACGGGGATTGGGAAAAGAATGGCCGCTGCATCGATTTCTAGAGCCCGCGTGGTTGGTTTTGACTCGGGTCCTGATGTCGTTTGAATGGAGAGAGCACCGCCCATGGCTGCCCCTGATTTGCGCGCTCCAAATACACCTATGCGCGAACGTCCGTTATCCCCGCACCTGCAGGTCTATAGCCCGCAGGTACAGATGATGTCATCCATCACCCATCGCATCACTGGTGTGATCCTGGCGTTTGGCGGACTTGGATTGGTCTATGCGCTGGTTGCGCTGGCGTCCGGCCCGGAACGCTGGGAGGCCTTCGCCACGTGTGCGGGTTCGCTGTTCGGGAAGCTGGTCTTGTTCGGCTTCAGCTGGGCACTGGCCTATCACCTGATCAACGGCGTGCGCCACTTGGTGCAGGACGCCGGTCACGGCTTCGAGATCAAGGACTTCATTCGCAATAGCTGGATTTCATTTATCGGCAGCGTGGTGCTGGTCGTCGTAGTCTGGGTCATCGTGCTGATGCAGTGGGGACAGTCATGAGTGATAACTGGAAGCGCCATGAGAACCTGCGCACGCCATTGAAGCGGGCGGTAGGCCTTGGTTCCGCAAAATCTGGCACTGATCATTTCCTCTGGCAGCGAATCACTGCGATCGTGCTGGTGTTGCTTGGCGCTTATTTGATTGGCTTGGTGCTTTCGCTCGGCGGCGCTAATTACGATCTGGCCCGCGCAATCGTGGCGGATCCGCTCAATGCGACCATCTTGGTCGCGTTCCTTATCGCGATGTTCTGGCACGCCAAGCTTGGGCTGCAGGTCGTCATCGAGGACTACGTCCACACCCCGGCGCTGGCCGGCGTGGCGCATGTCGCCAACATTTTCGTCTGTGCACTCGCGGCCATCGCCAGCGTGCTTGCAGTCATCCGCATCACGCTGGGAGCCTGATTCCGTGCCCGCATACAAGATCCAGGAACATACGTTCGACATGATCGTGGTCGGTGCCGGCGGCGCCGGACTGCGTGCGACCTTCGGCCTGGCCCAGAAGGGCTTGCAGACTGCGTGCATCACCAAGGTGTTTCCGACGCGTTCGCATACCGTAGCGGCGCAGGGCGGCATCTCTGCTGCGCTCGGCAACATGGGCGAAGACGACTGGCGCTTCCACTACTACGACACCATCAAGGGGTCGGACTGGTTGGGCGACCAGGACGCGATCGAGTACATGTGCAAGGAAGCAATTCCGGCCATCATTGAACTCGAGCATCAGGGCGTGCCATTCAGTCGTACCGAAGAGGGCAAGATTTACCAGCGTCCGTTCGGCGGGATGACCACCCATTACGGCAAGGGCGTCGCCCAGCGCACCTGTGCTGCAGCGGACCGCACCGGACACGCAATCCTGCACACGCTTTACCAACAAGCGCTGGCGCATGACGCGCAGTTCTTCATCGAATACTTCGCGCTCGACCTGATCATGGATGCCGATGGCGCTTGCCGCGGCGTACTTGCACTGGACATGGCCGAGGGCACGTTGCACTTGTTCCGCGCCCAAGGCGTGGTGCTGGCAACTGGCGGCTATGGCCGTGCGTATTTCAGCGCAACATCGGCACATACCTGCACGGGTGATGGCGGCGGCATGGCCCTGCGTGCCGGGCTAGGCCTGCAGGACATGGAGTTCGTGCAGTTCCACCCGACCGGTATCTATGGTGCTGGCTGCCTGATCACCGAGGGCGTGCGCGGCGAAGGCGGCATCCTGCGCAACAGCGAGGGTGAGCGCTTCATGGAGCGCTACGCGCCGAACGCCAAAGACTTGGCGTCGCGCGATGTCGTCAGCCGCGCGATGACGCTGGAAATCCGCGAAGGTCGCGGCGTGGGCGAGCACAAGGATCATCTCTTCCTTGACCTGACCCACCTCAACCCTGCTGATGTCCACGAGAAGCTGCCCGGTATTTCCGAGAGTGCGCGCATTTTTGCCGGCGTCGATGTCGAGAAGCAGCCGATCCCGGTGATTCCGACTGTGCACTACAACATGGGTGGTATCCCGACCAACTACCACGGCGAAGTGGTGCAGCTGAAGGATGGCAATCCGGATGCCGTAGTCGAAGGCCTGTATGCGATCGGCGAAGCTGCCTGTGTCTCCGTGCATGGTGCGAATCGTTTGGGCTCTAACTCGCTGCTGGACTTGGTGGTGTTCGGGCGTGCGGTAGCCAACCGCTGCGCCGAAACCATCAAACCTGGCTCGCCGCACAAGCAGCTGGCAGGCGATGCCTGCGACAAGTCGCTGGCGAACCTTGATGCATTGCGCAATGCACATGGCGACACGCCGACATCGCAGATTCGCAACAATATGCAGCGCGCGATGCAGAAAGATGCGGCAGTGTTCCGCACTGGCGAAACGTTGGCCGATGGCGTCAAGGCGATCCATGAAATCAAGGCGAGCTTTGCCGACGTCAAGGTTTCGGACCGTTCGCTAGTCTGGAATTCGGATCTGGTCGAGACCATGGAACTGCAGAATCTGCTGGGCCAGGCACTGGCCACGATTGTGTCGGCCGAAAACCGCAAGGAGTCGCGTGGCGCACATGCGCGCGAGGACTTCCCGGATCGCGACGACGAAAACTGGCAAAAACACAGCGTGTGCTGGGTCGACGATGTGGGCAATACCCGCATCGACTATCGCCCGGTGCACATGTACACGCTCAGCAACGACGTTGAAGTCGTGCCGCCGAAGCCGCGCGTTTACTGATCCGGGAGACAGAAGAACCCATGACTGAATTCACCCTCCCGAAGAACTCGCAGATCCAGAAGGGCCAGCATTTCCCGGCCGCTGCTGGCGCCAAGCGCGTGCGCAGTTTCAAGGTCTATCGCTGGAACCCCGAAGACGGCATGAATCCCCGCGTGGATACCTACGATGTCGACCTTGCCACGTGCGGGCCGATGGTCTTGGACGCGCTGATCAAGATCAAAAATGAGATTGATCCCACGCTGACTTTCCGCCGTTCCTGCCGCGAAGGCATCTGCGGTTCCTGTGCGATGAACATCGGCGGCACCAATACGCTGGCGTGCACGCTTGCGATCGAGGACTGCGGCAAGGGCAATGCCGAAGTCCCGATTTACCCGCTGCCCCATCTGCCTGTGGTCAAGGACCTGGTGCCGGACCTGACCCATTTCTATGCCCAGCACGCATCGATCAAGCCCTGGATACGCACGCAGACACCAGCGCCGCCAGACCGCGAGCGGCTGCAGTCGAAGGAAGACCGTGCCAAGCTGGATGGCTTGTACGAATGCATCTTGTGCGCGTGCTGCAGCACTGCATGTCCAAGTTACTGGTGGAATGGTGAGCGTTACCTCGGCCCGGCGATCCTGTTGCAGGCCTACCGATGGATTGTCGATAGTCGCGACGAAGACACAGGCGCACGTTTGGATGAATTGGAAGATCCGTTCAAGTTGTATCGCTGCCACACCATCATGAACTGCACGCGGACCTGCCCGAAGGGCCTGAACCCGGCCAAGGCCATTGCTGATATCAAGCAGTTGATGCTGGCGCGCCGCGCGTAACCTCTCAGGGCGGGGAAGCAATGATCGACGCTGACGAAGCGGAGTTTCGCAAGCTGCGCTGGCGCTGCCGGCGCGGCATGCGGGAACTCGATCAGTTGCTGGAACGCTGGCTTGACCGGCAATGGCGGCAAAGTCCTACCGCGCAGCGCGAGGTTTTCCTGCGGCTCCTGGACAGCGAAGACGATAGGCTCTGGCGTTGGTTCCTAGGCCATGAGGCTCCTGCCGATGTCGAAGTCGCGGCGCTTATCGATCAGATCCGCTCCTTGCCGCATTGAATGGCATCCGTCGCGCTGGGTCGGCGCGATGTTGTGGTCGCTGGCGTGGCTGGCACCGCTCTCGTTGCTGATGTCTGACCTGCCACGCGCATGGGCATGGCCGCTGGCTTGGGGCGCGGCTTCGCTTGGTGTGTTCGAAGCTGTGCGTCATCGAACAGGCCCGCCTTGCGCGCTGGTGATACCTGTCGGGCACGGGCAGCCAACCTGCGCTGGCCAGCCGATGCAGTCATTGAAGATCTCGTGGCGCGGTCCGCTGGCATTCCTGCGCTGGCGCGATCCGTGCGGCCGCATTCGGCGGTTGTCGTTCTGGCCGGATACATTGCCAACGGTGTCGCGACGTGAACTGCGACTGGCCGCGATGCGCATCGAATCTGCACGGGTGAGCGCATCGATGGCAGGATAGGCGGCTAAGAAGAAAGGGTCCCCGATGTTCAAACCCGTTCCTGTCGCCATCGGCTTGCGCTACGTGCGCGCCAAACGTCGCAATGGCTTCATATCGTTTATTTCCATGGCCTCGATCCTTGGTATCGCGCTGGGGGTGGTCGCGTTAATCACTACCCTGGCCGTGATGGGTGGATTCCAGCGCGAAATCCGTGACCGCATGTTGCAGATGGCGGCACATGCCACGGTGAGTGCCTACGGCGAGCCACTTGCTGATTGGCAGCATGCAGTGAAAGTGGCGAGGGCAGACCCGCGTGTCGCTGGCGCGGCGCCTTATATCGAGAAAGAAGCGCTGATCTCCGCAGCGAACAACCAGCCGGCGATGATCCGTGGCGTGGTGCCTGTCGAAGAAGACAAAGTCTCGGTGCTGGGCGAGAAAATGGTGCAGGGCAAATTATCCGAACTGCAGCCAGGGAGTTTCAACATCGTGCTGGGGCGTGAACTCGCAGTGTGGCTGGGCGTCAGTACCGGTGACGATGTCGTGGTGACACTTGCTGATTTCCGCAGCACGCCGCTGGGTGGCGTGCAGACCATGAAGCGCTTCAAGGTCAGTGGCATTTTCGAGGCTGGCTACAACGAGTACGACAAAGGTCTAGCGGTGGTGAACATGCAAGACCTGCAGCGGGTATTGCGGATGGGCGAAGGCGTGACCGGCGTGCGCTTGAAGATGCACGACATGGACAAGGCGTTCGAAGTCGCCCGAGATCTCGCGACGAAACTGCAAGGGCCCTATCGGGTCAGTGACTGGAGCCAGGACAACGCCAATCTTTTCCGTGCGTTGAAGATGGAAAAGACCGTCATGGCGATCCTGCTCTCGTTGATCATTGCGATGGGCGCCTTCAATCTGGTGTCCTCGCAGGTGATGCTGGTGACCGACAAGCAAGCCGATATCGCAATCTTGCGTACCCTAGGACTCACCCCACGGCAGGTCATGCAGGTGTTCATGGTGCAGGGCAGCCTGATCGGCATTATTGGCACTGTGCTGGGCGTGATCGGTGGCATCGTGCTGACCTTGAACTTAGGCAGCATCCTCAAAGGCATCGAATCGGTGTTTGGCGTGCAACTGTTACCGGAAGACGTTTACTACATCACTGGCCTACCGACCGACCTGCAAGTCAGCGACGTCTCCACTATTGCCGCCGTGGCGTTGGCCATGGCGTTCGTCGCGACTCTGTACCCGGCATGGCGCGCGGCACGTACCGCGCCCGCTGAGGCACTGCGCTATGAGTGAGAACACTGTGAGTGACAAGTCGGCAGACACCGGCCACGACGGCGATGTCGTTCGTGCCGAAGGCTTGGGCAAAACCTATGCCGAAGGCAGCCTGCACACGCAGGTGTTCGACGGTCTGGATATCGCGGTGAAGGCTGGAGAAACCGTTGCCATTCTTGGCGCATCCGGCGCCGGCAAGAGCACGCTCTTGCATTTGCTGGGCGGACTGGACGTACCCACTGCCGGCGAGGTCTATGTCTCCGGCCACAAGATGAGCGCATTGTCCGACGCCGAACGCGGGCGCCTGCGTAACCGATCCCTTGGCTTCGTGTATCAGTTCCACCATTTACTCCCGGAATTCACCGCGCTGGAGAACGTGATGATGCCGGTACTGCTGGCCGGACGTGGCACTGCAGAAGCCAGCACGCGTGCGCAGGATCTGTTGGAATCGGTAGGCTTGGGCCATCGCCTGCAACACAAACCCGGCGAGCTCTCCGGTGGAGAACGCCAGCGTGCGGCAGTGGCGCGCGCGTTGGTCAATAACCCTGCCTGCGTGCTCGGCGACGAACCAACCGGCAACCTGGACGAGAAGACGGCGGCGCTTGTGTTTGCACAGATGCTCGAACTCAACCGCGCGCAACGTACTAGCTTGGTGCTCGTGACCCATGACAGGCGCTTGGCACGGCGGCTGGATCGCGTGCTGGAACTGCATGAAGGAAAGCTGCGCGAATTGGCTTCGCACGAGGTTTAATCAAGCGATGAATCAGGGTTTTCTGACCCCAAAATTTCGCCTGCGCTGATCGTCGCCAAGACGGGTCGTGGCCACGCTGGCGACATGGTCATTGCACTGCGTTCACTCCAGCCATCATCAGTCCGCGCACATTCGGTTGCGATTGCATTGTGGCTATGGGCGATAACTCGCAGCGGATCGGGCGCGCCGCTATTCGGCCCGGTTTGCGCGTTGTCGCTGTTGGCAGGTTGTACCGCCTGCCTGCTGATGCCAGCCCTGTTGCCGTTGCAGATTTCCTGTTGTTTGCTGCTGGCTGGAGTTTGGCTGACGTGGCGCGGCGGGCGCTTGCGGCTGCTGGGCATCTTGCTAGCCGGCTTCGGTTTTACCAGCCTGCATGCAGCGCATGCGCTGGATTTGCAATTGCCATTGGCATTGGAAAAAAAGGTCTTGACCGTCAGCGGTCGCATTGACGACCTGGCAGTGCATGAGGCGCGACGTACCCGATTCGAGTTCATCGTGGACGATGACGAATCGATCCCTGCTGCACTGCGTGGCAAGCGGCTACGGGTGGGCTGGTTTGATGATGACATCCGTGCACGCGAGGTCCTGCAGGCAGGTACGCGCTGGCGCCTGCCACTCCGCCTGCGCGCGCCGCAAGGATTGCGCAACCCGGGCGGCAGTGACGGTGAAAAACAAGCAATGGCAGCGCGAATCACGGCAAGCGGTTATGTGCTCGAGCCTTCATTGGCCGAACAACTTTCGTCGCCCTCGGGAATTTCAGCATGGCGGGAGCAGCGTAGTGCACGCATCGCAATCGCCGTGCCTTCATCCACTTCGCGCTTTGTGCGTGCGTTGGCGTTAGGCGACACGCGCGCACTGGATGACACGGACTGGGCACGCTTGCGGGCTTCGGGGCTGACCCATTTAATCGCGATTTCGGGCTTTCATGTCGGTCTTGTCGCTGGGTTCTTCGCCCTGCTGGCCGCCGCAGTCTGGTGGTTGCTGCCTGGACTCTGCCGATGGTTGCCGCGTCCATTCGCCGCCGGTTTTGGTGCGGTGGCGGGCGCGTTTGCCTATGCGGCGGTCACTGGCTTCGCGCTACCGACATTGCGCACCGCGGTGATGATCGCGGTGCTGGTGGTTGCGCGCTGCCTGCGTCGCCACCAGCGGCTGGCCGACTCACTGGCATTGGCCTGCGTCGTGCTGTTGCTGCTGGATCCGCTCTCCGTGTTGAGCGCGGGGTTCTGGCTGAGTTTCGCTGGCGTGGCCTGGTTGTTGTGGTGCCTGCCGACGGATGAGAAGGGTGGGCTTGGCGTCATGCTGCGTGGATTCTTCGGCGCGCAGGCGGTGGCTACGCTGGGCTTGCTGCCGTTGACCGTGGTGCTGTTCGGGCAGGCATCATTCGCTGGTCCGTTTGCCAACTTGCTGGCTGTGCCGTGGTGGAGCCTGGTGGTGATTCCTCTTGCCTTGCTGGGTCTGTTGTTGGACAGCCTGCACGCGGGTTGGGGTGACGGGCTTTGGCAACTTGCAGCATGGTGTTTTGACCTGCTGTGGCCGCTAATGCGCGCCATTGCCGATAGCCCGTTGGCGATGGCTTGGCTACCCGAATCCCGGTGGTTCGCCTTGCCCTTGGCGCTGTTGTCTGCGTTTTGGCTGATGTTGCCGCGTGGTGTGCCAAGCAAGCCGTTGGCTTTGCTGCTGTGGCTACCCTTGTTATGGCCATCGCTGGGCCTGCCACGTCATGGCGACGCGCAACTGGTTGTGATCGATGTGGGCCAAGGGCTATCGGTGCTGGTGCGCACCGCCCATCACAACCTGCTGTACGACATGGGGCCAGCGACACGTGATGGTTACGATGCCGGTGAGCGCGCGGTAGTGCCGTCCCTGCATGCGCTTGGCGTACATGTGCTGGATGTCACCGTGGTCAGCCATGGCGACAACGATCACTCAGGTGGTTGGCCTGCGGTGTCCCGTGCAGTGCCGGTGCTGACGATGCTGGCCCCGGAGGGCAGCCCCGTGCCGGGGATCTCCAACTGCCAGGCTGGCCAGTCTTGGGAATGGGATGGCGTGCGCTTCCGCGTTTTGCATCCGACCAAGTGGTTCCCCTATCTGGGCAACGAATCCACCTGCGTAATCCGCATCGAGACTGCGCATGGCAGCGTGTTGCTGACTGGTGACATGGGTGAAGTGATCGAACAAGGCTTGTTGAAGCGCGCTGCCACGGATCTGCGCAACGACGTGGTGCTGGTCGGGCACCACGGCAGCGCAGGATCCTCCAGTCCCGCCTTCGTCGAGGCCACGAGTGCCAAGCTGGCGCTGATCTCCTCTGGGGCAGGCAATCGCTTCGGTCACCCGAAGCCTTCGGTCGTTCGACGCTGGTGTCACGCTGGCGCGGAAGTAGTGGATACCGCGCAGTCGGGTGCTGTACGGGTCTGGCTGGGAGAAAATGGGCCGCAGATCCAAGAGCGTCGCATGTCTTGGCAGCGGTTATGGGACGCTGCGCGGCGGCGTAATGGGGCTGCTGGGCTATGCTATCGGCCTGAAACATGACGGCCGAAAGCGCCGAAGGAATGATGTGTGCTGGAACTGATCCGTGCTGGTGGTTGGCCGATGATCCCGTTGGTATTGTTGTCGGCGATTGCGTTGGCCATCATCGTAGAGCGCTTCTGGACCCTACGTCGTATCCGTGTGATGCCGCCCGGACTAGGTGATGAGGTCCGGGTTTGGGTGTCGCGCGGTAAGCGCTTGGATCCGGCGCACGTGGATTCGCTGCGCTCGACCTCGCCACTGGGCGCTCTGTTGGCAGCGGCGCTGGATGTACGCCACCGTACTCGTGAGGAAGTCCGCGAACGCGTGGAGGACGTTGGTCGTCATCAAGTGCACCGGATGGAGCGTTTCCTGAACACCTTGGGCACCATTGCAGCTGCTGGCCCGCTGCTGGGCCTGTTCGGCACCGTGGTCGGCATGATCGAGATGTTCCTGGGCATCCTTGACTACGGTATCGGCGATGCGAATCAATTGGCTGGCGGCATCGGCAAGGCGCTGGTGTGCACGGCAGCGGGCATGGTGGTGGCGATCCCGGCACTTGCGTTTCATCGTTATTTCCGTGGCCGCATTGCGTCCTACATCGTGGACATGGAACACGAAGCGATCCGCCTGATGGACACCCTGGACGCGCTGCCACCGTCCGGGCTTGCAACGAACAAGGGCGGCTGAGGCACCGCGATGCGGATCCAGGACCATCGCCAAGACGACACCCCTGAAATCAACCTGATTCCGTTGATCGATGTGTTGCTGTGCCTGCTGATTTTCTTCGTGATCACCACGACGTTCGATGCGCGATCGGTGCTCAAGCTGGAATTGCCCCGTGCCGATGGACAAGCCGCCGAAACGCAGGCCAAGGCGCTGAGCGTGTTGGTCAATGCACAAGGTCGCTATTTCGTCGGCGACCGCGAGGTGCTACGTACCGACCTGCAATCCTTGAAGGATTCCATTCGCGAGGTTGCTGGTGATGACCGTGATCGCCCGGTCTTGCTGCGCGCCGATGGTCGTACGCCGCACCAGGCCGTCGTCACGGCACTGGATGCGATTGGCCAACTCGGTTTCCATCGTGTCGCCATTGCAACTGCACCAGAGGCAGGCAAGCCGGCGCCCGCAACGGGCGTTGCTGGGACCGCCAACCAGTGAGTGACACCGCGACATCGATCACTTATGGCCGCCTGCGTAAATATGCACGTCCTTATTGGGGGCTGATCGCGGTCGGCAGTTTGGCGATGGCGTTGGAAGCGGCGACGAGCTTCGGGGTGCTGTGGTTGCTGGGTCCAATTGTTGACGACATCTTCGTCTACCACGACTTCAGTTATTGGCTGCCCGCCGGGCTGGTGCTGCTGTTGATGGCACGTGGTCTATTTGGCTTGATAGGCGACTACGCGATCGCCCGTTCCGGTCGCAACGTGGCCCGCGACCTGCGCATGCAGATGATGGCCAAGTACCTGACCTTGCCGGGTTCTCGATTCGATTCCGAACCTGTCCCGTCGATGCTGACCAAGCTCGGTGCCGACACCGAACAGGTGGCGCAAGCTGCGGTAGACGCGCTGAAGGTGATGGTCAGCAACACGCTGGGGATCATCGCGACATTGGCGGTCATGCTGCTGACCAGTTGGCGGGTGTCGCTGGTGCTGTTGCTGCTGGCACCCTTCATGGCCTGGATGATGAGCAAGGTCGGCAAGCGCTACCGCAGGCTAAACCACTCGATCCAAGAGGCCTCAGCCGACATGCTGCAGACCGCAGACCAAGCCCTGCACGCGCAACAGGAAGTGAAAACCTACGGCGCGCAGTCCACCGAGATGGCGCGCTACGGCGCGCAGACCAAGCGCAACGTCAGCCTGTCGCTGAAGATCGAAGTCACCCGCGGCACCTTGTCGATGTATGTGCAGGTCTTAGGCGCGGTCGGCATGGCGGTGATGCTGGTTGCCGCAGGGGCTGAAGCCGCGCAAGGCCGGCTCACCGCCGGTGGCTTCACCAAATTGATGACGGCGATGGTTAACTTGGTGCCGTCGCTAAAGCAGCTGACCGGCGTGCAGAGCATGCTCCAGCGTGGCATTAGCTCTGCCGAACGGTTGTTCTCGGTGCTCGATACGCCCAGCGAACGGGATGAAGGCACGCTGCCGTTGGAACGCGCGAGCGGTCTGATCGAGTTTCGCGATGTCGATGCCCGGTACGACGGCCAGGCCGCTCCGGCACTGGACGGCATCAACTTCGTTGCTCGTCCCGGCACGGTGACGGCGATCGTCGGGCGCTCCGGCAGTGGCAAGTCGACCTTGATCAAACTGATCCCGCGCTTCTACGAACCCGAGCGCGGGCAGGTGCTGCTGGACGGGCATCCCTTGTCCGACTACGCACTGACAGACCTGCGCCGGCAAATTGCGCTGGTGGGCCAGCAGGTGATGTTGTTCGATGGCAGCGTGGCCGACAACATCGCCTACGGGGAATCCCAGGGCGCGCCAGCGGAACGCATCGAGGCTGCCGTGCGTGATGCCAACGCCGCTGAATTCGTTTCGCGCATGCCGGCGGGCATCGATGAATCGATTGGTGCCAAGGGCGGAAAGCTGTCCGGTGGCCAGCGCCAGCGTTTGGCAATCGCACGGGCCATGCTCAAGGACGCGCCGATCCTGATCCTGGACGAGGCGACCGCCGCGCTCGACAACGAATCCGAACGGTTGGTGCAGGATGCGCTGGCGCACTTGATCCCGAACCGCACCACGCTGGTGATCGCGCACCGGCTCTCCACCATCGAGCATGCCGATCAAGTACTCGTGCTCGATGACGGCAAACTGGTGGAGCAGGGAACACACGCCGAATTGCTGGCGGCCCGCGGCCTGTATGCGCACCTGCATGCCATGCAGTTCCGCGAGCACGGGGCGTGAGCCGAAAATCATTGCGGCAGCCGCCTGCGTGGTGGTACGACGGCAGCTCTCCACCCATCAATGCCCGCATGCTGTCTGCCTTGTATGGCGCCGTCACTGCGTTGCGGCGCGGGCTTTACCGCATCGGCATCAAGCGAAGCCGGCATCCGGGCGTGCCAGTGATCGTGGTTGGCAACATCGTGGCCGGCGGTACTGGCAAGACCCCGCTGACCATTGCCATTGTCCGGCGCTTGCGTGCGGCGGGTTTCACGCCGGGTGTCGCAAGCCGTGGGCACGGTCGGACCAACGAGAGAACACCCCGGTGGGTCGATGCCAGCAGTGATGCTGCGTTGAGTGGCGACGAACCCTTGCTGATCGCGAACAGCACCGGCGCCAAAGTGCGGGTGGATCGTGACCGGCTGGCCGCTGCCCAGGCGCTGGCCAAGGCGGGCTGCGACGTGATCGTCTGCGACGATGGCCTGCAGCATTACCGCCTGGCGCGCGACATCGAAATTGAAGTGGTGGATGTGCGGCGTCGGTATGGCAACGGCCGCCTGCTGCCCGCCGGTCCATTGCGTGAACCTATCGAACGCGCGGCCGATTGCACCTTCCGGGTACTTAACCTGGGTGTGTTGGATGAGGCGGTGATGTCACCGGCAACAGGGCTTGGCGAATGGCCGATGCAGCTGCAGGTGATCGAAGCTTTGCCAATCCTTGGCGGACGTTCGCAAGCATTGGCGGCATTCGCCGGCCAGCGCGTGCATGCTGTTGCAGGAATCGGTGACCCCGAACGATTTTTCGCGACCTTGCGCGACCTCCGCATTGCCGTCGTGCCGCATGCGTTCCCCGACCACTATGCCTACCGCGCAGAAGACCTGGATTTCGGTAGTCCGCTGCCGGTGCTGATGACCGAGAAAGACGCGGTCAAATGTGCGGGCTTCGCGGGCGCGCAGTGGTATTCGGTGCCGGTGCAAGCGCGGATGCCTGAGGCATTCTGGACGGCGTTGCTAGGAAGATTGGCAAAAATGGGGCCAGAGTGAATTTCCTGCCGCTTCTGCTCGGCAGCCATCGATCCTCGTCAGGAAACTTCACTCTGACCCCATTTTTATTACTACGGGCGATAATTCCGACATGACCACGCCCGATTTCGTCGTCGCCATTCCCGCCCGTTACGCCGCGTCGCGCTTGCCGGGCAAACCGCTACGCCATATTGGCGGCCAGCCGCTGGTCCTGCATGTTGCCCAACGCGCATTGCAAGCGGGCGCGCGCGAGGTGTGGGTGGCAACCGACGACACGCGTATCGCCAATGCCTTGGTGGGTAGCGGTGTGCGGGTCGCAATGACCTCGGCGGATCACACATCTGGTACTGATCGGCTCGCCGAATGCGCGCGCATTGCCGGTTGGAGCGACGACACCATTGTCGTCAACCTACAGGGCGACGAACCCTTCGCACCGGCGGATGGCATTGCTTGCGTGGCCAATGCGGTCGCCGAGAGTGGCGCCGGCATCGTGACGTTGGCAGCATGTATCAACGACATCGACACTTTGCTGGATGCTAATGCGGTCAAGGTCGTAGTGGCTGGAAATGGCGATGCGCTGTATTTCAGTCGAGCGCCGGTACCGTGGCCACGCGATGCGTTCGCGCGAGATCGCTCGGCCATGCCAGAAGGGCGTTGGCTTCGACACATCGGCATCTATGGATATCGCGCATCCACATTGCGGGCATTCGCAAACTTGCCGATGGGATCCCTGGAGCAAACCGAATCGCTGGAACAATTACGCGCGCTGGAAGCCGGATGGCAGATCGCGGTGCGGCTTACGCCATCACCATTTCCACCGGGTGTAGACACTCCTGATGACTTGGTGCGCGCAGAACAGGCGTGGCAACGAAGCAATGGCTAGCCATCCCAAAGCAAGGCCCTTGGGTGTGCTGATGGTGTGCCTCGGCAATATCTGCCGATCGCCAATGGCAGAGGGCGTGCTGCGAGCGCGCCTGCAGGAAGGCATGCTTGCGGCGAAGGTGCGCGTGGATTCTGCGGCAACCAACCGCTCGCACGCGGGCCATCCGCCGGATGAGCGTGCGATTGCCTGTGCGGGCAGGCATGGCGTAGACATTTCCCAGCAGCGTGCACGCCCGCTTGAGCTGGATGATTTCAATGAGTTCGGTGTCATCCTCTGCGCCGACCGCACGATCCTGCACGACGCACGCATCCGCAAGCCACGCACCGCGCATGCCGATGTCGAGCTGATGATGGAGTGGAGCGGGTTGGGCAAGAAAGACGTGCCGGATCCGTACTACGGTGATGCGCGCGATTTCGAACGGGCATGGACACTGGTTGATTCAATCGCGACGGGTGTTGTCGAACGCATACGGCAGGGCCGCTTCTGAGCCAGCGCAAGGCCAGCGACACAACCCCCGCCTTCGACGGCAAAGCGACCGCCGCCGGCCTGCCGGCTGCGCCCGGTGTCTACCGGATGTTCAATGCCGACGACGGCGTGCTTTACGTCGGCAAGGCACGTGCTCTGCGCAATCGGGTTGGCAGTTATTTCAACGCGACGCCGAAATCGACACGCATCATGGCGATGCTGGCGCAGGTCGCGCGCATTGAGGTCACCGTTACCCGCAGCGAAGCCGATGCGCTGCTGCTCGAAAACCAGCTGATCAAGTCGCTGCTGCCGCGTTACAACGTGATGTTGCGCGACGACAAGAGTTATCCATTCGTACTGCTGACCCATGAAGAGTGGCCGCGGTTGGCCTTCCATCGTGGCCCGCGCGCCATACCAGGGCGTTACTTCGGCCCGTATCCGAGTGCTGCGTCGGTGCGCGACACGCTCAACCTGATGCACAAGCTGTTCAAGTTGCGCAGCTGCGAAGACAGCGTGTTCCGCAACCGCAGCCGGCCCTGCCTGCAATACCAGATCGGCCGTTGCGGCGCTCCCTGCGTGGGGCTTATCAATGCGGAGAACTATGCCGAGTCCGTGCGTCGCGCAAGCCTGTTCCTGGAAGGGCGAAGCCAGGAGCTTGGCGATGAACTCACCACGTCCATGCAAGCCGCCAGCGAACAGCTGGATTTCGAAAACGCTGCGCGCCTGCGCGACCTGATCGCGACCATCCGCAAGCTGCAGACAAGACAGTACGTGGATGGCCGCAATGCTGACCTCGACGTGCTTGCAGTGGCGATGCACGGCGCATCCGCCTGCGTGATGCTGCTGGCCTTCCGCGACGGTCGCAACCTCGGCACACGCGCATTTTTCCCGAAGACCAATGGCGAAGACAGTGCCGATGAAGTGCTGGCGGCATTCGTGTCGCAGTACTACGCCGAGCAACCGCCGCCACGAGAGATCGTTCTGGATCGCGACATCCCCGAGCGCGAGCTGATCGAATTCGCGCTGACCGGACATGCTGGCCGCAGCATTGAGTTGCGAACCCATGTTCGTGGCGAACGTGCCGCGCACCTGGACTTGGTACGTCGCAATGCGGAGCTCGCGCTTTCCACGGAACTGACCAGCAGCAGCGCGCAGCAAGCGAGGGTGGATGACCTGCAGCAGATGCTCGGCCTGCCCGAAACGCCGAAACGGATCGAATGCTTCGACATCAGCCACACCATGGGCGAAGCCACGGTAGCCTCGTGCGTGGTGTTTGATGCCGCCGGCGCGGTTCGCGGCCAGTACCGGCGCTACAACATTGCCGGCATCGAGCCAGGTGACGATTACGCCGCGATGCACCAAGCCTTGCAACGAAGGTTCCGGCCCGCTGTCGAGGGCGCCCCCGATATCGTGTTGCCGGATCTGCTGTTGATCGACGGAGGGGCAGGACAGGTTGCGCAGGCGCAGATGGCGCTGCAGGAAAACGGTGTGGTCGGGGTTGCGCTGGTCGGCGTTGCCAAGGGGCCGGCGCGCAAGCCGGGTGATGAAACCCTGTTGTTGCCGGATGGGCGCGAACTGCGGCCCGGTGCTGCTTCACCGGGGTTGCAGCTGGTCCAGCAAGTGCGCGATGAGGCGCATCGCTTCGCCATCACGGGGCATCGGGGACGCCGCCAAAAAGCCCGTAGTACCAGCCGCCTGGAAGACATCGCCGGCATCGGACCGCGCCGACGCGCTAACCTGTTGCGACATTTCGGCGGCTTATCTGGATTGAAGGCAGCGGCGGTGGACGATATCGCTCGCGTCGATGGCATCAACCGGGCGTTGGCCGAACGGATCTGGACCAGCCTGCATGGCATGGCGCCGGACACAATAGGAACCCAGGAGGCACGGTGAAGCTGACGATTCCCACATGGTTGACGCTGGCCCGGATCGCGTTGATCCCGGTGTTGGTGGTCGTGTATTACCTGGACTACCGCTGGACCAACATCGCGGCGACCGCGATCTTCGCGTTCGCCTCCATCACCGACTGGCTGGACGGCTGGATCGCGCGGCGCTGGAATCAATTTTCTGCGTTCGGCGCATTCCTGGACCCGGTGGCAGACAAGTTGATGGTGTCTACCGCGTTGGTGATCACCGTGGAGCATCACCACACGGTGTGGATGGCGTTGTGGGCGTCCGTCATCATTGGCCGCGAGATCGCGGTGTCTGCATTGCGCGAGTGGATGGCTGAGGCGGGGCAGAGTGCCAAGGTCGCGGTACGCGCGGTAGGCAAGATCAAGACGGTGGTGCAGATGGTCGCGCTGGGTTTCCTGTTGTACCGTGAACCCTTGTTGGGTTTGCCGATTTTCGTGATTGGCGAATGGCTGTTGGCCATCGCTGCGGTGCTTACCTTGTGGTCTGGATATGAATACGCGCGGGCGGCTTGGCCATCATTGACAGCAGAAGAGCGAAAAGGGAGTTGACACTTCGATAAGCGGCGCTAGAATGTGCGGCTCAACGCGGGAATAGCTCAGTTGGTAGAGCACGACCTTGCCAAGGTCGGGGTCGAGGGTTCGAGTCCCTTTTCCCGCTCCAGGTTTGAACGGAAACGTTCACGCAAGCCCCGTTCGCG
>JBBSRO010000049.1:0-20169 GCA_038242955.1 Lysobacterales bacterium
CACCAAGACTGTTGCCAGTTGCCGCCGCACTCACGAGCGGAGACTCTCCGTATCACCGGTCGCACGGAAGAACACGTCCTCCAGGCTGCCCTCGCCATCCACTGCGTACTGCGCGCGCACTTCGGCCACCGACCCATCGGCCAGCTTGCGACCATCCTTGAGAATCAGCAGATGGGTGCAGACCTCCTCGACCAGGTCCAGCAAGTGCGAGCTCAGGATGATGGCGACGCCCTCGCCGGCCAGCCGGCGCATGCTGTTCTTCATTCGGCGGATGCCGTATGGATCCAGGCCAGTCAACGGCTCATCCAGCACCACCACGCGTGGCGCATGCAGCAGGCCACACGCAATCGCCAATTTCTGCTTCATGCCGCGCGAGAGTTCTGCCGGCAACAACTTGCGCTTGTCGCCCATCTCAAGTTCATCAAGCAGCGGCTGCGCGCGTTCGCGCCAATCGGCCACGCCGTACAGGCGCGCAACGAAGTTGAGGTGCTGCTCAACCGTAAGGTGATCGAACAGGCGCGGCTCATCCGGGATGAAGGCGAGCTGGCGCTTTGCCGCAACCGGATCGGACGCGACATCGACACCACCAATGCGCGAATGACCCGATGTCGGCGGAATAATTCCGGTCAGGCAACGCAAGGTGGTGGTCTTGCCGGCGCCATTGGGGCCAACCAGCCCCAGCACCTGGCCGGCACCGACCCGGAACGACAGGTCATCAACCGCGGTGAATTGTCCGTAACGCTTGCTGAGGCTCTCGACTTTGATCATTCCGTTCGCATTCCGGTGATGGCATGGATCGGCAGGAACATTGCTGCTGCGCGCGAAGCTCGCAATGAGCGCGGAGTTTGCACGCGCTTGCATTGCGACTGCAAGGTCATGGCCCTGCGCGACGCCGCATCTCACCACCACAAGACCTTCCGTGGTTGCCCTTCGCACCCGTCAATGGCACAACAGCATCGTATTCCCGTCCAAGGTCCAACCTGATGCGTCACTTCGTGCTGCTGTTGCTCTTGCTGTTGCTGTCGTGTATCGCGACCACCACACGTGCTGCAGAACCCGTAGCCCGCGTTCGCATCACGTTTGATCGCGACGGAGTGAACATCCTGCAGGCGCAAGGCATGGCCGATGTCGCCGCTGGGCGCGCAATCACGGTGGATGATCCGGCGCGGATCGCCTCGATCAGCAAGCTGGTCACGACGATTGGCATGATGCGCTTGGTCGAACATGGCACGTTGAATCTCGATGCCGACGTGTCGAAACGACTCGGCTGGACGCTGCGCAACCCCGCGTTTCCGGACCGTGCGATCACCCTGCGGATGCTGCTTTCGCACACTTCAAGCCTGACCGATGCCGCTGGTTACTGGAACGTTCCGCTGGGCAGCAGCACGCGCACGCTCACAGATGATCCGCAGGCATGGGATGCCGAACATGCACCCGGCACTTACTTCCGCTACACCAACCTCAACTTCCCACTGGTCGCGCAATTGATGGAACGCGCCAGCGGCGAGAGGTTTGACCGGTTGATGCGACGGCTGGTGCTGCAACCGCTGCAACTGGATGCCTGCTTCAACTGGTCGGGTTGCAGCGACAACGCGATCCAGCACGCGGTGGTGCTGTACGACGCCGAGGGCGTGGCAGAAAAAGACGACCTGCACGGCACGCGGCCCGACTGCCCGGTGATTGTGACCGAAGGCGAATCCTGCGACCTGGCCCGCTCGAAAACCGGTACCAATGGTGCGTTATTCTCGCCACAAGGCGGCCTGCGGATTTCCGTACGCGATCTCGCCAAGATCGGCCGGCTGCTACTCAATGACGGCACGTTGGATGGCGTACGCATCCTCAAGCCAGCAAGCGTTCGACTGATGACCACCCCCGTGTGGACGTGGAACGGTAGCAACGGCGAAATCGGCGAAGCCGACGAACCCAGCCGTGGCGGTTTTTTCTGCGGTTATGGCCTAGCGATGCAGCACCTGGCCAGCGGCGATGGCAAACAGTGTCGCGATGACTTATTTGGCGACGGCCGCAACCGCATCGGCCATAGCGGTAATGCGTATGGGTTGGTGAGCGGGCTCTGGATCGACCGCGAACGCGGCACCGGAGTAGCGTACTTCGCCACTGGTGTTGCGAATGACTCGTCAGGGGAGCATTCGGCGTTTAGTGCAGTGGAGGAAGAAGGGGCGGTTGGCTGGTAGCTGGCGCGCATACTGCGCCCTCGTCGCCTTGGACTCGCATGAGCCCATCTAACATCACATTACTGATCGCTTCGCTACTTTTCGCCGGCCTGCTCTTGCGGCCACGCCTGCTGCGCTCGCCACTGTGGCAAGCCACCGTCACACCATTGGCGTCGATCATTGGCTCCGGCTTTCTGGTCGCCGGCCCGATACTCGCGCACGCAGTGGGTCGATGGGCGGCTCTCGCGATGCTGGGTTTGTGTGCCACCGCCTACCTGTTTGGCTCGGCGATACGCCACAACATCCTCTACGTTGAACCCGAATACGCCAAGAGTCACGACATGCTGGTCGTGGGTATCGAACGCGCTTCCGAGATCGCCCTGTCGCTGGCCTACTTCGTGTCGGTCGCGTACTACCTCAATCTGTTTGCGGCGTTCGGACTGCGGCTGGGCGACATCATCGATCCGTTCTGGATTCGTGTCTTGTCTACCGTCGTCATCGCCACGATTGGAACCTTGGGCCTGCGTGGCGGGCTGGATGCACTGGAGCGCCTGACCATCGGCGCCGTGAGCCTGAAGCTGGCACTGATTAGCGCGCTGCTTACTGCGCTGGTCGTGGCCACGGTGGTCGCCGTGCATGCCGGCACATTTGCCTGGCCCGCGCTTGAGCACGAACGCGGCACGCATGAACTGCGGATGCTGCTTGGGCTGGTGATCCTTGTGCAAGGTTTCGAGACCTCGCGCTATCTGGGTAGTGCCTACGACGCCGAAACCCGCGTGCGCACGATGCGCTGGGCGCAATGGCTTTCAACCGCCATCTATCTGGTCTTCATGCTGCTGATCACGCGTTACTTCAGCGGCAACCTGCCGAAAGAAGGCGGCGAAACCGCGATCATCGACATGCTTGCTCCCGTAGGCGCGTTAGTGATGCCGGCCATCGTAATCATGGCACTGGCCTCGCAACTGTCTGCCGCCGTCGCCGACACCAGCGGCGCGGGCGGACTGGTCTCCGAGTCGACCAATAATCGCTTGCCAGTCAAGCTCGGCTACCTGCTAACCGCGGTTGCCGCCATCGCCATCACTTGGCTGGCCGACATCTACCAGATCATTACGTATGCCAGCCAAGCCTTCGTCGCGTACTACGCATTGCAGTCACTGCAGGCCACAATCTCGGCGTGGCGGCTAGGCTTCAAGTGGCGCGCCGCGATCTATGCCGTCGGCATCGTGATTGCGTTGGTGGCGGTTGTGTTTGCGGTGCCGGCTGAGGGCTGAGCGGCAAACCGACCCTCTTCGTTTTCTTGCGGGTGGCGAATGATTCCAGCGGACACTATTCTGCGTTCAATACGGCCCAGCAACAGTGCGCGGCGTGCGGTAGTCACTGCGATCACGCCGCATCTGTCCCGCGGCGACTGCATTTCGACTACGCCGCTGCCTAGGCTTTCCTGCGGGCCACCAGACGCGAACTTCGACTGCCAACCTATGGCGGAGAATTCGCCGGCAGCAGCGGTGCCAGCGCGATACTGCGCAAAACGGTGAAGGCCATCGCCAGCAACCCGGCATGGTTATGCCGCAGCACTCGCTGCGCTAGTCAGTGACCAGAAAGCGATAGGAACCCTTTTTTTTTCTCACGCCATCTTCAACAGCCTGAGCAGGGGCTCGCGTTTGTCGCAGGGACTGGCACCGCGTTCAGACTGCCGAGCTTATTGTGGCCCGTGCTTAACCGGAGACCCACCATGAAGAACACAATGTTTAAACAGCTTACCCTTGCGGCTGCAATTGGTACGCTGGCATTGGCGGCTCCCACGGCCTTCGCGCACGATCACTCCAAGGCCCACGGCAAGCATCAAAACAAGGCGGCGAAGGACTACCGCAAAGCCGTTAAAAAGGCGCACAAGGAAGAATCCAAGGCCTACAAGCGCTGGGCCAAGGGCCAGAACATCCCGCGCGAGTACGTGGTCGAACGCCACTACGTCCAGGACTACCGCGCCTATGACCTGGCACCCCCGCCCAGTGGATACATGTGGGTGCGCCCGTATCCCGAAGACAACACGTACTACATGGTCCAACTCACCAGTGGCTTAATCTCTCCGATCTTTGGTCGATGATTAGATAGCAAAGTGCTGTACTCGAAGCCCCGCGAAAGCGGGGCTTTTTCTTTATGCGATCCAGAATTCGCTTTCGGGAAGAAAAAAGTGTTGTGTCAGCCAATTTGTCGCTCTGTATGAGACGGCTCAGCGACAGGATCACAACATGCAGTCTTTACCTGCCTATTTGATGCATGACCAGCCGATGTGCTGCCCAATATGCGGAAGCCGAATCGAGTGGATTGGCGAAGAGCCTCAGCTTCACCAGTGCGCTTGTGGTTATCAATTCTGGTTGTATGAGGATGAGGACTCTGGCTTGGTCGAACTTGTAGATGGCTGGGTCGAAGATCGCGCGCCTCTCTAAACCAGTTGATGTAACCTGGGAAAGAACTCAGAGGTACATTGGAAAATTAGCGGATGGAAGGCGATCAAACGAAACCCGTGGTTCGTCGCTGGCTATATGGCGCGCACTTCAATGAATTTTCAAAGCAAAGTGCCGATGAGATTCTTGGCGAACTGACTCGACGCGCTGGCGGGGACCTTGACCTTACGCAGAACAATGCTTGGCAAGAACAAATCGAAATTCTTAAAGCATTGCACCTCAAAGATCAGGACCGCTCTTCCGCTAAAATTTACTTCGAATACACGATTCCACGTTTGGGCCGACGTGCAGACGTAATCTTAATCATAGAACACGTGCTTTTCGTGCTGGAATTCAAGGCTGGAGAGTCTCAGTTCAACGTGTCCGCACTCGACCAGGTTTGGGATTACGCACTCGACCTAAAGAATTTTCACGACGCAAGCCATGGAATCTGCATCGCTCCTGTACTTGTCGCCACGAAGGCCAAGGCTCAAGCGACTGAGTTGCAACGCACCTTGCATGACGACAATCTAATTCGACCAATTCGCGCCAATGCTCAAGACCTACAGGACCTGATTGCCAACGCGCTAGAATTCTTGAAAGCACCTGCCATCGACATCTCCCACTGGGAAAGTGGCCGCTATCTACCCACGCCCACGATCATTGAAGCAGCTCGGGCGTTGTATGCGGGCCATTCAGTTGAGACGATTTCGCGAAGTGATGCCGGTGCGCAAAACCTCGCAGCCACCTCGAAAGCGATCGACCAGATCATTGAGGAGTCAAGACAATTTAGAAAAAAATCCATATGTTTCGTAACAGGCGTGCCGGGTGCGGGTAAGACGCTTGTTGGATTGGACGTGGCAAACCGACATCTCGACAAGGACAGTGCAACTTACAGCGTCTTTCTTTCAGGAAATGGCCCACTAGTCGCTGTTCTTCGAGAAGCCCTAGCGCGAGACACTGTTGCAAGAGCATCCGCTCAGGGCACGACTGTTAGAAAAGGCGAAGCACGCCAAAAGGTCTCCGCCTTCATCCAAAACGTTCACCACTTCCGTGATGACTGTCTTGCGGATGAGGGAGCACCCATAGAACACGTGGTTCTCTTCGATGAGGCGCAACGTGCATGGACGTTAGAGCAGACGACCAATTTTATGGCGAGAAAAAAGAACAGGCCCGGGTTCGACCAATCGGAACCCGAATTTTTGATTTCCTGCATGGATCGCCATAAAGATTGGGCTGTTGTGGTTTGCCTGGTGGGCGGCGGACAGGAAATCAATACAGGCGAAGCCGGAATCAGTGAATGGCTGGACGCCGTGCTCAATCGATTCCAAGGCTGGGAGGTACATCTGTCGCCAAGTCTTACAGAGTCGGAGTATCGGAGTGCTGATTCACTCAAAAAGGTGCTTGTGCTTCCGTCGACAATTCGAAACGGAAAATTGCATCTCGCAACGTCGATGCGCTCTTTTCGTGCTGAATCGCTGAGCAAGTTTGTTCGCGAAGTCTTAGACCTAGAGGAAGAAGCCGCCAAACGAACGCTTAAAGATGTGATTCAACGCTATCCAATCAAGATCACCCGAAGCCTCGACTTGGCAAAGCAATGGCTTCGCGACCAAGCGCGGGGTTCCGAACGCTACGGCATCGTCGTTTCTTCGCAAGCACAAAGACTCAGACCCCATGCCATCGATGTTCGCGTAAAGACTGATCCGGTCAAATGGTTCCTCGAAGGCAAAGAAGACACACGTTCCTCCTATTACCTCGAAGACGTCGCTACCGAGTTTCAAGTGCAGGGACTTGAACTGGACTGGGCATGCGTGGTCTGGGACGGCGACCTGCGCTTTAATGCAGGCAACTGGTCCCATCACGAGTTTAAGGGCACTCGCTGGAATCGAATCAAGAAGCTCGAACGTCAAATCTACTTGAAGAACGCATATCGAGTCCTTTTAACGCGTGCACGTCAGGGCATGGTGCTAGTCGTGCCGGAAGGCTGCTCAACGGATCCTACTCGCGCGTCGGATTTTTACGATCCTACGTACAACTACTTCAAGGCACTCGGGCTTCCCGAAATGATGTGAGAACGGCGGCCAATGGCCGCCGTTTAAGTTGCAAGGGCACACCACCCTAACTCTCCACTTCGCTTCGCGAAAGGGATTGAGCTATGCGTCAAACCCCAGTCGGATTCGGCTTCTCCGCCTCGATCTTGTAACGCTTGATCGCACGTGCAACATCCTTGCAGGTCATCTTGCCGTCGGCGACGACGGCCACATGGTGGCGGTCGACTTCGAAGGAGTGGCGCAGGTTGGCACGGGTGTCGACTCGACCGAAGCCATCGGTGCCCAGCACGCCGTGAAGCATCGGGATGTATTTGCAGATAGATGGCAGCCGAATCTCCAGAACGAATCTAAGCCATCCACGCAGTCAGCGTCGCCCCCGCACGCAGGAACACGTCCACGAGTGTCGGCAGTTCCTGACCTGCGGGCTGACTGGCGAAATTGACCGGGTGCCGGCCTCTTTCACCATTTTTCACGTAGTCGGTGGCGAAAATACCCATCCCCTCCTTATCGCAGCGGACCGGAGTATTCCGATGGAAACCGATTTCGTCCCGTTCGACTGGCTTCGCATCTTTCTGGGCGAGCAGCCACCTACGTACCTGCTGGAAGTCGCGCTCAAGTGCGTGATCGTGTTCTGCCTGTTGTTGCTGGTCATGCGCCTGATGGGGAAGCGTGGGCAAAATAACCTCAGCCCCATGCAGCAAATGTTGATGATCGCGTTGGGTTCGGCCGCCGGCGATGTACTGCTTTATCCCACCGTCGCGTTGGCTTATGCGGCACTGGTGCTGTTTGGCGTCACCTTTCTGACGATTGGCCTGGAAAAGTGGGGCCAACATTCGCGGCACGTCCGCGACTACATGGAATCACGCCCTACCGTGCTGGTGACCGACGGCACCATCGACCACGATGCCTTGCGGCGTGAGCGCACCACACCGCGCGAACTGCGTGCCGAACTTCGCATCGCCGGCGCACGCTCAGTGTCGCAAGTGCGCTATGCGATTCTGGAAATGACGGGTGAGTTCAGCGTGTTCTTGAACGACCACGAGCCTGACGACGAAGACCTGCTGAATGACATAGTCAACGAGCAGGCGGGGCATCGCCAGACCGCCGACTCATGACCCGCTATCGCGGTGATCCATCCCCTGCGACGCAAGGGATGGGGCACGCAGTCACGTCACACCGTAATCGGATCCGGCTTCTCCGCATCGATCTTTTAAAGCTTGATCGCACGCGCGTCATCCTTGGCGGTCATCTTGCCTTGGCCGGCAAGCGCAGCCACAGCGGCGACGGCCACGTGGTAACGGTCGACGTCGAAATGACGACGCAAGTTGGCGCGAGTATCGCTGCAGCCGAAGCCGTCGGTACCCAGCACGGTGTAGCGCATCGAAATGTATCCGCGGATCTAGTTGGCGTGTTGGCGCAAGTAATTGATAGCCCATCGCACTCACGACTTTGCCACGAGGTCGAAACTGGCATTGTCGCGTCCAGACGATGCGATCTGCAGCACCTTTGCGGCACTCGCCCTTCGCGTTGATTTAATCAGATCAAGCCTGATTATTTCTCGCCATATCCATCAACTGGCAAACCATAAGTAAACAACATGAAGCGCTTGGCTGCAGGTGTCGGCTGCTCGTCGAACGTGGTCAACAACGCATCCCGCATATTCGGATCCATAGATTGTAGGAATGCCTCGAAGTCGGCACGCATCCTGTCCACCTGACCTGCCAGGATGGTCAACTCCGCCTGTTCACTCTGGCTCTCCTCCAGCGCAGCTTGTCGGGTTACCTGCGCCGCGCACTGCTGGACCTTCACCGCGCAAACCGGGCGACACACTGCGTCATAGGATTTGATCGGTTGGCATGAGCAGTTGCAGCTTGGGAACGCCACGGCGCGGCCGGCTGGATGAGGCGTGCTGGTGGCCCGTGCTTTGGGCTTTTGCGCGGCGATCTGACCCAGGGCTCCCAGGATTGGAATAACTTCGTTGATATCCTGTATCACCGCACCTTTTGGGTCCGCGCTTGAACGATAGACTTTTATGTCACGGTCACCTTCCCACGGTGCGGCGACGACGAAGCTACCGCTGATGGTGCGATGTTCAATCTGCGTATAGTCGGTAGCCGCGGACCGGGTCAGGCTGGCATTGAATCGACCCCGCAGGACGTAAGGCGTGAATTCCTCGATCGTCACATGGCCGTTATGCTGGTGCTGCGCATCCACTGCCTGGAAAGGGTCGCCGTCATCCGCGCCATTTGTCGTGATGTGGGCGTTCTCGAACGAACCGGTGAAGCCGTATTCGATCGCCGGGATGACGATGTTAATTTCAGAACCCTCTGTATTGGCGAGCTTCTGTTGTGCCGCCAACAGTCCTTCACTGGTCTGCGCAATGCCGTTGTCGGCGATTGCCGTCATGTTGCTCATGAACTGCCCCAGCATGTCGCCTGTGCCTGATGTCTGGGACAGGTCGCCCAAGACCCCGGGGGTGAGGGCTAGTTGGATTGTCGTGTTGGGGCCACAGCCAAGGACTGCGAATGGCTGGTTGCATGGATCGATGTTGCGGTTGAAAAAGGCACGCGAACCGATGGCTGTCTGGCTGCTCAGGGCGGCAAGGCCGGTTGCGACCTGCTCCTGGTTGGTCTGCCGCGTAGCATCGCGGGACGCGCTGGTGCCGGTCTTTGGCTTGCCATTGACCTGCTTTGGCTGCGGCTGCGGCTGTGCTTGCGGCGTGGGCGTGGTCATGGAGCTACTCCATTGACTGGCCGTCAGATTCAACACCACGTCCTGATTGAGGCTCTTCGCAGGATCAACAGCCATGTTGCTGATGATGAAGACTTGCGCAGTGGTGGTCGGGACGCGAAAGCGCCAATGACCGAGATAGCCCCCACCGCTTGGCGAGACCACGATTTTCGGTGAGCCGACCTTGGTGCCGCCGGATACTCCGATGTGCAGGGCCTCAAGCGACTGTGCGGTATCGGCATGGACCTGGATGGATAGATCGAACTGACCAGCCCCTGAAACATCTGCCTTGAAGCATCGCGAGGCATTCTTTCGCAGCGCAGCTGTCATCGACCCCGAAGGTGTGCCCGCGCCCAGCGAGACCGCAGGGCAAAGCGCGTAGAGACGGTTCAGCCAGGTGTCTTCGGCTTTTTGGGCCGACACGGGCGGCACACTCAACCGCGATGGCACATAGGCTGCAATCGTGGATGCAAAGTTTGGATATAACCGATCCAACCCCAAACCGACTTCTTTCTGCAGCGCATGATCCAGCCATCTCAGATCGCCTGCGGCAGAGACAGGTCCCTTGAACGGGTGATTGTTGTATATCTTCGCGAGATAGCGGTAGTCCGGGGCAGTCCGTGCAACGCCGGCCCGACCATTTACTTTTGCCGCAGCAACATGTTCGCCGATATACCGCCAAAACGATGCGGTCCTATAGTTCTCATCCTTGGTCTCGGTCGTGAGCGGGCGAAAATAGCGGCGTCCGCCGAGCCAGTAGTCCTCTTTGTTACCTCCCTTGTTGACTTCGATACCGCGCAGCCGCTTGGCGGCTTCCATCCCGAGTGCCTGTGCCTGGCCCTCCATGATCCAGGTGCCGTGATCCAGTGCATAGGACAGCTGATAACGTCTCTGTACGTTGTGAAACAGCTCATGAGCGAGGTCCTCGAACGTGCGATCCACGGGCCTGCCTTTGACGATGGCACGCGAAATATCTACACGCAGATCTATCGTATCGTTGCTGAAAAAGCCGGCCTTGGCCGTGGTATCACTGTCATCGTAGTCGTACAAATAGACGATATAAGCCTTGTCGCCGAATGTGGTGGTGGGTAAATCTGGTGCCTTGAAACCCATGGACTGGTAATAGACGGCTACCTCGGACATGTATTTTTCATACATTGCGACAGCCGGTTCTTGCTGGGCGCTAAAGCCCTTGAGCTGACCTAGAACGCTCGGCATGCTCGAGTCCGGATCGATGTTCCGGAATACAAATTTGGTCGTAGGCCAGTTTTGCGCGTAAACGGGGAGCGCGGAGGCGAAAAACGCCACACAGCCCAGCAGGAAGTGGAAAAACAGGCGGTTTTTTTGCATGAGAACGTCCCAGAGCCCAACTGAAGTTGTTTTCTGGAAACAGTTAAAGCATTTATGGGCCACATAGGCAATTCGCTGCGCGCGTGACCTTCGCGCACAGCGCAAAGGCACGAAGCGTCGTGGGAAACACTAGCTCGCAAACGGATCGCTTGGCCCCCACTCCGCGAGCGAGGAGATGGAAGGTCAGTTAGACGGTGATCGGGTTCGGCTTCTCGGCATCGATCTTGTACAGCTTAATCGCACGCGCAACATCCTTCGCGCTCATCTTGCCGTCGGCGGCTAGCGCGGCTACTGCAGCGTGGGCAACGTAGTAGCGGTCGACCTCGAAGAAGCGGCGCAAGTTGGCGCGGGTGTCGCTGCGGCCGAAGCCGTCGGTACCCAGCACGCTGTAGCGCATCGGGATGTATTCGCGGATCTGGTTGGCGTGGTGGCGCACGTAATCGGTCGCCGCAATTGCAGGACCTTGGCGGCCTTCCAGTTGCGCGGTCACCCAAGCTTTGCGAGGAGTCTTGGCTTCAGGGTGGAAGCGATTCCAGCGTTCGGCATCCACGCCATCACGCGACAGCTCCACGAAGCTGGGGCAGGACCAGATATCGGCCTTGATGCCGAAGTCGGCATCAAGCAATTCGGCGGCGGCGATGACTTCGCGCAGGATCGTGCCGCTGCCCAGCAACTGCACGCGCAACTCGCCCTTCTTCGGCTTGCCGCCGTCCTTGAGCAAGTACATGCCCTTGATGATGCCCTCGGCGCTACCTTCCGGCATGTCCGGGTGGCTGTAGTTCTCATTCATCAGGGTGATGTAGAAATATTCATCGTGCTGCTCGGCCATCATGCGTTGCATGCCGTACTGAACAATCGTCACGACTTCATAGCTGAAGGTCGGGTCGTAGCTGCGCACGTTGGGAATGAAGCTGGCCTGTACCTGCGACTGTCCGTCTTCATGCTGGAGGCCTTCGCCGTTGAGCGTGGTGCGACCAGCGGTGGCACCCAGCATGAAGCCGCGCGCGCGCATGTCGCCGGCCTGCCAGGCGGAGTCGCCGACACGCTGGAAACCAAACATTGAGTAGTAGATATAGAACGGCAGCATCGCCAGGTCATTGGTGCTGTAGCTGGTCGCCAGCGCCAGCCATGACGAGAACGCGCCGGCTTCGGTAATGCCTTCCTCAAGGACCTGCCCTGCCGCGTCTTCGCGATAGAACATCAGCTGGTCGGCATCCACCGGCTTGTACTTCTGGCCTTGCGGCGCATAGATGCCAAGCTGGCGGAACATGCCTTCCATGCCGAACGTGCGCGCTTCGTCGGCCACGATCGGCACGCAGCGCGGGCCGATGACCTTGTCGCGCAGGATGATGTTGAGCATCTGCACGAAGGCCATGGTGGTGCTGTTCTCGCGCTCACCGGTGGACTTGAGCAAGCGTTCAAACGTCGCCAGCGGCGGGACTTCGATCTGCTGCGTCGACTTGCGACGGCGCTGCGGCAAATAACCACCAAGTTCCGCGCGGCGTGCACGCATGTATTCCATTTCCGGCGACTTTTCGTCCGGACGGAAGAACGGCACATTGCCGTCCTTGAACTGGTCGTCGTCGATCTCCAGCTTGAAACGATCGCGGAACGCAAGCACGGCGGCTTCGTCCAGCTTCTTGGTCTGGTGGGTTGGGTTGAGCGCTTCACCCGCCGAGCCCATGCCGTAACCCTTCACCGTCTTGGCGAGGATCACGGTCGGCAAGCCTTCGTTTTTGACCGCTTGGGCATAGGCCGCATACACCTTGTGCGGGTCATGGCCGCCACGGTTCAGGCGCCAGATATCGTCGTCGCTGAGGTTAGCCACCATGGCCAGCGCTTCGGGATGCTTGCCGAAGAAATGCTCACGCGTGTACGCGCCGCCGAAGGCCTTGCAGTTCTGGTACTCGCCATCGACGGTATCCATCATGATTTTCTTGAGGACGCCGTTCGTGTCCTTCGCCAGCAACGGATCCCAGTAGCTGCCCCAGATCGTCTTGATGACGTTCCAGCCGGCGCCGCGGAAGTTGCCTTCCAGTTCCTGGATGATCTTGCCGTTGCCGCGCACCGGGCCATCCAGGCGCTGCAGGTTGCAGTTGACGACGAAGATCAGGTTGTCGAGGCCTTCGCGGCCGGCCACCGAAATCGCGCCCAAGCTTTCCGGCTCGTCGGTCTCGCCATCGCCGAGGAAACACCACACCTTGCGGTCGGTCTTGGGCATAAGCCCGCGCGCTTCCAGATATTTCCAGCTACGCGCCTGGTAGATAGCGGCTAGCGGGCCAAGGCCCATGCTGACGGTCGGGGTCTGCCAGAAATCCGGCATCAGCCACGGATGCGGATAGCTGCTTATGCCGCGGCCATCGACTTCCATGCGGAAGTTGTCGAGCTGGGATTCGCTGATGCGGCCTTCCAAGAAGGCGCGTGCGTAGATACCCGGTGAACTATGGCCTTGCAGGTACAGCAAATCACCCGGGTGATCCTCTGAAGGTGCCCGCCAGAAATGATTGAAGCCTACGTCGTAGAGCGTTGCCGATGACGCGAAGCTGGCGATGTGGCCGCCCAGGTCGCCAGGCTTGCGGTTGGCACGCACCACCATGGCCATCGCGTTCCAGCGAATGATGGAACGGATCCGCCATTCGATGTGCGCGTCGCCCGGAAGCTTGGGCTCCATGTGCGTGGGGATGGTGTTGATGTATTCGGTGGTCGGCAGGAACGGCAGGTTGGCGCCCGAACGACGGGTCAACTCGACCATTCCTTCCAGCAACTGGTGTGCGCGATCAACGCCATCGTGGTCGATGACCGCCTTCAACGATTCGATCCACTCCTGTGACTCGGTCGGGTCGGGATCGTTCTGCAACATCTCGTTGAGCCAGTTCATGTGCGCTCCGGGTCAGGCTGGAATCATCAGGGACCCTGAGTCTAGCAAGCGGACCGCAAGTTTCCGTTGCGCGGCGCGGCGTAAATTGTTTTTACCCGGATTAAACAATTGAAACCCTCAAGCGTGCCGTGAATATCCGATCCAGGCAAACATCCGACGTGCACCAAGCAGGCTTGCCAGCGACAGAAGTGACACCGCACCGATGTGCCAGATCAACACCATCAATGATGATTCGCCTCCGTTATGGATCAGGCTCACAGCGCTGGACGACAGAGCGGCGGCACTGAGCATGGCCAGCAATGCGGTGGGCCGTGGCCGCACCACGCCGGCATGGCGGACCATCAACAGCAACACCAATCCCAACGGAATACTGGTCATGCTGATCACGCGCAGGCATTCCATCGGTCCCGGACGGAACGCGAGCGCGGCCAAGCCGTCGCGTGCGACCTCGTTCATGCAACCAAGGCCAATGCTTGCCAGCCACAGCAGCAGCGCCGGCAACGGCAACCAGGCCCAGCGCGGATCGCGCCCGGGCACACTGACCTGGAATACGGCGTAGCCGGCAAGAACACCGGTGAGCAAGCTGGCCAGCCAGTCGCGGGTGGCATCCGGCGATGCCAGCACGCGCGCCCAGTCGGCACCCTGCGCGTGGGTCAGCACCACGCCAGCCGTGACCAGCAAGGCTGCCAGCAGCCATGCCAGCGTGCGCCGCAATGGCGATGACATCCGCCGCACCGGCGCGGCCCGCGCGCTGAGTTGTTCGATCATGCGGGTGGTATCAGTCATGCGGCGGATCCTTCTTTCTGCCCAGCGTGCGTTGCAGCGAGCCGATCGCACGATGGCAAGCGACCTTCAGTGCACCCACGGTTTGATGGCTGTGCGCCGAAGCTTCGTTAAGCGAGAGTTCTTGCAGGCGCAGCATCGAGACGGCATCGCGCTGGCGCGTGGGCAATTCATCGATCGCGCTGCGCACGCGCCGCGATTCATGGTCGCGCAGCAGCGCGTCTTCGGGCCCAAGGCCGCCATGCACGTGGGCATCGGCATCAACCACATCGGCCAGTTCATGGCGTGCGCGATGGGAGCGACGGCGCAGCAAGTCGATACAGCGGCGCGAGGCAATGGTGCCCAGCCACGGCTTGAACGGCCGGCCGCGCTCGAAGGTATGGCGGATGCCGTGCACCACCATCAACACTTCCTGCACGGCGTCTTCGACGTCCTCGCCCGCACCCAGGTAGCGGCGGGCAATCGCACGGACGTAAGGCGTGATTGCCAGCAACAGGCTGCAGTACGCCACCTTGTCACCATCTTGCGCAAGCAGCATCAACGCTGCCCAGTTGGCATCGTCTTTCGTCATGTCACGCGCAGGTGGCTGCCCGGCCTCAGGCATGCGAACCACAGGCACGGGCGCCGCGTCCCGTTTGAACGGCAGGATCACGGCCATGGCGCGTCAGTCCGCCAAGACCTGAGGACGCGGCGCATGCGGGTGCGCAATCAACAATGCTGGCAAAAACTGCACCTGCGTTTCTCTCGGCCAATGGAAGGGGAAGGACGCAACGTGCGTCCCCTTTATCCATTCGCGCGGCGGGCGCCATCGTTACGTTGCGGCGCTCATCGCATGCTGGCGCGGATCTGCGCTTCTACCGCCGCAATAGCCGTCATATTGACCACCCGACGCGAACTGGATGCCGAGGTCAGGATGTGCGCTGGCTTGTCCAAGCCCATCAGGATCGGTCCGATGGCAACGCCGCCCGTCATCACCCGCACCAGGTTGTAACCGATGTTGGCGGCGTCCAGGTTCGGCATGACCAACAAATTGGCGCGGCCCGAGAGAGTGGTATCGGGGAAGATGCGCTGGCGCAGCTCCTCGTCCCAA
Organism: Lysobacterales bacterium; assembly: GCA_038242955.1. GTDB lineage: Bacteria > Pseudomonadota > Gammaproteobacteria > Xanthomonadales > Xanthomonadaceae > Thermomonas. The sequence continues at coordinate 15,498 of JBBSRO010000049.1, forward strand.
GCGGTGTCGGCCATCATCTCGCCATCGATCTGGAGATTCGGCACCCGCTTGCGGATGATTTCGTAGGCGCGGCGCATCTTCGACGCGCTGGCGTCCTGGTGGCTACCGAAGTTGGAATGCGACAGCAAGGCCACTTTCGGTTCGATGCCGAACAGCTTGAGCCGGTAACTGGCCATCAGCGTGGCCTCGGCGATCTGCTCGGCGGACGGATCCTGCTGTACATGTGTGTCCACGAAGAAGACCACGCCTTGGTCATTGATCACGCCGGTCATCGCAGCAGTGCCCTGCACGCCCGGCTGGAAATCAAAAATACTGCGCAGGTAACCAAGCTTCTTGTGATAACGCCCGACCAGCCCGCAAATCATGGCATCGGCTTCGCCACGCTCGACCATCAGCGCGGCGATCAGGGTCGGCCGTGAACGCAGGAGGTTCTTTGCCGCATCCGGAGTGACGCCACGGCGCTCAGTGAGCGCGTGGTACTGGCGCCAGTAATCATCGAAACGTGGATCGTCATTGATGTTGGTGAGCTCGAAATCCACGCCTGCACGCATGCGCAGGCCGAGTTTCTCGATGCGGGTTTCGATCACCTCGGGGCGACCGACCAGAATTGGAAACGCCAAGCGTTCGTCGATCACGGTCTGCACCGCACGCAGCACCAGGTATTCCTCGCCTTCGGCGTACACCACGCGCTTTTGTATTGAACGCGCACGCTCGTACACCGGCTTCATCATCAGGCTGCTGCGGTGGATGAATTCGCTGAGTTGCTCGCGATAGGCTTCCACGTCGGCCAATGGCCGCAGCGCGATGCCGGATGCCATCGCCGCTTCGGCAACGGCCGGTGCCAGCACCATCAACAGGCGCGGATCGAACGGGCGCGGAATCAGGTATTCAGCACCGAAGGTGGGCGACTCTCCGGCATAGGCGCTACCCAAGTCGCCAGCTTCCATCCGCGCCAGCTGCGCGATGGCGCGTACGCAGGCAAGCTTCATCGCTTCGTTGATTTCGGTCGCACCTACGTCCAGCGCGCCACGGAAAATGTACGGGAAGCACAGCGCGTTGTTGACCTGGTTCGGATAGTCGCTGCGGCCGGTGGCGATGATGCAATCCGGGCGTACCGCCTTGGCATCTTCGGGCAGGATTTCAGGATAGGGATTGGCAAGCGCCAAGATGATCGGCCGCTGCGCCATGGTCGCAACCATCTCCGGCTTCAGGATGCCGCCCGCCGACAGGCCCAGGAATACATCCGCGCCCTCGATGATGTCGGCCAGGCAGCGCTTGTCGGTCTGGCGCGCGTAACGCTGCTTGTCAGGGTCCATCTGGTCGCGGCCGACATAGAGCACGCCATCACGGTCAACCGCCAGGATATTTCCCGGCTTCATGCCCAGTGCCACCAGCATGTCCAGGCAAGCGATGCCGGCCGCGCCAGCGCCACTGGTCGCCAGTTTCACGTCTTCGATTTTCTTGCCAGCCACTTCCAGCGCATTGAGGATCGCCGCGCCGACAATGATCGCGGTGCCGTGTTGGTCGTCGTGGAATACCGGGATCTTCATCCGCGCGCGCAGCTTGCGCTCCACGATGAAGCATTCCGGCGCCTTGATGTCTTCCAGGTTGATGCCGCCGAAGGTCGGCTCCAGCGAGGCGATGATGTCGACCAGCTTGTCCGGGTCACGCTCGTTGATCTCGAGGTCGAACACGTCGACGTCGGCAAACTTCTTGAACAGAATGCCTTTGCCTTCCATGACGGGCTTGCTGGCCAGCGGACCAATATCACCCAGACCAAGCACCGCGGTGCCATTGGTGATGACTGCGACCAGGTTCCCGCGTGCGGTGAGCGAGCTGACCTCGTTCGGATCGGCGACGATCGCTTCGCACGCATAAGCCACGCCCGGCGAATACGCCAGCGCCAGGTCGCGCTGGGTGACCATGGGTTTGGTCGCGCTGATCTTGATCTTGCCGGGCGGACTCAGCCGGTGGTAGTCGAGCGCGGCCTGCTTGAGGTCGTCGCCGGAATCATGCTGGTCATTCATCTGCACACACCACGGATGCGGGCCATTGATGATACCGACTTCATCCGTAATGAACGGTCAGGCATCACCGATTAAATATCACTGACGCGCTCGGCCGACATGATCTGGTCCAGCCGAATGCGGTTGGCGAACAGCGAAAAAGCCAGCATCCCGGCCAGCCCATTGGCGCGTTCCACCCATTCGGGCAGCCAGCGCGGCGGCAGCAAATCGCCACTATCGAAGAGGGGCTCGAAGCGTTGAACATCGGCCAACGTCATCTTTCCCGCGAACAGCATCCGGCACAGGCGCAACTTTCGCCGCTTGAGTGCCCAGCGGAAAAACGTGTGCACGCCTATCAGGCCACGCAGATACACGGTGTCCTTCGTGAAGGCGCAGCCGCCGGTTGTTGGAACACCACGGAACACCCGCTGCGCAGACGTAAAGCTTTCGTTTGTATCCTGCCCTGCATCGACGAAATACTGGAACACCTCCAGGAAATCAGCGCCTTCCAGCGCCATCGCCACAGCTTCGATGCGCAGGCTGACCCGCTTCATCCGTTCGATATCAATACTGCCGGTGATTTGCTCGGCGAACGTCGCCAGTCCTTCCTGCGTGGCAGTGGTTCGCGGAGATGACAACGACATGCTGGGAAGCACGGTTTGCTCTCGACCGTTGAGCGCCGTCAGCGAATGCACGAATGCTTCATGCTGCAATAACTGGTGGCGGTCGTAGTCGGAAAACGCGGCGCCGGCGCGCAGCCGGATACGGGTCGCACCCGCTGCGGCCTTGGCGATCAGGTCAGGATCGAGTTCGACGGTAATCACGCGTGCATTGAAATAGTCATCCAGCGACGCCTGCAATTGCAGGCGCAGCGACGTCGCGGAAATCTCGACCTGCTCCGAAGGCGCCAGCAATTCCTGGTCCAGTTCATTGGCAATCCCGATGAAGTGGCCGGCCGCTTCGCGCATGGTCGCGCCGCCCGGCAGGGTGTGATCCGGCGTCCCAAACAGCGCGATGGAAAGTTCGGTGACCTTGCGCGTGCCCAGGTTTTCCAGCAACTCGGCTGCCAACCCCCAGCTGTGCGCGGATTCGATCAGATAGATGCCGAGCGGGTGCGACGGATCGGCCGCGGCGGCAATCGCTTCGAATTCGCCACGTTCGCCCGAAAAGTCATACCGGGGATATACGTACGCGGGCAGCTTGGCCCTGCCCTGCGCATGGTCGGCCAGGAATTGCTGCTGTTCACTGGCCGGCCAACTGACCAAGCTCAGCAGCCGAATCTCGCGCGCCGCTTTGGTCATGCGCGCATCGAGCGCGGCATGGTGGGCGATGTCGGGGCTGCGAGCGGTGGTCATTGGCCCTTAGTCCTCCGTGTGTTGGTCCACGCGGATTCGCGGCCCCTTCGGCAGGACGCGCGCATCGGCCTTCTGCGCCAACCGCGAGGCCAGCTGGCCCGCAGCGCCAACTATTTCGTCGCGTAGCTTGAGGAAATTCGCCACACGCTCGGGATCAATCGTGCCGGCCTCAATCGCCCCACGCACCGCGCATCCGGGCTCGCGCGCGTGCTTACAATCGCGGAAGCGGCATTGCGCGGCCAGCGCCTCGATGTCGGTGAAACTTTCGGCAACATCTTCCTCTCCGGTCGGCTTGAGCTCGCGCATGCCGGGGGTATCGATCATGCACGCACCGGATGGCAACGCGATCAGTGCGCGATGGGTGGTGGTATGGCGGCCGCGGTCGTCGGTCTCGCGGACCGCGCCAGTCTTCATTCTTTCCCTGCCCAGCAACGTATTGGTCAAGGTTGACTTGCCGGCACCCGAACTGCCGATCAAGACCACGCTCTGGCCTGCGCCCAACCAAGGTTCGAGTGTCGTCACGCTGGCGCGATCCAGTGCATTGACTGCAAGCACCGGCACGTCCATCGCACGCAATTCCTGCACCGCCGCATTGGCATCGGCGCTCTCTTTGTCGGCCTTGGTCAACACGACTACCGGCTGCACGCCACTGCCGCCAATCAGCATCAGGTAACGCTCGATCCGGCGCGGATTGAAGTCGGCGTCCAGCCCGCAGACCACGAATACGGTGTCGATGTTGGCGCCGATCACTTGCTGCTTGTAGTGCTCGCCGGCGGCGCCGCGCTTGATCGAGGAATACCGCGGCAGTAGCGCGACGATCTTCAGCGCGTTCGGCGCTTCACCCTCGATCAGCACCCAGTCGCCGACGGCCGGCCGGCCCTCGGGCGTGGTCCCGCCGTTGCGGTAATTGCCCGCGCGCTGCCATTCCGGCAAGGATTCAGCACGATGCGCGGCCTCCACGGACTCAGCCACCAGATAGCCGCTACGGTGCTGCTCGCTGATCCGGGCCAGGCGCGCATCGGGGTGGGCGGCCAGGACATCCGCCCAGCCGGGCTGCAAGGTGGCGGGCGTCCAGCGCCAGCCGATGGATTGAAGCGGGGTCATGCGCGTCGCATCGTTGATGTGGAGCGTGCAGTCATGCCGCGATTCTAGCGGTCTGAAAATGGGTCAGAGAACATTTCCATTACAACGACCCGCAATCCGCGATTTCAAGCGGAAATGTTCTCTGACCCCTTTTCGCACCCCGGCCCCGTTTCACGCGTGCATGTATCAACTGGTTGCAGGTGGCGCCATCTCGTCGGCAAGCGCCGC
>JBBSRO010000050.1:0-19872 GCA_038242955.1 Lysobacterales bacterium
CGACGGCTGTTCGATGTCGATGTCGTACAGGTTCTGACCGTCGACCGTCGCCACGCGCAGTTCTTCAGCCTGCGTGGCATTGATGAGCATTCGCTTCATTGTGCGTTCCTCACGCGCTCCGCCCGTATGAGCAGTCCGCGGCAACGCCATGGGGCGTATCGCCTCTGGATACCGCAAGCGCCGCGGCCGCGCAGTGCGCAGGCGTGTCGCTTCTAGTGTTCCAGCGCTACGACACCACGGCAGACCGCGGGAGCGCTTGTGTTCCTTCCGTGTTGCAGGGCCGGTGACAGCGGCCTGGGGCCGGTCACTCGGGACATTGTTCAGCGTAAGCACGAACGCCAGAGCGTCCGGCGAAGGTCGGGCTTGCCGTACAGTCGTTAACATGGCCGCCCCGGGGGCGGTGGCAACGAACTGTACCGGAGCGAAGAAAGACCGGCTTTTGGCCGGGGCAACTTCCTGCGGAATCAAACCCTTATCTCGCTCGGCGAGTGTATCAGATCAAATTTACTATGACCCATTCAGAAAACGACGACCGAACCGCTGGCAGCGCACGTAACTACCGTGTTTCCGAGGACCGGGAAGGCCAGCGCTTGGATAATTTCCTGCTGAACTACCTCAAGGGCGCTCCCAGATCGCTGATCTACAAGCTGGTGCGCAGCGGACAAGTCCGCATCAATGGCGGCCGTGTCAAGGCGGATCGTCGCCTCGAAGAGGGAGATCAGATCAGAATCCCGCCTGTTCGCATCGAGAACGCCGAAGATCGAGACAGAACGCCGCCGCAAGGACTTATGGATGCCTTGACCGAAGCAATCGTCTTCGAGGATGCGCGGCTCTTGGTGCTGAACAAGCCCTCTGGACTGGCCAGCCATGGTGGCAGCGGCATTTCCTGGGGTGCAATCGAGGCGTTACGCGCGTTGCGGCCCAGGGAATCCCTTGAGCTCGTGCATCGCTTGGACCGGGATACTTCGGGCGTGTTGGTCATCGCAAAGAAGCGTTCGGCACTGACCGAGCTGCAGGCGTTATTGCGTGAAGACCATGGCGCCGGCATTCGCAAGCGCTACTTGGCCCTACTTTCCGGGCGAATGCCGGACGGATTGATGTCGGTCGACGCACCACTGCATGTCGGCCTGCGCCAAGGCGGCGAGCGGCATGTCCAAGTTAACGCCAATGGCAAGCCATCGAAGAGCCATTTCAAGGTATTGGAGCGGCGCGGCGGGCAGAGTTATTGCGAAGTTCGTATCGAAACCGGGCGTACTCATCAGATTCGCGTGCATGCGCAGCACATCGGCCATTCGGTGGCGGGTGATGACAAATATGGCGACGAGGCCGCCAACAAGCGCTTGCGTGAGCAGGTCGGCCTGCGGCGGCTATTCCTGCACGCCTCCTCGCTGGAGTTCTCGCTGGATGCCGGCAAGACGCCGTATCTCTTGAACGCACCGCTGGCACCGGACCTCGTCGAAGTATTGGATCGGCTCGGCTAGTGGGTGAATTGGCGAACTCAGCCCTCCAGTTGGTCTGCTTTCGCCGCACAAATGAAATCGTTCTCGCTCAGGCCGCCCACGTCGTGGGTGGAGAAGCGCACCACGCAGCGGTCGTAGTGGACCGACAGGTCCGGATGGTGGTCTTCAGCATTAGCGATGTGTGCCAAGGCGTTTACGAACGACATCGTCCGGTAGTAATCCTTGAAGCTGAACGTGCGGGTCAGCGCATGGCCGTTTTCGGCAAGTTCCCAGCCGGGTAGCTGCGGCAGCAGCTCACGGATGCTGGCGTCAGTCAGGCGGTGTTCGCTACCGCGACGCGGCGCGCAGCGTGCGCGGGCGAGTGGAACCAGGTCGGACATGGGAATCTCCTGCAAAGTGGTGCTGAACCGCAACCATCGCGAGACAGCGGAGGAAGCTGAACCGTGCTGCCGGGCAATGGCGCGGCTGGACTAGAATAGCTGCATGATCCAGATATCCGAATCCGCACAGACGCATTTCCGCAAATTGATCGAACGCGAAGCCCTTCCGGGCTTGGGTGTTCGGCTTGCAGCCAATCACCCCGGCACCGCGCGCGCCGATGTGCGCCTTGAGTTTGCCGAGCCCGGTGACCTGACCGGCGATGAGTGGGCGATCGACTGCACTGGCTTCACCTTGTGGCTGGATGCGCCGAGCGTTCCGTTCCTGGATGGCGCCGAGATCGATTACGAGGCGAAGGCCACCGGCGGGCAGTTGCAGATCCGCGCGCCCAAGATCAAGGGTCAAGTACCCGGCGCGGATGCGTCATTGGTGGAGCGTGTTCTATGGACGATCGAACACGACATCAATCCTCAACTGGCGTCGCACGGTGGCAACGTGAGCTTGAAAGAGATCACTGCCGAAGGCGTGGTCGTATTGAGTTTTGGTGGCGGCTGCCACGGCTGCGGCATGGCCGACGTCACCCTGAAGCAGGGCATCGAGAAGACCTTGCTGGAGAAAGTCCCCGGCGTGACCGCGGTGCGCGATGCGACCGACCATGCGACGGGTGATGCTCCCTACATGCCACGCGATAGCGCCGCAGTTGAAACAAGCACTTCCCCCCGTAAAGACTGAGCGGGCTCAACACGCGTGACGAGTTCCGACGACGTCATCGCTGCGATCAATCAGCGACGCAGGCCGCTGACGATTCGCCCCGAAACATCAGGCACGGCACCAGGTTCGCTTCCAGCTGGATGGCAACAGTGGTTGGACGCGATGCCAGTGGTGGATGCGCATGCCGCAGGCTCACTGGCGCCTGCGTTGGTCGAGGTGATTGCGCAACGACCACTGAGATTGCTGCCGCGCAGGCCTGCTGCACTGAGCGGTTGGCAGGCAATTGCCAGCCTGATGCGTCAGCAGTGGCAACCGGATCTTCGTGATGAGCGCCCGATGCGCATCAGTGCCGGTGCCATCGACATCCTCCTGCATACGATCCTGATCGGTTTGTTCCTTTGGCTCATGTACGTGCGCTTGATGATGCCGCCGGCGCCTGAGGAGGATAGCGATAGCGTCGTGCAGGTCGAGTTCATCGGCCGCGGCAATGTTGCCGAAGGTGGTGGCGCGTTGGCCACTGCCGGGGCGCAATCCGGGCCTGCGTCCGCTGCTCCAACGAGCCGTGCCGTGACCCCGATGCCTGCGACCGGGATGCCGGACGCGCCTGTCGTCTCGCTACCAGTGCCGCAACCGCCGCAGGTAAGGGCCAGCGGTGAGGCACCGCAACTTGTCCGCGCGTTGCCTGCGCCGGCAGTAGCAGTGGAAGCCGCCCAACCATTGCAGGTCAGCGAAGTGCGTGAGCCCGCGCCGCAAGCCTTCCAATTGCCGCCAACGAAGCTGCGTGAATTGCAGTTGCCACAGCTGCAGATGCGCGACCTGCAGCCCGTGCAGCAGGTGGAAGCGATTGCCACGCTGAAACCGCAGCCGGTGCAGGTACTGAAGCCGCGTGAAGTGAAAGCCGAATTGCGTGCGCCAAAGTTACAGCAAGAGGTTCAGAACATCGAAGTGCCGCAGCCGCTGGCGGCACCGCCAGTGCTCGCGGTGCCGACCCAAGCCACCAGCAGTTTGCAGATGCCGCAGATGCGTGGAGAAGTCACTGATATCCCGATGCCACCTGGCGGTGCGCCCACACCTTCCACGCAATCTGGCAATGGCGTCGCCCAGCAGGCCAATGTCGCGGCTGGGGTGGGTGGCGAACGTGGTACGGCACCGGCAGCAGGAACAATGTCATCTGGTATAGGTCAAGGCACACAAGCCGCGGTGCAGGGCGGGCGTGGCGTGGCAGCGACAGGTACTGGCGCAGGTCCTGGCAGCAAGCCTGCGCCGGGCGGATGGCCGGGTGCGGCGAAAAGTGATGATTGGGGTGCCTCCAGCCGCAAGGCCGCAGGGACTGGAACAGGTAATGGGCTAGGCAAGGGCAAAGGTCGCGATGGCGATGGCAAGCCCGGTTTGTTCAATCGTGATGGCAGTACCCGCCTGTCAGACAACTGGGCCGAGCAAAGTGGCGTTGACGTGGATCGCGCCGGAACATGGTTGAAACGCCCGGGACTTGAATATCGCGGCACGCGCTTTGATCAATATTGGGTGCCGGGGGGCACGCTGCTGGAAGAGTGGGTGCGTAAGGGCATCAAGCAAGTCAGCATTCCGATACCGGGTAGTAAGCGACAACTGCGGTGCGTGGTATCCATGCTGCCCCCTGGCGCGATCTGCAATCCTTACAGCCCGGACGTCAATGAGCAGCCGGCGCGCGCGCGGCCGCCACCGGATGTTCCATTCAAGCCTGAACTGCAGGAAGACAACGGCAGCGTTAAACCGTCGAAGCCGTGAAGTTTCGTTGATTGGTCGCGCCCGACTAGGTCAACAAGGGCAGAGAGTTTGTTCGGGGATATGTCTTAGAAAATCGCCAAAACTGAAAAGGGGCCTTTCGGCCCCTTGTTCATGACATCACCAACGTTGCTCAGTTAGCGTGGCGCAGATCGCGCAGCTCTGTGTGGACGCTGCCGAAATACGCGCCGAGATCGGCAATCTGCTGGTCGGTCAGATCCTTGGCTTGGCCGCCCATCAGGTCGCTAGTGGCACTGCCGCCGCGGTCGCCGGAGCGATAGGCCTGCAAAGAGTGTTCGATGTAGTCGTGGTACTGACCACCAAGCTTCGGATAGCTGGCATCGATCGGTGCATTGCCTTCGGCGCCGTGGCAATCAACGCAAGCTTGGCCGGTCGCGCCCTTGGTTGAAGCAAGTGCCTTGCCGGCGGCGATATCACCTTTCGGAAGACCGGCTGACGAGGAAGCATGCTTGGCGTCGCCACCATGGCCCTCCGCTGCATCCTGTCCGCCGCCACAGGCTGACAATGCCAGCGTACAGGCGATGGCAAGCAAGATTGCCGAAGTCTTCGCGAAGTTCTTCGCGGCAGTTACTGCGCAGATCGGGGGCTTTGTCATCATGGGGTGGCTCACTTGATGCTGGAAAGGTAAGCGGCGATATCGGTGATGTCCTGCTCCGAGAAGCTCTCCGCTTGGGCCTGCATGGTCGGGTGCTTGCGCTTGCCTTGGCGATACTCGTGCAACGCAGTGAGTAGGTAGACCTCTGACTGGCCTCCGAGCTTGGGCACCTTATAGGTGGGGTAAGCATTCTTGTAGCCGGTCACGCCGTGGCAGCCGCGGCAGGTGAAGGTCAGGCTCTTGCCGCGGGCAGCATCGCCAACAAGCGCTGCCGGCGTTGCTGGTGCAGGAGCTTGCACCACTACTGCTTCGGCAACGGGTGTTGCAGCTTCGGTTGCGGGGGCGGCGGCGTCCTGCGCGGCGGCGGCAGACGCGGCAATGACCAAGGCAAGGGAAGCGGCAATCAATGACATTCGCATCATGGTGTCGTGGGTCCGGAGTACGTGGTTCAATGGTATGCCGCCTTCGCGACACGCAATCCGGCAAGTATAGCGATATGTCGCGGGCGCTCGCAGGCGCATGTTCGCAACCATTGCCATGACCTTGCCGTAAATCCGCACATCTGCCTCGCCATTCTTTCCGTATCCACATGACCATGACCTTCGGCGCATGCGCTCCTGGGATGGTTAGGTGAGATACTTGACTACAACACCAATCAGGCTTTCCCCATGCAAGACACTACCCCGACCATTGCGCCACGTGCTGGCCTTTCCAATTCTTTGACCCGCATCGGAATACTGGCGCTGATATTGGGGCTTGCCGCATGCAAGGGTGGCGGCGATGGTAAGGAAAAGTCCGCGAAGGACGGCACGGACAAGGGTCCTGAGTCCGTGCCTGTTGAGGTCGCCAAGGCGAGTCGTCGCTCGATTGCGGCCAGCTATAACGGCACCGCGGCGCTGGAAGCCCGAGGTGAGGCGCAGGTCGTGGCCAAGACGTCAGGCATTGCATTGCAGGTATTCGCCGAAGTCGGCCAGCACGTCAACGCTGGCCAGGCATTAGTGCGCATCGATGCCGATCGCGCCACCTTGCAGGTTGCGCAGAGCGATGCCCAAGTTCGGAAATTGCAGGCCAACTTCGCCCGCGCGCAGCAGCTCGCCAGTCAGAAAATGGTCAGTGCCAATGACCTCGATACATTGCGTTACGATCTGGAGAACGCGCGTGCATCCAATCGCCTTGCGCGCCTGGAACTGTCCTACACGACGGTGAAGGCGCCGATTTCTGGCGTGATCGCGGAGCGCTCGATCAAGCCCGGCAATCTTGTGCAGATCAACACACCGATGATGCGCATCGTCGACAACTCGCGCCTGGAAGCGACGCTCAATGCGCCGGAACGCGAGATCGAGACGCTCAAGGCAGGCCAGGCAGTCCAGCTTGCGGTAGATGCGCTGCCTGGGAAGTCGTTTGAAGGGCGCATTGATCGGGTGTCGCCAGTGGTCGACGCGGGCAGCGGCACGTTCCGCGTGGTGTGTGCGTTCGAAGGCGGTGGCGTGTTGCAGCCGGGCATGTTTGCCCGCATCCGGATCAACTACGACCAGCGTGCGAATGCCCTGGTAATTCCGCGCAATGCGTTGCTGGAAGACGGCAGCGAGCCGGCGGTGTTCACCGTCCGTGCGGAGAAGGCGAGCCGGGTTGTGCTGAAGCTGGGCAACGTCGACGGCGAATGGGTGGAAGTCCTTGGTGGCCTGAAGGAAGGCGAGCCGGTAGTCGTGGCTGGCAAGTCCGCCTTGCGCGAGGGTAGCGTGGTGCAGGTGATCACTCAAGGCACGACGCAGGGCGCTGCACCGGTCAAGAAAAATGAGGCGAACGCAGCACCGGCCAAGGCCGCGAAATGAGTTCGCCCGGCATGCATGACCCAGCCGGCGCGCACGATCCGTTGCGTGCACCCTCAGGTTTCAGTCTGGTCGAGTTCTCGACCCGCCGGCGCGTGACCGTTGCGATGATGACCCTGACCCTGGTGCTGTTCGGCCTGATCGGGCTATCCAGCCTGAAGGTCAACCTGCTGCCGGACCTGAGCTATCCCACGCTGACGGTGCGAACTGATTACACCGGTGCCGCACCGACTGAAGTCGAGACCCTGATCAGCGAACCGGCGGAAGAAGCACTCGGCGTGGTCAAGGGCTTGCGCAAATTGAAGTCGGTTTCACGCACGGGCCAGTCCGACGTGGTGCTGGAGTTTGCTTGGGGCACCGACATGGACCAGGCCAGTCTGGACGTGCGCGACAAGATGGAAGCGCTGCAGTTCCCGCTGGAAGCTTCGCCGCCCGTGTTGCTGCGTTTCAATCCATCGACGCAGCCGATCATGCGGCTTGCCCTGTCGCCTAAGACCGCAGGCAGTGATGCCGAGGCGATTCGCCAACTGATGGAGCTTCGCCGATTCGCCGATGATGATCTCAAGCGCAAGCTTGAAACAGTTGATGGCGTCGCGGCAGTAAAGGTGGGTGGCGGCCTCGAGGACGAGATCCAGGTCGACATCGACCAGCGCAAACTCTCCCAGCTTGGACTGACCCTCGACACCGTGGTTCAACGTCTAAAGCAGGAGAACGTGAACGTCTCCGGCGGGCGCCTGGAAGAAGGCTCGCAACGGTACCTGGTCCGCACCGTCAATCAATTCGCGACGGTCGATGAAATCGCAAACATGCTGTTGACGACGCGGGCAGCGGCCGCCAACACCAGTGGTTCGGATCAGGCAATGCGCATTGCCGCGGCCAGCGGGGATGCAAGCGTAATGGCGGCCTTGTCGCAGCAGAATAGTGGCAGCAGCAGCGCTACGGCCGGTGGCATGGCGCTGCGCCTGAAAGACGTGGCGGAGGTGCGCCAAGGCTACAAGGAGCGTGAGGCGATCATCCGAATCGACGGCCGCGAGGCCGTCGAAATGGCGATATACAAGGAAGGTGACGCCAACACCGTATCCACCGCGGATGCGCTGGAAGACAAGCTTAAGGACATTCGCGCGAAGCTGCCCGCCGATATCGAAGTCACCACGATTGAAGACCAGTCCGTCTTCATCCGCAATGCGATCCACGATGTGAAGGTTGATGGCGTCATTGGCGGCCTGCTGTCGATCCTGATCATCTTCCTGTTCCTGCGCGATGGCTGGAGCACCTTCGTGATCGGCCTGTCGTTGCCGGTATCGATCATCGCGACATTCTTCTTCATGGACCAGCTGGGACTGAGCCTCAACGTGATGTCGCTGGGCGGTCTGGCGTTGGCCACTGGATTGGTCGTGGATGACTCGATCGTGGTCCTCGAATCAATCGCAAAAGCGCGAGAGCGTGGGCTCGGGATCCTGGATGCCGCGATCGCCGGTACCCGTGAGGTGAGCATGGCAGTGGTCGCTTCGACCTTGACCACGATTGCAGTCTTCCTGCCGTTGGTATTCGTGCAAGGCATTGCCGGACAGTTGTTCCGCGACCAGGCATTGACCGTGGCAATTGCCATCGCGGTGTCGCTGATGGTGGCGATGACCTTGATCCCGATGTTGAGTGCATTGAAGGGTCGGCCGCCGCTGGGCTTTCCCGAAGAGCCTGCGCACGGACGCTGGGCCCCTGAAAGTCGCTGGCAGAAACCTGTTGCCCTCGGTGGTCGTGGTTTCGGTGCATTTTTCCGTGGCATCTTCTTCAGTATTGCGTGGACTATTACGCGCGCATGGCGTGCGGTCGCGGTGGTTGTGGGTCCGGTCATGCGCAAGGCGAGTGACATTGCGATGTCGCCCTACCACCGTGCTGAACGCGGTTACCTGCGCATGTTGCCGAATGCCTTGGCGCGTCCGGTGCCGGTGCTCGCGGTCGCCGCCATCGCGTTCGCGTTGACCATGCTGGCCGCGCCGCTGCTGGGCACCGACCTGATCCCGCAGTTCGCGCAGGATCGTTTTGAGATGACTGCCAAGTTGCCGCCAGGCACGCCGCTGGCGAAAACCGATGCGTTGATCCGTGCGGTGCAGGCGGACCATGCCAAGGACGACGGCGTGCGCGTGTTGTATGGCGTCTCCGGTACCGGCACGCGGCTGGATGCCAGCCCTACGGAAAGCGGCGAGAACATCGGCAAGCTCTCGGTGGTGATGACCACGAATGATGCCGAAGCGCCTCTCACCGAAGCACTGCGCAAGACCATGCAGGCTTATCCGGGCGCGCAGGTCGACTTTGCCCGGCCGGAGTTGTTCAGCCTGTCGCCACCGCTAGAAATTGAGGTGGAAGGTACCGATCTGGAATCCATTCGTGACGCTGGTAATCGCCTCGCCAGGATGCTGCGCGCCAATGCGCATTACGCCGACGTGAAATCGACGGTGGAGCAGGGTTTTCCGGAAGTGCAGATCGTGTTTGACCAGGACCGCGCCGCTGCGCTTGGGCTGACGACCAGGCAGATTGCAGACGTGGTGGTCAACAAAGTGCGTGGCAACGTGGCCACCCGTTACAGCTTTCGTGATCGCAAGATCGACGTGCTGGTGCGCGCACAGGAATCGGACCGCGCATCACTCGATGACATTCGTCGCTTGATCGTCAATCCGGGACGCGGTGCGCCGGTGGAATTGGCATCGGTCGCTGACGTGGTCTCGACCACCGGCCCCAGCGAAATCCACCGTGCCGACCAGCGTAGGGTCGCGATTGTCTCCGCCAACCTGCGGGATATCGACCTTGGCAACGCGATCCGCGAGGTCGAGTCCATGGTGGCCAAGACGCCGCTTGGTACCGACATCGACATGCATATCGGTGGGCAGGGCCAGGAACTCGACGAATCGATCCGCTCGCTGTTGTTCGCGTTCGGCCTCGCGATTTTCCTGGTCTACCTGGTGATGGCTTCGCAGTTCGAATCACTGCTGCATCCGTTCGTGATCCTGTTCACTATCCCGCTGGCCCTCGTCGGCGCGGTGGCTGCCTTGCTGGTGACAGGTTCGCCGGCGTCCGTAGTGGTATTCATCGGCCTGATCCTGTTGGTCGGGTTGGTGGTCAAGAATGCGATCATCCTGATCGACAAGGTCAACCAGCTGCGCGAAGAAGGCGTGCCCAAGCGCATGGCATTGGTGGAGGGCGCACGTTCACGTTTGCGGCCCATCGTCATGACCACGATGACCGCGCTGTTCGGCTTCATGCCGCTTGCACTGGCGTTTGGCGAAGGCTCGGAAGTGCGCTCGCCGATGGCCATCACCGTGATTGGCGGCTTGCTGGTCTCGACCATGCTGACCTTGCTGGTCATTCCGATTGTCTACGACCTGCTGGATCGCAAGCCGGACGAGTTCTATGCCGAACGCGGGCGTCGCGCGCGTTCAGACGCTGAAGCCGTCGCGGACATCTTGTCGCACGAGCATGATCCGTTGAATGACGGGCACGCCACGCCCGGGCCCAGCGGGGCTTGATGCGCGCATGAACATCACCGAACTGAGCATCCGTCGCCCGGTCACCACGATCATGATCTTCGTGTCGCTGGTGGTGATCGGATTGATCGCAGGGTTCCGCTTGCCGCTTGAGTCGCAGCCTGAAATATCACCGCCGTTTTTCTTCGTGCAACTGCCCTACCAAGGCTCGACGCCTGAGGAAGTGGAACGCAACCTGGTACGGCCGGTGGAAGAAGCCATCGCTACGATGCCTGGCATAAAGTCGATCAATGCCAATGCCAGTGCGGATGGCGGTGGCATATTCGTGCAGTTCAGTGACTTCAGTCGTGATGTTGCGATCGCCGCGTCGGAAGCGCGCGAGCGCATCGACGCGATCCGAGACGAGTTGCCAAACGATTTCCGTCGTTATTTCGTGCGTCGTTGGAGTACGGGCGACCAGGAAGCGATCAGCCTGCGCTTGACCAGCAAGATAGACCTCACCACCCGTGGCGATTTAATCGAGCGCAGCCTTAAGCAGCGACTTGAGCGGCTGCCTGGCGTGGCCAGGGTGGAAGTAGAAGGCGTGCCGAGCCAGGAGATCCTGGTCGCCATCGAACCGGATCGGCTGACCGCCAATGGCGTTGGCTTGAATGAGCTTGTGGCGCGCTTGCAGGCCTCGAATTTCTCGGTTTCGGCAGGGCAGATCACCGATGCAGGCCGTCGCTTGCGTATTCGGCCTAAGGGTGAGCTAACTGACCTGCAGGCGCTGCGCGATTTGCCGGTTGCCGCTAATGGCGCACGCCTGTCCGACATCGCAGAGGTGATCCTGCAGCCGCAACGCATGAATTACGTGCGACAAGTGGATGGAAGGCCCGCGGTAGGTGTGGATATCTACAAGGAACGCGCTGCCAACCTGGTCGATCTCTCGCATGATGTCAGCAGGGAAATCGAAGCGCTAAAGCAGGACCCTGCCATGCGGGGGATCAGTATCGACGTGACCCAAGACCAGGGCCAGGAGGTCACCAGCTCATTGATGGCGTTGGCCGAAGCCGGTGGCATCGGTTTGCTGCTGTCCATCGCAGTGCTGTATTTCTTCCTGCGCCATTGGCCCTCGACGCTCATGGTTACCCTTGCAATCCCGATTTGCTTCGTGATGACGCTCGGTTTCATGTATTTCTTCGGCATCACCCTCAACATCATGTCGATGATGGGGCTGCTGCTGGCGGTTGGCATGTTGGTGGACAACGCGGTCGTGGTGGTCGAAAGCATCTACCAGGAACGCGAGAAATATCCGACGCAACCGCGCCTGGCTTCGGTGATCGGTACCCGCCACGTAGCGATCGCATTGAGTGCAGGCACGCTGTGCCATTGCATCGTGTTCCTGCCAATGATGTTCGGCGAAAAGAACATGATTACCGTGTACCTGACCCAGTTGGCGGTCACCATTTCGGTGTCCCTGCTGGCTTCATGGTTGGTCGCGATCAGCCTGATTCCGATGCTGTCTGCGCGCATGAAAACACCGCCTGCGGTGAAGTCGCCTCTCATCTCGGGCCTGCAAGCGCGTTATGCGAAGGTATTGCGCTGGACGTTGGAGCATCGTGGCTGGAGCGTGCTGGGCATCGTGATGATCATCCTGCTCAGCATCATCCCGATGAAGCTGACAAAGGGTGACTCAGGCGACCAGCAAGACCCAGGCGAGATCGCGCTCTTCTACCAATGGAAGGGTTCGTACTCCAAGGAGGAGATGGGCAAGGAAGTCGCCAAGGTCGAGGACTTCATCAATGCCAACCGCAAGCGTTTCCACGTCGAACAGATTTACAGCCGCTACAGCGAACAGGGATGGGCGCAGACGCGCATCGATATCGACGTCAAGGATCCGGAGCAGTCCCAGAAGATCCAGGAAGACATGCGCGACGGGCTGCCAAAGTCGGCACGCGCCAATATCGGTATTGGGCGCCAAGGCGGGATGGGCGGCAATGAGAAAGGCATCCAGTTCAGCCTGACCGGTGATTCCACCGAGACCCTGCAAGAGCTCTCTGCCGACATCATTCCCATACTGGCCCGCAGCAAGAACCTGCGCGACGTGCGCGTAGATACCGGCGATACCAATAGCGAACTGTCGGTGCGGGTCAATCGCGAGCGTGCGGCGTCGTTCGGCTTCAGTGCTGACCAAGTGGCACAGTTCGTGAGTCTGGCGTTGCGCGGGTCTTCATTGCGCGAGTTCCATCAAGGCGACGTCGAGATCCCGGTCAACGTGCGCTTTGCCGGCGCCGAACACTTCGGTGCTGCCGACCTGGAGTCGTTCACGGTGCGTGCCGCTGATGGGCGTTCGGTGCCGTTGCTGGCGATGGTGGATGTCAGCGTGAAGCCGTCTTCTACTACGATCCAGCGCATGAACCGGCAGACGATGCTCAAGATCGAGGCTGGCCTGGCCGGGGAGGCGACTATTCCGGACGCCAAGAAAGAGATCGAGGCCACGCTCAAGAATGTGCAGTTCCCGCCAGGGTACAGCTACACCTTCGAAGGCGGCGGGTTCGGTTTCAACATGGATGCCCAGGGCCAGATGCTTGGCAACATCGGCATTGCGCTGATCTTGATGTTCGTGGTGATGGCGGCGGTGTTCGAGTCATTGTTGTTCCCGCTGGCGATCATGAGCTGCGTGCTGTTTTCGATCTTCGGGGTCTACTGGCTGTTCTGGCTGACCGGCACCGAATTCAACATCATGGCCTTCATCGGCATCCTGGTGTTGATGGGTGTGGTGGTGAACAATGGCATCGTGATGGTCGAGCACATCAACAACCTCAGACGGCGCGGTATGAGTCGAACGGATGCATTGGTCGAAGGAAGTCGGGAACGTTTGCGCCCGATCATGATGACGATGGGTACCGCGATTTTGGCCATGGTGCCTATCGCACTGTCGGATACCCAGATTGCTGGTGAAGGCCCACCGTATTACCCGATGGCGCGGGCAATTGTGGGCGGGTTGGCATTCTCAACCGTCGTCAGCCTGCTATTCCTGCCGACCATCTACGCGATGCTGGATGACCTACGTGCAGGCAGTGGCAACCTGGTCCGGCGCGCGCGCATGAGCCGCCAACAGCGGCGAACCGCGCAGGCGCAACCGAGCGGCTGACCAGAACCTCGCAACCGTCGTGGGCCGAACCGGGTGGTTCGGTCGACGGTTATTTCCGCAAGCGATCGCCTGCCTGATTGAGCGAACGAATTGCGGTTAGAGAAGCTTGCCGAGGATCCGTGCGCCGGATATCCAGACGCCGATCGAGCTGCCGATGTTGGTGAGGATGAAGACCAACACGACCCGGCACACGCGATTTCGATACCAACCGCCGAGTGTTTGGGCGTCGTCGCGCACGGCCAGGAAATCCGGATAGGCTGGCTTTCGCAGATGGACTTCCACCAAGCCACTGAACATGCCAGGCGGCAGGCCAGGACGAAATGGCTTCAGCGGTGCAGAAATTGCGGCCGCTAAAATGCTCAGGATGTGGCCGCGGCCGAGTAGAGCGCCAAGCGCCGCCAGTCCGCCGGTCCATGCCACCCATTGCAGCAGCAACTCGCGGCCCAAGTCCCGCCCGCCATGCGCATAGCCCCACGTGATGCCGCCCGCGATCAGCAACATCAAGATCATCGTGATCCAGGGAATCTTGCGCTTATTGATGACATGCACCAATTCGCTGGTGATGGCATCAGGCGCGCGGGTTTCGTCGCCCAGGTACCGCGCCATACCTTTCAGGTGGCCGGCACCGACCACGGCCAGCACATGGCTGGCGCCGTCGCTACGCTCGCGCAGGCGAGCGGCCATGTACTGGTCGCGCTCGTCGATCAGTGTCGCGAACAAGGAGGGCGTGTCGCGCGCGAACTCGCCGAAGCTCGCCTCCAGCATGTCGCCTTCCTTGAGGCGCTCGATATCGCTTTCGTCGATTTCCTCGCTGGCAAACAGGCCGCTGCCCAAGCTGGTAATCAGCTTCATGCGATCCCACCAACGCAGCTTCTGCAGGATTCGACGGAACGTGATGCCGACTTCGCGGTCGATCAGTTGCAGGGGCAGGTCGCGTGCCCGTGCTTCGAGCGCGGCAGTCTTGAGTTCAGCGCCTGGCTCGATATCGAGTTGCTCGGCCAGCCGTCGCTGGTAGGCGGCCAAGGCGAGGTTGGCAGCAAACGGCGCGACCTTGCGCTCGCGAATCACCTTGATCAGGTCGAGTTGGGCCAATGCGTCAGGTTCGGTCAGCGCCTTCAGCCGTTGTGCGTCCAACTCAACGGCGACAGCGTCGAACTTGCCACTGGCAATCGCCGAACGCACGGCTTCAATGCTGGATTTCGAGATGTGCGCAGTGCCCAGCAGGGTGTAGTGCACCCCATCGCGCTCGACTTCGATGTGCGGCTGATCGGTCCAGTTGGCGACGTCCCTGGCCGGGTCCTCAGTCACGGTAGCGCTTCACTAAATCTTCGTAGGCATCAATCCGGCGATCACGCAGGAAGGGCCAGATCCGGCGCACGTTTTCACTGCGTCGCATGTCGACTTCGGCCATCAGGATGGTGGGTTCGTTGCCAGCCTCTGCGATGAATTCGCCTTGCGGTCCAAGCACATGCGAGTTGCCCCAGAAGTCCACGCCTGAAGCACCCGTGGTTTTTTCAGACGCCAGTGGCGAAGCTTCATGGCCGACGCGATTGCAGCTGAGCACGGGCAGACCATTGGCGACAGCGTGGCCGCGGTGGCTGATGATCCACGCGTCACGCTGGCGGGATTTCTCGGCATGGTCATCGTCTGGATCCCAGCCGATCGCGGTTGGGTATAACAGCAGTTCGGCACCAGCCAGCGCCATCAGGCGCGCCGCTTCCGGATACCACTGGTCCCAACACACCAACACGCCGAGGCGACCCACAGAAGTATCGATCGGGTTGAAGCCAAGATCACCTGGGGTGAAATAGAATTTCTCGTAGAAGCCCGGATCGTCGGGGATGTGCATCTTGCGGTACTTGCCGGCAGTGCTGCCGTCAGCATCGAAGACCACCGCGGTGTTGTGGTAAAGCCCGGCCGCGCGCTTTTCGAACAGCGAACTCACCAGAACCACGCCATGTCGTTTCGCAAGCTTGCCCAAGCGCTCGGTGGACGGGCCTGGGATCGGTTCTGCCAGGTCGAACTCATCCACGCATTCGTGCTGGCAGAAATAGGCCCCGTTATGCAGTTCCTGCAGCAAGACGAGCTTGGCGCCATTGCCGGCTGCCTCAGCCACGCGGGTTTCGATGGCGGCAAGGTTTGCCTCTGCATCACCCTGGTTGCGCTCCTGGATCAGCGCGACGGGGAGTTTGTCGTATTTGGCCATCAGACCAGTCCTTCGGATAACTGCATGGTGATGCAGTGCAGGCTGCCGTTTTGCCAGATCAGGGGCAGGCATGGCACCTGCACGATCTCGCGGTCGGGGAAAGCAACTGCTAACACGTCTGCGGCCTTGGCATCAGCCGGATCGCCATACGCTGGCATCAGGACCGCACCATTGATGATCAGGAAATTGGCGTAGCTAGCTGCAAGCCGCCGGCCGTCGTCGATAATTGGTTTTGCCCATGGTAGCGGGAACAGGCGGTAGGGGTGACCGTCTCGAGTTCGCAGTGCTGCGATTTCTTTGGCCATTGCCTGTAGTCCTGCGTAGTGCGAATCACTCGGGTCATCGCAGGCTTGGAATACGATGGCATCGACCGCGGCGAAGCGGGCGAGGGTATCGATGTGGGCGTCGGTATCGTCGCCTTCGAGTGCGCCATGGTCTAGCCAGAGCACGCGATCTTGATGCAGCCAGCTGGCCAGGTTCGCGGTCAGCTGCTCGCGGCTGGCATCTGGATGGCGCTCATGCAGGCAATGCCACGTGGTCATTAGAGTGCCATCGCCATCAGTCTCGATGGCACCACCTTCAAGAGCAAAATCAATCGCTTGCCGATCATTTCTGAGAAATAACTTCTGGCTGTCCAAGCGCTCGACGAGGCGATCATCGTTGCTGGCATCGAACTTGCCGCCCCAGCCAGTGAAGCGGAAATCGAGCAGCTTGAAACTCGCGCCATGTTCATCGTCATTGCGCAAGGAAATCGGCCCGCTATCGCGCAGCCAAGTGTCGTCGTACGCCACGGTGACGAAACGCACCTGCTCCATGTCGATCCGGTTCGAACGCAGGCGCGCATCGGCGTAGGCCTCTACGTCGTCGTCGGCCACGCAAATCACGATGGGCTGGAAGCGGACGATCGCCGCGACCAACGCGATGTAGGTGTTCTCGACGTCGCCGAGGCGGGCGGCCCAGTCGGTTTCAGCGTTTGGCCAAGCGATGAGTACCGCCGATTGGGGTTCCCACTCGGCGGGGAAGCGCGCGGATGAATCAGTCATTCGGTCTCATGTCGGAACTCAGGGCGTGGCACTTGGTACAGGAAATTTGCGGCAGCAAACTTCCTGTACCTGGGTTCTTTGCAGCGAAGCTTCAGGTCGTTGGCGGCTTGGGGCCTATCTCGTTCTGATCGGCCTTGTTCATCACGACATCAATGACCTTGGTGCGCTCGAAGTACACGGTAAAACCCGGATACATCCAGCGATTGATGGTGGGCCATACATTTTTTTGCCCACCGCGTGGATCAAGGCGGTCGCTGGGTACGCCGAAGCGTGCTTCAACCTGCACCATGCTCATGCCGCGCGTTGGCAGGTTTGCGGGTTCTTCCTGCACACGTTCAACCAGCAGGGTATCGCCAACCATTTGGCGATCTTGCGCGGATGCACTAGCGCCAAGGCCCGGTAGGGCGACGGCCAGCAGGGCGAACGTGGTAACGATGCTGCGGGACAAGCAGTTCATGGCGATGCTCCCAAGTCATGTGCACACGGGGCTTGTGAACACGTGATCCGGATTCTAAGCCGAATGCGTGAACGAGCCGCGATTGCGCTGGTGACAAGAAATCCAGAAACAACGAAGGCCGCACAAGGCGGCCTTCGTAAGGACAACCTGCGCAAGACTTCAGCGTTGGCGAGCCTTGAAACGCGGGTTGGATTTGCAAATGACGAAGATCTTGCCACGGCGACGCACTACCTTGCAGTCGCGGTGACGGGTCTTCGCCGACTTAAGGGAGGACAGAACCTTCATGACAGAACCTCGGCAAAAATTGTAAGTGGGCGGATGCGCGCGGCAAAAAACGCCTGCGAACACGAAGCCCATAATTCTAACGGGTTATGTCCCATCTAATCAACAGCTTGTACGCTCAAAGTTCATCGTGAGGAGTGTTTGGTCATGTCGATGGCCTCTGAAGCTGGCAAGTTCGCCATAATCGCCTGATGCACACGTCCACGAATCAGTCATCAGTCCCTGTCCTGACCATCGATGGGCCTTCGGGCTCCGGCAAGGGCACCATTTGCCGCATCGTAGCCCAGCGCCTCGGGTGGCACTATCTCGATTCAGGTGCGCTTTACCGAGCCGTGGGCATCGCCGCCAGTTGGGCAGACCTGGATTTGTCCGATGCGTCCGCGCTGGTGCGCTGCACGTTTGATACCGATATCGGTTTCCGGGACGATGCCAATGGCGAGCCACGAGTGATCGTGAACGGGCAGGATGCCACCGATGAGCTGCGCACGGAGACTGCCGGCGGAGCGGCCTCTGCGATCGCTGCGATTCCTGAAGTCCGGGCGGCGCTCAAGGATCGGCAGCGCGCATTCCGCAAATCGCCGGGGCTTGTGGCTGATGGCCGGGACATGGGTACCGTGATCTTCCCGGATGCTGGCCATAAGGTTTTCCTCACTGCCAGCGCCGACGAGCGGGCCGAAAGGCGTCATAAGCAGTTGAAGGACAAAGGGGTTTCCGTTACATTGGATGGTCTGCTACGCGAGATTCTCGCGCGTGACGCCCGCGATGCCAGTCGCGCGGTGGCGCCTTTGCGACCGGCCGACGACGCCGTTCGCATCGACACCACTGGCCTTGGCATTAAAGACGTGGTCGCGCAGGTGATGGATGTGATGTCCCGCCCTGCCGGCTAAGTCGTACGAAGCAACCGTCGCAGAACTGTTCCGTAGTCGCAACAGCTGTCCGCTACTCGCGTTCAGCCTGAAGCGCACAGCGGTTTTCCCTTTCAACCATCACACATGGCCACGCACTGCACGCAGCATCCAGGCGCAGCGCTACGCCACACCCAAGGTGGGCCGATGTACGCAGCATGGTGCTGCGGCGCGACCCGTGTATCCACTGAGATATCCAATGAATTCCGCAATGACCGAATCTTTCGCTGAACTGTTTGAACAGAGCCAGGCCCACATCGCCAAGCTCAAGCCGGGTTCCATCGTCAAGGGCACCGTGGTTGAAGTCCGCAATGACGTTGTGGTGATCAATGCCGGGCTGAAGTCCGAAGGCATCGTGCCGATCGAACAGTTCCGCAACGACGCTGGCGAGATCGACGTCGCCGTGGGTGACGTGGTCAAAGTCGCGCTGGACTCCCTCGAGAACGGCTTCGGCGAAACCGTGTTGTCGCGCGAGAAAGCCAAGCGCGCCATGGTTTGGGACGAGCTGGAAGAGGCGTTGGAAGCCAACGCCACGATCATCGGTCGCATCAGCGGCAAGGTGAAGGGCGGTTTCACCGTCGACATCAAAGACGTGCGCGCATTCCTGCCGGGTTCGCTGGTCGATGTGCGCCCCGTGCGCGACCCGGTGTACCTGGAAGGCAAGGAGCTGGAATTCAAGCTCATCAAGCTGGACCGCAAGCGCAACAACGTGGTCGTCTCCCGCCGTGCGGTGGTCGAGAGCGAGCATTCGGAAGAGCGCGAGCAGCTGCTTGAGAAGCTGGTCGAGGGCGCGGTGCTGAAGGGTGTGGTCAAGAACCTCACCGATTACGGCGCATTCGTGGACCTCGGCGGCATCGACGGCCTGTTGCACATCACCGACATGGCCTGGAAGCGCGTGCGCCATCCGTCCGAAGTCGTTGAAGTTGGCCAGGAACTCGATGTGCGCGTGCTCAAGTACGACAAAGAGCGCAACCGTGTCAGCCTGGGTCTGAAGCAGATGGGCGAGGATCCGTGGGACAACATCGCCCGCCGTTACCCGTCCAACACCCGCGTGTTCGGCAAGGTCAGTAACGTGACTGATTACGGCGCATTCGTCGAGATCGAGCCCGGTGTCGAAGGTTTGGTCCACGTGTCCGAGATGGATTGGACCAACAAGAACGTCAACCCGGCCAAGATCGTGCAGGTCGGTGACGATATCCAGGTCATGGTGCTGGACGTCGATGAAGAGCGTCGTCGTATCTCGCTGGGCATCAAGCAGGTCACCAGCAATCCGTGGGAAACCTTTGCGGCGATCCACAAGAAGGGTGACAAGGTTGACGGCCAGATCAAGTCGATTACCGACTTCGGCATCTTCATCGGCCTGGACGGCGGTATCGATGGTCTGATTCACCTGTCGGACATCACCTGGAACTCCACCGGTGAAGACGTAGCCCGCAACTACAAGAAGGGCGACACCCTGGAAGCGGTAGTGCTGGCGGTCGATCCGGAGCGCGAGCGCATCAGCTTGGGCGTCAAGCAGATGGAACAGGATCCGCTTGGCCAGTTCATGGCCACCAATGCGAAGGGCACCAAGGTCACCGGTACCGTCAAGGAAGTTGACGCGAAGGGC
>JBBSRO010000051.1:0-18746 GCA_038242955.1 Lysobacterales bacterium
CACGCCACTGGTGCCGTCTGCACCCGCCGGACCACTCGGGCCATTCGGACCTGCCGGTCCAACTGCACCGGGGGCTCCAGTGGCACCCGCGACACCTGCCAACCCTGCTGCTCCGGCAGGTCCAACCGGACCAGTCGGACCAGCGGGACCTGCAGGACCGGCGGGCCCTGGAACGCCGCCACCCAGCGCCGTCAGCTTGGTATCAACCGCTGCGAAGGCGTCGTAAACATTGCTGAAATTCGAGCCCTGGATCGTGAAGGTTGGGGCGGTGAACACGCCACCTACGAAGCTGGAACCGCCGCCCATCCAAGTCGCCAGCGTACCCAACTGGCGCACGTTGACCGCATCGAAGTCCTCCGTGCCGTCGGCCATGTGAATGATCTGGTTCTCGCCGCCTGTCCGGCCGACCGCCACCGACTCATCGCGGTCAGCAATCGCCAAGAAACCAATCGCTGTGCTGCCATAGTTGAGGGCTAATGAATTCCAACCCAAGGCGTTGCTGGCGTTTGCGGTGGCTTGGGCGCCGTAGCCGACCGCAGTGCTGGCGAGGCCCGCGGCTCTGGTGTATGCACCGAAAGCACTAGCGCCATTTCGACTGGCTTCAGTCCTGACACCGACAGCGACGCTTTCGTCGCCAGTCGCCTGGACGCTAGCGCCAATCGCGACCGAGCCTAAACCAGACGCAGTGGCGGACTCGCCGACGTCGTAGAGACCATCGCCATTGGTGTCACGCCAGCCGCCCAATGCAACTGCTCCGGTATTGCTTGCCGAGGCTTGGAAGCCGAACGCGCTGCTTTGATCGCCTGTGGCGTAATTGCTGTAGCCGAATGCGCTGCTTCGATAGCCGTTGGCCTCGTTGAGGAGGCCGAACGCGCTGCTTTGATCGCCTACGGCGTAGTTGTCGGAGCCGAATGCATTGCTTAAGAAGCCATCGGCATGGTTTGCTTCGCCGAAGGCGCTGCTTCTTTCTGCAGACGCACGGTTGGAGGAGCCGAATACGTTAGCGAGAGAGCCAGTGGCGCGGTTTTGGAGCCCAAAGGCGGTGCTGATGCTTCCCGAAACAAAATTATTATAGCCAAACGCGATAGCTTGAACATTGGTAGCCCAGTTTCGGAAGCCGAACGCGCTGCTTATGGCACCGCTGGCGTGGTTTTCTTCGCCGAAAGCGATAGCTTGAACATTGGTAGCCCAGTTTCGGAGGCCGAACGCGCTGCTTATGGCACCGCTGGCGTGGTTTTCTTCGCCGAAAGCGATAGCTTGATCATGGGTAGCCCAGTTTCCGAAGCCGAACGCGCTGCTTAGGCGACCGCTGGCGTTGTTTTGTTCGCCGAAAGCGGTTGCATCAACAGCGCAAGTCGTGTTGTCGATGCCACCCTCGGTGCCTTGATTGGTGCTTCCGGCCACGGCACGGGAAGGCCAGTCAGGGGATCTATGCAAGAAGGATCGGCCGCCATAACTGGCAGGGCAATGGCAGCAAACAATGCGCACAGTGCGAGGGTAAGTCGGGTTGGGACTGGATTGGCGTTACGTTGGGTGCGCATGATGGTTTTCCTTGAATGAGTCACGGTGGCGCGGAATGCGCGGCCATTCTCAACCAATAGGCAGGAATTTCCAAAAGGCGGACGCGGCCCTAATCGAGCTAGATTTGCCGCGGACGTTGCACGTCAGCTGATGGCCGCTCAGGCGATGATTACGCGTAAATACCAATGCGCATCAGCGCGCGATGCGTGCGCCTTGCAGATGCGAAACACCACCGATGACATCGGTCCACACCAACCATGCCGCGGTGCTGTTGACGACGAGTTTCGGAGTGCCGGTCGCATGGCCACGGCCTTTCAGCGTAGAAATTTCCATGCGTTGCAACTCGCGTGACAGGTCCGGCGTATAACGCGCCAGCATCAGCGTTTGCACGCCATTGGCCTCACGCAACCAAGTGACCCACACTTGCTTCTCGCCAATCGCCACGTCTACGCGGCCGAGAACCTGCGCACCCGATTCCACCATGACTGGCGCTGCAAATGTGTCGCCGGCATCAGTCGTGCGCGCCAGCCGCAACGCGGGCGTGTTACCCGCTTCGCTGTACCAACCAACGACCGCATCGTGGCCACTTGCCGCGATAGCCGGTCCATTGACCGGGCAACCCGCAATCTTCCAACCATCGGCATGCACGCTGACGGGTGCGTTCCATTTGCCTGTCGTGCGCCGCACGACAGCGATGTCGCGGATGTCATCTTCGCTGCGGTCGCGATAGACCACCAGCGGTCCCTTCGTCGTCACTGCTGCATCTGTCTGGCAGCAATCGCAAACGCTGGCGTCCAGCACGTTGTCAGTCCCGCGCTGCAGGTCCAGGTCAAAATCAAGTTGGCGCAATTGCATCGCACCAGCGGCATGATCACCGTCGTCATGCTCGGGGGCGTTGTCACGGCCATCCAGCCACGCAACGCCAATAGCATCTTCGCCTTCGGCCCACATCGCGGCGAATCCATGCTCGGCCGCCTTGCCGTCGTTGTTGACGCGGGTAATCTGGTTCCACGTCATGCCGCCATCGCGGGAGCGCGCCAACACCGTGTCGTAGGCCATGGGGCTGGCAGCATCGGTCTGCAACCATTGCATCCATAACGCGCCATCCGGCGTGCCACGCATGTGCGGGGTGTCCGCCCAATTGACCATCAACGAGTTACCCACTGCGATTGTGCGCGGCTGGCTCTGCCACCCACCCTTGTCCGTGTAGGAGCCGAACTGCAGCGCATTGCGCCGTCCTTCGGTGCGATTGATCCAGCTCAGTAACAGCCGGCCATCCGGTGCAACGCTGAGGTCAGGCGCAGATGATCCAGCGGCTGCTGGCAACACCCATACCTCATGCTGGTAATCGCCGTTCGCCGCAGGTTTGGCTGGCGCTGGTGTCGTCGAAGGTTTGCAAGCGACCAACGCGAGCACGGCAAAACCCATCAAGCATGCATGTGTGGTTTTCAAGATCGTGCTCCGTGGCTTCAAGCCGCGCGTTCGCGGCGTTGGCGTTCCAGATGGACAAGCAGAATAGACACCGCCGCCGGCGTCATGCCCGGAATACGTTGCGCCTGGCCCACCGTTTCAGGTCGCACGCGCTCGAATTTCTGCCGCAGCTCCGCTGACAATCCATTGATTACGACGTAATCGAAGTCCACCGGAATGGACGTGGTTTCATTGCGCTGCTGGCGCTGGATCTCTTCGCGCTGGCGGCCGAGATATCCCGAATACTTGGTTTCGATTTCGATCTGTTCGGCAACGTTCGCGTCGCTCACCGCAGGCCCCAACTCCGGCACCTGCATCAACGTCGCGTAGCCGACTTCAGGACGACGCAGAATATCCATCACATTGGTTTCGCGGCTGACTTCAACGCCAGTGTGGCGCGCGAGCGCGGCGCCGAGTGCGTTGTTCGGTGATGCCCACAAGCCAGACAAGCGCTTGGTTTCGGTCTCGACTGCCTCACGCTTTATTTCGAAACGCTGCCAGCGCACATCATCGACTAGGCCCAATTCTCGACCGATGGCAGTGAGTCGTGCGTCGGCATTGTCCTCGCGCAACTGCAGCCGGTATTCGGCGCGGCTAGTGAACATGCGATACGGCTCGATGGTGCCCTGAGTGATCAGGTCATCTACCAGTACGCCGATATAGGCCTGGTCACGGCGTGGCGACCACGCCGCTTGATCACGCACGAAGCGCGCCGCATTCACGCCTGCCAGCAGACCCTGTGCAGAAGCTTCCTCATAACCGGTGGTGCCGTTGATCTGGCCGGCAAAGAACAGTCCGGAAATGGATTTCGTTTCCAGCGATGCTTTCAAGCCACGCGGATCGAAATAGTCGTATTCGATCGCATACCCTGGGCGGGTGATGTGCGCATTTTCGAAACCGGCAATGCTGCGCACGAGGTCCAGCTGCACATCGAATGGCAGCGAGGTACTGATCCCGTTTGGGTAAATCTCGGTGATATCGAGCCCTTCGGGCTCGACGAAAATCTGGTGGCTGCTCTTCTCGGCGAAACGCACCACTTTGTCTTCGATCGACGGGCAATAACGCGGACCCACGCCTTCAATCTGCCCTGAATACAACGGGCTACGATGCAACGAATCACGAATGATGTGGTGCGTGCGTTCGGACGTATGGGTAATCCAGCAACTGACCTGCTGCGGATGATCAGCCCTGCTGCCCATGAACGAGAACACCGGGCGCGGATCGTCGCCGGGTTGCTCGACCATCACGCTGTAGTCCAAGCTGCGGCCATCGATGCGTGGCGGTGTGCCTGTCTTCAGGCGATCAATCACGAATGGACGTTCGCGTAGCCTTGCGGCCAGCGTGGCCGCAGGTGGATCACCCATGCGCCCCGCCGCATATTGGGTTTCACCGATATGAATCTTGCCGGCCAAAAAAGTGCCAGCGGTCAGCACCAGCGCCGGTGCGTGGAATTTCAAGCCGGTATTGGTCAACACGCCGCGGGCGGCATCACCTTCAATCAGCAGGTCGTCCACTGCCGCCTGGAATACAGTGAGGTTGGACTGCGATTCCACTGCGCGGCGAATGAAGCTGCGATAGAGATTGCGGTCTGCTTGGCAGCGCGTGGCGCGTACTGCTGGTCCCTTGCTTGCGTTGAGCGTTCGCCACTGGATGCCGGCGGCATCGGCAGCCTTGGCCATGATCCCGCCCAGCGCATCGATCTCGCGGACCAGATGCCCCTTGCCGATCCCGCCGATCGCCGGGTTGCAGCTCATCGCGCCGATGGTCTCGATGTTGTGGCTGAGCAACAGCGTACGTGCACCTGCTCGCGCGGACGCAAGCGCGGCTTCGGTGCCGGCATGGCCACCACCGATCACGATTACATCGAAGCTGTAGAAACTGTCATTCATGTGTGGATGATTTTACGCAGGCGCGCCGCGCAGCACAGGGCGGGCGCCAGCTTCTAATGCTTCAGAAGGACTTGGCACGGTTCCTGCTTTATCACCTGCGGCACTCGACGTGGCACGCCACAAGCGATAACCAGCATTGGAACAGGGGCTGGTTCTGCGCACGACGAGGATGCTCGGGGGCCGATTGTCGGGGGACAGTCGGCCCCATTTTCTTGTCCAGAGACCTACTTCGGGTTTACTCCGAATCAGTCAACAACTTTTTCGGGACCGGTTCTTCTATGAGATCCGGCGCGCGAATGGGCTGGGTGAAATGGCGCCGGCGACTGCAGGGTAACGGAACAGGGGGGATCCGGAGGTCCCCACAGGTCGCCGGCAAAGAAAGCTTACCTTGTCCGAGTCACAGACTGACCCGTATGGTCACGTCTACTCCGACGAATGGCGTTGGCATTCGTGATGAACGTCACGCTACTCCTCTACGCGTGTTTCCCGGGTGCGGCGCGACCCCGAGGCATCGCGGATAAACCCACCCATCCGTGAGGATGATCGCCGGCTTTCCCGAGCCGCTGGCGCGGCCACAGGTGCACGCTCTATGCGAATGGGCGCGTCTGGAAATGACTGGGGACGAGAACCTCGACCCTGTCGTTCACGCTCCCCGCGATTGCGATACCTGTCTTCGTCCGGATTGCGCTGTTGCAATTGACCAAGATCACGCCACGGCGGGGGCCGATCCTCGCGGTTGTCGCTATCGCCCTGATGATCTTGCCCATCACCATGCCCCCGGTGTGGCCGGGTTGGATACCCACCGCCGCGCCCGTAGTAAGGGGATCTATATCGACTGGGGTACCCGTACACCAGACGTCCATATCTGTCGTAAAAATAGCTGGCTCCGAAACCATAACCAGGTCCCCCAAAGCCGTAGCCCGAGCCATAACCCAAGCCGATGTCACCGTAGAATCCACCGGGACCAGAGTAGCGATATTCCACTTGCGGTTGGCCGTAGTAATAGTCGCCCTGGCCACCTCGATATTGGTAGCCGGTCGCGCAACCTGCGAGCACGGCGGTGGCGAGCATTGGCAGCAATAATTTGCGAAGCATGGTGCGATCCCCTGTGGCGATTGCGTGCAGTACACATGCAGCATCACCTTGTGCCATTGAATCCGTGCTTAATCCTGCCTGTTTCAGTCAATTCAATACTGAATCATTCAGTCACGAACTGCTGCGCTAGCATGCGTGGATGACTACGACCGGCAACATCCCACCCATCTTCGCCGATGTGCTCACCGCCGCGGCACGGATCGCCGCACACGCGCGGCTGACGCCGGTCGCGACGTCGCGATCACTGGATGCCATGAGCGGCGCGCACCTGCATTTCAAGTGTGAGCAATTGCAACGGGTGGGGGCATTCAAGTTCCGCGGTGCGTGTAATGCAGTGTTTGCACTCGATGCGGATGCGGCAGTACGCGGCGTGGTCACCCACTCCTCTGGCAACCATGGTGCGGCCCTGGCGTTGGCTGCACAGCTTCGCGGCATCATCTGCCATGTCGTCGTACCCGAGGGCGCGGTGCGCAGCAAACTGGAAGCGATCGAAGCAAGTGGCGCCGTGGTGCATCGGTGCGCTGCGAATTTGAGTGCCCGCGAGACCGCTTGTGCAAGGGTGCAGTCAGAGACCGGTGCGACCTTGGTGCATCCCTACACATCCCCTGCCGTGATTGCAGGACAGGGCACTGCCGCGCTGGAATTACTGACCGCCCATCCCGACATCGATGCGCTCGTCGTACCCGTTGGTGGCGGTGGACTGGCTGCAGGCACCGTGCTCGCGATGGAAGCGATGGCCCCGCGCTGTCAGTTGTATCTTGCCGAGCCCGCCGGCGCTGACGATGCCGCGCGGTCTTTTGCAAAGGGCGTTCTGGATCACGAGGTCGTGCCCGACACGATCTGTGATGGCCTGCGCGCTGGACTGGGCGCAATCAACTTCGACATCCTGCGCGGCAGCAATGCACGCGTGTTGACCGTGGACGATGCGCAGACCATCGCCGCGATGCGCCTGCTGTGGTCGCGCGGCAAGCAATTGGTGGAGCCGTCCTCGGCCACGGTTCTCGCCGGGCTGCTGGCGAATCCCACGCTGTTCAAAGCTCGCAAGGTTGGCCTGATCCTGTCCGGCGGCAATGTGGACCTGGACGCGCTGCCGAAATTGTTCGCGCTGGCGGGCTAACCGCCGCGGTCGCTGCGCAGGGCGCGCACGTCCTGTTCGTCACCTCGGTCACGCAGGTTGTGCGCCACCACCCAGGCAAACAAACCGATCCCCGCGATCACCAGTGCGGCGCCGACCAGTGCCTGCCCGCGCGGCCACGCTTCGCCAAGAAACAAGGTACCAAGCAATACCGCAAACAAGACTTCGGCTGCCTGCATGGCCTCGGCAGCACCCAGTGCGGTTGGGTTGTCGCGGACCATGCCCGTCGCCTGAAAAAAGAGAATCGTCGCGACCACGCCCGCACTCAATGCCACGCCAGCCGCCAGCCAGACCTGGCCTGAAGATGGCAAACCGGTTTCCCACATTGCCCATGCGGCTAGCGCGATCCACGCTGGCTGGCTAGCCAAGGTCAATCCGAGCACGCGCTGGGTTGCGTTCAATTCAATGCCCTTGCGCTCCAGGTGCAACAACAGCCCACGGTTGCCGAGCGGATACAGGAACGCACTTCCCAACACGCAGAGCAGCGCAATCCAGCCATCCAGGTCCAAGGCGCCATCGGCATGGCCCAGCTGCATCAGCAACACACCTGCAAGGATCACCACGCCAACGGCCAGTGCAGCACGCGGTATGCGTGCACGGGCGTCTCGATACAGCAACGGTGCACACAACATCCCGGCCACCACCGTAACCTGGAACGTTCCGGCTACCAGCCACGACGGACCACTGCTGGCCGCATAGCTGAGCAGGATGTAGAACAAGACGAATCCAATTCCACTCCACAACAGCCATGCCCCCGGCGCGGCGCGAAGTGCACGCCAGACCGGCGCCACGCCGCCTTGCCAGCGAATGATCGCAAGCAACATCGGCACGGTCAGCAGATAGCGAAGCGATGCCGTCCATGCCCAGTGCCCACCACCGACTGCAGCAACGCGGTTGAATACATACGTCACGGTAAAGAACAGCGCCGACAACAACGCGATTGCGATCGCCAGCAATGCGCGCCGGCGCGGAGTCATCCGCGGCGCCGGATCGGGATGCGATTGATCGGCACCGCGGCGATATCGGCACCGCCCTCGCGGATCGGGGTGCCGGCCTCGGGAGCCCATGCCATCGCGCTGATGGTTTCCCAAGTCGCGGGCAACAATCCATTTTCATTGCGCATCCCGGCATACGCCTTCGCAGCGGCGGCGAAACGCGCGCGTCCGGTCAATGTAGGTCGACGCGACTGCAGGGCATTGGTCGCCCCAATCGCGCGCAGCTCGCGCATCAGCGAAGTCAGGTCCGGGTAATGCGTCATATCCACTTCGCGATCGATGACCGGCTGGTGGAAACTCGCGCGCACCAGTGCATCACCGAAGCCGGCGATGTCACCGAATGGGCTGACATGCGGGTGGTCATCGGCATGCGCGAACGCATCGTGCAGCTCCCACAGCGTTTCTGGCCCGAAGGTTGAAACCAGCAACAAGCCTCCCGGCTTTAGCACGCGTCGAAAGCCAACCAACACTGCATCGAGGTCATCGACCCATTGCAGGCACAGGTTGGAAAACAAAATGTCGACCGATCCGTCCGCCAGCGGCAGCGCGCGCGCATCCGCGCACATCACCTGCGGTGTACGCACGAACGGATTCCAGCGCGACGACTCGCGGCGCGCCTGCTGCAACATTGGCAATGCGATGTCCAACGCCAATACCTGGGCTTTCGGCCAGCGTTTCTGCATCGCCATCGCCGCACTGCCGGTGCCACAACCGAGATCGAGCACACGCTGCGGTGGTTCGCGCTTGAGCGCGGGATCATCCAGGTAATCCAGCGATTCCAGCAAGCGCGCTTCAACTTGATGTTGCAGCTGTGCCGCGGCTGCATAACTGGCCGCGGAGCGCGAGAACGCGCGACGGACCTGGCGTGAATCAAACAGGGGCGCCTTCATGCGTGCTTGCCTTCGACATCACCAAGGAAGTCGAGCAGATGCCGCGCAACGACATCGGCATGGGTCAGGAAAGGGGCATGCCCCGCGTGTTCGACCTGCGCATGGCGAGCGTTCTTGGTGGCGTTTGATGCCTGCTGCATCGCCCGCGGATCAACCAACCGGTCACGGCGTCCGGCAAGCCACAGGCTTGGCACCTCTAGTGTCTCCAACGACCCTCGCAGATCGCTGTTCTCCAGCAAGGCCAGGCCATCAGCGAGCACGTGCGGTGCGGGTTCGCCGCGCGCGAACAGATCTTCTTGCAGCATTCGCAATTCATCACGCGCGTGGTCGGAACCGAAGGCTTCCAGCGCGATGAAGCGTTCCAGCGTGCCGCGCCAATCGTCGCGCAGGCCATCAGCAAAACTGCGGAACACCTCCACCGGCATGCCTCTTGGCCAATCATCGCTTCGCACGAATTTTGGCGTGGCACACAACATGATCAATGCGGGCACCCGTTGTGGTTGCGCGTTCGCAGCGTGGAGTGCAAGCAATCCACCCAGCGACCAGCCGCACCACGGTGCCACGGGTACTGCATCCAGAATTGCTTGCGTAGCGGCTTCCAGTGTCAACGGCACACCAGACTCGCGGCTGCCGCCATGGCCAGGCAGGTCGACGATGTGCAGTGCGCGCGTGGCCTGCATGCGCTCGACCAGCGGCGCGAACACGCCGCCATGCATCGCCCAGCCATGCACCAGCACCAGCGGCGGGCCACGACCAATTACTTCGACATGCAACGCGCTCATGCCGGCACCACATCGTTCGCACGCGCGAGTGCATCCAACAAACCTGAGACATCGCTTGCCATGTGCGCGGCGCTCATGGTGATGCGCAATCGCGCTTGTCCTTCGGGCACCGTCGGCGGGCGAATCGGCGCGACCCAGTAGCCTTGCTCTTCCAGGACTGCCGCCATCGCCAGCGCGCGCTGATCGCTGCCACACAACATGGGTTGGATTGCAGTGTCCGATGGCATCAACGTCAATCCTTGCGCATGCGCACCTTCGCGCAGCTGGGCAATGCGCATCTGCAACTGCTCGCGCAGGTCGTCGCCATCGCGTGCGACGCATACCGCTTCCAACGTCGCCATGCATTGCGCGGGTGGCAGCGCGGTTGTGTAGATATACGGCCGCGCGGTTTCTGCGAGATATGCGATCAGATCCGCATCGCCGAAAACTGCTGCGCCGTAGCTGCCAAGCGCCTTGCCGAATGTCACCAGTTGCAACGGCACCTCGTGCACACCCAATCCGGCGGCGGCGACGCTGCCACGCCCATCCGGGCCAAGCACGCCGATGCCGTGTGCATCATCAACATAGAACGTCGCCTGTTGTTGGCGCGCAACTTCGGCCAAGTCACGCAGCGGGGCGATATCGCCATCCATCGAAAACACGCCATCACTGGCGAGTAATGCCGCGCCATCGGCATGCGAAGCGAGTTGGCGCGATGCGGCATCGACATCGATATGGGGATAGCGTTTGAGCGTGCAACCCGAAAGTCGCGCCGCATCGATCAGGCTGGCGTGGTTGAGCTTGTCCTGCACGCAAACATCATCGGCGCGGAGTAGAGCCTGCACCACCGCGAGGTTGGCCATGAAGCCGCTACCGAACAGCAACGCACGCGGCGCCTGCAACCAGTCGGCTAATTCGCGCTCCAACGTCTCATGCGCGGCGGTGTGACCGCAGACCAAGTGCGATGCTGTGGCACCTGCGCCGTGCGTCAGCGCGCCATCACGCAATGCGGCGACGACACGTGGATGCCGTGACAGGCCGAGATAGTCGTTGCCGCAGAATTCCAGCAACCATTTACCGTCCACGTCACAACGCACGCCATCACGCTGGGTAACCGTACGCGTACGCCTTCGACGCGACAATGCCTCGCGCTGTGCACGCGACGCGAGCACGCGTTCAC
Source organism: Lysobacterales bacterium (assembly GCA_038242955.1). Lineage (GTDB taxonomy): Bacteria > Pseudomonadota > Gammaproteobacteria > Xanthomonadales > Xanthomonadaceae > Thermomonas. The sequence goes on from JBBSRO010000051.1 coordinate 10,937, forward strand.
CCAGCGATTCGCGCATGGCTCAGGCGGCTTCGGTGATGCCGGCATGCACCGTGGTGCTGCATGCGGGTATCGCGTCGTCGACGGCCACTTCAAGCTGCATCGGTCGCAAGCCTAGGCGTGCGAACAAGGCCTGGTCGCGCTCGGTATCCGGGTTTCCGGTGGTCAGCAGTTTTTCGCCATAGAAAATAGAATTGGCACCGGCGGCAAAGCACAGCGCCTGCAATTCGTCACTCATGGATTCGCGACCGGCAGACAGACGCACCATCGATCGCGGCATCATGATCCGCGCCGCCGCAACGGTGCGCACGAATTCGAACGGATCGATTGCGGCGGTGTCCGCCAACGGCGTGCCTTCAACGGCCACCAGCCGGTTGATCGGCACCGAATCCGGATGTGCTGGCAGGTTTGCGAGTGCTTGCAGCAGGCCGGCACGCTGGCTGCGCGATTCGCCCATGCCGACGATGCCGCCACTACAGGTCTTCAGGCCGACATCGCGCACATGACCCAGCGTATCGAGGCGATCCTGATAGTCGCGCGTGTGGATCACTTCGCCATAGAACTCCGGCGCCGTGTCCAGGTTGTGGTTGTAGTAGTCCAGGCCGGCATCGCGCAACGCGTGCGCCTGCGGCTCGGTCAGCATGCCCAACGTGGCGCAAGTCTCGAGGCCGAGCAACTTAACCTCGCGGATCATCGCCGCAACCTTGGGGATGTCGCGGTCCTTCGGGCTGCGCCAGGCCGCGCCCATGCAGAAGCGCGACGCACCCGCAGCCTTGGCCTGCTTGGCCTTGGCGACCACGTCTTCGGTCTCCATCAACTTCGTTGCATCAACACCCGTGTGGTAACGCGCGGCCTGCGGGCAATAGCTGCAATCTTCCGGGCAGCCGCCGGTTTTGACCGACAACAGGGTGCTGACCTGGACCTCGGCAGGATCGAAATGCTGGCGATGCGCGGTGCCGGCGATGTGCAGTAGCTCGGTGAACGGCAGCGCGAACAAGGCTTCGACCTCGGCGCGTGACCAGTCGTTGCGAACGGGGAAGTGGCTGGTGGTGGAAACACTGACGGCAGACATGGGAATTCCCCGAGGGACATGGCGGTGACAATGCAGCAGTCTGGAAAGCATGACGCCCACTGTCAACCGGAGTAGCCCCACCAAAGTTGACGGCGCGCACCCCGCGCCACTGCGCTGGTTGTTCGCTCTGCATTGCATGGTCTGCGGGGAAGCCGGGCAGGATGGCCGCGATCTATGCCGCGCCTGTCATGCCGCGCTACCTTGGCAAGGCCCGGCCTGCCTGCGTTGCGCACTGCCATTGCCGGGCAATGGCACTTGCGGCACGTGCCTGCAACATCCGCCGCCACTGACCGAAACCCACGCGGTTTTCGATTACGCGTTTCCACTGGATCGCCTGCTTCCACGGCTGAAGTTCCATCGTGATTTAGCTAGTGGCCGGGTGCTCACGCAGGCGATGGCGGATCACTGCGCATCACTCACACGGCCCGATGCGCTTTTACCGCTTCCCCTGCACCGCGAGCGATTGCGGCGGCGTGGCTATGACCAGGCGCTGGAACTAGCGCGCCCGTTGGCACGGGCATTGAGCTTGCCGCTGGCGGATGGGCTACTGGAGCGATGCAAACCCACCAGCGCGCAATCACGGCTGGCTGCGGCAGAGCGAACGCGCAATCTGCGCGGCGCATTCTGTGTGGTGGCCGGTGCATCTGTTCCTAACCACATCGTGCTGATCGATGACGTAATGACGACCGGCGCCTCACTACATTCCGCCGCACGGGTCTTGCTTGTTGGTGGGGTCAAACGCGTGGATGCCTGGATCTGCGCCCGCGTTGCCTGAGCAGGACGCTCGCAAATTTTCGTGACTGGATTTGCGTGACTAGGACGTTGTCAGCGCAGGCATCGCCATCGCGAAATGCAGGGCGATTCCGACGAAGATCGTGGCCCCCACCCAATGGTTGTGCAGGAATGCGCGGAAGCAGGCATCGCGACGTCGGCTACGTGCAATCAGGAACTCGTAGACGATCAATGCGCTGGCGACCGCGAGTGCGGACCAATACCAACCACCGAGCTCCGCCTGGCGGCCCACCAGCACCAGCGCAAACAACATGCAGGCATAGAGCACGCCTTGGGCAATCAGGTCCGCGTCGCCGAACAGGATCGCGGTGGATTTCGCGCCCATGCGCAGGTCGTCTTCGCGATCGACCATCGCATACCAAGTGTCATAGGCGGTGGCCCAGAAAATATTCGCCATGTACAACACCCATGCAATAGCCGGAACCTTGCCAGTGATCGCCGCAAACGCCATCGGGATGCCCCAGCCGAACGCCATGCCCAGGTAGACCTGCGGCAAATAGGTATGCCGCTTGAGATACGGATAGCTGGCGGCAAGCACGACGCCGACCACGCTCATGTAGACGGTCAGGCGGTTCATCGTCAGCACTAAAGCGAACGCGACCAGCATAAGCACTGCGAACACGGCCAGCGCTTCGCGACCAGAGACCGCGCCACTGACTAGCGGGCGCTGGCGTGTGCGTTCAACCGCACCGTCTAGCCAGCGGTCGGCATAGTCGTTGATCACGCACCCCGCCGAACGCGTCAGCCATACCCCGAGGCTAAACACGACCAGCGGCCACAGCGGCGGCACGCCTTCCGCAGCAAGCCACAATCCCCACCAAGTGGGCCACAACAGCAACAGCCAGCCAATCGGCCGGTCGCCACGCACCAGCCGCCAGTATTGGTTCAGGCGGTCACCCCAATAAGGCGGTGGTTCGGGTGAAGCCGGCAATGGGGTAGCGTCGCGTTCGTAGGCCATGGCGGCAAGCGTACCAGCGGGACGGGCGACGGCAATCGTGCGAGAATGCCGACCCGCGACGCACTGCGCCGCGCGGCACGCGCCTGTAGCTCAGCCGGATAGAGTAGTGGCTTCCGAAGCCATTGGTCGGGGGTTCGAATCCCTCCAGGCGCACCATCTTTTTTATCAATACTCCGACGCCGGGATTGGACAGCCAGTCGGCTTTCAAAGCGACCCGGCCTTCGCGCATAGCGCTCAGGCGTTCATTTCTCTCTGGGCAGAGCTTGTCTGCGTGCCGGTAGCCAAAGGTGGAAACAGGATCTCTTCCCTTGCGTGCTTTCGACTTCGATGCGCCCACCACCGGCCGCAATCAAATTCGCGGTTACCGCCAGACCCAAGCCGGTGCCTTGACCGCTGGGCTTGGTGGTGAAAAATGCCTCCAGGCAGCGTGCGCGCACTTCCTCACTCATGCCGCAACCGCTATCACGCACTTGGATGTGCAGCTCGGCGCCAGGATGCGGGCACGCTAGCGCGAGCTTGAAATGGCCACCCTCGGGCATCGCTTGCTGCGCGTTGGCCGCCAAACTCAGCAAGACCAGCTCGAGCTGCGCAGGATCGAAATGGATCTGGCAATCCACTTGTCCGGTGTCCAGTTCAAATGTCACGCGGGTATCGAACAACTGACGCAACATTGTTTCCATGCCGGCGATAGTCTGCGCAGCGTCCAGCAGCTGTGGGCGAGCCACGTCTTGTCGACTGAAATCCAGCAGTCGTCGAGTTACCGCTGCCGCGCGACGTGCCGCCGATTCAACGCCCTGCAATGCCGCTTTCAATTCTGCAGGATCATCGCTTCGCCGCCCCTTGCCGGCATACCCCATGATCAGCGCGAGGAGGTGATTAAAGTCATGTGCTACGCCGCTGGCGAGCCGCCCCACATTTTCAATCTTGAGTGCGTGTACCAGTTGATCGCGGGACCGCTCCCTTTCTTGCATCTCCATCTGAAGTTCGTCGCGTTTGCGCGCAAGATCGGCACCCCTGCGTTGCGCGATGCTCAAACTCTCGCGCAAAGAAGACATCGACTGATCGAGAACGAACGTCGTTAGCAGGACCCCGGACAGCACGTAGAACAAGTCTTGCAATGCCATGGCGACTCGATCCGGGTGGTAGAAGCCAGCAGCGGCATCAAGTCTGGCTCCAACGGCCAGAACCACACATAAGCCAATGCCGGTCATCCATAACGCGCGGCGACCCAGCACGGTTCCGGCGAGCAACAACGGCAGTAGTTGCAGAACTTGCACCTGCATCTGGGCACGCAGGCCCCAGTAACCGTACGCCACTGCCAGCAGCAGCAGCTTCAGCAGCACGAATGCTGCCGCCGCCAGCTGTAGCTGGCGGCGCTGCAAGAGCACTAGAGATACCGCGCATGCTGCAATTCCACCCACCACCGATGCCAGCATCACTGGATCGAGGCGCGCTGCCGCAGGACGACCCAGCCACAACAAAATTACCAGATGGTAGGCCGCCACTAACAAGAACAGCCACCGCAGCATCACCATCCCACGTCGATCCACTTCATCCAGAACGGACCGCACCTGCCACCACTTGAAGGGTGACGCGTACTCAGCAGTACGGTCGGAAGTATCCCGCTTGGGCTCTAAAGAAGACATAGCTCGGAATCCTGAAAACGCCGCGGTGGCGCAACGCTATTCGCCAACAAACGCTATATTAAAGTCTTAGTTGCTGCTTGGATGGCTGTAGTGCAATAGCCTAGTGGCACGTTTCACAAACCGGATTCAACCAATTTCATGCCACGCCTAGTACGCCTTTACCATCCCCAGCGCTGGTTGTTATGCCTTGCGCTAGCAGTTGCATGTTCCGCACAAGCGCAGCCTGAAAGTCGTGACAGCCGACAAATGCAGGAAATGATGCGCTGCCACTCGGTGGTGCACGGCGCACCTAACGAAGCGTTGGCTATCGCAGACGAAGTGCTGTCAGCCCCATCGCTGCCAGCGCCAGTGGAGATTGGCGCGGTCGCATGCCGTGGCTTTGCCTTGCAGCTACTAGGTCGTGGCGAGGACAGTCTGGACGCGGTTGCACGCCTGCGAATACTGCTGAAAAATCCCGGTCTGCCAGCCATCGACCGCACTCGTGGCATGAGCGTCGCGTCCATTTTATTGCAGCGCAACGGTCATATTGAAGAAGGCTTGGGGCTACTCGAATCGATGCTTGAACAGGGCATCGCGGAGAGCGACGTCGGCGCTCAAATTATTGCACTGACTGGCATCGCACTGCTGCGCGGTGAACAGATGGATGACGCGGAAGGTGCGTTGCGTTATCTGAAGCAAGCGATCGAGTTGTCTGATCATCTCAACCGTGCACCCGCGCAGTCCGACGTGATGCTCTATTACAACTATGGCTATGCGCTGCTAGACCTCAAGCGCTACGAAGAGGCAGGCAAGGCATTCGAGAAGGCGGAATCCATCGCCAATCGCGTGCCGGGCCAAGAGATCATGCTGTATCGCATCCGCAGCCACCGCGCTGAGGTATTGCGGGCAGGCGGGCAACTTGAGGCCGCTAAAAAAGAGTTCCTCTCCATCAAGGGTTGGCAGCAAACCAATGACGCCTTGGGCCAGGTGGTCACGCTACAGCGGCTGGCGCAAATTGATCTGGAGCAGGGCCACGCAGAAGCCGCCCGCAAGCTTGCGGATCAAGCACTGGCGTTGGCAGAGCCCGCCAAATTTGACGAGGGCATCCGCAACAGTCTGGTGCTACTTGCAGAAATTCATCTTGTGCTTGGTGACGCGGCAAAGGCGCGCGACTATCTACGCCAGGCGAGCCAGGCAGATCACGGACAAATGAAGAGTGACACCCTGAACCGTCTGGCCAAACTGCAGGCTAGAGCTGAGCAGGCACTGGATCCGCTTCGTATCCACGCCAGCCAGGATGCCAGCAGCGATCGCCTGCTGCGTAATGCCGCGTTTGCTGCGCTAGCTTTATTGCTGCTGGGCGGCGGCGGCCTGTTCCTTCGCATGCGACGCCAGCAACGACGGCTTCGCGAATTGGGAACCACCGATGCGCTGACCGAACTGCCAAATCGGCGCGAGGCCGAACGCTTATTGGAGGCCGCCACATCCACGTCCTCTAGTGGCAGCCGCAGTGCTGTGCTGCTGCTGGAGATCGATAGCTTCCAGACGATCAGCGACGAGCAAGGACACGCGAGTGGTGATTTGGTCCTGCGCGCAGTCGCGGACTCCTTGCGTGCGGCCAGCGACCAACACGATCGCGTGTGCCGCTGGGGCGGTTCGACGTTCTTGTTGATTCGCCAAGACAGCTCGCAGACCGCAGCTTTTGCGCTGGCTGCGCACCTGTGCCGGTCTGTCGAGCGCTTGCAAGTAGAGATCACGCCAGGGCAATACATTACCCCAACTATATCGATTGGCGTCACGTCTTATCCGCTGCTCGCGGGTCGGGCTTCGCGACCAGCCGATAGCCTGAGCGCGGCTAGCCGGTGCCTGCAGGTGGCACGTCGTAACAGCACGGGCAACTGGGCCGGGCTGTGGGGACTGGATGCAGGCGAGAACATCGATCCGTACAGCGTGCTTAATGATCCGGAAAATGCGCTGGCGCAGGGCTGGGTCATGCTTGGCAGTGGCCGCCCCGTTTCGTGGTCGCCGCCGCGCAGCACTCCCGGCACAGGCCCAACGGAAATACCGGCGCTTCAGCGATCCGAGACAAGCATTAACAAGCGTTCCTGAGCCGCACTCCTGCGCACGATCGCGCAGGAGTGCGAGCACCGTCATTTGGTCAGCTCGAAGCGAACCTCGACGCGGCGGTTGGGCAGCAAGCATTCAAGAAGGGCCTTGCGGGGTTTAACGCCATCGCACTGCTGCACAGGCTGTGTATCACCGCGGTATTCATAACGAACCAAATCCGGTTCCACACCGCGCGCGATCAGCAAGTCACGCACAGTTTCCGCGCGTCGCTTTGACAATGCCTGGTTGTAGTCCGGGCCGCTGCCCCGTATGCGATCGGCATGACCTACCAATACAACCCCGGCCAGCTCCCGCTTCTCTGATGCCAGCGTACTCAATGCGCGCTCTATGGTTTCCAGCGAATGGCTTCGGATGCTGCGCACGTTATCGCGATCGAATTCGAACAGCACATTGGCAATTAACGGGCCTGGACCTGGGGCTATTGCTGGCTGTTCAGCCACGACACCGCACTGGCGTGACAACGCTTCGGCGTCATTCACCAGGTCCTCGGCAATCTGGATGTACGGCTTCGAGTGGCGAAATTGCTGCTGGTTGAACTCGTTGCCAGCGTGAACCAGCTCAACTTCACCACATGCCACCTTCGGCTGCGCGCAGGCAAATCCCGGCGTGCCGTGGATTGCTTTCAGGCGTTGCCACAAATCGTCGCGCAGATGCTTCGCGCCATTGATCAGCGCGGTATCGGTCGAGAGCTGTGAGACACCGCTCTCCATGCTTTCGATCAGCTTCTCTGACTCGGTTAGCGCGTCTTGTGGGAATGAACTGCGATCGTTGCGGGTGTATTCGTGGAAGGATGTATCCAACCAGCACTGCGCCTTGGACAAGTGGTAGTCACTGATCGGACGACCGCGCTCATTGACTGCCTGGATGCGGCCCTGCATGGCTTCATAACCCTGCAGGTCAGCATGGATGGCTTCATCAGTGATGCGCTTGTTCTGTGGACTGAGCTGAGTCTGCTCAGCAGACACTGCACCAGCGAAGATGGACAAGATGGCGCCGGCCAACAGCGTGCGGGACAGGCGGAAACGGATAGTCGGAAAATTCATCAGGTTGTCCTCAGCGGGCCGGGTCGCGGTAGCGGACCGGGTCACGACGGAAAAGATCTTCATCAAACTTGAAGCGCAGGCGCAGGAACAAACCCTGCTGTGTGTATTCGAAACCGTTGAGGTCCGGATCGCCGTCGAAGCCGGTCCAGTTGTAACCCGCCGACAACCACAAGTTCTGGCGCAGCAGACGACCGGC
>JBBSRO010000052.1:0-17630 GCA_038242955.1 Lysobacterales bacterium
AAAAAGGCGAGCTAGTCCAGCGTTACAGCGCGACCAACACGCAGATCGACCAGTTGATGGTCGATGTTGGCAAGACCCAGACCACCCAGCAGCAGCGCGTGCGCGAATACGACCAGATGCACGGCATCGTGCTGGAGGAACGCCACGGACTGGGTATCCATGTCGCTGCAGGGCGCGTGCGCATGGAAGAGTTGCAGCAGGAACTGGCGACGTTGCAGTGCCAGGAGGATCCTGCATCACGCACGCGTCGTTCTGAGTTGGACACGGCGTTGCGGTTGATCGACAAACGGGTTTCCGACCTGCAAGTGCTGCAGCATGTGGCCGAGCAAACCCTGCCGATGATTCGGCTGATCCAGGCCAACGCAATCCAGTTGATCGAGAAGTTCAGCGCCGTGCGCGATGTGACCATCCCGATGTGGCGCAATCAATTCGCGATCCAGTTGTCGCTGGCCGACCAGCGCAATGCGGTCGACCTGGCCAACGCGATTGACGATGCCAGCAACGAATTGATGCGCAAGAACGCCGAACTCGTCCATTCCACTGCAGTCGGTGCAGCCAAGGCTAACCAGCGTTCAATCGTCGATCTGGATACCCTGCGCAGCGTCAATGAGACGCTAATCAGCACCGTCGAAGAAGTCCGCCAGATTCATCGCGAAGGCATGGCCGCACGCCAGCAGCTGGCTACCGAGATCGTGACCATGCGCGAAGACCTGCAGAAGCGTCTTTCCGTCACCACCAACGAATGATTGAGCACGTCATCGCACCCAGGAGTTTCAACGTGAAGGAACACCATAGCCATCTCGAAATCGCGATCACCTCCATCGAATGTTTTCGGGATGATGGGCGACTGGATGTGGTCGAACTCGACAAGTTGGTGTCGATTGCCGAGCGCGATGGCGCGATCAACCCTGACGAGGCGCGGGTACTTGACGGCATCCTCAACCGGCTGGAGCCTGCCGATCTCGATGCGGTGATGCTGGCTCGCGTCGATGTACTGCGTGAATTACTCGCGCCCATGCTGTAACAGGCAGTAGCGCGACGGACTGCGAGCAATTCCGCAACAAAAACGGGCAGCCTGAGCTGCCCGTTTTCATTTCACCATTTGTCTGGATTATTTCGGCATCAGCACCGTGTCGATCACGTGCACGATGCCATTGCTCTGGCGCACATCGGCAGTGGTGACCTTGGCCGTGCCGCCCTTGGCGTCGGTCAGGGTCACATCGCCCATGCCGCTGGTGGTTGCGGTCAATTCTTCGCCCTGCACGGTGGTCAACATGGCCTTGCCGCCGCCTGCCTTGATCATTTCCATCAGCGCGGCCGCATCCACATTGCCGGCGACCACGTGGTAGGTCAGCACGCCTGCCAGTGCATCCTTCATCTCAGGCTTCAACAAACCTTCAACCGTGCCTGCGGGCAGTTTTGCAAACGCGTCATTGGTCGGTGCGAACACAGTGAACGGGCCAGCGCCCTGCAGTGTGTCGACCAAGCCAGCGGCCTTCACTGCAGCCACCAAGGTCGTCAGGTTAGGCGCCGCTGATGCATTGGCAACAATCGTGTCGCTGGCGTTCATTGCAGCGCCGCCGACCATCGGATTTTCTGGTGTTGCAGCCATGGAGCCATCCGACATCGCGGAATCGACTGATGTCGATGCGTCAGGCATGGCGGTAGGGGCTGCAGGCTGCTCCGCTGCACTGCAGGCGGACATGGCAAGTGCGGTGGCAATAGCGATCGTAAGCATGGCTTTCATGGGAATCTCCGTTGATTGGGTTTGTCTCTTCACGAGGCGTTTGTTGCCGGGTGACAGCTGGGCATACGTGGCTTACCCGGAAACGGATGCACCGCTTGTCCGTCTTGCTTGACGTGGTTGTTCAGTCCTCGGCAGGCTTTGTATGTGGCATGTGCATGCCGGCCTCGTTCGGCGGGGGATTCACGCCATAACGTCTAGACTCCAAACTTCTTTTTCCATGCAGGATTGCCATGCCCCTTTCCATGCACCAGGCGTCCGTGCCCGTGCTCACTCGCGCGTTGGCCAATCTCAAGCACGTATTGGAGATCGGCGAAGCGCATGCGACCACGCGTGGCTTTGATCCGGGGTTGCTGGTGCAGGCGCGCCTGACCTCTGACATGCTGCCGGTTGTCCGCCAAGTGCAGATCGCCTGCGACATGGCGATGCGTGGGTGCGCGCGGCTGGCGGGTGTCGAGCCGGAATCAGTCGCCGATGATGAAACTGATTTCGCTGGCCTGTACGCGCGCATTGATCGTGCATGCAACAACATCGCCACGTATGCGACCAGCCAGATTGATGGCAGCGAGGGTCGCGAGATCGTGCTGAAGATGCGTGGTTACGATGAGTTGCGTTTCAACGGACGCGATTACTTGTTGAACTATGTCGTGCCCAATCTGTTCTTCCACTGCACCACCGCTTACGCGATCCTTCGACAGTCTGGCGCCCCGTTGGGCAAGACGGATTTCATGGGCAAGCCTGCCTGAGCTGCAAGGAGGCCTGAAAATGCCGGCAACAGCGATGACTTGGGCCGTGGCCGCGCCGCTTGCGGCGTTCATGGTGTACCGACGTGTTCGGCGCAATTTCGCCCGGCAGCCGTTACGCACCGGCCGGCTGGCCGTGCGCAGTCTGTTCATGGTGGTCGTGGCCGGCTTTTTACTGTTGGCGGGATTGGCCGGTGGCATTGGTGCATCGATGGCAGGCTGGGGCGTACTGGCGGGGCTGGCGGCAGGCGGCATCCTGGGTGTCGTGGGCTTGCGCATGACACAGTTCGAAACGGTTGTCGGCAAGCATTGGTACACGCCGCATCCCGGCATCGGTTTGGCCCTGACTGCGCTGATGATGGGGCGACTTGCGTATCGCTTCTTCGCCGTGCGTGCCATCACTGTAACCCTGGCCGCATCGGACCCTTCCATATTTGCCAACTTGCAGCGCAGCCCGCTGACGTTGGCGATTGCCGGTTTGTTGATCGGCTATTACCTTGCTTACAACGTTGGCCTGTTGCGTATGGCACGTCGCGATGATTTGAATGTCGTGGACGCCAAGAAGTAATGATCCTGCGCCGGATACTCGCCACGGCAGTCTTGTGGCTTGCGTGCGTGGGAATGACGAATGCGCGTACTGTCTACCGCTGCGTGCGCGACGGCACGGTAAGTCTGTCCACCGCTCCCGAGCCGGGAAGTCGCTGCGAAGCAAAAACCGTGGACGACAATGGCGGCAAGGTGCCCAACCTGTGGGGCGAATTTGGCGTGTTCAGTGGCACGCTGTATGAGCGTGAGCAGGACGGCAAACTGGTCTATGGCACCAGGAATCTTCCCGGTGCGCGCAAGTTCCTGGCATTCACGGTGGCTACCCCGGCAGCCTCTCCTGCACACGTTGGATTAGGCACCTTGGGCACGCCAAGGCTCAACGTGCATGCACGTGAATTTCGCAACGCGGCAAAAGTGCGCAAGCTCGATGACGCATTGCTGCGGGCGATTGCCCACGCCGAGAGCGGTTTTGATGCCACTGCGGTTTCGCCGAAGGGCGCCCAGGGAATCATGCAGTTGATGCCCTCGGTGCAGCTGGAATATGGCGTCAGCGATCCCTTTTCGCCCAAACAGTCGATCGACGCCGGCGCGACACTGTTGCGTGACCTGCTTCGACGCTATAAGGGTGATGTCGGGCTGGCGGTGGCTGCTTACAACGCTGGTATTGGCACGGTGACGAAGTATGGCGGCCCGCCGCCTTACGCCGAAACCCGCCAGTACGTGGCGAAGGTACAAGCGTTGCACGCACGCTATCGCACGGCCATGGGACTCAAGCCGTTGAACCTCGCGTTGCGACCAGCGCAATGAGTCGAGCGCAATGAGTCAAGCGGCCGGGGCGCCTTACACTTGCACCATGGACGCAATGCAACCCAGCGGAATCGCACTGGTTGGCTTCGATGCCGACGACACCTTGTGGCGCAGCCAGGATTATTTCGATGCGGCTCAGCTTGAGTTCGAGCGCATCATTTCCGCGTATGTCGACTTGACCGACATCGGCAGGCAACTGTACGAATATGAAGCACGCAATATCGAGATATTCGGTTACGGTGTGAAGGGCATGGTGCTGTCGATGGTCGAAGCAGCGGTGACCATCACCGATGCGCGAATCACGGCCACGGACATCCACCGCATCGTGCAGTTGGGCAAGGAGCTGTTACGGCATCCGGTGGAGGTCCTGCCCGGCGTACGCGATGCTGTAGAGGTCATCGCACGCGACTTTCTGGTGGTGTTAATCACCAAGGGTGACTTGTTCCACCAGGAAGCCAAAGTGCGTGATAGTGGCTTGGCCGAGCTGTTCGGACGCATCGAGGTAGTGAGTGAAAAGGATCCGGCGACCTATGCGCGCGTGCTGCGCGAATTCGACATCAATCCATCGCAATTTCTGATGGTTGGCAACTCGCTGCGTTCCGATATCGCGCCTGTACTGGAACTCGGCGGCTGGGGCATTCATGTGCCCTACCACGTGACCTGGGTGCATGAAGCCGAAGCCAACGTAGATGTCGGTATCGAACGCATGCGCAGTATTGCCGCTATTGATCAATTGGCCGCCACCGTAGGCGAGTTGAAGGCGCAGGCACTACTTGGCTGAACAGCGGTTGCATGCAAAGGGCGTGTTTCGTCGAAGTTAGAAAACCGTTCACTGACGAACGTGCATGGTTGATCCAGAGCCTGCAACGACGTGGGCGTCGAAGGAGAACACCATGAGCCTGTCCCGCTACCTGGCCCCGGCCGTCCTTGCCGCCAGTCTTGGTTTTGCCGCATTGGCGGCCCCGGCTCCGGCGCAGGCCCAGTCGTCTGATGACTTGATTCGCGTGCTGGTCAATGTCGCGGACGTGGCGATGCGCGGTAACACGCCTTATTACCGCCATGGTAATTATGGCTACAACGACCGCTTGGTTGCCCAGCGTGACCGCTATGGTCGTGTGGCCTATTACCGTCAGGTCCCACGTGGGAATTACCGTACGCAATACCGCCCGGGCGCGCCGTACGGAAATGCGTATGGAAATTATCGTAATCAACGGGTGGGTGTATCGCAGCGGGTCAAGTGCAACAAGCATGGAAAGTGCAAGACCACGTACTACGATCCCCGGCAGGATCGCGATGGTCGTAGTGGATACGGTGACCACGGACGTTACGACCGTCATGGCCGTAGGTGGTGACCGTTTCGCTCGCTGGTTTTCAATCCGCCGGCCTTTGAAGCCAACCGACGAACGGCGCCCACGTGGCGCCGTTCGTTCGTGCGCGCCGTGCGGGCCTGCGTCACAATCCGCACATGTCCCCGATTCGCACCATTGCTGTCTTTGCCGTGCTCACGGCAGTATTGATGTTGAGTGGTTGCGATATTGGCAAGCCAATCACCGCGCCCGCGAAAGCCGTTGCAACTGCAAGCACACTCACCAATGGCATGGAATTCAGCGGCGAACGCAACTGCGCGGACTGCAACGGCATTGAATCGTGGTTGCGGTTGGAACAGGCTGGCAAGACCCGGCGCTATAGGATGGTCGAGGTCTATTACGGACAGGACCATGAGCGCCGTTTCGAGGACGCCGGTGCATGGAGCACGGAGGGTGAACTGCTTCGGCTGCGCTCTAGCCAGGGTGGCGAGCGCGTATATGCACGCAGCCCGGATGGGTATCTGCAGGCGCGTGGCGCGCAGGGCCAACGGATTCCCGCCATCGAAGGCGATGTGCTGGAGCCAGCGCGTTTCGACAGCACGCATTGAGGACTGACCTCGATGAGCAATCCACCAACCCATATCCGCATCACGAGCTTCGAGCCACGCTGGCGCGAGGATTTCGCCAATCTCAACATCGAGTGGCTGCAGCGCTTGTTCGTGGTCGAGCCGCATGACCGCGAAGTGCTTGGACATCCCGAGCAGCACATCCTGGGCGATGGCGGTCACATCCTGTTTGCGGTCGATGCAGACGACCACGCGATGGGCACCGCCGCGCTGAAGCACGATGGCAATGGTGTGTACGAACTCACCAAGATGGCGGTGACGCCCGCCGTGCGAGGTCAGGGCATCGGACGCTTGCTGATGGATGCCGCGGTGGCGCTGTATTGCACGCTGGGCGGGCGCGAGTTGTATCTTGAATCCAGCAGTCCGCTGACGAACGCGATCGCGATGTACGAGCGCAGTGGCTTCCGTCACCATCCGGCGCCGCGTGCGGGATCGCACTATGCGCGTGCCGACGTACACATGATCTGGGAGCCGCAGGCAGATGCTGAGTAAGATGATCCACGCGCAATAGAATCGTTCGCTGCATGGCAGGCTCGCCAGGCGTAAGCATCGAAATTTGAAACCAGGGGAAGCGAGTGATTGATCTGACAGGTCGCGTGGCGATCGTGACGGGAGCGGGTGGCGGACTAGGGCGTTCGCACGCGTTTTTATTGGCGCAACGCGGCGCCAAGGTGGTGGTCAACGACTTGGGCCATGCCGCAGATGCAGTGGTGGCGGAAATTGTCGCGGCCGGCGGACAGGCGCGCGGGGCGAAATGCTCGGTGGCCGACGCCGACGCGGTGCAGGCGATGGCCGATGAAGTGCTTGCCGATTGGGGCCGCATCGACATCCTGGTCAACAACGCAGGAATCCTTCGCGACAAGAGCTTTGCCAAGATGGAGTTGGCTGATTTCCGCTTGGTGGTGGACGTGCACCTGATGGGTTCCGCCAACTGCACCAAGGCAGTGTGGAACGCGATGCGTGCGCAGAACTATGGCCGCATTGTCATGACCACCTCGTGCAGTGGCTTGTACGGAAACTTCGGCCAAGCCAATTACGCTGCCGCCAAGATGGGCCTCGTGGGCTTGATGCAGACGCTTGGCATCGAAGGAGGCAAGCACGACATCCGCGTCAATTGCCTTGCGCCTACCGGGGCTACGCAGATGATGGAAGGCATTCTTCCGCCTGAGCAACTGGCGAAATTCAAGCCGGAGCTGGTGAGTCCAGCGGTGCTGGCGCTGGTATCCGAACAGGCGCCCAATCGCGCCATTCTCAGTGCCGGTGCGGGCGGCTTCGAACTGGCTTACATCCCGCTGACCCAAGGTATTTTTCTGGGTGAAGCGGCCACTGCCGAGGCTATCCTGGAACAGTGGTCGGAACTGAGCAGTCGCGACAACGACATCGTGCCGACGCAAGGTTTTGACCAGGCTCGCCATGAGCTTGCAAAAACCGGTTTTGATTCCACTGGCGCAGCGGCTTAAACGCCGCCCAGTTGTTCCCGTGGCACCCGCACGGCACCTTCCATCAGCACGCGTGCGGACCGTGACATCACCGCTTTGGTGACTTGCCACTGGCCATCGACTTGCGATGCCGCAGCGCCAACGCGCAAGGTGCCGGACGGATGGCCGAAGCACACTGCAACGCGCAGCTCACCACCCGCCGCAAGATTCACCAGCGTGCCGGGAATCGCCGCAGCGGTCGCAATCGCGACGGACGCCGTACCCATCATCGCGTGATGCAGCTTGCCCATCGACATCGCGCGCACGCGCAGGTCGATGGCGTCGGCGCTCACTTGTTTGCCGGCGGAAGATAGGTAATCCGCCGGCGGCGCGACGAACGCGACCTTCGGCGTGTGCTGGCGTGTTGACGCTTGCGATACATCGCTGATCAGCCCCATGCGTACCGCGCCATGCGCACGGATTGCTTCGAACATCGCAAGCTGCTGCGGACTCTCGTTGATCGCGCCTTGCAACTCGCTACCCGTGCAGCCGATGTCGGCGGCATTGACGAAAATAGTCGGGATGCCGGCATTGATCATCGTCGCCTTCAACGTGCCCACGCCGGGTACATCGAGGTCATCGACCAGGTTGCCGGTCGGGAACAATGCGCCTTCGCCATCGTCAGCGGGATCAATGAATTCCAGCACGATCTCTGCTGCCGGAAAAGTCACGCCATCCAGTTCGAAGTCGCCGGTTTCCTGCACCTCGCCATTGGTCACCGACACATGCGCGATGATCGTTTTGCCGATGTTGGCCTGCCAGATCCGCACCGTGCAGATTCCGTTGCGGGGCACCCGCGCGGGATCGATCAAACCATTCGCAATCGCGAACGGCCCGACCGCTGAGCTCAGGTTGCCGCAGTTGCCACTCCAGTCTACGAATGCGCTGTCAATGCTGACCTGCCCGTACAGATAGTCCACATCGTGATCGGCGACGGCCGACTTCGAAATGATCACGCACTTGCTGGTGGACGACGTCGCCCCGCCCATACCGTCGGTGTGCTTGCCGTACGGATCGGGTGAGCCGATGACGCGCATCAGCAACGCATCGCGCGCCGTACCCGGCAGCTGCGCATCGGCAGGCAGATCCTCAAGGCGAAAAAAAACGCCCTTGGATGTGCCGCCACGCATGTAGGTCGCGGGAAAACGTATTTGGGGGGAGTGGAGTTGGAGCGCGTGGGTCATGGATGTCTGGTTCTGGTGTTGGCAAGTTGATGTGGATTATCCGTGGAGACTGGTCGTTGCGAACAGATTCATGAATTCATGCACCGGCATGGCTTCCAGTGCAGCCTGATCCGAAGATGCATCGAGGATGCGTTGCTGCTGTGCGGGATTGAAGCGCCGCGCCAGGTTAGTGCGGAACTTTGCTTCCAGCAGCGGGATGCCTTCGGCGCGGCGGCGGCGGTGGCCGATGGGGTATTCCACCAGCACCTCATCGAGCAGGCTGCCGTCAGTGAAGGTTACGGTCAGGCCGTTGGCGATCGAGCGCTTGTCTGTGTCGTGATAGTCAGCGGTGAATTGCGGCTCATCCGCGCAATGGATCTTCGCACGCAGGGCGTCAATGCGCGGGTCGGAGGCGATGTCGTTTTCGTAATCGGCGGCGGTGAGGCGACCGAAGATCAACGGCACTGCCACCATGTACTGGATGCAGTGATCGCGGTCGGCTGGGTTATCCAGCGGGCCCTGCTTGTCGATGATGCGCATGCAGGCGGCTTGGGTACGGATGCTGATCTTTGCGATGTCATCCGTACTGCGTCCACGTTCCTGCAGCGTGTGATGCAGGGTCATTGCCGCCTCTACCGCGCTTTGCGCGTGGAACTCGGCGGGGAAGCTGATCTTGAACAGCACGTTCTCAATCACATAGCTGTCGTAGCTGCGCTCGAAGCGGAACGCGCGGCCTTGGAAGGACACATCGTAAAAACCCCAGGCCGGTGCAGTGAGTGCGCCGGGATAACCCATCTCGCCGGTCTGCGTGATCAGCGCAAGTCGCACCGCGCGGCTGCAGGCATCACCAGCCGCCCAACTCTTGCGTGAGCCGGTATTGGGCGCGTGCCGGTAGGTGCGCAGACTTTGACCATCCACGAATACCTGCGACAGCGCGGCCAGCGATTGCTCGCGGGTTAGCCCAAGCAACTCGCAGACCACCGCTGTAGATGCAAGTTTGACCAGCGCCACATGATCCAGTCCCACCTGGTTGAACGAATTTTTCAGCGCCATCACGCCTTGAATCTCGTGCGCCTTGATGACGCAAGCCAGCACGTCGCGCATCGTCAATGATGGTTGGCCAGTAGATGCTGCGTTGCGGCTGCGCCAGTCGGCTACGGACAAGATAGCGCCGAGATTGTCGGACGGGTGGCCCCATTCGGCGGCCAGCCAGGTGTCGTTGAAGTCCAGCCAGCGGATCATCGCGCCGATGTCGAACGCGGCTTTGATCGGATCAAGTTGGAAATTTGTGCCGGGTACCCGCGCGCCATTCTCAAGCGTTGCGCCGGGTACCACTGGACCAAGCAACTTGCGGCAGGCGGGATAGTCCAGCGCTTCCATCGCGCAGCCCAGTGAATCAAGCAGCACATGTCGGGCGGTTTGCCAGGCCAGCTCGGACGTGGGCTGGAACTCGCGCACGTAGTCCACGATGTCGATCAGTACACGATCCCAGTCGGGGCGGGCATTACCGTTGTCAGACGACATTCCGTCTCCTTTCCTGTATTCCAGTGGACAGAGAATCCTGGTGTTGTCGCAATCAGGCGGCCTTGCTGGCCTCCAGGAAATCCTGGGCAAACCGCTGCAGCATGCCGCCGGCTTCGTAGATTGAAACTTCCTCGGCAGTGTCGAGGCGGCAGGTCATCGGCACATCAATCTGCTGGCCATCGCGGCGATGGATCACCAAGGTCAGTTCCGAACCCGCTCCAGGCGTACCGCGTACATCAAACGTTTCACTGCCGTCGATGCCGAGTGTCAGTCGCGTTGTGCCCGGCTGGAACTGCAGCGGCAGTGTGCCCATGCCGATCAGGTTGGTGCGATGGATGCGCTCGAAGCCTTCGGCGGCAATCGCTTCCACGCCGGCCAGCCTCACGCCCTTCGCTGCCCAGTCACGCGAACTGCCTTGGCCGTAGTCGGCACCGGCAACAATGATCAGCGGCTGCGCACGTTCCATGTAGGTTTCGATGGCTTCCCACATACGCACTACCTCGCCCTCGGGTTCGATGCGCGCAAGTGATCCCTGGCGCACCCTGCCGTCGGCATCGCGCACCATTTCATTGAGCAATTTCGGATTGGCGAACGTCGCACGTTGCGCGGTCAGGTGATCACCGCGATGGGTTGCGTAGGAATTGAAGTCCTCTTCCGGCACGCCCATCTTGGTCAAATATTCACCAGCTGCGCTGCTGGCCATGATCGCGTTCGACGGTGACATATGGTCGGTGGTGATGTTGTCGCCAAGTACTGCCAGCGGACGCATGCCGGTCATCGTGCGCTCGCGCGCCAGCGCGCCTTCCCAATACGGCGGCCGGCGAATATAAGTACTCATCTCGCGCCAGTCGTACAGCGGATTGACTGCCGCACCCTTGGCCTGGATCGCGAACATCGGGTCATACACTTGCCAGAATTGTTCGGGTTTTACCGAGGCTTTCACGACCGCGTCGATCTCTTCGTCGCTCGGCCAGAGGTCTTTGAGCGTCACAGGTTTTCCGTCATGGTCCAGACCAAGCACATCCTTTTCGATGTCGAAGCGAATCGTCCCAGCGATGGCATACGCAACCACCAATGGCGGCGAGGCGAGGAACGCCTGCTTCGCATACGGATGGATGCGACCGTCGAAATTGCGATTGCCTGACAACACCGCAGTCGAATACAGGTCACGCTCGACCACTTCCTGCTGGATCGCAGGATCCAGCGCGCCACTCATGCCGTTGCATGTCGTGCAGGCAAAACCGACGATGCCGAAGCCGAGCTCCTCCAGTTCGCTCAGCAAGCCGGCATCCTGCAGATAAAGCTCGACCGTCTTGGAGCCCGGCGCCAGCGAGGTCTTCACCCATGGCTTGCGGGTCAGCCCCTTGGCATTCGCGTTGCGTGCCAACAGGCCAGCGGCAATCACGTTGCGCGGATTACTGGTGTTGGTGCAGCTGGTGATCGCAGCAATAATCACCGCGCCATCCGGCATTAAACCCTGTGCTTCTTGCTTCAGTGCACCTTCGAGATTGTTTGCAATTCCGCTGCGGGAAAGCTCGCTGGTCGACACCCGCTTGTGCGGGACGGACGGGCCGGCCATGTTGCGCACCACCGATGACAGGTCGAAGTGCAGCGTGCGGTCGTACTTCGCACCTGCCAGAGCATCGGCCCACAAGCCGGCCTGCTTGGCATAGGTTTCGACCAAAGCTACTTGCGCATCTTCGCGGCCGGTCAGGCGCAGGTAATCCAGAGTCATGTTGTCGATGAAGAACATCGCCGCGGTCGCGCCGTATTCTGGCGCCATGTTTGAAATCGTCGCGCGGTCACCCAATGTCAGCGCGGCAGCGCCTTCGCCACGAAATTCCAGATAGGCGCCAACGACTTTGGATGCACGCAGGAATTCGGTCATCGCCAGCACCACATCGGTCGCGGTGATGCCGGGCTGCGGCTTGCCGCTGAGTTCCACGCCGATGATGTCCGGCAGGCGCATCCACGACGCGCGCCCCAACATCACGCTTTCCGCTTCCAGCCCGCCCACGCCAATTGCAATCACGCCAAGTGAATCGACATGCGGCGTGTGGCTGTCGGTGCCGACGCAGGTGTCCGGGAACGCGACGCCATTGTCGACCGCGATGACCGGGCTCATTCGTTCCAGGTTGATCTGATGCATGATTCCGTTGCCCGGCGGAATCACGTCGATGTTCTGGAACGCGAGTTTCGTCCAGTCGATGAAATCGAAACGGTCGGCATTGCGACGGTTCTCGATCGCACGATTTTTCAAGAATGCATCGCGATCAAAGCCGGCCGACTCCACCGCCAGCGAGTGGTCCACGATCAACTGCACCGGCACTACCGGATTGACCTGCGCCGGATCGCCGCCTTGTTCGGCGATCGCATCTCGCAAGCCAGCTAAATCCACCAACGCGGTTTGACCGAGGATGTCGTGGCAAACCACGCGCACCGGGAACCATGGAAAATCGAGGTCGCGGCGGCGCTCGATCAACTGGGTCAGGTAGGCATCCAGCATCTCGGGCTCGGCACGCCGCACCAGATTCTCGGCATGCACGCGGGCGGTGTAGGACAGCTGATCCCATGCGCCGGGCTGCAGCGCATCGACTGCAGCGCGCGCGTCGAAATAGTCTAGGTCGGTGCCGGGCAGGGACTTGCGAAACCGGGAGTTGATTGTGATAGCGGACATGGCGATGGCAGGCGTTGCGATAGAACCGCCATTGTCGCATCACCGTCCATATTTGCAGACGCGGTGCATACGTCACTGCGACCTGATCTTAACCAAGTTGAGCCTACCGTTATGGCCTGCGCTGCCATCGACAACGTCACGCGTTGATCGAGGGACGCGGAATTCAAGGAGTCACCATTGAAGCGATCCCCTGCTAAATCCGATGCGCTGGTCCTTTTCGGCGCGACTGGCGACCTTGCGTTCAAGAAGATCTTTCCGGCGCTGCAAGCCATGATCCAGCACGGAAGACTGGACATGCCTGTGATAGGCGTAGCCCGGGCGGGCTGGACGGTTGATCAGCTGCGCGAACGCGTGCGTGCCAGCTTGCTGCATGCAGGGGAGGTTGACGAAGCGGCCTTCGACAAGCTTTCCAGGCAACTACGTTACGTCGATGGTGATTACCGGGAGCCGGAAACCTTTCATCGTCTCAAGCAAACGCTGAGCGATGTGGCGCGGCAGCTGCATTACCTGGCAATTCCGCCCTCGATGTTCGAGGACGTGGTGCAATCGCTTGGTAGTTCCGGCTGTGCCAAGAACGCGCGCGTGGTCGTGGAAAAACCTTTTGGTCGCGACTTGGCCTCGGCTCGAGCGCTGAACAAAGTGCTGCATGACGTCTTTCCGGAAAAATCGATCTTCCGTATTGACCACTATCTGGGCAAAGAGGCGGTACGTAACCTGCTCTATTTCCGCTTCGCCAACGCGTTCCTGGAACCGGTCTGGAACCGCGACTATGTCGACAATGTCCAGATCACCATGGCCGAGCATTTTGGCGTGCAGGGTCGCGGCAGCTTTTATGAGGGTGTTGGAACGATCCGTGACGTGATCCAGAACCACATGTTGCAGATCGTGGCGATGCTGGCGATGGACGCACCTGTCGGCGACGATGCGACCGCGATCCACGCTGAAAAACTGCGGCTATTCCGGGCGATGCGGCCACTGCAGGCCGGCAACGTGGTCCGCGGGCAGTTCAAGGGCTATCGCGACGAAGCCGGCGTCGCCAAGGATTCCAATGTCGAGACCTATGCAGCGCTGAAGCTGGAGATCGACACGTGGCGATGGGCGGGAGTGCCGTTCTATATCCGCGCTGGCAAGCGTTTGCCCATCACCTCGACCGAGGTGGTTGTTGACCTGAAATCTCCGCCGATGGCCATCTTCGGTGAGGACCAACCCGAAGGCATGCATCCTGCCCATTCCAACTATGTCCGCTTCCGCCTTAGCCCTGAGGTTGTGGTTGCGCTGGGAACGCGGGTCAAGCGCTCCGGCGAAGCCATGCGCGGCAAGAACGTTGAGCTGGTCGCGCGCAATCAGCAGGCCGGCGACGCGCCACCTTATGAGCGCCTGCTCGGCGATGCGTTGGTGGGCGATGGGACGTTGTTCACCCATGACGAGGCGGTCGAGGAAGCTTGGCGCGTAGTGGATCCAGTCTTGGACCTGCCGGCCGCGGTAGAAAGTTACGCGCCGGGCAGCTGGGGCCCGGACAGCGCGAGCGCGATTGTCAGCGGCGATAACACCTGGCACGACCCCAAACCAGAGCGGAGCGCGCCATGTTGAGCGCCGCGTCGCACACGTCTTACCTCAAGGAATCGACATGAATCACAACCTGCAAGAACTTCGAGCGACCGGTCAGAGCCTGTGGTTGGACAATATCACCCGCGCCCTGCTCGACGACGGCACGCTCGAGCGCTACATCAGGGAGTTCGGCATCACTGGGCTGACGTCGAATCCGAGCATCTTCGAGCACGCCATCGCCGGCAGCGCTGCCTACGATGACGCCATCAGCAAAAAGGCCGCCGCGGGGATGCAGGGCGAAGCGTTGTTCATCGAACTGGCGTTGGAGGACCTGCGGCGCGCAGCGAAACTGTTTGAGCCGGCACACAAGGTGACTGACGGCGTCGACGGCTGGGTGTCGATGGAGGTCTCGCCGTTGCTGGCCAGTGACACCGCCGGCACCACCACTGCTGCGCAACGTATCCACGACCAGGCCGCCTGTAAAAACCTCTATATCAAGATTCCGGGTACGCCAGCGGGTGTGCCGGCAATCGAGGAATCGATCTACAACGGCGTACCGATCAACGTCACGCTGCTGTTTTCCACCGAGCAATACGTCGCGTCAGCCGAAGCCTATCTGCGCGGAATCGAACGGCGGATCAGGGGCGGTCGCGATCCTGTCGTGTCATCGGTGGCATCGCTATTCGTCAGCCGGTGGGACAAGGCGGTGGCGGAAACCATTCCCACGGCACTGCAAAACAAGCTCGGTATTGCGATCAGTCGGCAGGCATATCGCGCCTACCGTGAACTGCTGGCATCGGATCGCTGGAAAAAGCTTGCCGATGCCGGCGCCAAACCACAGCGCCTGTTGTGGGCCAGTACCGGCACCAAGGATCCGGACGCTTCAGACACACTTTATGTTTCTGCGCTCGCCGCGCCAGATACGATCAACACGATCCCGGACAAGACCCTGAAAGCGTTCGCCGATCACGGCAAGGTTGAAAGCGTACTGGGTAATGACGCGGGCGATGTGCTGCAACCATTCAAAGCCGCCGGCATCGATACCGATGCACTGGCCACGCAATTGCAGAAAGAGGGCGCCGCGTCCTTCGTCAAATCGTGGAAGCAACTGCTGCAGCAAATTGGCGACAAGGCAAAGGCACTGGCATGACCGTCACCCAGCGTCCGCAGTGGCAGGCGTTGCAGCAACACGCTGGCGAGATAGGCCAACAAGCCAAAAGCAGCCTGCGCGACATGTTTGCGGCGGATCCGGCGCGCGGCGAACGCATGCGCGTGCAAGCGGCCGGCTTGTACTTCGACTATTCCAAACAGTTGGTCGGCGACGACACCATGCGTCTGTTGGTGAGCTTGTGTGAGGCATGCAGTGTCAAAGACGCCGTCAAGGCCATGTTTTCCGGCACGCACTTCAACACGACCGAAGACCGTCCAGCATTGCATATCGCACTGCGCGCGCCTGTGGGCGCATGCATCGAGGTCGATGGCGTGGATGTCATGCCCGAGGTGCACGCGGTCCTCGGCAGGATGTCGGTTTTTGCCGACAAAGTTCGCGATGGTCGCTGGACAGGCGCCACCGGCAAGCGCATCCGCAACGTCGTCAATATCGGCATTGGTGGCTCGGATCAGGGTCCGGTCATGGCGTATGAAGCATTGCGCCATTACAGCCTGCGTGAATTGCAGGTGCGCTTCATATCCAACGTCGATCCGACCGATTTCATCGAAGCGACGCGCGACCTGGATCCGGCCGAAACGCTCTTCATCGTCTGCTCGAAATCCTTCGGTACCCAGGAAACCTTGACCAATGCGCGTGATGCGCGGACGTGGTGCCTGGCTGCGCTCAAGGATGACGCAGCGATCAGCAAGCACTTCGTTGCAGTGTCGACCAACGCCGCAGGCGTGCAGGCGTTCGGCATCGATCCTGCCAACATGTTCGAGTTCTGGGACTGGGTCGGCGGGCGCTATTCAATGGATTCGGCGATTGGCCTGTCCACCATGATCGCGATCGGGCCTGAGCGATTCCACGAAATGCTGGCCGGCTTCCACGTCATGGACAATCATTTCCGCGACACACCTTTCGAACGCAACCTGCCGGTACTGATGGCGCTGATCGGGATCTGGAACAACGATTTCCTGGGCGCCGAAACAGTGGCGGTATTGCCGTATGCGCAGTATCTCAAACGCTTCCCGGCTTATCTGCAGCAGCTCACGATGGAGAGCAACGGCAAGCACGTCACCCGCGATGGCAAGCGCGTCGAGGTGCCGACCGGACCGATCTACTGGGGCGAGCCAGGTACCAACGGCCAGCATTCGTTCTACCAACTGCTGCATCAGGGCACGCGGTTCGTGCCCTGCGATTTCATCGGTTTTTGCCAGGCCTTGAATGACTTCGATACGCAGCACGACTTGTTGATGGCGAACCTGTTTGCCCAAGGCGAAGCGCTGGCATTTGGCAAAGACGCAGGTGCGGTTCGCGCTGAGGGAACGGCCGAAGCAGTCGTGCCGCATCGCGTGTTCGACGGCAATCGTCCCAGCACGACGATCCTCGCCGACCGCTTGACGCCGCACACGCTGGGCACGCTGGTGGCGCTGTATGAGCACTGCGTATTCGTGCAAGGCGTGATCTGGAATATCGACAGCTTTGACCAGTGGGGCGTGGAGTTGGGCAAGCAGTTGGCGCAAAAAACCGAAGCCGAACTTGCCGACAGCGATCCGGACCTGGCGCACGACAGTTCCACCAACGCCCTGATCCGGTACTACCGCGATCACCGTGAATGCCGGAACGCTGAGGTAAACCAGGGCCATCGCTGATTTTCTGCTGCGCGTCCCTTCGTAATGCGACACGCGACAGGCGATAGGCACAGCATCGCTAGGAGAACGTTTCATGCCCGACCCGACACTTGATAAGACGCTCGATCAGAAATGCATCGACACGCTGCGCTTCCTCGCCGTGGACATGGTGCAGAAAGCCGACAGCGGCCACCCCGGACTGCCGCTGGGCGCTGCACCCATGGCCTATGTGCTGTGGCAGCGCTTCCTGAAATTTAATCCAGACAATCCGAGCTGGTCCGACCGCGACCGTTTCGTGCTGTCGGCGGGACACGGTTCTGCGCTGCTGTATGCGCTGCTGCATATGACCGGGTACGACCTTACCGTGGAAGACATCAAGCAGTTCCGGCAGTGGGGAAGCAGGACGCCTGGCCATCCCGAGCGCAACCACACGGCTGGCGTGGAAGTCACCACCGGGCCACTGGGGCAGGGCATGGCTAACGCCGTCGGACTGGCCATTGCGGAGGCGCAACTGGGCGCGCGTTATAACCGGAGAGACCACGACATCGTCGATCACCGCACATGGGCGCTGGTGAGTGACGGCGACCTGATGGAAGGCGTCTGCGCCGAAGCGGTGTCACTGGCAGGGCACCTGAAACTGGGCAAGCTCAATTGCCTGTACGACGACAATTTCGTGACCCTTG
>JBBSRO010000053.1:0-17608 GCA_038242955.1 Lysobacterales bacterium
CGGGATGAACTTCTCCCGGCGAAAACCAATGCAGCCATTGCCGCCATTGCCTGCGGTTACGGTGATTTCTGCTTCGTCGACGAGTTTCATGGCTTGATTGTCGCAATGTTGGATGAAGTGAATAAGAAGCACGGGTCTCGCAAACGAAAAACCCCGCAGAAGCGGGGCTCTTCGCGATACGTCGTCCAGCGCTTACGCGGTGGCGACGACGTTGACGGTTCGGCGCTTCTTCGGACCCTTGACGGTGAACTCCACCTTGCCGTTGATCAGCGCAAACAGGGTGTGGTCGCGGCCAAGGCCTACGCCCATGCCCGGGTGGAACTGGGTGCCGCGCTGACGAATGATGATATTGCCGGCTTCGATCGCCTGGCCACCATAGATCTTCACGCCCAAGTATTTCGGGTTGGAGTCGCGGCCGTTGCGGGTCGAACCACCAGCTTTTTTATGTGCCATGACTGCTTCTCCTTACTTCTTTTCGCCACCGGCGATGCCGGTGATCTCGATTTCGGTGTAATGCTGCCTGTGGCCCATCTGCTTGCGATGGTGCTTGCGGCGGCGGAACTTGACGATACGGATCTTGTCCGCACGGCCGTGGCCAACAACCTTGGCGCCGACGATTGCGCCTTTCAGCGCGTCGCCCAGCTTGATGCCGTCCGAGTCGCCGAGCAGCAGGATGTTGTCAAACTTGATCTCGCTGCCTTCTTCGGCTTCGAGCTTTTCGACGCGGAGCTTTTCGCCCTGCATCACGCGGTATTGCTTACCGCCAGTCACTAGAACTGCGTACATGTTGATGGTTCCTGGTCGTGGATTCTGTAGTTATTCTTGTCCCTGCACGGCATCGAGGCCGGACAGGAGCGGAATTGTAGGGGATTCAGGGGGTTAGGGTCAACCAGCCGGCCACTACTCTCTGATCGTGGCCTGCCTGTGCTCGCCGGGTGTCGCGCATCGGCGCGCGTGGCACCGAGCGGTCCAAGGGTGAGGCCGGACTTCTTGCGCAGCAGTGCCGCGCAGCCCGGATGAACGCCCGGCTCGCTAGGCCCGGCAGGAGGAGCCGCGAAGCGACGGACCCGCGTCCACTGCATCAGTCCTGGACGACTGGATAAAGCGGCGGCGCCAGGCCCCGATGTGAGGCGCTCTTGCGCAGACCCACAAACATACTGGAAATCTCGCCATTTGCCCCCAAATCGTCGGCTGGGTACCCTGCCCTGTTGCCCGGCGAATTCCCGGGCCCTTCCCCACGAACGAGATCACTTCCTGATGGCGCTGGATACCATCCGCATTCGCGGTGCACGGACGCATAACCTCAAGAACATCGACATTGACTTGCCACGCGACAAGCTGATCGTGATCACCGGCCTGTCCGGTTCCGGCAAGTCGTCGCTGGCATTCGACACGATCTATGCCGAAGGGCAGCGCCGCTACGTGGAGTCGCTGTCGGCCTATGCGCGGCAGTTCCTGTCGGTGATGGACAAGCCCGACGTCGACCACATCGAAGGGCTCAGCCCGGCGATCTCGATCGAGCAGAAGTCCACCAGCCACAACCCGCGCTCGACCGTTGGCACCATCACCGAAATCTACGACTACCTGCGCCTGCTCTATGCACGCGTCGGCACGCCGCGTTGCCCGGACCATCATTTCCCGCTTGAAGCGCAGATCGTCAGCCAGATGGTTGACCAAGTGCTGGCGATGGAAGCCGACCCGGTCTTGGCCGAACAGCGCTGGATGCTGCTGTCGCCTGTGGTCCGCGAGCGCAAGGGCGAGCATGCACAGGTATTCGATCAGCTGCGTGCGCAAGGTTACGTGCGCGTGCGCGTCAATGGTGTGTTGCATGAAATCGATGCGGTGCCGGCACTTGCGCTGCGGCAGAAGCACACGATTGACGCAGTGATTGATCGCTTCAAGCCCCGCGATGAAATCAAGCAGCGACTGGCTGAATCGTTCGAGACTGCGTTGAAGCTGGGCGACGGCATGGCCATCGTCCAGTCGATGGATCAACCCGAACGCGCGCCGCTGCTGTTTTCTTCAAAATATTCCTGCCCGGTCTGCGACTACTCGCTGCCGGAACTCGAGCCGCGCCTGTTCTCGTTCAACTCGCCGGTGGGTGCCTGTCCCGCATGTGACGGATTGGGCGTCTCGCAGTTCTTCGACCCGTCGCGGGTCGTGGTGCATCCGGAGCTGTCGCTCGCGGCCGGCGCCGTGCGCGGCTGGGACCGTCGCAACATTTACTATTTTCAGTTGATCCAGTCGCTGGCCAAGCACTATGGCTTCAGCCTGGACATGCCTTGGCAGGACATGCTCGAAGCTGATCGCAAGCATGTGCTGTACGGCAGTAGTGGCGAGCTGATCACATTCAATTACGTCACGGAAGCCGGTGGTCGAAGTCAGCGCAAGCACAAGTTCGAAGGCATCCTGCCGAACCTTGAGCGCCGCTATCGCGAAACCGAATCCTCCGCCGTGCGCGAAGAGCTGGCGAAGTACGTCAGCGAGCGTCCCTGCGTGGAATGCGGCGGGGCGCGTTTGAACCGGGCATCGCGCAATGTGTTCGTCGCTGACAAGCCACTCCCGGAAATTTCCAAGATGCCGATCGATGTAGGACTGGCGTTTTTCGGCTCGATGACACTGCCGGGTTGGCGTGGCGAGATCGCCAGCAAGATCGTGAAGGAGATCAGCCAGCGGTTGAGTTTCCTGGTCGATGTTGGCCTCGACTACCTGACACTGGAGCGCAAGGCAGACAGCCTGTCTGGTGGGGAGGCGCAACGCATCCGCCTGGCTTCGCAAATTGGCGCGGGCCTTGTCGGCGTGATGTATGTGCTCGACGAGCCCAGTATCGGATTGCATCAGCGCGACAACGAACGCCTGCTGGGCACGCTCACCCGGCTGCGCGACCTCGGCAATACCGTGATCGTGGTCGAGCATGATGAGGACGCGATCCGTCTGGCCGACCATGTCGTCGACATCGGCCCGGGTGCTGGCGTGCATGGTGGCGAAGTGGTCGCGCAGGGAACATTCGAGGATTTGCTGAAGGCGCCACGCTCGCTGACTGGTGATTATCTGTCCGGCCGCAAGCGGATCGAGAGTCCGGCGCGCCGGCATCCGGTGAATCGCGACATGCTGCTCACGCTCAAGGGTGCACACGGCAACAACCTGAAAGACGTCGATCTCGAAATACCATCTGGCTTGTTCACCGCCATCACCGGCGTGTCTGGTTCCGGCAAATCGACCCTGATAAACGACACGCTCTATGCGCTGGCCGCCAACGAGATCAACGGCGCCTCCCATACGCCAGCACCGTTCCGCGAAATTCACGGACTGGACCTGTTCGACAAGGTGGTCGACATCGACCAATCGCCAATCGGGCGCACGCCCCGTTCCAATCCCGCGACCTATACGGGCCTGTTTACGCCGTTGCGTGAGCTGTTCGCACAGGTGCCCGAATCACGCGCCCGCGGCTACGCGCCGGGGCGCTTCAGCTTCAACGTGCGCGGCGGGCGCTGCGAAGCCTGCCAGGGCGACGGCCTGATCAAGGTCGAGATGCATTTCCTGCCGGATGTGTACGTACCCTGCGACGTCTGCCACGGCAAACGCTACAACCGCGAAACGTTGGACATTCGCTACAAGGGTTACAACATCCACGAAGTGTTGGACATGACGGTCGAGGATGCGCTGGACCTGTTCCAGCCGGTGCCCAGCATCGCCCGCAAGCTTGAAACGCTGATGGATGTCGGCCTGAGTTACATCAAGCTTGGCCAATCCGCGACCACGCTGTCGGGTGGTGAAGCTCAGCGCGTAAAGCTGTCCAAGGAATTGAGCCGACGCGATACCGGACGCACCTTGTACATCCTTGATGAGCCGACCACCGGCTTGCATTTCCACGACATCGAACATTTACTGGCCGTGCTGCACAAGTTGCGCGATGACGGCAATACGATTGTCGTCATCGAACACAATTTGGACGTGATCAAGACCGCAGACTGGGTAATTGATATGGGACCGGAAGGTGGCTTTCGCGGCGGCGAGATCGTTGCTCAAGGCACGCCCGAAGATCTGGCGAAAGAGACCCGTTCGCATACCGGTCAATTCTTGGCACGCATGCTCGCCAACGCCAAGCCAGCTGCAAAAATAAGCAAACCCATCACCAGACCCAGCAGTCCCTCCAAGACCGCGGGTGCATCCGCGGTACCTGAGGCCACAAAGACATCAAAGGTCCCGAAACCCTCGAAGGCTGAAAAAACCGCGAAGTCCCCAAGGTTGCCGAAGCTGAAGGTCGAGCTATGAGTGATGCAGACAATGATCCATCCGTCCTGTTCCAGCACGCGATCGAACCGCGCTGGCGCGACTTGGATGCATTCGGCCACGTCAACAATTCCAACTTCCTCACCTATCTGGAGGAAGCCCGCATCCGCTGGTTTGAAACCTTCGGCGGAGAGTGGGTCAACGAGGCGATGGCGCCGCTGTTGGCCGCAGTCCAGCTCAACTACCGCGCACCGATTGACTACCCCGCATCGATCTCGGTCGAGCTGTTCACGCAGCGCATCGGCAATACCAGTCTCACGGTCGGCCATCGCATCCGCTCCGCGGACGGCGGCGTACTGCATGCCGATGGGCATATGGTGATGGTGTGGGTTGATCGCGCGACGGGTAAGCCGATCGAGTTGCCGGAGCTGGTGCTTAAGGCGCTGCGCTAGCCAAATACGGCGATAGCGCCAGCAAAAAGGGGGCGGAGGTAGTCAAGGCGCACCTTGACTACCTCCGCCCTCTTTTTGGTCCTTTTTTTGCGCTCACAACACCGGCTTGCGCACCTCAAACTCACCCAGCACGCTGCGGCCGTCCTTGAGCTTGAACTCAATAGCAACGCGACTGCCTTCCTTCAACGGTGCCTTGGGCTGCATCAGCATGAGATGCAAGCCACCGGGCTTAAGCGTGGCAGCACCTTCCGGGGTGATGCGCAGTTCCGGCAACTGGCGCATGCGGTTGATCCCATCCACAACTTTGGATTCGTGCAGCTCCACGCTGGCGTAAGCCGGGCTGCTGGCGCTGACAATGGTTGCCGGCATCGGACAAGCATTGTCGATCCGACCAAATCCTGCGTGCATCGGCATGCCACCCGGAACCAGGCGGATCCAGCCATCCTTCACCTGCGGTGCGCACTCAAGCGCGCAGGCCGGGAGCGACAGGGACAGGAGCAGTAGCGCAATTCCAGTGCGAATGTTCATGGGCCTATGATAACGACTGCCCATCATCATCGGACTGCAAGCATGTCACTCGTCGAAACCACCGTTCATGGAGATATCCACGAATTACGCTTGGCGCGTGCTCCGGTCAATGCGCTGGATCCGTCGCTGTGCCAAGCGCTGACCTCGGCCATTGCGGACGCAGTTGCCAATGGCGCACAGGGTATCGTGCTGGCCGGTGGACCCAAGGTATTTTCGGCTGGCCTGGATGTCCCATTCCTGCTCTCGCTAGGCGACGACCAGGACGCATTACTGTCGGCATGGGATGACTTCTTCGGTGCTGCGCGTGCGCTTGCCAATTGCCCTGTGCCCGTAGCGGCTGCACTTGCTGGGCATTCCCCCGCAGGCGGCTGCGTATTGGCATTGTGCTGCGATTACCGGGTGATGGCCGATGGGCCATACCGGATTGGATTGAACGAAACCCAGGTCGGACTGGTCGCACCCGAAGGCATCCAATCCCTGTTGGCCCGCGTGGTTGGCCCGCATCGCGCCGAGCGTATGCTCGTCAGCGGCGCACTGGTCGAGGCGACCGAGGCCCTGGCTATCGGTCTGGTAGACGAATTGACCGGCATCGACGGCGTCGCCACCCGTGCGCGGTTCTGGCTGGAAGGCTTGCTGCAACTGCCGCGCGGACCGGTGCTGGAAACCCGGCGCATTGCCCGTCGCGATGTGGTCGCCGCACTGCAACCCGAGCGCATCAACCTGCCGCGTTTCGTCGCCGCATGGATGGAGCCGGATACGCAAGCCGGGTTGCGCGCGATGTTGGCGCGGATCGGAAAGTAGGATCTCGATCAAACCGACCTACCGCTGCATCGATCCCTGATTCGTACCGTTTGCCGCCCAGAACTATCCTCCCTGATCAGCGCGGCGGCAGGAGTTCCAGCACACGTTCGGATGGCCGGCACATGCGAACGCCCAGTGGACTGGAAACTAGCGGCCGTTCGATCAACACGGGATTGGCGAGCATCGCGTCCAGCAACGCGTCGTCGGTGAGTGTTGGATCGGCCAGACCAAGTGCAGCGTATTCTGGCTGTTTGCTACGGATCGCTTGACGAACGCTCAAGCCAGTGGCCGCAATCGCCTCGGCCAACTGCGACCTTTCGAGCGAGGCATGCAGGTAATCGACGATTACCGGTTCGATGCCGGCATCGCGAATCAGTGCAAGCGTGTCGCGCGAGGTGCCACACGCCGGGTTATGCCAGATTTCAACATGCATCTTGTTGCTCTCCTGCTCAATCAAGCGCCAGTTGCGATGGGTCGCGAGACATCGCTGATCCATCCACTCCACGATCCGGTGTAAAGCCCGGCGCCCTTGAAACCTGCGCGCTCCATCGCCAGCAGGTTGTGGCAGGCGGTGACGCCCGAGCCGCACATCGCCACCACATCTGTAGCCGAATTCTCCCCGAGCAAGGCACGAAACTCCGCGGCCAGCTGCATCGGTGATTTGAAACGACCAGCAACCAAATTCTCGGTGTACGGACGATTGAGCGCACCCGGCACGTGCCCCGCGACGCGATCAAGGGGTTCCACTTCACCACGGAAGCGCGCTGCGGCGCGGGCATCGACTAGCACGCCACCGGTATGCAGATGGGCTTCGACATCATCGCCGTCAAACAGGCGAACGCTGTCGAATGCCAGTTTGGTGGCGTCGTATTGCGCGCGAAACAACGCAGCGCTTGTGGCTGGCGACGACGAGACGGGCAAGCCTAGCGCAGTCCAATACGCCCATCCGCCGTCGAGAACGGCCACTTTTTCATGGCCAATCATCCGCAGCAGGAACCACAAGCGCGCCGCGATGGCGCCCTCACCGTCGTCGTAGACAATCACCTGTGAGGTTGGGCCTATGCCCCAGCGCGCCAGTCTGTCGGCTATCTGCTTGACGGATGGCCACGGGTGCCTGCCATCGCCTGACGACGGTGTCATGTCCGACAGGTCACGCTCAAGATGCGCATAGATTGCGCCCGGCAAATGCGAGGTCAGGTAAGCCTGTTCGCCGGCATTCTGATCCAGCAGGGTGAAGCGACAATCAACGACGACCAGATCGGTGCGGTTGAGCGCCATTGCAAGTGTTTCGGCCTGTACAAGAGTTGTCCATCCGGCCATCAGTTGCTCCTGGGTGTTGCGTTCGCGAGGCGCTCGCGGAGATTGAACAGGATCGAGGCAGTGACGCCCCAGATCCGTTGCTGGTCATACCGATATTGGAGCACGTGGCGTGGCCGCCCGCCAAAGTGGAACTGTTTTTGTTCCAGGCGAAGCGGATCCAGCAACAAGTCCAACGGCACCTCGAAGGTCTCGGCGACCTCACCGGGATCAGGCATCGCCACGAAATCCGGCGCAATGAGTCCCAATAGCGGCACGACACGGAATCCGGTGATCGTCAGCAACGGATCCAGGTAGCCCAGCGGGGTGAATTGGACGGACTGCAGGCCGACTTCTTCGTGCGCTTCGCGCAACGCAGCCGCTGCCGGGCTGGCGTCGCATGCCTCGATGCGACCGCCGGGAAAACTTACTTGACCCGCGTGGTGGCGCAGGCCTTCGTGCCGACGGGTCAGTAGCACGGTCGGTGCGTGTGCATGCGCCACCACCCCGACCAGCACCGCCGCGGACTGCGGTAGCCCCACGGGCAACAACCCATCGAGCTCATGCAGGTTCCATCCAGCTTCATCAGGCGGTGCATGCAGCGGCCGAGCGGCTTGCCGCAACCAATCAGCGAGCCGCTCGCTGTCCATCAATCTTTCCCGCGTTTCGCGGCGCGCTGCGGCAACACCTCATCCATCAGCCGCAGGCGGGCATCGTCGTGCATTGACGACCAATGTGCGATTTCAGCGCCGGTGCGATGGCAACCCGCGCACAAGCCGTCATGTTCGAGATTGCAGATGCCGATGCAGGGAGTGAGCACGGCGCGATACTCATGAGTCATGTCGATCAGGTTACGGGCTTGGGTTCAAGCCGACAAACCCATGCCTTAATATGCGATGCGCCGGCAAGGCCGACGCATCGGTTCGAATGATTGCTGCAAGCACTGGCTTACTTGACGGCACCAAGTTCGACTTGGATCGCGATCGCCTGCTGCGCAAGTTGCGGGTTCTGCTGACCCACGCCCTTGCCCGGCGGCACGATCACTTCCCAGACCGCACCCTGCTGCATCAACGTCAAGGTTTCCTTGAGCGCCGGGATCGGTGCATCGGAAACCTTGAACGCGGGCGGCGTATCAACGCCACTCAACGGCACGCCAACTGCGGCCAGGAAGCTTCGCAGTGCGATCTGGACTTCGCTGTTCTGCGTGACCTTGGCACCGGTACCCGGCTTGGCGACGCGGTACATAATACCGCTCGGCAAGGTGATCACGCCCTCTTGCGCCTTGAACTTGGTAACGAAGTCAGCGGACTGCGCCTGGTTATCGGCAAGCGCCTTGCGGAAGGCCGCTTCGCGCTTCTGTTGCACGTGTGCCTGGAAGCCGCTGTAGGACTTGCCGAGTTGTTCCTCGGTGTAAGCGGGCTGCTTCTTGCCGTAGGCATCCTGCACGCCGCGGATGGCGGCTGCGAGATCGACAGGTTCGCCGGAATTGATCAGATCCGAACCCAGCGACCAGCCAAACGCGTAACTCGCATGGGTTTTGTCGACAGCCGGTAAAACCTGTGAAGCCGCAGCGGGCTTGGCAGTCGCCGGCTTGGCAGCAGGCTTGGTTTGTGCCGAAACGATGCCGGCGGTCAGGGTCAGGGCCACTAGGGTGGCGGAGAGCACGCGCAACTTCATTCAAACCTCGCATCAGCATCAAAATTAGGGGCGGCAACGCCGCCCTTGGTACCGCGCCGTACCAGCCGTCGCGGTGCTTCATGTCACCGACCCGAACTGGCTGCGGATGACACGCTAGGATAACGGCCACAGGGCTTAACCGCCACTGAGGCAATGTTCGGACACCTCATGGGTCAGGAAGTTCCAGCCCATCCCACATTCTATTTCCCTGCATATGAGGCGATTTCCATGACCGATTCCCTGTTGTTGATCGACGATGCCAACGGCGTGCGCACCATCCGCATCAACCGCCCTGACAAGCTGAACGCCCTCAATGCCGCCACTATTGATGCTTTGGATGCTGCCTTTACCAACGCCGAGAATGACCCCGGCGTGCGTGCGGTAGTGCTCACTGGCAGCGGCCCGAAGGCGTTCGTCGCCGGTGCTGACATCTCGGAAATGAACACACTGACACCCGTGCAAGGCCGCGATTTCTCGTTGCGCGGCACCCGGATGATGCGCCGGGTGGAGAAGCTCTCCAAACCAGTCATCGCCATGGTCAATGGCTTTGCCTTCGGCGGTGGACTGGAACTGGCGATGTGTTGCCACCTGCGCATTGCTGCAGACAGCGCCAAGGTTGGCCAGCCGGAAATCAACCTCGGCCTGATCCCGGGTTTCGGCGGCACCCAGCGCCTGCTGCGCCTGGCTGGTCGGGCCGCGACCCTGGAGCTGTGCCTGACCGGCATGCCGATCACTGCCGAACGCGCGCTGCAATTGGGCATCGTCAATCGCGTGGTGCCAGCCACCGAGCTTGAAGCTGAGACCATCAAGCTTGCAGGGCAGCTGGCCAATGCCGCGCCGCTGGCCCTGCGGGGCATGCTGGACTGCGTGAACATCGGTGGCGAATGCGGCATCGAGGAAGGCCTGGAGTACGAATCCGCGCAGTTCGGCTTGGTGTTCTCGACCGAAGACATGCGCGAAGGAACATCGGCATTCCTGGAAAAGCGCAAGCCGGCTTTCAACGGCTGCTGAGCCGCCCGACGATGGCAACGCACTGCCCGCATTGCGACTGCATATCCGCCGAAGGGGCCCAAGCGCATGCGGTATTGGCATCGCTGGGGATGGATGACGTAGATGCGGCGCTGGCGCATGGTTTGCTGGATGTGATGCCGTGCCTTGCGTGCGACACGGCCTGCAATGCGCAACTCGCTACAGCGCGTGAGGCCCTGCGCACTGCCCTTGCAGCACGCGACCGCCATCGTGCGCGCGATGCACGCTTGCAGCGGCGCAAGGTCGAGCGAGACGCGAAACGGGTACCAAAGGCCTCATTCGCTCAGGCACCCGCCCTACCTGCAGCCGCGGCCGATGTGCTGGCTCGCGCGCTGGCCAAGGCCCGCAAGCCGCGATGAGTGACTCCGAATGATGAGCGAACCAAGCAATGTCGCGAAACGACGCCCGCTGCGCGGCAGCAAACTGACCCGCGAAGAAATCAATGAGCTGTTCATGCGCTTGCGCGAACTCAACCCGAAGCCAGTGACCGAATTGTTGTACGACTCGCCTTTTGAACTACTGGTGGCGGTGACGCTATCGGCACAGGCCACCGACGTCGGCGTCAACAAGGCAACGCGACGGCTGTACCCCGTCGCCAACACACCACAGG
Organism: Lysobacterales bacterium; assembly: GCA_038242955.1. Lineage (GTDB taxonomy): Bacteria > Pseudomonadota > Gammaproteobacteria > Xanthomonadales > Xanthomonadaceae > Thermomonas. The sequence continues at coordinate 10,627 of JBBSRO010000053.1, forward strand.
CCGTTCTTGAATTAGGCGAAGACGGCCTGAAACGCTACATCAACAGTATTGGCTTGTATAACGCCAAGGCCGCGAATGTCATCGCGATGTGCCGGTTATTGCTGGAACATCACGATGGCGAAGTGCCGCGCACGCGTGAGGCATTGGAAGCGCTTCCCGGTGTGGGCCGCAAGACCGCGAATGTCGTACTCAACACCGCGTTCGGCGAACCAACCATGGCGGTGGACACGCATATCTTTCGCGTATCCAACCGCATAGGATTGGCACCAGGCAAGACCGTGCGCGAGGTCGAAGACAAGCTGGTCAGATTCATTCCGGACGAGTTCATGCGTGATGCCCACCACTGGTTGATCCTGCACGGACGCTATACCTGCAAGGCGCGTTCACCAGCGTGCCGGCCCTGCCCGATCCGCGACCTGTGCCGCTGGCCTGACAAACTGCCCGGCAACGGATGATGCACACAAAAACGGCGGACCGAAGTCCGCCGCGAGGCAAAGCTGCAAAGCTGCTTGTCGATCAGAAGCGGAATTCACCCCAGACACCGATCTCCCTGTTCTCGAGGTTGATGTTGGTGTCGTTTTTGCGATGCGTTTGCTTGTAGACCGTCGCCAACTTGACGCCCTTGACGATCGGAAACTCGACGCCCAGGTTGAAATAGCTTTCCCGCAGGTTCGGGTTCAGCGTTTTGCTCAGGTCGGCATTGTCATAGCGACCAAACAGCGTAATGCCGCCATCAGTCAGGCCCATGCTGCCCCACATCGAATAGCCATCGGCCTTGTCGGACACCGCAGTCAAGACGTTCTGCCAATTCTTGGCCTGGAAATACTCGACACCGAAACGAGTATTTCCTGACGAATAAGCTGCCAGGAAGTCCACGCGGTTAGCCGTGTGCAACGCATTGACTGTCTGTGTTTCCTTGCCCAAGGTGCCGTTATACGCACCCACGCCGACCACGATGTTCTCGGTTGGGGCGTAGCTGACGCGGCCCTCGAAATCCAGGCCTTTGCTGCGACTCGGATTCTTGTAGCCCGCGCCGTTGAGCATTGCACCGGCGTATTCAAGCGAGCCACCCGCCAATTTTCCGCTGGCATGCAGGCCCCAGTCGGCCGAGGTGCCGTACTTCAGGCGGTCGACCATGGTGTTTTCGACATAACGCATGCCATTAGCGCCCTCGGAAAACGGTACCCACGGCAGGTCGGTCGAACCGGCACGGACCACGAACGCGTCGCTGTACTTGTATTGCACGTAGGCTTTCTTGATGTACAGCTCGGTGGAGGAAATCGCCGAGGAGTACTGGAAATCGGTGGTCAGGTTCATTGACCATTTGTCGTCGAACTTGTGATCAACCCCAAGGTAGAAGCGCTTGATGTCGAAGCCGAAGCCGGACTTGGCGGTCTTCGTGCCGCGGTTGCTGTCATCGATGTTGGTGACGTCGAAATACATGCGGCCGCTGAGCTTGGTGTCGTTGACCAGTTTCTTCAAAGCACCGACGTCATCGAGCGACTCATTGGTTTTAGCCTGGGCCACGTTGACGTCCGACTGCGCATTGGTGCGATCTTCGAGACTCTCGATTTGAGCCTGCAGCGCAGCGACTTGCGCCTTCAGCTCGGTGAGATCCTGGGCACTCGGCGTGCTCTGTGCGGCGGCGTTGAAGCTGATGCTGCCGACAACCAGCGCGATCGCGGTGGCCAAATGGGTGGTGCGCATGGCATGGCTCCTGAATTGAAAAAATGTTGGTGGCGATGTTGGGAATTTGAAGATGCGCGCCGGACCTGAAACTTACGCCGCGTGTCGGATTGCAATTTGACCTGCCAGAGATGTCAGTTTTATGTCCGTATTGACATTTTCTTAACCCAGGCAGGAATCGCGAGACCTGAAGCAGCCTCTAGGAGCGACTGACCTCAATTTCGGTGATGTCACGAAAACGTCATTCGACAGACGCGGAACCGTCATCGAAGGCCTGTGCAATGCACGGCGAGACGGGTTGGTCCCGTCGCTACAGCATCCAGGAGTTCACTCGTGTCCAAGTCCATCAAGTTCCGCGTCGCCGCCCTTGCACTGGCGACTAGTTTTGCCGCAAATGCATTCGCATCTGACGTCACCGGTGCCGGTGCGTCCTTCGTATATCCAGCGATGTCGAAATGGTCCTCGGATTACAACAAGGCCACGGGCAAGGAAGTGAATTACCAATCGATCGGCTCCGGCGGCGGCATCGCCCAAATCAAGGCCGGTACGGTTGATTTCGGCTCCTCCGATAAACCATTGCCGCCCGATGAGCTTGCCCGGTCTGGCTTGGCCCAGTTTCCGTCGGTGATTGGTGGCGTAGTACCTGCCTTCAACCTGCCGGGCATTGCAGCGGGCGCGATGAAACTTGACCCCGATGTGCTGGCAGACATCTTCCTGGGCAACATCACCGTGTGGAACGACCCGCGCATCGTCGCGACCAATAGCAGTCTCAACCTGCCCGCGCAGAAAATCACCGTGGTGCATCGTTCGGATGGTTCCGGCACCAGCTTCAACTTCACCAACTACTTGTCCAAGGTCAGTCCTGAGTGGAAGGCCAAGGTCGGCGAAGGCACTGCGGTCAAATGGCCTGCGGGCATTGGCGGCAAGGGCAACGAAGGCGTGTCTGCTTACGTCAAGCAGATCAAGGGCAGCATCGGCTATGTCGAACTGGCCTATGCATTGCAGAACAAGGTGGCGTACTCACGCCTGAAGAACGCAGCGGGCAATTACGTCAACCCAAGCGACGACTCCTTCGCCGAAGCGGCGGCCAGCGCGGACTGGGCCTCATCCAAGGATTTCCATCTGATTGTCACCAATGCTCCAGGGGAAAACGCATGGCCGATCACCGCGACCAACTTCATGCTGGTTCACAAAAACACTAAACCGGGCACCAAAGCCGCGCTGGAATTTTTTCGCTGGGTGTACGCTAACGGTGACGCTTCCGCCGCAGCGCTGGGCTACGTGCCACTGCCGGACACGCTGGTGCAGCAGATCGAAGGCTACTGGGCGAAGACGCTTAAGTAGCAGCTAACAAGAAATTCCCGCATGACCAGGATGCGGATGAACGCGGGCCTTCGGGCCCGCTTTTTTTTGCGTGAACCCCGCTTCGCGATTCACGCTTGCGCAGAAAGCCAGGGCCATGTCATCGGGCTGTCACAAAAACATCATTTCATGGCTTCACCTAATCAATGCGTTGCGCACTGCACGCACCAGGAGCCCGGATGAACCGCAATCTTCCCCGCATCGCCGCCCTCACCATGTGCCTGATCGCTGGCGTGAGCGCTTGCAGCAACAGTAATCCTCCCGCCACCGGGAGTGAGCCGGGCGCAACGGTAGCCACCGAAGCTGGTGACAACGTCGCCGCCCAGATCACCGGCGCGGGCGCCAGCTTCGTGTATCCGCTGATGTCGAAGTGGTCATCTGATTACGCAAAGGCTACTGGCAACAAGGTCAACTACCAGTCGATCGGTTCGGGTGGCGGCATCGCCCAGATCAAGGCTGGCACGGTGGATTTCGGTTCGTCCGATAAGCCCTTGCCGCCCGAAGAACTCACGCAGGGCAGTCTGGTCCAGTTCCCGTCGACCATCGGCGGCGTGGTCCCGGTCGTCAACGTGCCCGGCATCGACGCGGGCAAGCTCCGCCTGACCGGCTCGCTGCTGGCCGACATCTACATGGGTAAGATCACGACGTGGAACGACGCGGCGATAGCAGCGCTAAACGCGGGCGTGGCGTTGCCGGCCGACAAAATCCACGTGGTGCGTCGCTCCGACGGGTCGGGCACGACCTACAACTTCACCAATTACCTGTCGAAAGTGAGCCCCGCCTGGAAGGACAGCATCGGTGAAGGCACCAGCGTGAACTGGGCTGGCAGCACGGTGGGTGGCAAGGGCAATGAGGGCGTGGCGTCCTACGTCCAGCAGCTCAAGGGATCGATTGGGTACGTCGAGCTTTCCTATGCGCTGCAGAACAAAATGGCCTATGCATCGATGCAGAACGCCGCCGGCAGTTGGGTGCAACCGAGCGCTGGATCATTCGCCGCGGCCGCCGCGAGCGCCGACTGGACCAGTGCGCAGGACTTCAGCCTGGTCATCACCAACGCGCCCGGCGCGGAGGCATGGCCGATCACCGCGACCAACTTCATCCTGATGCGCAAGCAGCCGCGCGATGCCGCCGCTGCGCGCGCCGCGCTGGACTTCTTCCGCTGGGCATATGCCAGCGGCACTGAGCAGGCCAGGTCGCTGGACTACGTGCCGCTGCCGGCAGAATTGGTGACACAGATCGAAGCGTACTGGGCCGCGCAGCTCAAGTAAGCAGTACTCCCGCCCACTCGCGACCGACCGAAGGCCACGTGCACGCATGAATGCCGCAGTCATTTCAACTTTGCCAAACGACAGCAAGGACACGCGCAACGACGCGCGTTTCCGCTGGTTGCTCACCGCAGCGGCCCTTTTCGTGCTGGTCAGCCTGGCGGGCGCAGCCCTGTCGATGCTGTGGGGTGGTCGCAGTGTGCTGGCCAGCGAAGGCCTGGGTTTCTTCTTCTCGACTGACTGGAATCCGGTCGAGAACAAGTACGGCGCGTTGGTGCCGATCTATGGCACGGTGGTCACTGCGATCATCGCGATGTTGATCGCCGTGCCGGTGAGTTTCGGCATTGCGTTCTTCCTCACCGAAGTCGCCCCGCGCTGGATGCGCGCGCCTGTCGGCACTGCAATCGAACTGCTGGCCGGCATCCCGTCGATCATCTACGGCATGTGGGGCTTCTTCGTGCTGATGCCGGTGATGCGCGAGTCACTGATCCCGTGGCTGGATGAACATGTGGGCCCGCTGCCGGTCATTGGCGCACTTTTCCATGGCCCGCCCATTGGCGCCGGCATGCTGACCTCCGGCATCGTGTTGTCAATCATGGTGATTCCGTTCATCGCCTCGGTGATGCGCGAGGTGTTCATGACCGTGCCGGCACGCCTCAAGGAATCCGCCTACGCCCTCGGCGCAACCAAGTGGGAAGTCAGCTGGGACATCGTGCTGCCCTACACGCGCTCGGCGGTGATCGGCGGCGTATTCCTGGGCTTGGGCCGCGCGCTGGGGGAAACCATGGCGGTCGCCTTCGTGATCGGCAACAGCGTGAACTTCACGGCTTCGCTGCTTGAGCCATCCACCACGATTGCTGCATTGATTGCCAATGACTTCGGCGAGGCTACGCAGGAATATCGTTCTGCACTGCTGCTGCTCGGCTTCGTGCTGTTCATCGTGACCTTCGTCGTGTTGGCACTAGCGCGCCTGATGCTCAACAACCTGGCACGCAAGGAAGGCAACTGATGAGCACGACAACTGCAAACATTGCTACTCGCAATAACGCCGGGCTTTATCGACGACGCCGTATCACCAATGTTGTCGCCATCGTGCTGGCCTGCGCCGCTGCAGTGTTCGGACTGACCTTCCTCGGTTGGATTTTGTGGACCTTGCTGGCCAAGGGATTGGCGCATCTGAATTTGGCGCTGCTGGTACAAGATCAGCCGCCACCGCTGGAAGATGGTGGGCTGCGCAATGCGATTGTTGGCAGCCTGATGATGTGCGGCATGGGCGTGCTGGTTGGCGCTCCACTGGGAATCGCTGCCGGCACCTGGCTGGCCGAATCCGGCCAGCACGGCAAGCTGGGCACCACGGTGCGTTTCGTCAACGACATCCTGTTGTCGGCGCCGTCGATCGTGTTGGGCCTGTTCGTGTATGCGGCTTTCATCATGCAGACCGGCGGCAATTTCTCGGCATTTGGTGGTGCGCTGGCGCTGGCCTTCATCGTGCTGCCGGTGGTGGTGCGCACCACCGACGAAATGCTGCGGCTGGTCCCTGTGCAGATGCGCGAAGCCGCGCTCTCGCTTGGGGTACCACAATGGAAAGTGACGATGCAGGTGCTGTACTGCTCCGCCCTCCCCGGCATCGTCACCGGCATCCTGCTTGCCATTGCGCGGATCAGCGGCGAAACCGCGCCATTATTGTTCACTGCGTTCGGCAATGAATTCTTCAGCCTCGACCCGTCCGGCGCGATGAGCGCGCTGCCACTGGTGATGTACAAGTTCGCCGGCAGTGGCTACGAGAACTGGGAACAGCTGGCCTGGTCCGGCGCGTTGCTGGTCACCTTGTTCGTACTCGCAATCAGCCTGCTCGCGCGCACTGTCTTGCTGCGCAACAAGGTTGCCCATGACTGATGTGCCAATGACTAACTTCACGCGGACTCCCCATTACGCCATGCAAAACATCCTGACTGACGCACGCTTGACCATTGCCGCGCAGCTGCGCGGTGCCATCCAGCCAAATACGCCCCCGGTAAAAATCGCCGCGCGTGGCCTGAACTTCTGGTACGACAAGTTCCATGCTGTGAAGGACATCAACCTCGATATCCCGGAGAAGCGCGTCACCGCGCTGATCGGCCCATCCGGTTGCGGCAAGTCAACCTTGCTGCGGGTTTTCAACCGCATCTATGCGCTGTATCCGAAGCAAGAAGCCACGGGCGAGCTGTTGCTTGAAGGCGAGAACATTCTTGACCCGAAATATCCGATGAACCGCTTGCGCAGCAAGGTCGGCATGGTGTTCCAGAAACCGGTGCCGTTCCCGATGACGATTTACGAAAACGTGGCCTACGGCATCCGCCACCACGAGCGGCTGGGCAAGGCGGACATGGAGGCGCGCGTGGAACAGGCCCTGCGTCAAGCCGCACTGTGGGACGAGGTCAAGGACAAACTAAAGACAAGTGGTTTGGGCCTGTCCGGCGGACAGCAACAGCGGCTGTGTATTGCACGTGCAGTGGCACTGAAACCTGAGGTGCTGCTGCTGGATGAGCCGACCTCGGCGCTGGATCCGATCTCGACAAGCCGCATCGAGCAACTGGTAGAAGTACTCAAGCAGGAGTTCACCATCCTGATCGTGACCCACAACATGCAGCAGGCCGCGCGCGTGTCCGACTACACCGCCTTCATGTACA
>JBBSRO010000054.1:0-17185 GCA_038242955.1 Lysobacterales bacterium
ATGACAAGCAGAATGACGATGCCGGTTGACCTGCTGGTACTCGTCGCAGCGTTGACCACCGGCCTGTTGGGCGGTGCGCATTGCGCGGCGATGTGCGGGGGCATCGCGACAAGTATTGGCAACGGCAATCACGGTTGGTGGCAGGCGTTGCAGCCGAATCTCGGGCGCGTGCTCGGCTATGTGCTGGCAGGCGCGATTGTCGGTGGACTGGGCAGTGGACTGCTCGGCATCGCGCGAACGCCGATGCTGGGCGTGGCCATGCGCGCAGCAGTCGGGATCGTGCTGGTCATCGCCGGCCTGCGCTTGCTGGATCTCAAAGGCCGCCTGCCACGTTTTTTCGGAGGTCCTGCCACACGCTTTTGGCAACTGCTGCGGCCGCTGCAACGTCGGTTGATTCCTGCCGACACTGTCAGCAAGCGGCTGTTGCTTGGCATGTTGTGGGGTTGGATGCCGTGCGGCTTGAGCACCACTCTACTGGCAGCCGCATGGTTGCAGGCCAGTGCCAGCCATGGCGCGTTGACGATGGCGGCATTCGGTCTTGGCACCTTGCCGATGATGGTGCCAATCACGTGGGCTGGCGCGCGTTTCGGCCAGCGCTTGCAACGCGGCGGGTTTCGCACAGCGGCTGGCCTGCTGGTGCTGGGGAGTGGTTTGCTGACGATTGCGGCGCCATGGTTGATGCAGGTTTCTGCATTGCATGGCGTGCTTGAGGCGTTGGGTTGTCGCAGCTTGCCGATTGCGTAATCGTGGCGAAAGAGCAGGCGCCGACGCCTACTGCCGGGTGTTCACTACGCGGCTCTAAATGCCGCTTCGCAAACACCCGGCAATCTCGACGACGCCCAAAGCTGGTGTTCCTCTTTGCTTACAAGGGTGACGCGTGCACGCCTGCGATTGCGCGGCCGGATGGATCGGCGGCATTGGCGAATGCAGCGTCCCAGGCGATCGCGGCGGGTGATGAACACGCAATCGACTTTCCGCCCGGCACGGTGTTCGCGCAGGCATCGCCCGGAAACACTTGCTCGAACTGGTCGCGGTAGAAATACGCTTCCTTGGTTGTCGGCTTGTTGATCGGGAAGCGAGATACCGCTTCGGCGAATGCGGCGTCGCTGACATTGGCTTCGGCGTGCGCCTTCAATCCGTCGATCCAGCCATAGCCGACGCCATCGCTAAACTGTTCCTTCTGACGCCACAGGATTTCCTTCGGCAAATAGCCCTCGAAGGCTTCACGCAGAATGGACTTTTCGATTTTCTTGCTGCCGTCCGGCTGGGTTCCAGCCATCTTGTGCTGGGCATCCATCCGCATCGCCACATCCATGAATTCCACATCCAGGAACGGCACGCGCGGCTCGACGCCCCAGGCCATCATCGATTTGTTGGCACGCAGACAATCGAAGCTGTGCAGTGCATCCAGCTTGCGTACGAGCTCTTCATGGAACTCACGCGCGTTCGGTGCTTTATGGAAGTAAAGATAACCGCCGAACAGTTCATCGCTGCCTTCGCCTGACAGCACCATCTTGACGCCCATCGCCTTGATCCGCCGCGCGAGCAGGTACATCGGTGTGGATGCGCGGATGGTGGTCACGTCATAAGTTTCGATGTGGCGGATCACTTCTGGCAGTGCATCCAGCCCTTCCTCGAAGCTGTAGGTGAAGCCGTGATGCACGGTGCCCAAAGCCTCGGCGGCAATCTCCGCAGCCGCTAGGTCCGGTGAACCGTCGAGGCCGATCGCGAAACTGTGCAGCCGTGGCCACCAGGCCTCGCCGCTGTCATCGTCCTCGACGCGCTTGCGAGCGAACTTGGCTGCGCAGGCCGCGACCAGCGACGAATCCAACCCGCCCGACAACAGCACGCCATAAGGCACGTCACTCATCATCTGCCTGTGCACGGCGCGCTCGAACGCTTCTCGCAGTTCGGCCTTGTCGGCGGCCACGCCTTGCACCGCGTCGTAGTCGCGCCAGGCACGTTTGTACCAATGGGTGAGTTCGCCGGTGGCGGTCTCGAATACATGGCCCGGCGGGAACGCTGCGACATCAGGGCAGACACGCGCAATCGCCTTCATTTCCGACGCTACCCAAGTCCGGCCTTCAGCATCGTGCCCCCAATACAGCGGGCAAATGCCCATATGGTCACGTGCGATCAATGCGCGCTTGGCGCCCGCATCCCATAACGCAAAAGCGAAGATGCCGTTGAGGCGGCCCAACCATGTTGCCGGTGCCTCGCCATCGCGATACAGCGCGTTGACCACTTCGCAATCGGAGCCCGTTTGGAAGGAATACTGCGTCGCCAATCGGCATTCGAGTTCGCGGTGATTGTAGATCTCCCCGTTGACCGCCAGCACCAGCGCACCATCGACCGAACGAATCGGCTGCGCGCCACCGGCTGGATCAACGATGGCCAGCCGCTCATGCACCAGCAGCGCATTGGAATCCACATGCACCCCGCTCCAGTCTGGACCGCGATGACGCTGGCGCGCCGACAGTGAGAGCGCAAGCGGGCGCAGCGGGTGCAAGTCGGCACCGGGGCGGAGGTCGAAAACACCGAGGATCGAACACATGGGGGAAGTCCTGTCGTGGGGATCGTTGAGTAAGAACGCGTGGGCTTGAAAACAGTGAAGTTGAAAATTAGGGATGCCGGAAACGAAAAAGCCCGCACATTTCTGTGCGGGCTTCGGTTCGATTTGCGTGAATTGCGCGCGCTAATCGCCGACCCGCGGGGGGCTGGCGTTATTGAGATTATTAATGGTGCGCGGGAAGCTCATGGCGCCGACTATGCATGGCCACTGGCTGGCGCGCAAGCAGGGACCTGTGCTTTTGTCGCCGCACCACCATCGCTGCGATGGGATCAACCACCTGCCTCGACTACAATGCCCACCCCTGCACACCTGCAGATCTGCCCTTGCGGACAGCATCGCGTCTGCATCCGCACCGCCTTCCCACCCTCTGGCCGAGCACCACCAACACGGTGCGGCTACCCATGGGCCGTATCAGGAAAATCGTTTTGAAGATGACATCCCGCGCCGGCCAGGAATGGTTCGGCAATATCCGTGGCGATGTACTCGCTGGCCTTGTCGTGGCGCTTGCGTTGATTCCCGAGGCCATCGCGTTCTCGATCATCGCCGGCGTCGACCCCAAGGTCGGGCTGTACGCGTCGTTCTCGATTGCAGTCGTCATTGCGTTCGCTGGTGGCCGACCCGGCATGATTTCCGCCGCCACCGGCGCGATGGCGCTGGTGATGGTCACGCTGGTGAAAGACCACGGCTTGCAATACCTACTCGCAACTACCGTGCTCACCGGCGTGCTGCAGATCATCGCCGGCATGCTCAAGCTGGGCAGCCTGATGCGGTTCGTGTCGCGCTCGGTAATCACCGGCTTCGTCAACGCGCTGGCGATCCTGATCTTCATGGCGCAATTGCCGGAACTGATCAATGTGCCATGGACCGTGTATGCGATGACCGCTGCGGGACTCGGCATCATCTATCTGTTCCCATACCTGACCAAGGTGATCCCGTCGCCATTGATCACGATTGTGGTGCTGACCGGAGTAGCGATGTGGCTGAAGCTCGACATCCATACCGTCGGTGACATGGGCGAACTGCCCGACAGCCTGCCAATCTTCCTGCTGCCAGACGTACCACTGAACCTAGAAACACTGTGGATCATCCTTCCATTCGCCGCGACATTGGCGGTGGTTGGCCTGCTGGAATCGATGCTAACAGCGCAAATCATCGACGACCTGACCGACACGCCCAGCAACAAGAACCGCGAATGCGCGGGACAAGGCATCGCTAATATCGCTACGGGTTTCATCGGCGGCATGGCCGGCTGCGCGATGATCGGGCAGTCGGTGATCAACGTGAAATCCGGTGGCCGCGGTCGTCTCTCCACGTTGGTGGCTGGTAGCGTGCTGCTGCTCATGGTGGTGTTCGCCGGTCCGTGGGTAAAACAGATCCCGATGGCTGCGCTGGTGGCGGTGATGATCATGGTCTCGATCGGCACTTTCAGTTGGTCATCAATCCGCGACCTGCGCACGCATCCGAAGACCTCCAGCATAGTGATGCTCGGGACAGTGACAGTGACCGTGATGACCCACGACCTAGCCAAGGGTGTGCTCACGGGCGTGCTGCTATCAGCATTGTTCTTCGCACGTAAGGTCGGCCAAGTGTTGCACGTAGATTCGACGGCGAGTGACGACGGTCGCGAGCGCACCTATGCCGTAACCGGACAGGTGTTCTTTGCATCTGCCAATGATTTCGTCGCCCGCTTCGATTTCAGGGAAGTGCTGGAACGCGTGGTGATCGATGTCAGCAATGCGCATTTCTGGGATCTCAGCGCGGTTGGTGCGCTGGACAAAGTGGTGCTGAAATTCCGGCGCGAAGGCAGCACGGTCGAGATCATCGGCCTGAATGACGCGAGTGCAACGATCGTTGATCGACTCGCGGTCCACGACAAACCCGGCGCTGACCGCCTGATGGGCGGACACTGAACCGAACAGGCATGGAGCAACAACGATGACCCAATCCCTGATCACTATCGATGGCCGCGTACTGGGCGCGATCGACCCGTCGGTCTATGCCGCCAGCGTGGCTGGCTACTCGGCATGGGCCGCAATGCGTCTGGGCGCTGAGCTCGAACTACTGCACGTCATCAAGCGTGATCCCGGCATCGCCCCGCCCGACCTGAGCGGCAACCTGTCGATGGATACCACCCAAGCGCTGCTTGGTGAACTTGCCGCGCTGGACGAACAACGCGCGAAAATCGCCCAAGCGCACGGCCGTGAATTGCTGCAACAGTTGCAGGCTGATGTACTCGGCAAAGCCGGCGTGACTGCCACGCTTACCCAACGCCACGGCGTGCTGGTCGACACTCTGCTTGATGTTGAGCAGGACACCCGGCTGATCGTGATCGGCAAGCGCGGTGAACATGCCGACTTCGCCAAGGGCCACCTGGGCAGCAACCTCGAACGCGTGGTGCGCGCCGTGCATCGCCCAATACTGGTCGCCGCGCGTGAGTTTCGGCCGATCAATCGCTTCTTGGTCGCCTTTGATGGCAGCGCGACCGCCCGCACCTGCATCGAGATGCTCTGCGCCAGCCCGCTGCTGCGCGATGTCGAATGCCATGTGTTGCTGGTTGGAGAAAACACGACCGGCCATCGCGATGCGCTCGCGTGGGCGCAATCGCAACTCACCCAAGCAGGCTTCGCGCCGACCATGCATCTGCTGCAGGGCAGCGCCGACGCAACGATTGCGCAGCAAGCGGATACGTTGAAAGCCGACCTACTGGTGATGGGCGCGTACGGTCATTCACGCATCCGCACGATGATCCTTGGCAGCACGACCACGCAGCTCCTGCGGACCTGCCATATCCCGGTATTGCTGTTGCGCTGATCCCAGCACTACACGGCTAGTAGCTCAGGCCAGAAGGCGCTCGATCAGCGCGAGATACAGAGCCGGCAGCCGCTCCAGATCAGCTACGCGAACGCTTTCGTCGATCTGATGGATGCTGGCATTGACCGGCCCAACCTCAATGCAGTGCGCACCCAGCGGCGCTATGAAGCGCGCATCCGACGTGCCGCCGCCGGTGCTCTCTTCCGGCGCGGCGCCTGCAAACTCAGTCAGCACATCGCGAGCAGCAGCGCGCAGCGGACCTTCCGGCGTGTGGAACGGCTCACCGCTGCGATGCCAATGAATGGCGAATTCAAGCCCATGCGCCTTCAGCACGGCTTCGCACTCGGCTTCCAGCCGCACCGCATCCCAATGCGGGTTGTAGCGCAGGTTGAACAACGCCTGCAGCTCACCGGGGATCACATTGTTGGCACCGGTGCCTGAGTGGATATTGCTGATCTGCAGGCTCGTCGGCGGGAAGGTTTCGTAGCCTGAATCCCACTGACGTGCGGTGAGTTCACTTAATGCTGGCATCGCTTGATGAATCGGGTTGCGTGCCTTGTCCGGATAGGCGACATGGCCTTGCATGCCTTTTACCGTCAGCGTCGCTGAAAGCGAGCCGCGACGCCCCACACGCAGCAAATCGCCGAGCACGTCTTTCGATGACGGCTCGCCGGTGATGCACCAGTCGATGCGCTGGCCGCGATCGCGAAAAATATTCGCGACATGGCGCACGCCATCAATCGCATCGCCCTCCTCGTCCGAGGTCAACAGCAAGGCAACCGTGCCCGGATGATTCGGATGCGCAGTAACGAATCGTTCCAGCGCAATCACGAACGCGGCCACGCTGCCCTTCATGTCGGCGGAGCCGCGCCCGTACAGCACGCCATCGCGTACTTCGGGAAGGAACGGATCGCTGGTCCAAGCCTCGCGTGGCCCAGGTGGCACCACATCGGTATGACCAAGCAAGACCAGCACCGGGCCGTCGCCACCGCCGTGCGTTGAGAACAGATTGTCGACTTCGCCTAGCCGCATGTGTTCATTTGCGAAACCGGCAGCCGCCAGTCGCGCGGCGATCAAGGCCTGGCAACCCGCATCTTCCGGTGTGACCGAAGGCCGCGCGATCAAGTCGCACGTCAGGTCGAATACGTCGCTCACTGGCCAACTCCGAACAATTTCTTGAAACCATTGTCACTGAACCCCTGCGACACGTTTTCGTCATCCATCACCACGACTGGCCTGCGGATCAGTTGGGGATATTCGCGCAACAACAATTTCCATTCGGCATCGCTGCCGGGCGTCTTGCGTTGGGGTGCAAGATTCCGCCACGTCGTCGATGACTTGTTGGCCATCGCCTCCCAACCGCCGAGTGCGTCCTTCCACTTCACCAACGTCTCAGGCGATTGCTGGTTGTCGCGGTAGTCGATGAATTCGTGTGCGACATCGAAGCGATCCAGCCATTTGCGGGCTTTCCTGCAAGTGTCGCAATTGGCGAGGCCGTAAATGCTGGTCACTCGGAAAAACTCCACTGGGATGGGCGGCATGGGCCATGCGCGACCTTCGGCGACATGGATGTCGCCGAGGAGCCTACATGGTTGTATTTATGGCGTGTCGCGCTTGGCCCATGGCGGCTAGCCCAACCAGACAACGGCAAGATCAATCTGCCAAACCACGCAACAATTCATTCACCGACGTCTTACTGCGCGTCTTCGCATCCACCTGCTTGACGATCACCGCGCAATACAGCGAGTGCGAACCATCCTTCGACGGCAACTGACCGGACACCACCACGCTATACGGCGGCACCGAACCGTAGCTGACCTCGCCCGTCGCACGGTTATAAACGCGCGTGCTCTGACCCAGGAACACGCCCATGCCGATCACGCTGTGATGGCCAACCACGAACCCTTCCACCACTTCCGAACGCGCGCCGATGAAGCAATAGTCTTCAATGATCGTCGGGCTGGCCTGTAACGGCTCCAGCACACCGCCAATCCCCGCGCCACCAGACAGATGGCAATGCTTGCCAATCTGCGCGCAGCTGCCGACCGTGGCCCAGGTATCGACCATCGTACCTTCGCCCACGTATGCACCGATGTTGACGAAGCTCGGCATCAACACCACGTCCTTGCCGATGTGACTGCCTGCACGTACCACCGCACCCGGTACCACGCGCACGCCTAGCTTGCGGAACGCAGCTTCATCAAAGTCCGCGAAACGCGCCGGCACCTTGTCCCAAAACGGTGCTGGATAGCTTTCCACCAGCTCCATCTCCGACGTGCGGAAATACAAGAGCACTGCTTTCTTCAGCCACTCGTTGACCTTCCAGCCACCTTTGCCATCGGGCTCAGCGACGCGCAGCCAGCCTTTTTCCAGGCCTGCGATCGCGCGGTCCACCGCTGGCCGGGTGGAACCCTCGACCTCTTCCGGCGTCAGCGTAGTGCGCTGCTCCCAAGCCCTGTCAATGATGCGGCGGAGCTTCTTCGCTTCAGCCAAACGCGCAGCGGCCAGCTTCGACAGCGGGCGCTTCACGATCGTCTCCTTGGCAGTCTTCGCAGGCTTACTGGATGTGGCCTTCTTTGACGCAGGCTTGGCAGTGCTCATTGTGGTTCTCCGTCGAGTGCGGCCAGCAGCGCGTCTCGCAATGCCTGGCGTTGGTGGTCGTCGTGCAACGCGCGGTCTCGCTCGTCGCTGATCTGGAACATGTCTTCGGCACGTGCGCCGAAGGTGGCGATGCGTGCATCGTGCACGCGCAGACGCTGGCTGCGCAGCACCCGGCTGACATTGGCCAACAAGCCGGGCCTGTCGGTGCACACCAGGCTGAGCAGGGTGCGGCCATTGTCGGCGTCGGCGAATTCAACTTGCGGCACGATCCGGAAATGACGCAAGTGTCGCGGCTGTGTGCGCTTTGCAGGACGGATGCCGTCCAGGTCAGCAGTCGCAAGCGACGTGTGCAAGCGCTGCTCGACATGTTCGGCCTGCACGGTGCGTTGGCCCTCCGCAGGAATTACCTCGAAACTATCGATCACGCTGCCGTGTGGACCATCCAACAACCGTGCTTGCTGGATCGCCAGGCCCAGCCGATCCAGCGTGGCCACGATCGCGGCAAACAGACCGTCACGGTCGGGAGAACGTACGAAGATTTCCAACGCGCCCGCCTGCGCGCCAAGCGGCCGAACCGCGATACGAAGATCATCTTGCGCCAGTTCACGCAGTTGCTGCGCCTGCCATGCCAACGCATCAGGGCGCCCACGCAGGAAGCATTCGGGCGGGAGCTCATCAAACAGGTCTTCAATTTCCAGCGGACCCAGTCCGGCATGTTCCAACAATGCCGCGCTGGCAGCACGATTTTCGGAGATCCGTTCCGTCGCCCGCACCGGATCCTCCAGGCCGCGCCGCAACGCCAGCCGGGTTGCGGTGTAAAGATCTGCCAGCAGCCGGTCCTTCCATGCATTCCAGAGCTTCGGCGAGGTTCCGGCGATATCGGCACAGGTCAGCAGGTACAACAGGTCGAGGCGCTCGCGGTCAGCCATTTGCATCGCGAAACGATGGATCACCTCGGGATCGCCGATGTCCTGTTTCTGCGCAGTCACCGACATCAACAAATGCTGTTCGACCAGCCACGTGACCAGGCCGGTCTCGCCTTCAGGCAGTCCATGCGCCACGCAGAATTCGCGTGCATCCACGGCACCGAGTTGCGAATGATCACCGCCCCGCCCCTTGGCAATGTCATGGAACAAGCCGGCGAGTAGCAGCAGCTCTGGCTTGCGCAATCGTGGCCATACTTCATGGGTGATCGCAAAACGCTCGTCCGCCTCGCCTTTGGCGAAGCGGCTGATGTTTTGCAGCACCATCAAAGTGTGTTGATCGACGGTGTAGACGTGGAACAGGTCGAACTGCATGCGACCGGTCACCTGCGAGAACGCCGGTATCCAGCGCCCCAGCACGCCAAGCCGCGCCAATCGCTTCAGCGTTTCGACGGGCATCGGCCCGCGCAAAAGCGCCATGAAGTCGCGACGCTCCTCCCTGCCGACCGCATTGAAAGCTGGCAGTCGCGGCAGCGCCTCGGCCAACGCGCGCGCCGTTCGCGAATGCAGCCCATGCGCTTGGGGCGTATTCGCCCACGTTGCGAACAGCGCGAACACGTCACTGATCGAAGCATGTGGCCAGCCGCGTTCATCATCGCAGGCGGCCAGATAACCATGGCGAAGTTCGAAGTCGTCCGACAACGGCACCGGCTGCGCATCGCCTTCGAGGATCTCCTCGAAGCGCTGCAGCAGGCGCTCGCTGATTCGAGCGTTCAATGCAGCCGCACGGTAGAAGCCCTGCATCATCTGCTCGACCGCAAGGCTGCCCTGGATGTCGACGAAGCCGAGGCGTTCGGCCAACGCCTTCTGGTAATCGAAGCGCAACCGTTCCTCGCGCTTGTTTGCGACCAGGTGCAGGCCCCAGCGCAGGCGCGACACCTCGCGGCGCGCGCGGACCACGGTTTCGTATTCATCGCTGCCCAGCTGGCCCAGCGAGACCAATGATTCCAGGTCGCGGGTGCCGGCCAGCCGCATTGCCATCCAGCGAAGGGTCTGGATGTCGCGTAGTCCGCCGGGCCCTTCCTTGAGATTGGGTTCCAGATTGTCGCTGGTGTCGCCAAAACGCGCATGCCGCTGCCGCAGCTCCTGGCGCTTGGCATCGAAATACTCACGCGGCGGCCAGATGCGTTCTGGCGAGATCGCTTCGGCAAGTTCTGCCCGATCGGTCTCGGACGCCGCCAACGCGCGGGCTTCCATCAGCGCTGTCATCACCGTCAGGTCGTCCGCAGCCGATTGCGTGCACTGGCCCAGCGAGCGCACGCCATGGCCCAGTGGCAGGCCAGCGTCCCAGAGCAGCGCAAAAAGGCGCGCAAGCGACTCGGCATGTAAGGTCGCAACAGCGTCTTCGGCGACCACCTGCAGGTCGACATCGGAACCGGGATACAACTCACCGCGCCCGTAGCCACCAACCGCGAACAGGCTCATCCGGGCATCGGGATGGATGCAGCGACTCCAGGCCTCGCGTATCAGCACATCGATGCCAGCCGCGCGCCGGCTGGTCAGCGTGTCGATGTCCTCATTGCGGTCGAAGCGCTGTGCGAGCAAAGCATCTGCCTCTACCAGCCGTTCGCGTGCCTGCAATGCCCATGCACTGTCGTCGAGTGGCAACGCGTCGGCAGGCGGAGGCGTCACAGATCGTTGTCGTCGCCGGGCAGGCGGGTCAGGATCTCGACGCCGTCAGTAGTGACCGCGACGGTATGTTCCCACTGCGCGGACAACTTGCGGTCTTTGGTGACCACTGTCCAGTTGTCTGGCAACAAGCGCGTGTGGCGGTTGCCCTCGTTGATCATCGGTTCAATGGTGAAGGTCATCCCTTCGCGAAGCACAATGCCATCACCCGGGCGGCCGTAATGCAGGACCTGCGGCTCGTCGTGATAGACCTTGCCGATGCCGTGGCCGCAATATTCGCGAACCACGCTG
Source organism: Lysobacterales bacterium (assembly GCA_038242955.1). Classification (GTDB taxonomy): domain Bacteria; phylum Pseudomonadota; class Gammaproteobacteria; order Xanthomonadales; family Xanthomonadaceae; genus Thermomonas. The sequence goes on from JBBSRO010000054.1 coordinate 10,888, forward strand.
AAGCGTTCGGATTCGGCATATTCCTGGATCGCGTGGCCGATGTCGCCCAAGGTCGCACCCGGTTTGACTGCGCGGATGCCGCGAAACATCGCCTCACGGGTGACGTCGACCAGACGCTTGGCCATCACCGACGGCGTGCCGACGAAGTACATGCGGCTGGTGTCGCCGTGCCAGCCGTCCTTGATCACGGTGACGTCGATGTTGAGGATGTCCCCGTCCTTGAGCTGCTTGCCCGGGCTGGGCATGCCGTGGCAAATCACGTTATTGACCGAGGTGCAAACGGTGTACGGGAATGGAATGCGGCCATGGCCGCCGCCGTAGCCGACATTGGCCGGGATCGCGCGTTGCACGTTCACGATGTGATCGTGGCAGATACGGTCCAGCTCCTCGGTGGTGACGCCGGGCTTCACATGCGGGGCGACCACCTGCAGCACTTCGGCGGCCAAACGGCCGGCAATGCGCATCTTCTCGAGGTCGGCTTGGGTCTTGAGATTGATTGTCATTCGATCATTATTGCCGATTCCGGGCCGCCGACCACACCGGTAGTCCGCCTTCACATTGCTCCGGACCCGGTTTCCGGTCATACTTCCGGGGCTTTATCGCCGCCATGCCGGGCGTTATCGGCAAATACACAGCTGATCGACAACCCCTGCGCCGGGGTGCTCCTCAAGGAGTTCGGCCGCAGTGACGACAGCGAGGCCCAACCCCGGAATCCCGCAGCCTGCCTTACGGTCGGACTGCAGCGCCATCATCCAACCCGGCGCGGGTTCCACCACAGGAGTTCAAGCAATGCCCCAGATCACCATGCGCCAGATGCTGGAAGCCGGCGTCCATTTCGGCCACCAGACCCGTTACTGGAATCCCAAGATGGGCCCTTACATCTTCGGCGCCCGCGGCAAGATCCACATCATCAACCTCGAAAAGACTGTCCCACTGTTCAACGACGCGATGAACTTCATCAGCGGCGTGGCGCAGAAGCGCGGCATCATCCTGTTCGTCGGCACCAAGCGGAGCGCGCGCGAGTCGATGAAGGAAGAAGCGACCCGTTGCGACATGCCGTACATGAACCAGCGTTGGCTGGGTGGCACGCTAACCAACTTCGCCACCGTCAAGAAATCGGTGTCTCGCCTGAAGGAACTGGAAGCCGCCGAGTCCGACGGTACCTTCGAGAAGCTGGTAAAGCACGAAGTGATGAACCTGCGCCGCGAGCGCGACAAGCTTGAAGCCAGCCTGGGTGGCATCAAGGACATGAATCGCCTGCCCGATGCGTTGTTCGTGATCGACATCGGCCATGAAGACATTGCAGTCAAAGAAGCCAAGAAGCTCGGCATCCCGGTGATCGCGGTGGTCGATACCAACTACGACCCCAACTTGGTCGACTACGCCATCCCGGGCAACGACGACGCCATCCGCGCCGTGCAGCTGTACGCCGGTGCGGCCGCTGATGCCGTGTTGGAAGGCAAAGCCGCCATGCCGTCCGCTGCCTCGGTCCGCGAAGAAGATTTCGCTGGTGCTGAAGGCGAGGACAAGAAGTCCGCTCGCCGCGCGCCCGCAAAGAAGGCAGCCGCCCCAGCCAAGACCGATGCAGCTGCACCAGCGAAGGCTGAAGAAGCGGCTACTCCGGCCAAGGCCGAAGAAGCTACGCCAGCAACAGACGCACCAGTCGCCGAGTAATTCAAGGCGCAATGCCGCCGCGCCATGCTGCGCGGCGGCATCCCTGCATACGTGCCCGCGGGATCTGTTCTCCCTCCGCGTGCGCCATCCGGGCGGGCGAATTGCCCACCCCCAACCAGATTGAGGTTACCCATGGCAGAGATCACTGCAGCCCAGGTCAAAGAACTGCGCGAGCGCACCGGCGCCGGCATGATGGAGTGCAAGAAGGCACTCAGTGAAACCAATGGCGACATCGACGCCGCCGCTGAGGCCCTGCGCAAGTCGGGCTTGGCCAAGGCCGACAAGAAGGCCAGCCGCGTTACCGCCGAAGGCCGCATCATGATTTCCCAAGGTGCTGGCAAAGCGGTGCTGGTCGAGGTCAACTCCGAGACCGACTTCGTGGCCAAGGATGACAACTTCCTGGACTTCGCGACTGCCGTCGCGGACGCCGCGCTGGCTTCCGGCGTCGCCGATGTCGAAGCACTGAAGTCGGTCACCCTGCCCTCCGGCGAAACGGTCGAAGCAACTCGCGCCGCGGTGATTGCCAAGGTCGGCGAGAACTTGCAGGTGCGTCGCATGGCCCGCCTCGATAGCACCACGAACAACATCGCCGCTTATGTGCACAGCGGCAAGATCGGCGTGCTGGTCGAGTTGGCCGGTGGCGATGTAGAACTGGCGCGTGGCGTTGCCATGCACATCGCGGCAATGAACCCGCCGTACAACAAGGCAGCTGACGTACCGGCAGAGTTCGTGGCCAAGGAAAAGGAAATCGAGCTGGCCAAGATGTCCGAGAAGGACAAGGCCAAGCCAGCTGAGATCCTGGAAAAAATCATCGGCGGCAAGATTGCCAAGATCGTCAACGAAGTCAGCCTGTACGGCCAGCCGTACGTGCTGAACACCGACCAGACCGTCGAGCAGGCGATGAAAGCTGCCGGCGCCGACGTGGTGTCATTCACTCGCCTGGCGGTTGGCGAAGGCATCGAGAAAGTGGTCGAGGATTACGCAGCCGAAGTCGCCAAGGTGATGCAGGGCTGATTCTTCGTGACATCTGAGCTACGAAAAACCCGCGACTGATCGCGGGTTTTTTGTTACTTCCACACAGTCGTTGAGCCCGACTTGCGCGACTGTCTAATTCTTCGCGCCTGATTCCATTGCACGGCTGGAGAACTGAGGCGAAGGCACCACATGTCCTTCCACGCAAGCGACCCACGCGTCCGAAACAGGTATTTTCCAACCACCCGTCATGGCCGAGAACGCCGGAAGCGTCAGCCCGCTCGGTTGCAAGTGGAAGACCGGAAAAGACCTGCCCAGCGTTGGCAGTCTGACGACCGGGTGCACGTGTCCGGAAATGCACAGGCCAGCGGCGCCGCTTTCATGGTCATGGCGAAAGTTGAAGGGTCCTTCCACCAGTCCATCGCCAATCACTTCAACACCCAGACCAGTGGTGTCGAGCCCACGGTCATGGTTGCCAAGCACCAGTTCGATACCGACGTCATGGCGCGCGCGAAAGTCCTGCCACGCCGCTCGCCAGCGCGCCACTCCACGAGTGCCGTGGATGAAATCACCCAGCACGCGCAACCGCTTTGCCCTCGTCAGCACAAGCAGTTCCGACAGACGGGCGAGGTCAGCGTTGGCACCGCCGGCTGGCATCGCAATCCCGGCGTCGCGAAACACATCATCCTTGCCAAGATGTATATCGGCAATGGCAAGCAAGCTCTGCGCTGGCCAGTACAAGGCACGCTGCGCAAGCATTTGCACATGCTCACCTGCCAGTACGACGTCGCAGCTTGCGTGCATTGCGTTCCTCCAGTTGTTTGGCGGTGCGGGCGATGCGCGTCTTCCAATCTTCGTTACTGAGCTGACCACGCATGGATTCAGCCCAGAGCGGGAACGAAAATGGCGTCAGGCTTGCGGGATGAAGCAGGTCCGGTCCAGTCGCGCGTAAACGTGCAAGGGCAAGGGTGATTGCCTGGACATCAAGTTGCTGCTCCATGACTTCACGCTGGGCTTGTTCCAGAAGCATGTGACCGGGATCATGCTGCCGCAATACGTCGAACAAGAGTCCGCTTGATGCCTGCAACTGGCGCATCGAACGCGGCGCCCGTCCCGGCAATGAAGGTGGCAACAAACCTGCCACGCGCGCCACCTCGCGAAACTGTCTCCGCGAAAGTTCTGACAGGTTGACGCCTTCCAGCAAGTCTTCCAGCACATTGTCTGGCGAGAGCAATCGCGCCAGCGACGTAACATCCATCTCCGCATGCGCCTGTGCTGAGACGACCAATCCGTAATCGTTCGCCGCGTAACCAAACGTGTTCGGCTGGATGCGCCCCCAACGTAAGGCTAGCAGCGCCGCGAGCCCTTCGTTGACCACGCGCCCTGCGAATGGATAAACAAACAAATGCCAACCGTCGCGGGTATGGATGGATTCCGCGACGCTCCGTTCTGGGCTGGGTAGCTGGGAGAGCGACGCTTGCAATTCTAGTAAGCCACTTGCATAGCGCATCTCGGGCGAGTGCGAGTCCTGTTGCAGGGTGAGCAACACTTGCCGGCCCAGTTCGCTCGACATCGGCATGCGTCCGCCTGCCCACTTGGGAACGCGACCGTCGCGCACCTTCGCGATCCGCACGTAAGCCGTCATGTCCTGGACACGCGCCAGTTGCAACGAACGTCCGGCGAACTGGAACACGTCACCCGGCTTCAATCGCGCAAGGAATCCTTCCTCCACCGAACCGAGCGCACCGCCCTTGAGCAGGCGTACCAGCATGCTGCCATCGCTCGTAATCGTGCCGATATTTAGGCGGTGGCGCATCGCAGCTCTGCGGTCTGTCATCCGGTAAAAGCCTTCAGCATCGATCTCGACGCGCCGGAAGTCCGGATAGTGTTCGAGCGCAGCACCACCCCGCACGATGAAGTCGAGCACGCTGGTGAACTGGTCATCGGTCAACGCGCTGAAGCTGTGAGCGCGGCGCACTTCCCGCAACACGGCCCCATGCTCGAATCCGCCGCCCAACGCGAGCGTCACCAGATGCTGCGCAAGCACGTCGAGCGACAGGCGCGGCACTTGTCGCGATTCGATCTCTCCAGACAGCAGGGCCTGACGCGCCGCCGCGTATTCGACGACTTCGAGGGCATGGGTCGGCACGCACACAATGCTGCCCGCTTCTCCGGGCCGATGTTTCGCGCGTCCTGCGCGCTGGATCAGTCGCGCTACACCCTTCGGACTTCCGATCTGGAAGATCTGGTCGACGGCGGGAAAATCCACGCCAAGATCGAGGCTTGAAGTCGCCACCACGCAGCGCACCGAGCCATCACGCAGCCCCTGCTCCGCTTGCGCGCGCAGCGCCTGCGACATCGAACCATGATGCAACGCGAGCATCTCGGGCGCCTCAAGCCACACCGAGGAGAGTGCCTTGTGCCAGAGCTCCGCCTGCGAACGCGTATTGGTGAACACCACGCTGGAACGCACGCCGACCAGCAGTTCGCTGACGCGCTGCAGCTGGCTCAACCCCAAGTGCCCGGCCCACGGAAAATGATCGCCGGCATCGGGCAACAACGTCTGCAACACCACCGTGCGACGTTTCGCTGCGCCGATAATGTACGGCGCGGGACCGTCTGCGGGTAACAGCGCCGCCGCGGCTTCGTCCAGGTTTCCCAGTGTCGCGGACAGGCCCCAAGTGCGGGCTGCCGGCGCCATCGCGCGGATGCGTACCAGGCACAGTTGCAGCAATACGCCGCGCTTGTTGCCCATCAGCTCGTGCCATTCATCCACGACGATCCAGCGCACGCCACCGAGGATCGCGTCGCTGTCCGGATAACTCAGCATCAGCGCGAGCGATTCCGGCGTGATCACCAGCACTTCCGCCTGGCCGGTACGCGCCAGCCGTCGGTCACGCGTGCTGGCGTCGCCGGTGCGCATTGCCACCGTCCAGCCGGTTTCCAATGCATCCAGCGGTTCCCGCAGCGCGCGCACCGTGTCATTCGCGAGTGCACGCAGTGGCGTCACCCAAAGCACCTTGATGCGTGCGGGCTTTGGCCCCTTACTTCGCGTCCGGCTTGGCTGAACCGGTGAGCACATAGCTTCCAGCAGCGCACCGCCGAATGCTGCCAAGGTTTTGCCACTGCCTGTGGGCGTCACGATCAAACCGGAGTCGCCGTCCAGTCCACGCGCCCACGCAGAGCGCTGGAAAGCCGCCGGTGACCAACCGCGGGAAGTAAACCAATCCAGCAGGCGCGCGCGCGCATCGCGCATGGCCACTGTGCGATTGCTCAAGACGCCATGCCTGCCAAAGTGGCAAGTACGTCGGCGTCGGCTGCCGTCTTGTCCGTGCGCCAGCGCAGGATGCGCGGGAAGCGCGTCGCGATACCGGACTTGTGGCGTTTCGAAATGTTGACGCCCTCAAACCCGAGTTCGAACACCAGTTCTGGGGTAACCGAACGCACGGGCCCGAAACGTTCCTTCGTATGCGCCCGGATCCATTTGTCGAGCTTGAGAATTTCCGCATCGGTCAATCCGGAATACGCCTTCGCCACCGGCACCAACTGCTCGTCATCCCAGACCGCGAATGTGTAGTCGGTATACAAGTTGCTGCGGCGCCCGTGACCGGCCTGCGCGTATACCAGCACCGCGTCGATGGTCATCGGATCG
>JBBSRO010000055.1:0-16587 GCA_038242955.1 Lysobacterales bacterium
CAAGAAATACATCCATGAACTGGACCATCCCTGAGTTGTTGAACATTAGGGAGGGGTCGTTACACGGACCCAGCGCTGCCCACGGCACGAAGGTGTGGCCCTTGGAGGCGAAGAACATCAGGAAATCCTGGCGGATGTCTGATGTAGTTTTTTTGGTGGTTTTATTCATTCAATGTCGGGTTCAGGCGAGCGCGCAACTGCGCCGCGTTCCTGCCACGATGCGGACTCGGAACCGAGTTGGCAACCCAATCAGCGCAGTTTACAGCTCACCAACCCTCATTCGTCAGGACTGGACCGCAGCGCGGACATGACCTGATCCATCCCGAACCCCCGCCGCAGCAGGAAGTCTGCCGCTTTGCGCTGGGCCACGCGGTCACCATCGAGCGCGGAAGGATGCCTTCGCTGCAACAGATCACTGGCGTTGCCACACCAATCGCACTCAAACTTTTCCAGGGCTGTGGCAATTATCTCCGCCGACAGCGCATGCGTGGCGAGCTCGGCGCGGATCCGAACGGGTCCGTATCCCGTATTTGCACGGCTGCGCACCAACAATTCTGCGAAGCGCAAATCGTCCTGCCAACCCGCCTTAGTGAGCTTATCGACGACTGCGTTGGCGTCATCTGGCTCAACCCCACGACTGGTGAGCTTTCTGGTGAGTTCTACGCAGGAATGCTCGCGGCGGGTCAATAAACCCATCGCACGCTGTGTCGGCGAGAGCTCTTGACGGCGGCGACGCGACGGCGCTGGCGAGGGCACCGCAGCATCGCTGCCTTCCGAATGCATCAGTCTTCCTTGTCCTTGCCTTTACCCTTTGCCTTGACCACGGTTTCTTCGACCTCGGCTTCCGCTACTTCAGCCTCGTCACGCGGCGCTTCTTGCGGAATGAACTGCGCACGCAGGGCGGCTTCAAGCTTTTGGGCCTGCGCCGGGTTCTCTTTGAGATAGGTGCGCGCGTTTTCCTTGCCCTGGCCAATGCGTTCGCCGTCATAGCTGTACCAAGCGCCGGCCTTTTCCACCAGCTTGGCATCCACGCCCATCTCGATCAGCTCGCCTTCGCGGCTGATGCCCTCGCCGTACAGGATCTCGGTAATAACCTGTTTGAATGGTGGCGCCAGCTTGTTCTTGACCACCTTGATCCGGGTCTGGTTGCCGATGATCTCGTCACCCTTCTTGATGCTGCCGATGCGGCGGATGTCCAACCTTACCGAGGCATAGAACTTGAGTGCGTTACCGCCACTGGTCACTTCGGGGCTCTGGCCCGGCATCATCATGCCGATTTTGTGGCGCAACTGGTTGACGAAGAACACCATGGTATTGCTGCGCTTGATGTTACCGGTCAGCTTGCGCAAGGCTTGGCTCATCAGGCGCGCCTGCAGGCCTGGCAGCTGATCACCCATGTCGCCTTCGATTTCGGCGCGTGGCGTGAGTGCAGCCACAGAGTCGATCACAACCATGTCCACCGCATTGGAACGCACCAGCATGTCAGCGATTTCCAATGCCTGCTCGCCAGTATCCGGCTGCGACAGGTAGAGCTCATCCAGGTTGACGCCCAGTTTCTGCGCATAGCCCGGATCCAGTGCATGTTCGGCATCGATGAAAGCGCAGGTGCCACCCGCTTTCTGGCATTCCGCAATAGTCTGCAGAGTCAGCGTGGTCTTGCCCGAGGATTCCGGACCGTAGATCTCCACGACACGGCCCTTGGGCAGGCCGCCTATGCCAAGGGCGAGGTCCAACATCAGCGAACCTGTGCCGATGGTTTCCACTGCCTCTACCGCACTATCACCCATGCGCATGACCGAACCCTTGCCGAACTGCTTCTCGATCTGGCCAAGGGCCGCCGCAAGCGCGCGCTTCTTGTTCTCATCCATGGTGTTGGTCCTCAAGGTGGATTATTTCTAGGTAGATGACCTGGGTAGGTCGTCTGGTCTGGGAGCAGGTTAGGCGGCGCGTGTCGCACAGACTGCGACGCCGCGAAACGTGCCTGAAAGATGGCAGTTGCCAGCGTGGAAGGGCATCGGGAAATCCCTCACCAATGACAGGGACAACTCTTCCAATTGGCATAAGCATGAGTACGGCCCACTCATGCGTTGGGCCGTACCAGACCGCAATACAGGCCTTCAATCGAAAAATCCTGGCCGGGCTGGACCTCGATCGGGCTGTAATCCGGGTTGCGGGGCAGCAAGCGTATCCGCCCCTGTCCGATCTTCAGCAGCTTGACGGTAATTTCGTCGTCGATCCGAGCGATGACGATTTGTCCGTTGCGCGCATCGGAGGTGCGATGTACGCCGATCAGGTCGCCATCGAAGATGCCCTCGTCGCGCATCGAATCACCCTTCACCCGTAACAGGTAATCCGGCGCCGGCGAGAAAAAAGTGCGATCCATCAGCACGACTTGTTCGGAACCAATATCGGCCCCAATCGGCATACCGGCCGCGACCTGCCCCATCACTGGGAGGTAAAGGGCGTCGTCATTGGCCGGCAGCGGCAGCTGCCTTGGCATGTCGGGAGATTGCAGCAGGCGCAGGCCGCGCGCGCGACCCGGCGTGCGTTCGATCACGCCGGCGGCTTCCAAGGCTTCCAGATGGTACTGCGCCGCGCGTACCCCGCTGAAACCGAAAGCGCGCGCGATTTCTGTTTGCGATGGCGGGACGCCTTCTGCCTCAATCCGCTCGGCAATGAAGGTGTGTATGGCGCGCTGGGTATCGGTCAGATTCATGGTTAGTAGTAATACTACTAATGCTATTCGGAAACAAGTTCTTGACTTAATTTGAAATTAATTTATGTTTTGCGATAATTTATTAATCCCATTACCAATCATCAAGGAGTTCCATGAAGTACGTCACCCGTACCGTCTGGGTCGTGGAAGCTATCAAGCTAGAGAACGAGGGCCTCGTCTTATGAATATCGAGAACAAGATCAAGCTCCACGGCCACCACCTGATGTCGCTAGCATCGATCGGCATGTTCTGCGTATGTGTCGTCGGACTCAGCCTGATGGCGATGCCCTACTTCTCCGATTCGAACCCGGAATCCGGATTGTGGCTGCGGATTTTAGGGCTGGATTGGGATCAAGTGATGCGTTTGAACGGCACCGGCAAGGCTTTAGTGAGTGCGTCGAATTTCATCTGGACACTGGCCTATCTTCTGCCGCTGTTTGCGCTGCGTAGCTTGGGAAGCAATCTGTACAAGCACGATGCGTTGACGTTGCAGGTGGCCCATGCTTTTCGCTGGCTGGCTCATTCATTGCTGTCGAATGCGTTGCTGCTGATGCTGGCTGGCTTCTTGATCGCCATGGCCGAAGAGACCGGCGGAGTGAGCATCTATCGCTCCAACGTCGACATCAGTGGCGGTTACATTTGGCTCATTGCCTGCATGTGCCTCTACAGCGTAGCGCACATCATGCGGCTGGCCGCACAGGCTGCTGACGATTCCCGGAGCATCGTCTGATGGCGATCATCGTCAACCTCGACGTGATGCTCGCCCGGCGCAAGATGAAGTCGAAGGATCTGGCCGACACAATCGGAATCAGCGAAACCAATTTGTCGCTGCTCAAGCAAGGGCATGTAAAAGGCGTGCGCTTTGAGACCTTGAACGCGATCTGCCGGGAATTGGAGTGCCAACCGGGGGACCTGCTGGAATACCGCGCCGGTTAGCTCAACTGCAACTCCAACCCGCGCAGCGCCGCCGCCACGGTCTGCCGCCGCACAGCATCGCGATTACCTTCGAAAACGAAAAGCTCCGCGCGCGGGTAGCCACCGCGACGCTTCCAAGCGATCCAGACCGTACCGACCGGTTTGTCTTCGGTGCCACCGCCCGGGCCAGCAAGTCCGGTCACCGCAACAGCGATCGTGGCACCCGAATTCACTAGTGCCCCCGAAACCATCTCCACCACGGTTTCCCGACTGACTGCGCCATGGATTTCCAAAGTTTGCGGCTGCACGCCCAGCAAGCCTTGCTTGGCTTCATAGCTGTAGGCGGCAAGCCCGCAATCGAACCATCCCGAAGAACCGGCCACGTCTGTGACCGCTTTGGCGATCCAGCCGCCGGTGCAGCTCTCGGCAGTGACAAGCATCTGTCGCTCCGCAAGCAGGCGCGCGCCAGTGGTCTGTGCCAAGGCATCGAGTTCAACATCAGTAGGCGTGGTCATCAGCGGTTCGCATGGGGTGGTGAAGGCGTTGTAGCGCATGCAGCCTGAAAACGAAACCGGCCCGCGATGCGGGCCGGTCGTTTTACAACTTGCGATTGGAATCAGAACTGCATGCGCAACGTCACGCCGTACGTCGCTGGTGCACCCAGGAAGCCGTTATAGGAGTTCAGTGGATCGCTCGCGGCATGCTGTGCGTTTGGCAACGGCGAACCTACTGCTTGCAACGGCCCGTCGAACCCCACTTGCACGTATTCGGTGTCGAACACGTTCAGGCCCCACAACTCCACCATCCACTTGCGATTGCGCGAACCAAAACCAATGCGCGCATTAACCACGGTGTAGGCATCCTGCTGTTTTTCGACGTCGAGGTCGGAACCTGTATTGAACTCAGACATGTACTTGGCGCCAACATTGAAGCGACCCATCAGGTTGCTGCCGAAATCCCACTCGTAGGTCGCGGAACCCGACGTCGCCCACTTTGGCGCGAAGCTGGCTTGGCTGCCAGGCAATTTATACAGCGCGCCATAAGCATCTGGCGTGGCACCCATCATGAACTCCGCGGTTGGGCGCTCATTCCCATACTGGGTGTCCGCATAGGTCATGCCTGCCTGAAGCATCAGCCCCTTGACCGATACCGGCTGCCACAGGATCTCTGCATCGATTCCCTTCGAAATCACCGTCGGGATCGAACGCACTACGAAACTGGTGCCCAAGAAACTATTGAGTTGGAAATCGCTGTAAGTCTGGTGGAACAACGTGGCGTTCAGCAACAGATTGCCACCGGCCCAAGTGGTCTTGGTTCCAAGCTCGTAGCTGTCGACGAACTCACCGGGGAACGAAGTATCACTGACCGGCACGATGCCGGCGCCGGAAATCGACCGCCCATCAGAGGACTGCACGCGGTCCAGGTTGAAACCACCTGCCTTGTAGCCACGTGCCGCGGACCCGTAGGTCATCACGTTGGGGTTCCAGCGATAAGCCGCCTTCAAGGTGCCCGTCCACTCCGACTCGTTCCGCGACTGTTTGCTGCTGCGGCCGTTATGCAGCGCATTCGCCCACGGCAAGCACATGAAGCCCACCACTTGCGGTGCCACGGCACCAATCAACGCCGCCTGGGTTGCCGGGGGCAGGAGTGCAAAATTGGGGATGCGCGCCGCAAGCGCCCCGCCGATCCGGGCACCTGGATTGGCCAACGTGCTTCCACAACCGATGCTGCCGTTGGGGTTGCTGTAAAGCGAATCCAACCTCTTTTCTTCTTGGGTGTAGCGCAGGCCCAAAGTCACATCCAAGGCATCGGTCGCATGCCAGGTGTTGTTGGTAAACAAGGCAATGCTCTTGGCATTCTGCTTATAGCGGTCCAGCGCACCCAGACCTTGGTAGTTGGTGCCATAAGGCTTGCCACTGACCTGCGACAGGAACGTCGCTGGATTCGCTTGATTGACCCAGCCCGGCGGAAGTTGAGCCTGCACGCCCGCCAACACCTTCTGTCCCACCAAGGTCGAGAGATAGGCTTCGTATGCGCCACCAAAACGATAGGAATCGTTGCGGGTCAGGTCTTCGTTGGCGTAGAACAATCCGACCATCCAGTCGACTTTCTCAGTGGCACCGGTCAGGCGGAATTCCTGGCTGAACTGCTTGAAGCCCGAGAACGACTCATCGCGCGTACCTTCGCGATAGAGGATATCGGCCGACGAATAGTCGAAGTCCAGCCCATTGACCACGCCCCAATCGCGGGCAGCGGTGATTGATGTCAGGGCTGCGCCGCCAAGCCACGGTGTATTCCAGTTGACTTCACCACTCAGACCCTTGTCCTGGATCTTCTGTGTGGTGTCACGATTGCTCCACGCTTCGCGCGCGAAAGGATCCGCCGTGGGCGACACGCCGGAATCGGGCGACAACGCATCGACCAACGCACGGGTCGCGCCATGCACCAAGGTGACCGCGGAACAGCAGTTCTCGTCACGCTTGGTGTAGTCGGCGATGAAGTTGATGTCCACGTCATCATTAGGGGTGATGCGCCACTGCGCGCGGATCGTACTGTAATCCTGGTCGTAGTCCCTGTTGTTGGTACGGGGACCACCGCCGGTGTGGATTTTCATCAACCCATCGCGCTCTCGCTTGGCAGCGAAGATGCGGAACGCGGAATTTTCACCGACTGGGGTATTGAACGAGCCAGACAGGCCCAGCAAACCATAGTCGCCGGCGGTGATTTCAAGATCCGCGCTACGCACGAAATCCGGACGCTTGGTCACCACGTTGATGACGCCGGCCGAGGTGTTCTTACCGAACACGGTGCCCTGAGGCCCCTTCAGCACTTCAATACGCGCCATTTCACCAAGATCACCGAAGCCAACACTGTTACGCGGCCGGTAGACGCCATCGATCACCACGCCCACCGAAGATTCCAGCCCGACGTTGTCACCCACAGTGCCAATACCGCGGATGCGAGCGGTGGTAATTGCCTCGCTCTGCGTACTGGTCACTGTCAGGCCCGGCACCAGCACCTGCAGGTCCTTGATGTCGCGAACGCCCGCGTCCTGCAGTGCCTCCTGGGACAGGACGTTAATCATGATCGGTACGTCCTGCAAAGCCTCTTCGCGCTTCTGTGCAGTGACCACAATTTTGTCTAGGGTCGTGGGTTCCTGCTTCGTATCCTTGCTTGCGCTGTCTTGGGCAAGTGCCGGCATGGCCGCCATCGATATCAGCGCGGCAAGCAGCGCAAGGGTGAGCGGCTTGGGTTGCAGTTGCTTGTGTTGCATGTTTTCCCCCTCGAAGTGGACACCAGAAACTTAGTGACACGGCACATGCCGTGGCAACGTTGGACTATGCGCGAGCCACGTGGGGGTTGGCATCGCGAGCGCGGCCTGTTTGGCTGCGTTGAGTGGACGCTACCATACAACCGCACGCCCGCGTATGTACTTGCGGAAGCAGGCTTCCATAGTGGGATCGGGCACACTAGACGATCCCTGAAAATGCCCCGGCCCGGATGTCCAACGAGCAACACACACCACTGATGCGCCAGTTCTTCGCCGCCAAGGCGGAGCACCCCGACGTGCTGCTGTTTTTTCGCATGGGCGACTTCTACGAATTGTTCCATGACGATGCGCGCAAGGCAGCACGGCTTCTCGATATCACCCTGACCCAGCGCGGCAGTTCAGCTGGCCAGCCGATCCCGATGGCCGGCGTTCCGCACCATGCGGCTGAAGGTTATCTGGCACGGCTCGTGGCGCTGGGCGAGTCCGTCGCTATTTGCGAACAAATAGGAGACCCCGCGACCAGCAAAGGACTGGTGGAACGCAAGGTAGTTCGCATCGTCACGCCCGGCACGGTGACTGACGAGGCCCTGCTGGACGAACGCCGCGACACCCTGCTGCTGGCGATCAGCCGCGACAAACAAGGTTACGGTCTGGCCTGGGCGGATCTTGCCAGCGGCCGTCTGCGCGCGAATGAAGTCGATTGCGACGATTCTCTGGATGCAGAACTTGCACGACTGCAACCGGCCGAGGTTCTGATCGCCGATGAGGATAGCTGGCCACCTACAGTTCTCGAGGCGCGTGGTTTGCGCCGGCGCGCGCCGTGGCTGTTCGATGCCGACAGCGGTCGCCGGCAGCTGCTGCAGTTTTTCGCGGTGCATGACCTGGGCGCATTCGGCATTGACGATAAGCCTCGCGCGATTGCCGCCGCCGCTGCGCTGCTTGGATACATCGAGGAAACCCAGAAGCAACGCCTTCCGCACCTGCGCGCGATATCGCTGGAGCAATCCGACGAAGCGATCGCGATGAATGCGGCTACGCGCCGCCACCTTGAACTCGATACCCGCGTCGATGGTGACCTCAAGGCGACGCTGCTGGGCGTGCTCGATTCCACCATCACCCCGATGGGCGGACGCCTGTTGCGGCGCTGGTTGCACCGGCCATTGCGCGATCGCCGCGTGCTTGGCGAACGCCATCATGCGGTGACGACACTGATCGATGCGCGCGCGGACGATGCCTTGCGCAGCGAATTCCGTGCACTCGGCGACCTCGAACGCATCCTTTCGCGGATCGCATTGCGCAGTGCGCGTCCACGCGACCTGTCGACCCTGCGTGATGGGCTGGCGATGCTCCCTGCCTTGCGCGAAATTCTCACGCCACTGGACTCCCCTCGCCTGCAAGCGCTGGCCGACGAACTTGGTGAGCACGCCGCCGACGCGTACCTGCTGCGCACCGCCGTGGTTGAACAGCCTCCGGTCATGGCGCGCGACGGCGGTATCTTCGCCGAAGGTTACGACGCCGAATTGGATGAGCTTCGCACCCTATCCAATACTGCCGACCAGTTCCTGATCGACCTGGAAGCGCGTGAACGCGCGGCTACCGGTATTCCAACACTCAAGGTTGGCTACAACCGCGTGCACGGTTATTTCCTGGAGATCAGCAAGGGCCAGAGTGGCAAGGCACCCGTGCATTACACCCGCCGGCAAACCCTGACTGGCGCTGAGCGCTATATCACCGAGGAACTGAAGGGTTTCGAGGACAAGGTCCTGTCCGCGCGCGAACGCGCACTGTCGCGCGAGAAGCTGCTGTACGAGGGTCTGCTGGATGCCTTGAATGAATCG
The DNA here is from genome assembly GCA_038242955.1 of Lysobacterales bacterium. Classification (GTDB taxonomy): domain Bacteria; phylum Pseudomonadota; class Gammaproteobacteria; order Xanthomonadales; family Xanthomonadaceae; genus Thermomonas. The sequence goes on from JBBSRO010000055.1 coordinate 8,741, forward strand.
CTGGAGCCACTGCGCCGTTGTGCATCGGCATTGAGCGAACTCGACGTGCTGGCGGGTTTCGGCGAACGCGCGCAGACGCTGGACTGGAACGCGCCAAGACTTGTCGACGAAACCGGCATCCACATCGAACGCGGGCGCCACCCTGTCGTTGAAGCGCTACGCGATGCACCGTTCGAACCCAACGACCTGTTGTTCGATACCAACACCCGGATGTACGTGGTAACTGGCCCGAATATGGGCGGCAAGAGCACCTACATGCGCCAGAACGCGCTAATCGTGCTGTTGGCGCATATCGGCAGTTTCGTACCCGCAGCACGCGCAGTGATCGGCCCGATCGACCGCATCCTGACCCGCATCGGCGCGGGCGATGACCTCGCGCGCGGGCAATCGACTTTCATGGTCGAGATGAGCGAAACCAGTTACATCCTGCATCACGCCACCGAGCACTCGCTGGTGCTGATGGACGAGATCGGGCGCGGCACTTCGACCTACGATGGACTCGCATTGGCCGATGCGTGCGCGCGTCACTTGGCCGCAGTCAATCGCAGCCACACATTGTTCGCCACCCATTACTTCGAACTGACCACACTGGCCGAGCCTGGCAGCGGTATTGCAAACGTGCACCTGGACGCGGTCGAGCACCGCGACGGCGCTGGTAACGAAACCCTAGTGTTTATGCACGCAGTCAAGGACGGACCAGCTGACCGCAGCTTTGGCCTCCAGGTCGCTGCGCTCGCTGGTTTGCCACAGGTCGTCGTGAAACAAGCACGTGCACGCCTGGCCGAACTGGAACACCACAACCGCGATGCGCCATCCACGCCGATGACCGCACAGGCGATGGATTCGCCGCAGCAAATCGGTCTGTTCGCACCCAACTCCGCAGCACTGAATGCCCTCGCCGCGCTTGATCCCGATGAACTGACACCCAAACAGGCACTGGAAGCGCTGTATCGATTGAAGGCGCTGGGATGATGGTTTCCCTGAGCGTAGGCGTGGATGCGTTGCTGACCGGCCGCGCCAAACCGTATACGCGCGCGGGCAGTTTTAGCGGCATCGACAAGCAAGTGCACGCAGGACTTGTGCAGATTGGCGAGCTTGGATTCGGGGGCGATGAACAAGGCGACACCCGCGTGCACGGCGGACCGGATAAAGCCGTGCATCACTACGCATTCGAGCACTACGCGCAATGGCAGGAAGAGCTTGGCCCGCTGACGCTGTTGCATGCACCCGGTGCATTTGGCGAGAACATCAGCACGCGTGGGCTGGGCGAAGACAACGTTTGCATCGGCGACCAGTTCGCGTTGGGCAGCGCGCTGTTGGAAGTCAGCCAAGGCCGCCAGCCGTGCTGGAAACTCAATGATCGCTTTGATGTGCCGGACATGGCGCGTCGTGTGCAAAGCACCGGCCGCACTGGCTGGTATTACCGCGTGTTGCAGACTGGTAGCGCGGTATCTGGGAATCTGCTGGCGCTGAAAGCGCGCCCGTATCCGGACTGGACGCTGCGCCGTCTTGGCACGTTGCTGTTTGAACGCGTGTTGGACCCTGCCGAACTGGAACCTGCCTTGCAGCTACCGTTAGTGCCGTCCTGGCGCACATTGGTCGAGCGTCGCCTGCAGCAGTGTGAAGTTGAAGACTGGAGCCGGCGCATCAACGGGCCCCCCGTGGCCTGAAAGCAGCGTATGCATCGATAGTGGAAAGCAATCGAGGCGATGCCATCAATCGATTTCCCTGTCTCGATCAAAGCTCCTAGAGTGGGTTAATTACCCCACCCGGAGCCCGCGCCATGAGCAAGCCGACTGACACGTCCAAGCCGAGCCATCTCACCACCGATTTCGGTGCCCCGGTTCCTGACAACCAAAACAGCCTGACCGCCGGCCCGCGCGGGCCGTTGCTGGCGCAGGACGTCTGGCTCAACGAAAAACTGGCCAACTTCGTGCGCGAAGTGATCCCCGAGCGGCGGATGCATGCCAAGGGTTCCGGCGCGTTCGGCACGTTCACCGTTACCCATGACATCAGCAAGTACACGCGCGCCACCATCTTCAGCGCAGTCGGCAAGAAAACCGAGATGTTCGCGCGCTTCACCACCGTGGCAGGCGAGCGCGGCGCGGCCGATGCGGAACGCGACATCCGCGGCTTCGCGCTGAAGTTCTACACCGAGGAAGGTAACTGGGACATGGTGGGCAACAACACCCCGGTCTTTTTCATCCGCGACCCGCTCAAGTTCCCTGACCTCAACAAGGCGGTGAAGCGCTGCCCGCACACCAACCTGCGTAGCGCCACCTACAACTGGGACTACTGGACGCTGCTGCCCGAGGCGCTGCACCAGGTCACCATTGTGATGAGTGATCGCGGCATTCCGGCCAGTTATCGCCACATGCACGGTTTCAGTTCGCACACCTACAGTTTCTGGAATGCCGATGGCGAACGCTTCTGGGTGAAGTTCCATTTCCGGACCCAGCAAGGCATCAAGAACCTGACCGATGCCGAGGCTGCCGCGATCGTTGGCAGTGACCGCGAAAGCAACCAGCGCGACCTGTTCGGTGCCATCGATCGCGGCGACTTCCCGAAGTGGAAGATGTATGTGCAAGTGATGCCCGAAGCCGACGCTGAAACGTCCTCCTACCATCCGTTCGATCTCACAAAAGTTTGGCCGCACGGGGATTACCCGTTGATTGAAGTGGGCGAGTTCGAGCTCAACCGCAACTCGGCTAACTTCTTTGCCGACGTCGAACAAAGCGCCTTTGCACCCAGCAACCTAGTACCCGGCATCAGCGTTTCGCCTGACCGGATGCTGCAGGCGCGTCTGATCAACTACGCGGACGCGCAGCGCTATCGGCTGGGAACCAACTACCAACAGATTCCGGTCAATGCGCCACGCTGCCCGGTCAAAAGCAACCACCGCGATGGCATCGGTCGTGTGGATGGCAACTACGGCAGCCTGCCCCACTACGAGCCCAACAGCTTCCACCAGTGGCAGGAACAACCGCAGTTCCGCGAGCCGCCGCTGAAGATCAACGGCAACGCTGACCACTGGGATTTTCGCGAAGACGACGCCGACTACTACAAGCAGCCTGGCGACTTGTTCCGGTTGATGGCACCTGTCCAACAACAAGTGCTGTTCGACAACACAGCGCGCGCCATGGGCGATGCGCCGGATTTCATCAAGCAGCGCCACGTCGACAATTGCAGCAAGGCTGATCCAGCGTATGGTTCAGGCGTTTCTGCTTCGCTGCGCAAGCTGGGCTCGCTCACCGGCACCAACTCACACGAATAGCCTGGGCGAGTTGTAGCCTCAAAAATCACGGTACACAGCGGGTCGGTGCATCATGCGCCGCGCTAACAACTGCCCGATTACGCTAAGCCATCTCTCACCCGCTACACACAGGATTCCAGCATGAGCATCACCGACGACATCTTCGCCCAACTGTCCGGGCCAGCACTGCAACAGATCAGCCAGCAGCTCGGCACCGGCCAGGCGCAGACCACCGGAGCAGTCGCCGCTGCACTGCCAATGATCCTCGGTGCGATGGGCAGCAACGCCAGCCAGCCACAGGGTGCTGAGGCATTGTTCGGCGCACTCGGACGCGACCATGCCTCTGCAAGTGGCGGCATCGCCGACCTTCTTGGTGCAGTGCTGGGTGGGCAGCAGAGTCGCCAGACCGACGGCCTTGGCCAGCTCGCCCACATCTTTGGCGGCCAGCAACAAACCGCCGAGACCGGCCTCGGCCAAGCCACCGGACTCGGCAGCGACAAGGCACAGATGTTGATGAAAATCCTTGCGCCAATCGTGATGGCCTATCTCGGCAAGCGCATGTTCGGCGGCGGCCAGCAACAAGGATCACCGCAGGCGCTGGGTGAGATGCTGGGGGACGAACGCCAGCAAGTTCAGCAGCAGGGAGGCCTTGGTGGTGGCCTGCTCGGTGCTGTGCTGGATCAAGACGGCGATGGCCAGCTGGGTCTGGGTGACCTGCTCAAGGTAGGTGCGGGAATGGTGGGTGGCAAGCGCTGAGCTAAGACAACGATGCAGTAATACCAACGGCCGCGCATGCGGCCGTTGTGGTTTTAGGCTAGCACCCCTTTGCATCAGAGCGCATCGAGGTCACCCAATGCGCGGATTAAACGCCGCGCACGCTTGTCTGGCTTGGTTTCTGGCGCCTGGAAGCCAGCACGCTCTGCCGCACGCAAGGCACGCGCGTGTTCGCGCGCCAGGCGCGACGCCTCGGATTCACGATAAAGCCCGTGCGCAATGCTGGCCGGCCCACGCTTGCCGCTAAGTGCCAATACCTCAACCCGGAAGTGTTCATCGCCTAGCGCCACGACCAACGCATCACCCACATGCACGCCGCGCGAAGGCTTCGCGCGCTGGCCAGAGACGTCGATCTTGCCGACTTCAACGGCGTGCTTGGCGAGCGCACGCGTCTTGAAAAAACGAGCCGCCCACAACCAAAGATCCAGGCGTACGCTTGGTGCAGGACTGTCAGGCTGCTTGGTTGACTGCATGGCGTGATCTTGCCAGAAACGCAAACGGCCACCCGAAGGTGGCCGCTGTGCGTGGAGCCTGCGTTGCCTCTATTCGGCTGCGGCAGTCGAATTGGCAGCAGCCTCGGCAGCCGCTGCAATCGCAAGCGCCTTGGCCTTCGCGTTGCCCGCCAAATCTTCCTTGATGCGCGCCTTCTTGCCTTCCAGGCCACGCAGGTAATAAAGCTTGGCAGCGCGGACGTGGCCGCGGCGCTTGACTGTGACCGAGTCAATCGCGGCGCTGTGGGTCTGGAATACGCGCTCGACGCCGAAGCCATGCGAGATCTTGCGCACGGTGAACGCGGAGTTGAGGCCGCCATTCTTCTTGGCGATCACGACGCCTTCATAGGCCTGCACGCGCTCGCGAGTGCCTTCCTTGACCTTGACGTTGACGATGACGGTGTCACCCGGGCCGAAGACCGGCATCTCACGCGTAACCTGCGCGGCTTCGAAATCCTGGACCAGGGTATGGATCGATGGCTTGTTCATGGAGCACCTTTCTTGCGTGCAGTCGCACGCGCCTGTTGGAGTAGTTATATGCGCGAGTGCACGTGGACCCGCGTCATGGCATGGGTAAAGCTCGCCTCATGGAACGAGAGCTTGAGACGAAGCCGCTCATTATAACGATAATTTTCCCTGCGCGGCTAGGGGCCTAGGTGCCCTTGCCGGAGATTCCTGACGCATCCGCATGGTGGCTACGGAACGCCTGCAGCAGGATAAGGTCGGCTTTCGACAGGCTTGTCTCGTTCAGCAAATCCGGCCGCCGCAGCCAAGTCCGGCCCAGCGACTGCATACGACGCCAGCGCGCGATGTGCGCATGGTTGCCAGACAGCAGCACCTCGGGCACTGCCCCCAGCGCATGATCCACTGGCCGTGTGTAATGCGGGCAATCCAGCATGCCGTCACCCTCGAAACTGTCCTGCACGGCGGATTCGGCATCATTCAGGGCGCCGTCCTGCAGCCGCGCGACAGCATCGATCAGGACCGCTGCGGCTAGTTCGCCGCCCGAGAGCACGTAGTCGCCGATTGATAGCTCCTCATCCACCTCTGTCTGCAGCAAACGCTCGTCCACGCCTTCATAGCGACCACACAACAAGACCAGGCGTGGCTGCGCGGCTAGCTCACGGACCTTTGTCTGGGTGAGGCGCGTGCCTTGCGGGCTCAGATAAATAACCTTGGCCGGCGCAGGATCAGCATCGCGTGCAGCCTGGATCGCGGTCCGCAACGGATCGACCAGCATCACCATGCCGGGACCACCGCCGAACGGACGGTCGTCCACGCGCCGGTAACTGCCTTCGGCATGGTCACGCGGATTCCAGCCATGGATCGACAGCAAACCGCGTTCTCCGGCACGCCCCACCACGCCATGCGCGGCGACTTGAGCGACGAATTCGGGGAACAGGCTGATGATATCGAAACGCATCGGAATCGCTTCCAGGGGGGCCAAGCAAGTGGTTCTAGAAATCGGCGTCCCAGTCGACCATGATCAAGCCGGCATCGAAATCCACCGACTTCACGTAGTCCGGCGTGAGAAAGGGGATCATCCGCTCACGCTCACCCTGAGCTACCAACACATCATTGGCACCGGTCGAGAACAAGTGTGAAACGGTACCGAATGCCACGCCCTCAAGGTTCACCACGCGCAAGCCCTCAAGGTCGACCCAGTAGTACTCACCCGGCGCAGGCGCAGGCAATGCGGAGCGCCGCACCAGCACATCGGCACCCTTCAGAGCTTCGGCAGCATCGCGGTCTTCGATTTCGGGAATGGTCGCAATCAAGCCTTTGCCGCCAACACGCACCTGCACGCTGTCGCAGGAACGGGTGTTGCCACGGGCATCACGCAATTGCCACGGCTGGTATTTGCCGATGGCGTGAGCTGGGTCGGTGAAGCTTTCCAGCTTCAGTTCGCCGCGAACGCCAAATGCACCGTGCAAGCGACCTACGGTGATCATCCGCTGGCCGGTGTCCGGTGCATCAGTCATAACTCAATCCTGCCTGGCGCTTGGCTTGGCGCCTGAGGCGCCAACATGAAACAGTTCGCGCGCGATGCCGGTCGACGTCCCCGCGATGGATCAGGCAGCAGCCTTGACGGTCTGCTTATACAGGTCAGCAACCTTGTCGGTCAGCTGCGCGCCATTGTCCATCCAGTGCTTGATGCGCTCGAGGTTAAGCTCGACCCGCTTTTCGGCGCCAGCGGCGACCGGGTTGTAGAAACCCACGCGCTCGATGTTGCGACCATCACGGGCGCTACGGCTGTCGGTGACGATGACGTGGTAGAAGGGACGCTTCTTGGCGCCGCCACGGGTAAGGCGAATCTTGACCATTGCAGTTTCTCTGTGTTGCCCAGCGGCCGGAGTGGCCGGGTAAGCCGATAAGTATAACGGGATTCAGCCTGCCAGACCAAGAGGTGGCTGACGCTGGCGATCTGAGCGGTTGAGCTTGCGGAATGCGCTTATCGTTCAGGCCTGCAAGTGCGGTGGTGCCGGCTCCACCACCGTGGGCGCAAACGTCAGCCGGTCGCGTCCTTCTTGCTTGCTTCGGTAGAGCGCGTCGTCCGCACGCTGGACCAAGGCTTCCGGGGTGTCCCCGGGTTCCGCTACCGCCCCCCCTATGCTCACCGTGATCGGACGATCCGCCCACGGCCACGCGTGGAACGCGTCAAGTATCCGCTGCCCTACTCGTCCAGCTCGCCGGGAATCGCTTTGAGACAACACGATGATGAACTCCTCGCCCCCGTAGCGTGCAGCCAGATCTCCAGGCCGCACTTCTGCACGCAGCAAGCGTCCGGTTTCGCAAAGCACCTCGTCTCCCGCAGGATGCCCAAACGTGTCATTGAAACTCTTGAAATGATCGAGATCAAGCATCAGCACTACAACCCCCTCCTCGTCCTGCAGCGATTCCAGCAAGGACGCATCGAACGCTCGCCGATTTGCCAAACCAGTCAGGCCATCCGTATTGGCGTCGGCGCGTAGCGCCCGCACGGTGCGGCGCTGGCGTTCGCTTCGATCCATAAAGAACGCCACCAAAATTATCATCACCGTGACACCGCCGCCCGTTGCAACAGCAGCTAACGCGAGCGCCAGCGACTCCGACATGCCGAGACTGGACTGCACCCATTTGAACAGGAAGGTCAGCACAACCGGAAGCAGCAGCGCGGGAATGATCAGGCGCCGCGCAAATGCGCCACCAAGGCTGTCAGCAACCGTAATCCGAGTCAGGCCAGTGGTCGGGACAGCCGACATCCAACCAAAAGCCAGAAGTAGCAGCAAGGTCGCGGTCATGAGTGGCTGGCGGTGCAAAAGATTTTCGCTTTCGCCAGCAAGCACCAA
>JBBSRO010000056.1:0-16394 GCA_038242955.1 Lysobacterales bacterium
AAGGAATCCATCTGGAGCCTGCTGGGCGGTATTCCGAAAGTCCTGCGCAGCAACTACGGGCAAGTCGTGGTGAATTTCGGCGAACGCATCCACCTGGATGACATGTTGGCAAAACATGCGCCGGAATGGGACGGTACGGCAGTCCCCGAAGACGAGAAGCCAGCGTGGTTGGGCAAGACTGTGGATGCGTTGGCCCAGCAGATCCAGGTCAACTGCAACCGCGCCGCCGACGTCAACCCTATCAATCTGCTGGCACTGGCGCTGTTGTCCACGCCCAAGCACGCGATGGGCGAAGCCGACCTGCTGGCGCAGATTGCACTGAGCAAGGTGCTGCTCAGCGAAGTGCCGTATTCCGACCACGTCACTGTCACCCCGCACACACCTCGTGAAATCGTGGCGCATGGGGAGGAAATCGGCACCCTGACTCGTATTGTGCATCCGCTGGGTGACGTGCTGACCGTGGATGGCGAGAACGCGGTGCTGCTCAGCTATTTCCGCAACAACGTGCTTCATCTGTTCACGGCGTCGGCGTGGATCGCGGTCTGCTTCCTCAACAACCGGCGCATGGGTCGGCTGCAGCTGCAACGCATCGGCCGCACGCTCTACCCCTTCCTGCAGTCCGAGCTGTTCTTGCCTTGGGACGAAGAGACGTTCGCGGCGCGCATCGATGCCACCATCGAAGTATTCATCCGCGAAGGACTGCTGCAGCAAGTCAGCGATGACGATGGCGGCATCCTTGCCCGCAGCGCCGGCCAGACCGACGAGGTATTCCGCCTGCGCGCGCTTGGCCACGCATTGCAACAAGCGTTCGAGCGCTACTACATCGCGATTTCGGTACTGGTCAAAAATGGCTCGGGCGCACTAGGCGCCGGTGAGCTGGAAAATTTGTGCCAGCAGGCCGCGCAGCGTTTGAGCCTGCTCTATGCACCTGCCGCGCCTGAGTTCTTCGACAAGGGGCTGTTCCGCGGTTTCATACAGAAGCTGCGCGAAATGCGCCTTGTGTGGCCGGACGAAAACAGCAAGCTGGCTTTCGACGACCGCCTGAATGCCTGGGCCAAGGACGCACGGGTCGTGCTGGGCCGCGAATTGCGCCACACCATTGAAAAGATCAGCCCGGAAACTGGCCGTATTACTGCGGAGTTCCCAGCGGTTGAGGTGGTCCCGAAAATCGATATGAAAACGAGCTCCGAGGAAAAGGGGTCAGAGTAGATTTCCTGCCGGCTTACTAAATCGAGTCCAGATCCTGGAGAAAAGGGGTCAGAGTGAATTTCCTGACGACTGAAGTCGGTTATTCGTAATCTCGGTCAGGAAACTTCACTCTGACCCCTTTTCCGCGTTTGAATCTGCCTTGATCAGGCAGGCTCATCCGGCGTCAACGCATTCTCGATCCAGGTGATCTGGTCCTTCAGCTGCAACTTGCGCTTCTTCAGGCGTTTAAGCGCCAGCTCGTCAGCCTGAATATCGGTGGCCAGCCGCTCGATCACCGTGTCCAGGTCGCGATGTTCCTCGCGCAGGGCGGCCATGCGCCGGGTCAGGCGCGAAAGCTCGATGGGATCCTGCGGCGGGTTCATGGCCGCAGCATAACGCGCCGCTGACCTGCTGCCGATACGGCCTTGGGAGGTAAAATGGCGGATCAATGACTGCCACCCAGCCAGTTCCAACCGTCCTGCATCCCGCTCCGAAGATTGCGTTGGCCATCGTCGAACCGCTGCCGCGCACGCGCTATCCAGGCAATACGCCCACCAAGCGCGAAGCCGACAAACTGGGCAAGCGCCTGCGCCATCAGGTGGGGCGTGCGATCGCCGACTTCGGCATGATCGAGGCCGGCGACAAAGTCATGGTCTGCCTGTCCGGCGGCAAGGACAGCTACACGTTGCTGGACGTGCTGTTGCAGTTGCAGAAGAGAGCGCCGGTCGACTTCAGCATTACTGCGGTCAACCTGGACCAGAAGCAACCGGGCTTCCCGGAACACGTGCTACCCGACTACTTGCGCAGTCTTGGCGTGAATTTCCACATCATCGAGCAGGACACCTATTCGGTGGTCAGCCGGGTGATCCCGGAAGGCAAGACCATGTGCTCGCTGTGCTCGCGCATGCGGCGCGGTGCGCTGTACAACTATGCCGCAGCCAATGGCTTCACCAAGATCGCGCTGGGTCACCACCGCGATGACCTGGTCAACACGTTTTTCCTCAACATGTTCTTCCATGCCAAGTTGTCAGGCATGCCGCCCAAGCTACTCAGCGATGACGGCAAGCATGTCGTGATCCGCCCGCTGGCCTATGTCTGCGAAAACGATATCGAGGCGTGGGCTCTACACAAGAATTTCCCCATCATTCCCTGCAACCTGTGCGGCTCGCAGGAAAACCTGCAGCGCAAGCAGGTCAAGAACATGTTGGCAAACTGGGAAGCTCAAACACCGGGCCGCATCGAAATCCTGTCGCGTGCGCTGGGCGACATCCGACCGTCCCACTTGAGCGACCCGAATCTGTTTGATTTCGCCAGCCTCGGCAAACGCGGCAATGTCACGATGCCGGTTGCAGATGCGTGGCTCGCAGCCGATGCGACTGGCAACACCGATACTGTCGCCGACGCTGGTGATCACTGATCCACTCCATATCGTCATCTCGGCGAGCGCCGGGATGACGAAAAACAACTAACTGGATGACTGAATGTTTTTTCGCAACCTGACCTTGTTCCGTTTCCCCACCTCGCTCGACCTGACCGACCTCGACACCCAATTGGCGACCTGCGCGCTCAAACCGGTCGGCCCGGCGGAACTTTCCAGTCGTGGTTTTGTAGCGCCGATGGGCCAACATCACGAAGGCCTGGAACACGCCATCGACGGCTCCCATTGGCTTACGGTAGGCGGTGAAGACAGATTGCTGCCAGGCGCGGTAGTCAACGACCTGCTGCAAAAGAAACTCGCCGCGATCGAAGAGAAAGAAGGTCGCCGCCCCGGCGGGCGCACCCGCAAGCGACTGAAGGAAGACCTGGTCGCCGAATTGCTGCCGCGCGCCTTCGTGCGCCCGGTTCGCACGGACGCGTTGCTGGACACCAAGCAAGGCGTGATCGTGGTCGACACGTCATCGCGCAAAAACGCGGAGGCGGTGGTATCGGAAGTGCGTCGTGCACTCGGCAGCTTTCCAGCCCTGCCCGTTAATGCCGAAGTGGCGCCACGCGCCATCCTGACCGGCTGGATTGCAGGCGACGCATTGCCGGAGGGCTTGTCGTTGGGCGATGAATGCGAACTGCGTGACCCATCCGACAGCGGCGCGGTGGTCAAGGTCCAGCGCATGGAATTGTCTGGCGAGGAAATCGCCAAGCACCTGGAAGCCGGCAAGCAGGTGACGCGCTTGGCACTGGTGCTGGATGACCATGTGTCATTCGTGCTTGGCGAAGACCTTGTGGTCCGCAAGTTCAAGCTGCTCGATGGCGCGGTGGATCAACTGGAATCCAGTGAGCGTGAAGACGTGCGCGCGGAACTCGAAGCCCGCTTCGCGCTGATGTCCGGGGAATTCAGGCGCCTGTTCCTGGTACTGGAATCCGCACTGAAGCTGAGCAAGGCGGACGCCTGAGCAGGTAGCCGCAGCCCATCGTAAGCTGCAGCCATGCGCTCACTGTTTCGCCTGCTTTCGCCCACCCCCGGCGCACCGGCAAAGCCCCGCCTGCAGCGCGACACCATCGAATTCACCCTCGATGATGGCCGCCGCATTGACGTGCTGCGCGTGCGCGATCCGCGCGCGCGGCGGGTCAAGTTGTCAGTGGACGAGCGTGGCGCGCGCCTGAGCATGCCGCTGCGTGCAAGCCTGGTGGCCGGCGAGCGTTTCCTGCACGAGCACCGCGACTGGCTGGCGGTGCAATTGGCCGCACACGTGCCGGCCATGAGCGCGGGGTTGCAGCGCGATATGACCGAGGCACTACCCCTGCGCGGCGCGATGCGGGCACTGCGTTGGGCCGCTGGACGCGCCACCCGGCTCGATATGGACGACGAAGGTGCTTTGCTGTTCACGACGGCAGCACACGCAGGCGATGCTGCCTTGCAGCGCGGCCTGCGCGATTTCTACGAAGCGCAGGGACGCGCCGATGTTGGCCGTTGGTTGCCAAAGTACCTGCACGACCTACCGCGCGCGCCGCGGCGAATCGTGTTTCGGCGCACTACTTCGCAATGGGGCTCACTGGCACCGGACGCCACCCTGTCTCTGGACCTGGCACTGGTGCTGGCGCGTCCATCCGCATTCGAATACGTGCTGGTACACGAGCTATGCCACCTCCTGCATGCCGATCATTCCCGCCGGTTTTGGGGAGAGGTCGAGGCGCGCTGTCCCGGTTGGCACGCGGAGCGCGACTATTTCAAGGAACAGGGCCGGATGCTGAAAAGCCAATTGCGAGGACTGTTGGCCGGTTAAAAAGTGTTTGTCCGTTTACCTTTGCGAATACAACAGGGGAACCACCATGGCGACACACTCCAATTCAATCCGCGCCAACATGGCGCGCTTGCTGCTTCCCATGCTGGCCGTTGGCTTGCTCCTGCCGTTGACCGCATGCCAGAAAATTGCCGAAAAGGCGGCCGAAGCGGCGCTCGAAAAGGCCACCGGCAACAAGGTCGACCTGAAGCGCGGTGACGGCACCATGTCCATCAAGACGGAGCAGGGTGAGTTAAAGATGGCCGCCAGCGTGAATGGCGAGAGCGTACCGATGCCGGACGACTTTCCAAAAGACGTGTTCCTGCCCGAAAAAGGCAAGATCAACAGCGCCATGGACATGGCCGGCATGAAGATGGTGAACATCATCACCAGCGCATCCAGCGGGGAAATTTCCGCGCAGGTTCAGAAGAGCATGGAAGCCCAAGGCTGGAAGCGCGAGATGGCGATGCAGGGCGAGGAAGGCAGCGCGACCTTTGTCTATAGCAAGGACAAGCGCCAGACCGTCTACCAGATGATGAAGAACGATGAGGGTGGCACCCAGATCGCCATCCGCACCGGCGGCGCAGAAGGCTGAAATGGGTCAGTAGCCCGCGACTGCCCGGGCTTAGCGGAAGAAATTCCCGATCGCCGCGGCCACCGCGGCAGGTTGATTCATGTGCAGGTGATGCCCACCCGGCATCACCACCAGATCGCCTTGCGGCAACAGCGCCGCGCGCTTGCGCCGCAGGTCATCGGGCAGATAGGCCTGGGCGGGCTCGCCGAAGATCACCTTGGTGGGGCAACTGATCCCGACCACCACGTTCTCGACTTGTAGTTCAGTCATTCGGGTCATGGTCGGCAAGGTCAGGCGTGGATCGCTGCTCCAGACAAAACCGCCACCGACCTCGGCCACGCCTCTTTCGACCAACAGTCTCACCAGCGGCTCATCCAGGCCGCTTCCGGGCACCCTGCCGGCATGCATACGCGCGCGCACGGCGGTGTCGATATCGGGGAATACACGCAATTTCTTGCCAGCCATCGCCCGATGCGCCGCGACAGCGTCGCGCATCCGCGCCACCGTATGTTCCGGCGCCTCGGCCAGCGCACCCAACGCTTCAATCGCGACCAGACGGTCGATGCGGTCCGGGCAAGCCGCCGCGATCAGGCTGCCGATGCCGCCACCCATGGAATGGCCAAGCAACGCGAACTGCTCCCAGCCCAATGCGTCAGCCACGTCCAGGATCGCGTTGATCGCACCCACGAAGCAATAGTCAGTACCCGGTGGCAAGTGCGCGCTGCGACCATGGCCTGGCTGGTCAATCGCGACCAGCTCGATGCCGTGCAGATGCTGGGCTAATGGAATGAAGCTGGCCGCGTTGTCCAGCCAGCCATGCAGGGCGAGCACGCGCGGGCCAATGACATCGTTGCGCAGGCCGGTGATGCGCCCCATCGGGATATCGACGTGGAACTCGCGCATTACTTCCAGCCCTCATCACGTGTGGCCAATGCGGCAAGTGCATCGGCATGCGCAGCGCCGGCATTCAGGCACGGGATGTAGCGCAACGCCTGTCCGCCGGCATCGCGGAAGTATTTGGCATTTTCAATGGTGATTTCTTCAAGCGTTTCCAGGCAGTCAACCGCAAACCCGGGGCAAACAACGTCAACCACGTGCACGCCATCACGGCCGAGCTGCTCCAGCGTGGCTTGCGTGTAGGGCTGCAACCATTGCTCGCGGCCAAAACGCGACTGGAAGGTCAGCATGATCTCGCTGCGCGGGATGCCGAGCGCCTCGGCAATCGCTTGCGTGCTGGCCTCGCATTGCGCCGCATACGGATCGCCGCCATCCACCAGCCGCTGCGGGATGCCGTGGAACGAGAGCATCAAGCGCTCGCCGCGTGCATTGAGATCCCAGTGTGCGCGAATCGAATCGGCCACTGCGCCTGCCCAGCCAGCGTCACGGTGATATTCAGCCAGCATCGCAACATCCAGCCCGTTGCCGTGCTTGGTGATGACATCGGCAACCGCTTCCGTGGTGGTGGTCGAATACTGCGGGTATAGCGGCAGCACGCGGACCTCGCGCACGCCTTCGCTTTTCAGCCGCGCCAGTGCGGATGCCAGCGACGGTTCGCCGTAACGCATCGCATGCGTCACCCGCCACTCGGGCAGCCTTGCCTGCACAGCTTTGGCCAGCCCGGCAGTATGCACCGCCAGGGGCGAACCATCCGGCAGCCAAACCGCGGCATATTTGTGCGCCACCTTCGGGCTGCGCAGCGGCAGGATCACGAAATGCAGCAGCGGGCACCAAAGCCAGCGGGTCATCTGCACCACGCGGTGGTCGTGCAGGAACTCCGCCAGGTAGCGTTTGACTGCCTTTGCGGTCGGCGCCGAAGGCGTGCCCAGGTTGACCAGCAGAAGTGCCTTTCTGGGAGGCACGGCTTGGGAGGAGTTTTGTTCAGTCATAGGCATAGGATGGCAGCGACGGCGTGGACGCGATAGCACGGCCGCCGGGTTGCAGGTCTTCTGGCTCCGGGACTGTAGCTACCGCGGCTTATGATGGATTCATGCCGGCGACGCCAGCATGTGGCGTTGCTAATTCCCCCGGAGTTCTCATGAAGCGTGTTCCCATGACGTCATTTCCACGCCGCCGCCTTGCATTTGCCCTGGCTGGCCTGCTGGTGGCATCCGCCGCGATTTCAGGTGCGCGCGAAGACGTGCGCGCTGATGAGGCCGTACGCGTCGTGCAGCAGATCCAGGCGATTCCTGAATCCGGTATTCCCGACCGCCTGCTGGATGACGCACGCGCGATTGTGGTTGTTCCCGACACCATCAAGGCGAGCTTTTTGATTGGTGGTCGCCGCGGCTTGGGCCTGATGTCGGTGAAGACCGCTGACGGCACGTGGTCGAATCCGGTGTTCGTCAAGCTGGCCGGTGCCAGTTTTGGCCTGCAGGTAGGGGTGCAGTCTGCCGACGTGATCCTGGTGTTCCGTAGTGACCGCGGCCTGGAGTCGATCGTCAATGGCAAGTTCACCCTGGGTGCCGATGCCAGCGTCGCCGCTGGCCCAGTTGGCCGCAGCGCCTCCGCCGCCACTGATGGCGAGTTCAAGGCCGAGATCTGGTCCTGGTCGCGCGCGCGCGGCCTGTTTGCGGGCGTTGCTCTGGACGGTGCGGTGCTATCGATCGACAACGGCGCCAACAGCAGCGCTTATGGCGATAACGTGACCCCGCGGATGGTGTTCGAGGGCCGCGCGACGCAGCCCGCGTCAGCATCATTGGTCAGCTTCCGCGATTCACTGGAGGAAGCCAGTGCCGCCGCTCGCCAATCCCGTGCACGCAAGGAGCCCAGTATCGCGGCCGCCAGTGGCGCCCCCACTAACCCAGGTACCAACGTGCAGCCGATCGACAACCACAATCCCGCCACCATTACGCCACTGTCGGAGGCACCGGTAGAACCAACGCCGGCAGCAACGAGCACCAGCCCTTAAGCCTGCAGGCGCTAGAATCGCGGTTCCTCTCCACGTATAGGTGCATCCATGGGTAGCTTCAGCATCTGGCATTGGCTGATCGTGCTGGTGATCGTCGTGCTGGTGTTCGGCACCAAGCGCCTCACTGGCGGTGCACGCGACCTCGGCAAGGCCGTTGATGAATTCAAGAAAGGCGTGCGCGGCGACGACGACAAGCCAGCTGCGCGCATCGGTGAAAAGACCGAAGACAGCGCGAAGACCGAAAGCGAGAAGCGCGACCGCGACGACGTCGCTCGCTGATCTGACGCAGCGGCGCGGGCGGTAACGAATGTTTGACTTCTCCTTCGGCGAGATGATGCTCGTCGGGCTGGTGGCTTTGGTGGTGCTCGGCCCCGAGCGGCTGCCCAAGGCCGCCCGCTTCGTGGGCCTGTGGGTGCGTCGCGCGCGCGCGCAATGGTATTCGGTGAAGAGCGAACTAGAACGCGAGCTGGCCACTGAAGACTTGCGCCGCAGCTTGGCCGACGGCCAGCAAGTCATGCGCGAAACCGAAGCAGAACTGCGTTCGGCAGATGCCCAGTTCCGCACGGCAGTGTCGGAAACCGCCGCTGAAGTGCGGGCACCGGTGCCTGAATTTGGACCCGCCGCCGTCGAATCCCCTGTGCAAGCCAACGCCGAACTTCCTGCAGAAATTGCCGCTGAAGTTCCGACACAACCCATCCCCACGGAAACCATTCCCGCGGAAGCCGCCGTAGACACGGCGAAGCAAGATGCCAATGGCTACTGACCCCGGCACCACCAGCACCGACCAGCGGCCATTGGTCACGCATCTGCTGGAACTGCGCTCGCGCCTGCTGCGCGCGGTGGTGGGGCTGCTTGTCGTGCTGGCCGCGATGCTGCCATTCGCAAACAAACTGTATGGCCTGCTGGCGCAACCATTGCTGGACAAGCTGCCGAAAGGCGGCCAGCTGATTGCCACGCAAGTCGCGTCGCCATTTTTCGCACCGATGAAACTGGCGTTCTTCGCCGCGCTGATGGTGTCGATGCCGTGGCTGCTCTACCAGGTATGGGCGTTCGTGGCGCCCGGCCTGTATCGCCGCGAACGGAAACTCGCGCTGCCCTTGCTGGGCTCGGCGCTGGCACTGTTCTATGCCGGCTGCGCGTTCGCATTCTTCCTGGTGCTGCCGATGGTGTTCGGCTTCCTGGCACGGGTGACCCCGACTGGCGTGGCGATGATGACCGACATCAGCGCCTACCTCGACTTCGTGCTGGTGTTGTTCCTGGCGTTCGGGCTGTCTTTCGAACTGCCGGTGGCACTGGTGATCATGGCGCTGCTGGGCTGGGTAACGCCTGCGCAGCTACGTGAGGGCCGCGGCTATGCGGTGGTCGGCATCTTCGTCATGGCGGCCGTTCTGACCCCGCCAGACGTGATCTCGCAACTGATGCTGGCCATCCCGATGTGCCTGCTTTACGAAGCCGGGATCATCGCCGCCACCATGGTGACACCGCGGACGGCGACGGATGCAGACGCCCGCGGCTGACCGTGAACGCGCCGCGACCGTCCTTGCAGGGCTGGCACCCGAAGGGGTGAAACCGGCAAGCCTGAAAGAACGCTACGTCGCTTGGTCGCTGGATGCGGCCTGCCTGCTGCCGCTGCTGTTCCTGCTGGCCAGCTCACGCGTGCACCACGCCTTGGCCAATGCCAGCGCGGCGATAAGCGCTGTGCAGCAGGCGCTGCCGAGGTTGATGGAAGGCATGCTGGCCAACCCGCGACCCACCATGCAAATGGTCCAGGCATGGCTGGCCGACCCGGTGATGGCCGACGCCGTTGGCCGCCTGCAGGGCGCCGTGGGCGACATGCTGCTGACACCCTTGGTGCTTTACGCTTTGCTTGCGCTGGTGTGGTCGGTGGGCTTTGAATCGTCGCGTTGGCAAGCCACGCCGGGCAAGCGCGCACTGGGCCTGCTCGTCATAAGTGCTGATGGGAAACCAATCACCACCGGCCATGCCTTGCAGCGCTTCCTTGCTTCATCGCTGTCCTGGCTCAGCCTCAACGTCGGTCATGCGATGGCGGCGATGCCGCCCAAATATCTCGCCTTGCACGACCGCATCAGCGACACGCGAATTGTGCGCGTACGGAGCGATGCCAACCTGCCGGCATGGGCTTGGGGTTGGCTGACCCTGCAGGGCGCAGCCTCGTTGGCGGCCTTCCTGTGGCTGTTTATCCAGATCCAAACCGCGATGAACGCGGCTATGCAACAGCTGATGGGCCCGCTCTGACTCAAAGGCGCTAAAGCTCGATG
Source organism: Lysobacterales bacterium (assembly GCA_038242955.1). Classification (GTDB taxonomy): domain Bacteria; phylum Pseudomonadota; class Gammaproteobacteria; order Xanthomonadales; family Xanthomonadaceae; genus Thermomonas. The sequence goes on from JBBSRO010000056.1 coordinate 10,165, forward strand.
CTGTGTGGAGGCGATGTCGGCGAGGCTTCATCGCCGGACGCAGTATCGCCTGACGCAGCGTCGCCGAACGTGTCGCGCCATGCCAGATAGGCGGCACCCACGACCAAGACCATCGCCACACTTGCAAAACCCAGCCCGACAAGCAGCGCAAGCAGTGACCCTACGATGCCGTGGATCAGGCTGCCGATCAGCATGGCCAGGCCGATCAACAGCACCACCAGCAACGCAGCTACCAGTAAGCCACTCATGAACAACGCACCTGCCAACAGATTGGCACCTGCATTGCGCACCGCTGCGCGCAGGCTGTCGCGCACGGCCGTGCCCAGGCTCAGGCCGGAAAACAGCATCAGCGGGATCGAGAACAGCATCACGGTATAGCTGAAGTAATTGAAGACCATCTGAAGCACGAACATCACGCCGGGATGCTCGGGCTCTGGCATCGCCGGAATCGTGCCGCTGATGGCGCCGCGCATCGCCTCCATGTAGTCGCGCCAGTAATCGGCGCCAGCAACCGCCATCAACAACAAGCCGCCCACGATCGCCAATGCGATCTGCACCAACCCAAGCAACGCCAACCGACGCCCCTGCGTTTGCCTAAGCGGGGCAAATACGTCGCGCGCACGGACCGGACGGCCCGCTTCGCTTTCGCGAATGACATGCATCAGTCCGCCAAGCAGGACCGGGACCAGCAGCATGATCAGGATGAACAGCGGAAACGCCACCATCGCGGCCCGGCGCATATCGGGCTGCCCCGCCACTGCGGCGTCACCAACACCCGCCAGCAACGCCGCCAGCATCACGACCGCCAATACCGTGGTGTACATGGCAATGATTACCAGCAGGGCAGCCCCGAACACGGCACGCGGATTGCGTGCACCTAGGTCGATGGCTTGTTTGAACCAGCTCAGGCCCTGGCCGACCGGCAATACACGTATGTCCATGGAAGTTCCCGAGATAACCCGGTCAGCATACCCAAACCGGGTCACTGGAAGGCGTCAACCCAATGCGATCGACACGAACCTGCGCAGCAACTGCCGCGCACACGGGGTTGCGCGCACGGCGTGCTCCATCGCAGTGGCATCAAGGTCTTCTTCGGCCAGCGCCTCGCGCCGTGCGCGGATATAGCCGCGCATGTGGGTGGTGCTGAATTCAGGATGGAACTGCACACCCCAGGCGGTTTGGCCCCAGCGAAACGCGCACGCCGCATCCCGTTGCGATGTGGCCAGCAGGCGGGCACCTTCCGGCAACGCAAGTACTGTCTGCAGATGGGTCGCCTGCACCGCGAACTGCGCAGGCAATCCCGCAAACAATGGATCGTCACTCGCGTCCGAGTGTAGCGCGATATCGACCGTACCCATTTCGCGACCGACCGGGTTGTAGCCAACCTGTCCGCCCAGTGCATGCGCGATCAGCTGGTGGCCGTAGCAGATGCCCAGCATCGGCAAGCCGGCATGGGCGGCATCACGCAACCAGACGGCGCTGGCTTCGCTCCACGGCAGCAGGTCGGTCACCATCGAACCAGAGCCGGTGACGATGACACCAGCGAAGCCCTCACGGGTCGGCAGCGGCGCATCACCACTCCCATCAAGGCCAGTGACATCGATCACCACCACGTCGTCGTCATGCAACCCCGCTGCCACCCGGATCCAGTGGGCGAAGCTGCCACGGCGGCGCATCGACGCCGTCGGGTGACCGGTTTGCAGGATCAAGAAGGGCGGATGCATACGGTGCTCTCGGATAGGCAGACTTATACTAGCGGGCTAGCCGCACGCGATGATCCCATGTCCACAACGACCCCGCTTTTTGAAGGAATCACCTTCCAGGAGCTGATCCTGCGCCTGAACACTTACTGGGCCGCCCAAGGCTGCGTGCTGATCCAGCCGCTTGATCTCGAAGTCGGCGCTGGCACGTTCCACCCGGCCACGTTCTTGCGTGCGCTTGGCCCGGAGCCGTGGAATGCGGCCTATGTACAGCCGTCCCGGCGACCAACCGATGGCCGCTATGGCGAGAACCCCAACCGCCTGCAGCGTTACTACCAGTACCAGGTGGCGATGAAGCCGTCGCCGGACAACATCGTCGAGCTGTATTTCGATTCGCTGAAGTCACTCGGCATCGACCCACTGGTGCACGACTTGCGGCTGGTCGAGGACAACTGGGAATCACCGACGCTGGGCGCGTGGGGCCTGGGCTGGGAAGTGTGGCTCAACGGCATGGAGGTCACCCAGTTCACGTATTTCCAGCAAGCCGGTGGCATGGAATGCCGTCCGGTGCTTGGCGAAATCACCTACGGGCTCGAGCGCCTGTGCATGTACCTGCAAAACTGCGACAACGTCTATGACCTGGTGTGGACGTTTGGTCCGGACGGCGAGCCCGTGACCTATGGCGACGTGTATCACCAGAACGAAGTCGAGCAGAGCACCTACAACTTCGAATATGCCGACGTGGCCGAGATGCTCCACCGTTTCGATGCCTGCGAAGCCGAGGCAATGAAGCTGGTTGAAGCCGGCTTGCCCTTGCCTGCCTACGAGCAGGTCACCAAGGCCAGCCACAGTTTCAACCTGCTGGATGCGCGTCGCGCGATCTCGGTCACTGAACGCCAACGCTACATCCTGCGCGTGCGCAAGCTGTCGCAGGCAGTGGCCGAAGCGTATTTCGCGCAGCGCGAGAAACTGGGTTTCCCGGGCTTAAAGCAGGCGGCTTCCGCAGTTGGTAACGCCGCCTGAATTGCCCCGTTGGCAACCCAGGCAGCGCAGCGGGTTAAGCTGCAAGGGCGGAGCAACGGGAGATGCCCGATTCCGGGCTGAAGGCTCCTGCGGGAGGAAGGGATGACACGAGTTGCACGATTTGGCGCGGCGCTGGCAGCGCTGGCGGTGGTCTGTTCGATGGCGGTGCACGCCCAGTCTACGAAACCTGCAAAAGGCGACGCGGTCGAAAGTACGATCAGGGGGATTGATCGCAATGGCAACGGTTGCGTGGACCTGGAAGAGGGCCGCAACTACAGCAGCCGGCGTTTCCATGCGCTCGACAAGAATGGCGATGGCATGCTTGACCTAGCGGAGGCACCGTTGTTGCCGGGCGAGGCCAGCAGCAGTCGTCCGGTGTCCCTGAACGATTGGGCGGATGCCTATCCCGTCCGTTTCGCTGCTGTCGATACCGATGGCGATGGTTGCGTGGGTCCGCAGGAAATACGCGCGTCCATGCCCGACACACAGAACGGAGGTCAATGACATGGCCCTGCATCGCGTGCACATGCTCTCGACGCTCTCCGGCTTGCTCCTGCTGCTGGGTAGCGGGGCCGTAGCAGCGCAATCAACGGTTCGCTGTGAATCTACGAATGGGCAATACAAGGCCTGTTCGGTCGACACGTCCGGGGGCGTGACCTTGTCGCGCCAGCTCAGCAGCCAAGGTTGCTGGCAGAACGACACGTGGGGCTATGACCGCAACCGCGTGTGGGTGAACCGCGGTTGTCGCGCCGAATTTCGTGTCGGCAAGGGTCACGCCAGCAATTCCAGCAACAACGATGGCGCCAAGATTGCCGGCGCGCTGATCCTGGGCGCAATCGCGGTGGCTGCAATCGCCAAAAATAGTGACAAAGATCGATACGACGATCGCTATGACAACAACAATCGTTACAACAATGGTTACGGCAACAACAACCGCTACAACAATGGCTACGGTAACGACTATTACGGTAACCGCGGTCAGGCGCGGGAGCTGACCTGCGAATCCAGGGGTGGCCGCTATACGCGTTGCGGCCGCGTGGATTCACGCAGCCAGATCGAAGTCCGCCGCCAGCTGAGCGATGCGTCCTGCATCTATGGCAGAAGTTGGGGCGTGGACAATCGACAGTTGTGGGTCGATGACGGCTGCCGCGCGGTGTTCGTTGTCTACTGATTGGCGGTAGATGCACACGGCACCTATCGCCACGGTCGGTTAAAATAATCGACCGCACGCAAGCAGGGCAGCGCGCCGGATCCGGCCGCTGCCCTTTCTTTTTTTAACGGTTTTTGCACGCGGCTTGTTGCCCACTGGATGCGAACGATGGATCCCCGCATGACTGGCTTTGCCCCCCTCCTGATCGAACTCGGTACCGAGGAACTGCCGGTCAAGGCACTGCCCGGTTTGGCCCAGGCATTTTTCGATGGCGTGATCACTGCGCTGGAAAAACGCGGCGTGGCGATTGAGCGTGGCGATGCAAAGCCGCTGTACTCACCGCGCCGCCTTGCCGTGCTGCTGCCGGGTGTCGCCACCGAGCAACCGGAACAAAGCAGTGAGGTGATGGGCCCTTATCTCAACATCGCACTCGATGCCAACGGCGCACCAACGCGCGCCTTGGAAGGCTTCGCGGCCAAGGCCGGTGTTGCGTGGGACGCACTGGAAAAAACCAGCGACGCCAAGGGCGAGCGTTTCGTCCATCGCGCGGTGACCCCGGGTGCGAAGACCGCCGATCTGCTGCAATCCGTGTTGGACGAAGCACTGGCCGGCATGCCGATCCCCAAGCCGATGCGCTGGGGTAGCCATAATTACGGTTTCGCACGTCCGCTGCACTGGCTAGTGGCCCTGCTTGGCAATGACGTGGTCGATATCCGCACCATGGGAATTCGCGCGGGGCGCAAGTCGCGCGGGCATCGGTTCCACCATGCAGGCGAGCTGCTGATCGAGTCGCCGAACACTTACATCGAGGCGCTGTATTCGGCGCATGTGATTGTTGATGCCGATGCACGGCGTGCACGGATCGTGACCGAAGTCGATGCAGCCGCGCATGCCGCTGGTGGCAGCGCACGCATCGAAGCCGACAATCTGGAACAAGTGAACTGCCTCAACGAATGGCCGGTCGCGGTGACCTGCGCGTTCGAGCATGATTTCCTGGCGGTGCCGCAGGAAGCGCTGATCACCACCATGGAAACCAACCAGAAATTCTTCCCGGTGTTGGACAGCCACGGCAAGCTCAGCGAGTACTTCATCGGTATTGCCAACATCGAATCGAAGGATCCGGAGCAAATTCGCAAGGGCTACGAGCGCGTGATCCGTCCGCGTTTCGCCGATGCGCGATTCTTCTTCGATGAAGACCTGAAGCAGGGTCTCGAAGCGATGGGTGAAGGCCTTGCGTCTGTCACCTATCAGGCCAAGTTAGGCAGCGTGGCTGACAAGGTGCACCGCGTGGCTGCGCTGGCCGAATCAATCGCGAAAGTCGTCGACGTTGATCCGGCATTGTCGCGGCGTGCGGCAGAGCTTGCGAAGAACGACCTGCAATCACGCATGGTCAATGAGTTCCCGGAATTGCAGGGTATTGCAGGTCGTCATTACGCGACGGTTGCGGGCGAGCCTCCTGAGGTCGCGCTTGCGATTGATGAGGCTTACCAGCCGCGCTTCGGTGGTGATGACATTGCGCTGTCACCCGTCGGAAAAGTGCTGGCCATTGCCGAACGCATCGACACACTCGCAGGCGGATTTGCCGCCGGCCTGAAGCCGACTGGCAACAAGGATCCGTTTGCATTGCGACGCAATGCGTTGGGGCTGGCGAGGACGATTATTGAGAGTGGGTTCGAGATCCGACTTCCTGTATTGATTGCAAATGCATTAGGCGCAGCCAAGCGTGCGATGCCTGGCCCAACCGCGGTTGGAATGAAGCATTTCGCGGAGTGGCATGCCGAGTACGACCAAGACGTAAGCGAGCTCTACGACTTCATCCTCGACCGACTCCGCGGCTACTACGCCGACAAAGGCGTGCCGACGTCGCACTTCACTGCAGTCGCGGAACTCAAGCCTGCATCGCTGTACGACTTCGACCGCCGCATCGATGCCATCGGGACGTTTGCCCAGTTGCCGGAAGCCGCTGCACTGGCAGCCGCCAACAAGCGTATCGGCAATATCCTAAAAAAATCCGATGTGATGATTGCCGAGACCATCGACCCTGACCTGCTGACCGAGCCGGCCGAGCGCGCATTGGCCGAAGCCGTGGAAGCGGTCTATGCCGAAACTGGGCGTTCACTCGCGCAGGGTGATTACGTCAATGCGCTGGCGCACCTGGCACGGCTGCGGCCGCAGGTGGATGCGTTCTTCGAACAAGTCATGGTCAACGTGGAGGACGAGAAAGTCCGCCACAACCGGCTAGCACTGTTGCGCCGCCTTGCAGATCGCTTGGGCAGCGTGGCTGCGATCGAGCATCTGTCCACCTGATCGCACGACGGCGCCTAGCGTCGGGTGGCTCGCGAAGCGGCATTTCGAGC
>JBBSRO010000057.1:0-15305 GCA_038242955.1 Lysobacterales bacterium
CGACGGTAGCGGCAAGTGGTATGTCCGCATCACCGCTGAGTGCTCCAACCTGAAGGCTTCGGCACTGAACCGTCACGTTGACGGCGTAGTGACCGACCTGACACCTGAGAAGGGTGTTGGCGCTGAATGGCTGACCCCGCCTGTCAACCTGTAATTGATTGACAGAACGGCTGCTTGCAGCCGGGATGAACGTCAGTAGTACCGAAGACGGATGGCAGAAATGCCATCCGTCTTTTTTGTTGTTGGGAAATCCGCACGTTCCAACCGGCTTGGCGTGCAAAGTCAGCACCGCTGAGCGGGGTTAACCTAACCGTGCTGATACGAAACGGTGATTGGTCGGGCCTGGCAGCCGTGCGGGGACGGAATTCGAACCGACTAGCTAGCGACTGCGCACGCTAACGCCTGCGAGCAATACGCGTGGTTCGCGCGCCGCAACATTGATTCAGATTGAGGTGGTAAGACCAGCCGTGGCTCAGTGTGAGCAGGGTCGTGGCAAATCCAAGCCGGACGGCGGGCCAATAGACGATGCTTCGGTAGCTATCCGCTGCTCCGTGCGCATTAGCCATCCGTGGCCATGCGTCAACATTGCGCCTGAGCGTCTTTAGCCTCAGGTGCCCGGCTGTGGGATGGGGAGTAGCTTGATGGGATCTTGCGATAGTGCTTCGGCAAACTTGGTGGCCTGTTGCACCCAAGCCTGTGCATAAGCCTTGTCATGCTTCCGCGCGCCTCCGGCAGCGTCCACAGGGCATTGATGTGGCGCGTTGGGGCAAGTCAATGCAAGCATTTGGATCGCCTCGGCTTGGATACCCGGCCCGGCTGTCTCCACGGATTCGCCATACGTTTCGTTGATTGCAGCCCACGTTTCATCAAGCGCAGCGCGATACGGCAGCGCTGGACTCTGCTTGGCAAACCAAGTCGGCCGCTCGGCGCCATCCAGCAATGCATGCGCACGCAGGGACCACGTAATCCGCATTTGCCATGCCGCGTAACGGATGCCTTGGACAGCGGCTGCGTCAGTGCAGTCAATGGTGCCGGCGAGTGCAGTATTTGACGCCGCGTCCTTCGCTGCAATCTTCCATTCCGGTCCAAATTCGGTCAGCGTTGCTTGTCTTTCAGCAGCCGTGGCATCAACCGCGACGCGGCTGGTCTTGTCCAGCCAGTGGCAACGGTCGTCAATCAGCTGCATGCGGACAAGATCCATGGCCGAGCGCTGGGTTTGTGTCTTCTGGTACGGCGTTAACGGAGCGGGCGCTGGGGTAGCAGGTTTCTCAGTGTCTGCGATCTTTTCGGGAAGTGACTTGCTTTGACAGGCTGTTGTCGCTGCGGCCAGCACGAGTGCGGTGGTCAGGGTACGGATTCGGGAATCGCTATGCATGGGGATCAACCTGATGGAAAACACGAGTGCAATGATGCCTCAAAGCGTGGAGGCTGTTGAAGGTGGTCGCAGATAGCCGCCTTCATGGCTCGGGCAGCGTGCATCGGCGACCTGTATCCTCTCAGCCTGTCTGCCACTGTGTTTTTCGATGACGGCTTCCCTCTCACACGCGCCCGCCAAGCCTGCATTAAGGGTACAAGGCGTCGGCAAGGTTTACCGGCTTTGGGCCACGCCGGGCAGCCGGCTATGGGTGCCACTGTTGCATCGGCTGGCAGGGTTGCTGCCATCACCACGGCTTGCAGCGCGGGTTCGCCTGATGGCGACGCGTAGATTGCACCACCACCAAGCGTTGCAGGGAATCGACTTCACGCTCCATCGCGGCGAGGCGCTGGGCATCGTGGGCTACAACGGTAGTGGCAAGAGCACGTTGCTGCAGATCGTTGCCGGCGTACTGGAGCCGACCTCCGGTACGGTGGAAATCAATGGCCGGGTAGCTGCGCTGCTGGAGTTGGGTTCTGGCTTTAATCCCGAGCTGACCGGGCGAGAAAACGTGAGGGTGAATGCGGCGATTCTTGGCCTTAGCCCGGCCCAGGTGCGTGATCGGATGGGTGACATTGTCGCGTTTGCCGACATCGGTAATTACATCGATGAACCGGTCAAGACGTATAGCTCCGGCATGGCGCTGCGGCTTGCGTTCGCCGTGCAGGTGCATACCGACCCGGACATCCTGATTGTCGACGAGGCACTGGCGGTGGGCGATGCTGCCTTCCAGGGCAAGGCGATGGCGCGCATCGACGAGATACTTTCGCGCGGCACGACGCTGCTGTTCGTCGGTCATGACTTGAACGCCGTCAAGGCGTTTTGCCATCGCGCCATGTTGCTGGAAAAAGGACGCATCGTGCTGGAGGGTTTGCCGGACGAGGTCATCACCGAATACCTGCACCGCACCCACAAGCGTGCGTTGGAAGCACAACAGGATAGCCGCGCCGAAGGCTTGAAGCGGCTGGACGGCGGTTACGGATTGGAGGATGTGTGCGTGGTCAAGGCCAGCGTCAACGGCGTGCGCCATGCCACCGTCCAGCATGGCGGCCGGCTCCTGTTTGAGCTGACTGTACGCAGAAGTCAGGATCTGGAAGGACCGCATCTGATCTTCGATATTCTGGATGGACGTGGCCTGCAGCTGACCGGTCGGCGCATCGCGCTGCCAGTAGGTGACGGCGAGACTAGCCTACGCATTGGCTTGGATGCTGCGTTCCAGCAGGGCGTGTACCGTATCCGCACACGGGTGGTGGATTCACCGACGGTGGACCGCACCACCGTGCTGGCGCGTCAGGAAGGTTGGCTGTCGTTCGAAGTGGTGGATGACAGTCGCCATCTGTTTACTGGCCTGTTCCCGGTGCCAATGGCGGTGGAAGTGGTGGGCTGAGCATGCGGCGGATGCTGTTCCATCGGGACTTCATCGAATACACCGGCGGCCACGGCAAGGTCTGGAATTACTTCAGGCATGCGCGCGCACTGGGCTGGGACGCACGCGTATTCCTGACCCAGCGTTCGCTGCGCGACCAGCAAAACCCGTGGATGGCTTGCCCGCAATACATCGAAGCGCAATGGCAGCCGGATGCTTGCGACATGCTGTTTCTGGCCGGCATGGACTGGGACGCCTTGGCCGATCCGCGCCACCCGCCGCGCCCGGTCATCAACCTCGTGCAAGGGATGCGCCACGCATGGCCAGATCATTCGCTGCATGCGTTCCTGCCGGCGCCGGCACGTCGGATCTGCGTGAGCCAACCGGTAGCAGACGCCTTGCGGGCAACGGGCATTGTCAATGGCGAGATCAGCGTGATTCCGGCGGCACTCGATCTGCCGGAAGGTTCGGTGCTGAGCGCGCCGATGGCGCCAGGACAGGTGCTGGTAGCCGCGTTGAAGGCACCTGAGCTGGGCTGCGCTTTGGCACGTCAATTGACCCAGCGCGGAATTGCAGTGGAGCTGCTGGAGCATCGGTTGCCGCGCGCGGACTATTTGGCACGGGTGGCAGCAGCCGCAGCCGTGGTTGCGTTGCCGCTCCCGGCCGAGGGCTTCTACCTGCCGGCGCTGGAAGCGATGGCGCTGGGCGTACCGGTGGTGACTGTAGATTGCTTCGGCTCGCGCGAATACATACGCGATGGTGAAAATTGCTTGCTGTCTGTACCGGAACCGCAGGCATTGGCGGCTGCCGTTGAATACGTACTGCAGCCGGAGCACGCGTCTCGGTTGCGCCGTAACGGGTATTTGACGGCTGCGGCCTACGGACAGGATCTTGAGCGTGCGCGCTTCGCGCAGGTGATCCAAAGCATGCAGAGCGACGCACCTTGAAGGCGCGCGATTTCATATTGACCGGCATCCCGCGTTCCGGCACCACGCTGTGTTGCAACCTGCTGGGACAGGCTGCGAACACGGTGGCCCTATTCGAGCCGATGCCGGTGCACGAGTTGCCGTTGGACCGGGTGGCGGCGCTTGCCACGATTGCGGATTTTTTCCAGCGCAGTCGCACCAGCCTGCTTGCGTCGGGAACGGCAAAAAGCCAGCAGGTGGACGGGCAGGTTCCGGATAATCCCTTCGGCGGGGCAGTTGACGGCAGCGGAACGCGCGTGCGCACCGCGCACCTCGGCGATATCCGCGTGGACAAGCCACTGCCCGCGGAATTCACCCTGGTGATCAAGCACAATGCCGCGTTTACGGCACTGCTGCCGACATTGGTGCCGGCGTACGCGTGCTACGCAGTGATTCGCAATCCCTTGGCGGTGTTGGCGTCGTGGAACTCGGTCGACCTGCCAGTGACGCGTGGCCGGCTGCCGGCCGGTGAGCGGCTGGACCCGGCACTGTCGGCGCGGCTGGATGGGATGGCCGATGTGCTGGAGCGCCAGCTGCATCTACTGGACTGGCTGTTCGGACAATTTGACCGGTGCCTTCCTGCAAAGCACATCGTGCGCTATGAAGAAGTCGTGTCTTCTAACGGCGCGTCGTTGGCAATCACGACCGGCGTGCCTGTGCCGTCACTGCCACTTCGTAACCGCAACGCCAACCATCTTTATGACGTTCAGGCCTGCCGCAGACAAGCTGAGCGCCTGCGCGCTCATGACGGACCTTGGCGCCGTTTCTATGACAATGAGGACGTGAGGCGCGCGCTGGACGCGTTGCAGGCGCAGGCATGAGCGCGCCACGCATCCGTTTCGTGATCGGTGGTGTGCAGAAAGGCGGTACCACCGCGCTGGCGCATTTCCTCGGCCGTCATCCCGGGCTTGCACTGCCACGCGGCAAGGAAGCGCATGTGTTCGATGCGCCGGAGTTCGACGAAACCTGGACGCAGATGCAAGTTGATGCGCGCTATGACGCGCATTTCGATTCGCCTGCGAGCGATGTGCTGCATGGTGATGCGACGCCGCTGTATTGCTTCCACCCCACGTTGGTGCGCCGCATAGCGGCCTACAACCCGGCGATGCGCTGGATCCTGTTGTTGCGCCATCCTGTGGAACGCGCGGTATCGCAGTACCAGATGGAGCGCGGACGTGGTGACGAGCGCTGGCCGTTCTGGCCGGCGATGCTGTTGGAGCGTTTTCGGCTGCATGGGCATGGCGACGATTTTTCACACAGCTCGCCGTTGCGACACCATAGCTATCGTGCCCGCGGCGACTATGCGCAGCAGCTGGATGTGCTTTATGCGCATTTCCCAACCGAGCAGGTGCTAGTGCTGCGCAATGAGTCGCTGGCACAGGCGCCGGAAAAGACGCTGGAGCAGATATGGGAATTCCTCGACGTTGAACCTATCACTCAGCAGGATGATTACGGCCGGGTGTTCGAGGGCGGTTACGCTGCTCTACGGCGCGGCGGAGTGCGCTTCAAACTGATGTCGTGGTTGATGGCGCCGCAAATGCGCAGCGCGCGTTGCCGCTATGGGCTGGACTGGCGCTGACATAATGAGCGACCGCTGGTTGTAACGGTGCGGTCTCGCTGATCTTGATGGGTGGCACGATGAAACAGGACTCTCACGCATTGCTGGTATTGGGCATGCACCGCAGCGGCACGTCGCTGCTAGCACGGCTGTTGCAGCAGTGTGGAATCGACATCGGTAGCCGCCTGTTGGGCGGCAGTGTCGGCAACGAGCACGGGCACTGGGAAGATGCGTTCGCAGTGGAACTGCACGAGCGTTTACTGGCGTCGATGGGCCGGCGCTGGGACGAGGTGCCGGTGCCTTCGGCAGATGCAATTGTCAGCGGTGTGCGAGACGGCGATCGCGACAGCTTGGTTCGCTATTTGTGTGATGACCGCGCGGCTCACCCACTGTGGGCAGTCAAGGACCCGCGGCTCAGCTTGTTCGCTGGCTTGTGGGTACAAGCCAGTGAAGCCGCCAAGATGCCGTTGGCGGCCCTGCTGATGGTGCGCCACCCGCTGGAGGTGGCGCAGTCCCTTGCGGTGCGTGATGGCATCCCGCGCGGTCAGGGACTGCTGCTTTGGCTGGACTATACGATCGCGGCGCTGGAGCGCTCGCGTGACATCCCATTGCGGGTAGCCACGTATGACGAGCTGATGGCGTCACCCACACGCCTGCTCGAACGTGTGCGGTCACTACCGGGGTGGAGTGGCTTGAAGATTGACCCGCAAGCCATCGATGATGTGGTTCAAGTCGATCAGCGCCACCATCACTCGACCGATGCCGACGATGCCGACCTGTTGCCAAGTCCGATCCGTGACCTGTGGCAGGCGCTACAAGCGCTGGCCACCGATGCTGAAGGCGTGGTCCCTGGGGGCTTTGTGGCGACGTGGCGTGAGCGACTTGAGCCGTTCCTTGACTTGGCGCGGACACTCACGGACGGGTGGCGCGTGACCGAACAGCGTTTGTGGGAACGCGTGGCGCGGGCAGAATCGGCTGTGGGGAATCAGGCGGTGCTGGAAAGTCAGTTGCTTAATCTGGAAAAGTTTCAGTTGACTAGCCACGAGGAGCTGGTGCGGGTATTTTCGGAAGACATTCGACGGATGCAGCAGGTGGCCGCCGATAGCCAAGCGGAAGCCGCTCGAATTTCAGCCTCACTCGACGAACGGCAGTTGCAGCTGGATCACGCTTACGTCGAGCGAGCGAATCTTGTGCAGCAGGTCGCAGAGCGCCACTCTGTCGTCGATGCATTGCAGACCGAATTAGCGAACACAATAGCCGAGCGCGAGGCGGTAGTGACATCGCTGGAATCCCAGCTGGCGGGCCAAGTTGATGCCATCCGCGCGCTGGCCCACCGACTGCGAGATGAGCGCGACGTAATATCCAACGGTAAGGGCGACGTGGAGCATGATCTGCAGGCCGCCGGCTCACGTGCCACCACGCTGCTCGCCGAGCTGCATTCAATCCGGCACCAATGTTCGGTGCTGAGCCAGAGCGACCAGACGCTACGAGAGGTCATCAGCTCCCGTTCTTGGCGATGGACACGGCCCCTGCGCGTGGCGATGCGATTAGCTCGTGGTGATTGGGGAGACCACGAGTCTTTCGCGATGCGGGGAATATTGCGACGCCTGGTCGGAAGGGCTCCTGGCCTTACCTCCAAAGCAAGAACCGCGTTCATTGAAAGTACGCTGCCGATGGGAGTGAAAGCAGGAGCTCCGAATCAACTACCCGACCAACAGTTGGCGCCTTCCATGCACTTGGCGGAAGCTAGCGAAGGGCTGGCCGATGTATTTGTGTGGGCGGTGATCGACTGGCACTTCCGGATGCAGCGTCCACAGCATCTGGCGCGATCACTCGCGGCTCGCGGCCATCGCGTATTTTACATTTCCAACAACTTCGTGAGCTCGGCCACGCCAGGGTTCCACTTGGACCCACTGGACGCATCAGGGCGGCTGTTCCAGGTTCACCTGAAACAAGACGGCGCACCTGCGATCTACTTTGGGCTTCCGGACGAGAAACAGACGCAGGCCCTTCATGCGAGCTTGGCAGAGCTGTTGGCGTGGACACGCTCGCGCGCCTCGATCTCTCTCATGCAGCATCCCTACTGGCGTCCACTCCTGCGCAGCGTGCCCAACGCACGGCTTGTCTACGATTGCATGGACCATCACGGCGGCTTTGAAAACAACGCGTCCTGCGTCCTTGAAGCCGAAGATTCGATCATCCGCGACGCTGATCTGGTCATCGTCACGTCGTCCTGGCTTGAGAAGGAGATCGCGCCAAAGGCACGCGCTATCGCAACGATCCGCAATGCCGGCGAATATGACTTTTTCAGCGCTGTTCCTGACGAGGTCTTTCGAGATGCTCGAGGTCGCCAAGTGATCGGTTACTACGGTGCCATCGCGGAATGGTTTGATCTCGACCTGATCAGAAGCGTGGCTCTGGTACTACCGGAGGCATTGGTTCTTCTGGTCGGAAGTGACACTACCGGCGCTGCTGCTGCGCTGTCGGACTTGCCTAATGTGGAGTTCACTGGCGAGGTGGCGTATTCCCGTTTGCCTTACTACCTGCATGCTTTCGATGTCGCGCTGCTGCCGTTCAAGGTCATTCCGCTTACCCTCGCCACTAACCCGGTCAAGGTGTACGAATACCTGGCGGCAGGTAAGCCCGTAGTCGCGGTCGACCTGCCGGAAATGATCCAGTTCGAAGGGCTGGTGGAAGTTGCGAGTTCGGGAGACTTCGCTGACGCCGTAGCCGGGCAACTAGCCTGCGAAGCTGATCCGGGGCACGTCACTGCGCGCAGGACGTTTGCCGCCGGACAGACGTGGGACCACCGCGCTGCGTCACTCGATCACGCCTTGGCGTTGATCGAGGAGCCGGTAGTAAGCGTCGTGGTGCTTACTTACAACAACCTCGCTTTCACCAAGGCATGCCTGTTTAGTATCGAGTCCTACAGTGACTATCGGGCGTTGGAAGTCATCGTGGTGGATAACGCGTCCAGCGACGGTTCACCCGAATGGCTACGCAACTGGGCAGAAGAGGGCTCGCCTGCCGGCCATCGGCGGCGTTTGATCCTGAACGAAGAAAACCTGGGATTCTCGGCCGGCAATAATGTGGGTCTTGCCGCTGCCACAGGCGACGTGCTGATCCTGCTCAACAACGATACTTACGTGACCCCAGGTTGGGTTCGTACCATGTGTGCGCATCTTCGTCGAGATTCCAACGTGGGACTGGTGGGACCCATTACCAACAACATCGGCAACGAGGCCCGGATCGAAATCCAGTACGCGGACATGGCCGAGATGATCGAGAAGGCTGGTCGGTACACGCGTGCCCACGCGGGTCAGTCGATTCCGTTGCACAACGCGGCGTTCTTCTGCGTCGCGATGCCGCGCGAAGTCTATGAGCGAGTGGGCCCGATGGACGAGGACTTCGGCATCGGCTTCTTTGAAGACGATGACTACTGCCGTCGCGTGCATGTCGAGGGATACCGGGTAACTTGCGCCGAGGATGTGTTTGTTCATCACCATCTATCGGCCAGCTTCGACAGTCTGGGTGCTGAACGAAAACAGGTGTTGTTCGAGAAAAACAAGGCGATCTACGAGGCCAAGTGGGGTGCTTGGACGCCGCACGTCTATCGCGCCGATGGCAGTGGGACTTGCGGTCTTGAGCACGAAAAATCCGGCGATTGACCAGTGGGGCTGTGCTTCACGCGGTACGAGACTCGCTCGGGCGTCGAATTAGCGTCTTGCCCGCCCATAGATTTACCTGCTTGAGCGCATCCCATGAACGAAGGTTCAGCTGTTGGTTTCTTGCTGGATGTCGACAATTTTCTGGTCGGGGGAGCAGGTGTATGCTTCCGTATAATTTACGGGGAGGGCACTCTTGCAACATGGCCTTTCCAAGCTCCGACCAGTTGAAGCGCAAAAAGCAAAACTGATTTGCCCACCACTGAAAATACTCTGAAGCAGTGGGAATCTGTGTCCACCTGACTTGCCAGAACCTAATCCTCATAAGGCTGATCAATGAATCGTTTTGTTGCTATACCAAGTGCCGTACTTGCCGGGCTGATGCTGATCGCCTGCACCCCTAAAACACCGCAACCTGCTGCGTCAGCTTCTCCCAGTATCACTGCGACGGCGGATGGAGCTGACGGCTGCAGTGCAAAGGTGCAGTCATTCGGCCCTACCCAGATCGTCCGCGGTGAGTCGTTCTTTGCCCAGCCGGACGGAGTTTCGGCTTACTGGGTGATCATGGCTCCGGGTTCCAAGGGTTTCACACTCTCATTCGATGGCCAGCCCGTGATGTACTCCATGGGTGCAGACAACACGATCAGTTTTCTCCATCAGGAGCCCCTGATCTCTGCGGTGGAAAAGCGTGATTCGCTGGAATTCAACGTGCTGTGTGCGGATCAAGTCGTAGACAACTTCAGCATCCCGGTTGTCGCCGAAGCACCGCCGGCCGGCTGATCAGGGGTTTGTCAACTCTGCGTTAGGCTTCGGGTAATCGCCGACGCCACGTCCTCACTATTGATCGAAGATCAAGTTGTCGCTAGATACACCAGTCGCTGGACTTCTTTTGATCCGGGCTATTTCACAATGCGACTACAGCCTTCGATACCCAGCCTGATGATTGGTAGCTTGGACTTGGAAGCCCGGCGATGAGCAAAGCAGCAGTTCGTGCTGGTAGGAGTCGACTGAGCGTCGCCCAGGCCGTTATCGCAGCGGCCGCAAGCTTGGTTTGCTTGGTCGCCGTGATCAACGTGTTCCGGTTCACATGGGTTGCTGCCAATCCCCTCCCGGGATCCGATGCTTGGTATTTCCTTGAGGTTTTTGTGGCGCCGGCGATGGACGGCAGTTTGTCGCTGTCGGACTTTTTTTCCCAGAGGTCCAGCGACGATCACGCTCAGCCCCTGCAAAAGCTGATCCTCTGGTTGCATCTGCACTGGGCCCATCTGGACTTCACGGTCGAGGCAGTGGTGGGTGTCCTGCTGGCAGTAGCGACTGCCTTTATTCTGGCGAAGCTGTTGGTACGCGGGCGTAGGCAAAAGCTTGGCGACATGGCTTACCGGATGCTTGGCGCCACGGCGCTCTTCGCGATCGCGCTCTCGCTGAACTCCACGGCCATCTATACGTGGTCGCTTGTGTCCCTCGGCTGGCTACTGGTATTGGTGTCCGTTCTCTACTGGCTCGGCGCTGGCCTCATCGGATCTTGGCGGCGCATGGCGGCGTATGGATTGCTGGCATCGTTCAGCATGGCTATGGTGCTGGACGAGCTGGCATTTCCTGTCCTGATCGCTCTAATCATCGCGGTTGCGGTGCGTGATGGCTTCCGCCGCCCGGCTAATGCCATGGTGCTCACCATAGGGGGTGGGCTTGGTGTGGCCATGGCCCGTGGCGTTCTTTCAGCGTTGTCTGCTGGGGCGAGTATTCCTGCATCAGCCGGGGGCTCCTTTGGACAATTACTCGCCACTATCAGCGCCCCGGAAGCTTGGCATCTGCTCGTTGGTCCACTTTCGGGTTCACTCGTCCATCGTCTGCATTTGCAGGAACTGGCTCCGGCGGTGGGCGATCGCGTGCAGTGGATTCTAGCCATCACCTTGGCTATCGCGCATTTCGGTTTTTGGTGGCGCGCGCTCATATCGCGACGCCTACCGTCTGGCGAAACGACAGTTGTGGCAGTCAGTTTGATGTTGCTGTTCTATGCAACGATCGCCGGCATTCTGTTGTCACGGGTGCCGATGTTCGGCGTCGAATACGTGTACCAACCTCGCTACGTCTTGATGTACCAGCTGAACGTCATTGCGCTGTTGCTGATGTTCTTTGCTCCGCGCCGTGCAACAGAACATGCCGTTCAGACCCGTTCGCCGACGAGCGTAATCGCGACTTTTGGCGCGCTTCTGGTGATTGGCTTACAAGTGCCATTGTCGATCTCTGCCTGGAACTACGCGCCTTACCTGCGGGCTTACGTGCAGCAAAGCGAGCACATCTTGCGCCAGCTGGCCGTTGACCCCAGCAAAGTGCCCGCAGGCGGGTGCACCGATATCCTGACGATCTGTGATTCCCCTGCCGCTACCCGAGGAAAGCTTGTTCGCCTGCTTGTGGAGAACAAGATCAATCTCTTCTCGCCGGAATTTCGCGCGCGCCACGGTTTCGATCCAATACTGGATGAAGCGCAGCAGCGCTTGGCGACGCAGCGCAGCGTACGCGTCTGCAGCAATGGCGTTGTCGATTGGGGCCCGAAGTCGATCGTCCCGGGTCAATCGTTCTATCCCCAGCCAGGTGGTCGCTCGGCCTATTGGGTCAGACTAAAAGAGACAGTCGGCACCATCATTCTGAATCATGCTGGTGAACAGGTGAACTTTGATAGGGATAAAAATCTCATATCGTTCCTGCACGACCCGGCCTGGCTGGCTGGCGTCGATTCCGGTTCAAGCATGACATTCGAGATCCAATGCGAAGCTGGAGGGCGGACATCGTTTCAGGTGCAGATCACAGGGCAGGCTGGAGCCGCTACTACCGCAAAACCTTAGCGTGTAGCCCACTCCTGGATCGCTTTCACGATACGGTCCGACGCCATTCCATCACCGTAGGGATTGTGGGCACGCGACATCGCAGCGTAAGCCGCCTCATCGTCCAGCAGGCGCGTCGCCTCTTGCACGATCCTGCCCCGATCAGTTCCAACCAGGCGCACGGTTCCTGCGTCAATCGCCTCTGGCCGCTCCGTCGTGTCGCGCATCACTAGGACAGGTTTTCCCAAGGAAGGCGCTTCTTCCTGGACGCCGCCCGAATCAGTGAGGATGAGGTACGACCGGCTCATCAGGTATACGAATGGCAGATAATCCTGAGGATCAATCAGGACAATATTGTCGGCGGCACCCAGGATTCGATTCACGGGCTCCTGGACATTTGGGTTGAGGTGTACCGGATACACCACCTGGACGTCGGGACGTGAAGCGAGGTCGGCAAGCGCCAGACACATCTGCTCGAATCCATCTCCGAAGTTTTCGCGTCGATGGCCTGTTACCAGGATCAACCTTCGTTCGGGATCCAGAAAAGGAAACTGCGCGGCCAGCGAAGCGCGCAGCTCAGGCTCCTCCTTGATGCGCGCGGCTACCGTCAGAAGTGCATCGATGACGGTATTGCCGGTGACCCGGATGGTGTCATCTGCAACGCTCTCAGCCAGCAGGTTGTCGCGGGAACGCTCGGTCGGAGCGAAGTGCAGCTGAGTCAACGGTGTCGTAAGGCGGCGGTTTGCCTCTTCAGGCCATGGTGCTTGCATGTCACCGGTACGCAGGCCTGCTTCCACGTGACCTACTGGCACCTTGGCATAGAACGCCGCAAGCGCACTGGCGAAGGTGGTGCTGGTGTCTCCGTGGACCAATACAAGATCGGGCGCCAAGCGCTCAATGGCTGCGCTGGCGCCAAGCAGGATCTTGGAAAAGAGGCTCGGCAGCGTCTGGCCAGGCTCCATTACATTGAGGTCATCGTCTGGCTGGATATCGAACAAGGCAAGCACTTGGTCAAGCATCTGCCGGTGCTGGGCCGTCACCACGACACTGGTGCGAATTCCGGCGCAGTTTCGCAACGCGGACACGACGGGTGCCATCTTGATGGCTTCTGGCCGAGTGCCGAAAATCAGCATCACATGCGTTTGACTCATTTCATTTTCCTCTCACCCTAGAGCGGCTTCCGCAGCTGCAAGGATCTCCTCGAAGTGCGGTTCCATGCCAATCCACAGCGGCATCCGCACAAGGCGGGCGCTGATGTCATCGGTAACGGCAAGAGATCCGTGAGCGCGCCCGTAGCGAAGGCCCGCAGGTGCGGAATGCAGCGGGATGTAGTGGAACACTGCGCCAATGTCGCGCTGCTTGAGCGCGGCGATGAACTTGGTGCGCGCCTCCATCGAGGGCAGCAGCAGGTAGTACATGTGGGCGTTATGCGTGCAATGTTTTGGAACGATTGGCCGGCGCAAGACGCCTTGGCGTTCATATGCTTCTGCCCACGCGTGATAGCGATCCCATATGGCCATGCGGCGCGCGTATATCTGATCTACCTCGTCCAGTTGTGCGGCCAGGAAAGCCGCGATGATTTCGCTCGGCAGGTAGGACGATCCAATATCGACCCAGGTGTACTTGTCCACTTGGCCGCGAAAGAACTTGCTGCGGTTTGTTCCTTTTTCGCGAACGATTTCGGCGCGGGTGACAAAAGATTCGTGGTTGACCAGTAGTGCGCCGCCTTCACCGGAGATGACGTTCTTCGTCTCATGGAAGCTCAGCGCGCCCAGCGCGCCAATGCCGCCCAACGGCCTTCCCTTGTAGCTAGAACTGATAGCTTGCGCAGCATCCTCGATGACCAGCAGTCCATGTTGCTTGGCAATAAACATGATGGCATCCATTTCACAGGCCACGCCTGCGTAATGGACCACGCAAATCGCTTTCGTTCTGGGCGTGATGGCGGCCTCTATTTGTGCCTCATCGATATTTAGCGTGTCAGCCCTGATATCCACGAACACCGGTATCGCGCCACGCAGTACGAACGCGTTGGCTGTCGAAACAAAGGTGAACGAGGGCATGATGACTTCGTCACCTGGAACGAGCTCGGCCAGGATGGCGGCCATTTCGAGCGCGGCGGTACAGGACTGGGTAAGCAGCGCGACTTTGCTTCCAGTCATCTCTTCAAGGCGCGCATGGCAGCGCTTGGTAAATGGGCCATCCCCAGACAGGTGGCCTGCTTCATGCGCCTGCGAGATATATTCGAGCTCGCGTCCGGTCATATAAGGTTTGTTGAATGGAATCTTTATAGTCACTTCGCACCTAACCCATAGATTAGACTTCCAAAAAGGATGAGCCCCATGGCAACCGCCTTTCTGGCCGTAATTTGCTCACCGAACAGGTATTTTCCCATCAGTGCTACTGCGACGTAAGTCGTGCTGGTGCTCAGGAACACCAATCCGATACCGAAAGCCTTGACGGCAAAATAGGTCAGGAATGGTGCGATCCCGAATAATCCTAGCGCTGCGTAAAGGTTGATGCGCCCGTAACCGAGGCTGAATCTTTTGTACTCTATTTGTGCGACGGACGTTGCAGAAAGTGCGCCAATCAATGCCATGAGTGACAGCATCAGCCTAGGGTCCGGTAGCGGATGACGCGTGCGGGCACGCCGGCTACTACTGCATTGGCAGGCACGTCACGAGTTACTACGCTCCCGGCAGCGACTACGCAACCATCGCCGAGCCTGACCCCCGCCAGGATCAGGGCTGCTGCACCGACCCAACAGCCATTCCCAATATGAATGTCGCCCCCTGTTTCCTGGAACGATTGCGCGGTGACGTCATGCCCCGCAGCCAATAGGCGAGTTCCTGGTCCTATCCTGACATCGTTGCCGATACTGATGCCATGCCCCGTCAAATAGCTTGGATAAAGTTCAATGCCACGATTGAGACTGACGTTGTCGCCAATCTCAACCAGCCATGGAAATTTGATGTAGATCTTTGTGTCGTAAAAAACACCGCGCCCCTGGCGCTTCAGCACAAGCTTGTAGCCAAGCCCACGAATTGGTTCGGGAACAATGGCTAGGATCCAGAAATAGAAATTGAGAAAATACAGATAGGTATGGTTCAAATACAGTTTTGTATGCCATCCCAGCTTGTCACTCATGGCGTTTCGCCTGGTCCACGATCAGTAATATGACGCCGGCCAATACCGCTGCTGCGCCAATGAGTTGCTGTTGATTGATGTCCTCGCCGAGCCACCAGGCCATGGCCAGAAGTGCAGGCAGGAATACGGCGGAAGCCGGGTAGGTAACACTGATTGGAAATCGCCTGTGCAAGACGCCCCAACTGACGAACAGGACCACGTTCAGCAGTAGAACGGCAGCGAGAATCAAGCCAACGGTGATCACGTTGTCGATCGTCACCATGGGCGCCAGCTTCAGGAGCAACGCGCTACCAAGTTGCATGCACACATTGAGAGCGATGAGGCCGACAAGGAGGGCGGGATGGCCATGCGTTGCGTTGCGTTCGGTA
>JBBSRO010000058.1:0-15050 GCA_038242955.1 Lysobacterales bacterium
AAATCCAGCTGCAAAAACTCAGACGCCAACGACGACGTCTTCGCTCTCGCCGCTTAAGGCGGAAGCCCTGAACCCACTTGTGCCTATGCTCGTGGATGTAGGGTCATCATCATGGGATCGAAGCTGGCGGCGACCCGTCAACCAGCTTCTAGAATAAAGCGGGTGTGGATGCCGGTGTGCCTCGCACGTTGTGTTGCCGTCAGCCGAGATCAAACAACGAGCTAAGCATGTAGTGCCGGGCATGGAGTACCTTCGGACGGCGGTTCGATTCCGCCCACCTCCACCATTTACAGTTCCAAGACAACGAACGGGCCGCGCAAGCGGCCTTTTCGTTTGCCGGGCGTGACTACCGTTGCCGCTCAGCCGCTATGCTTCGTGAATGACGATCGAGAACAACCCAGCACAAGCGCCATCACGGTACTTCCGGTGGCGTTTCGGCCACATCATGGCGATCCTCACCTTGCTGATTGCTTGCACGATCGCACTGATGGTTTGGAACAGTGCACGAGAGCGCGAAATCAAGCTGGCAGAAAGCGAGTTCCATGCCAAAGTCGGCAAACTGGCGTCGCTGGTCCAGTTGCGTTTGACAAGTTATGCAGTGACCCAGCGGGGCGGTGCATCGCTGTTTGCTGCACTGGATTTCCCGACTACGCAGCAGTGGCATAGCTATACCGAAGGGCTCCAGCTGTCGGAACAGTTTCCGGCATTGCTGGGCTTGGGTTTTGCCGCATATGCCGATCAATCCCAACTGATGCGTCTCCAGCTAAGGATCCGCGAATCGGGGGGTGGCCTGTTGGATGTTCGCCCGCGCGGCGTGCGCCAGCAGTACGGCCCAATTCTCTATCTTGAACCACGAACGCCGGCGAACAGATCTGCGATCGGTTACGACATGTACTCCGACCCCGTCAGGCGCGAAGCAATGCAGTCCGCGATGGTCAGTGGGAAAGTCCAGCTTAGCCCGCCGGTGACTCTGGTTCAGGACAGTGGGGCACAGGGCCTCGGCATGCTGATGTATACGCCGGTATACAGAGGTGCGCTTACGCCCACTACTCCCGCGCAACGTCGTGACGCGATAGTGGGCTGGGTCTACTCACCCTTTTATATTGCGCAGATGTTGAAGAGTGCGATTGCACCTGCAAAACAGAGTGAGCGCATGCGTGTGGTGGATTCCACGGATCCAGCACAGGTTGTTCTCTTCGCGGATCCCGATATAGGCCCGAGAAACACGTTCACCCATAGCCTGGCGTTGAACATGTATGGGCGGCGTTGGCGGCTCGATTTTTTTTCTGGTCCGCAGAATGTCGCCGCACCGCAACTGGCGTCATTGAACAAGATGTTGGCTGCAGGAGGCTTGGTCGCGTTGCTGCTATTTGGGCTGATATGGACCTTGGCGTCGATACAGGGCCGGGCAGAGCGTTTGGCGCGCGAGATGACGGAATCGTTCCGCCGCAGCGAGCAGAGGTTCAGGAATGCGATGCAGTATTCCGCAATCGGCAAGGCACTGGTTGATACGGCGGGAAACATAGTCGAGGCTAACCCTGCGCTCGAGGAGATCTTGGGGAGAAGCCAGTCCGTGATGCAGGGCAGGCCATTCGCCATGCTGATAAATCCCGACGAAGATCCAATGAGAACCGCACAAATGGATGCGGTGCTGGACGAAGAAGGCCAGGTAGTGCGCACCACACGCACCGTGCGTCGGCTGGATGGTGAAATGCGGCATGTGCAATTGACCATTGCTCCGGTGCCAGGAGACCGGGATCGGGATATTGCGCGGCTCGTACAGGTCGATGACATTACCGAGCGCGTGCGCGCTGAGGCGGCAGTGAAATTGCTCAATCGCACGCTGGAATCGCGCGTAGCAGCGCGCACGCGCGAGCTTAGCGAAGCCAACCGGGAACTCGAGTCATTTGCTTACAGTGTCTCGCATGATTTACGCGCACCATTGCGGGCGATCGATGGCTTCAGTCGGATTCTCGTTGAGCGTTATGGAGACACATTGGACGAGAATGGCCGCGATTACCTGGGCCGCGTGCGCAAGGCCACCGCGCGCATGGCGGAGCTGATAGATGCGTTGCTCACGCTTTCCCGTATCAGCCGCAGTGGCCTGCAGATGGCCGAACTGAACCTGAGCGAGCTTGCCGGGGAGGTGGCAGCCAGCTTGGCTGATGCCGATCCGGAACGTCGTGTTGACGTCAGGATCCAACCTGGCATGCGCGCACATGGAGACCGCGCACTGCTACTGACATTATTCGATAACCTGATGGGCAACGCTTGGAAATTCACCCGCGACACGCCAGATGCCTGGATCGAAGTGGGTAGGGAGATTGACGCGGATGGCACGTCACTTTGGTTCGTGCGCGACAACGGTGCCGGTTTCGACGCGGTTTACAGCAATAAACTGTTCCGGCCATTCCAGCGACTGCATAGCCAGGACACGTTCCCTGGGCACGGAATCGGATTGGCGTCAGTGAAGCGCATCATCGAGCGTCATGGCGGCGAAATCAGCGCGGAAGGCGCATTCGGCAAGGGGGCGACGTTCCGTTTTACCTTGGGTGAACCCTCACCCCACGAGACGAACGCGATCAGCTGACCAAACCAGCTGCAGCTTGAGTCAAGCGTTCTTGTTGTGTTTTCGCAAGGTGCGTTGCTTCTCGCGGTTCCAGTCTCGCTCCTTGCTGGCATCGCGCTTGTCGTGGGACTGCTTGCCCTTCGCCAACGCGATCTCTGCCTTGACCTTGTTGCCTTTCCAATACAGTGCAGTCAGAACCACCGTGTATCCATCTCGCTGCACACGGCCCATCAGCACGTCGATCTCGCGCCGGTGCAGCAGCAATTTGCGGGTGCGGCGTTCTTCGGCAACCACGTGGGTGGACGCCGAGATCAACGGGGTGATCTGTGCGCCGACCAGGAACATTTCGCCGGCACTGATGATTGCGTAGCAATCGCCAACATTGGCACGTCCGGCGCGGATCGATTTCAGCTCCCAACCTTGCAGCGACAGACCCGCCTCGATGCGGTCCTCAAGGTGGTACTCGTGACGCACGCGCTTGTTCAGCGTGATCATCTTGATCGACGGCGCCTTGGCCGACGCCTTCGCGTCCTTGCCGTTTGCCTTATCCTTGTGCGCTTGCTTGCTCATTGTGCTTATTGTCGCCGATCCGGTTGCAATTCTGTGCGATGGAAACCCTGCTGCCCCACATGAAGGATTCCCGCCACATCATGCCCGTCATCGTTCGCAGCGCCCTCGTTGAGCATTCAGCTGCCCACATGTTCGCGTTGGTGAATGACGTGGCGGCCTATCCGCGACGCTTCGACTGGTGCAATGCGGCCGAAGTACTGGAACAACATATCGATCGCCTGACAGCACGGCTCGACCTGGGTTTCGGTGGATTCAGCATCTGGTTCACGACGGAAAACGTGCTGTCCCCGCCGCACCACATCGACATGGACTTGCGCGACGGCCCGTTCAAACGCCTTCAGGGCCGCTGGCAGTTCCATGCACTGGACGAGTCTGCGTGCAAAGTCAGTTTGCAACTTGATTTCGAATCCCAGAACCGGCTGCTTGCACCAGCGCTGGCCTTGGGCATGCAAGGCTTGGCCGACCGGATGGTCGATGACTTCGTGCGCGAGGCGGACATTTGTGAGGCAAGTGCTTGCAAGGCTGGCCTCACTGAAACTGAATCTGGCAAGCCCGACTGATGATCCGGGTCGAGCTGGTCCGGGCATGGCCGAGCAGATGCGAGGCGACCACGGTCGAGCTTGCGGATGATTCAACCGTGGCCGATGCACTGGTGGCCAGTGGTTGGACCATGGACCACGAACACATTGGCTTGGCCGTATTCGGCGTGACCGCTAAGAAAGCAACACCCTTGCACGATGGCGATCGCGTCGAATTATTGCGTGGATTGCAACTCGATCCAAAGCAGGCGCGGCGCTTGCGCGCCCAACGTGGCGGCAAGTCGCCTTAGCGGCGACCTTTCTTCTTGTCCTTGGCCAGGTTGCCGAAGCGCGACATGGTCTTTGCCAGTTCGGACTCGTCTTCCATGAAGTAGTCGCCTTCCCACTTGGTCAGCGCGTCGGCTTCGAACCAAAGCGTCATGTTCTTGACCACTGTTGGACCGCTGCGGCCTTTACGCTGGCTGGCGGTGTAATCCCAACGATCATGGTGGAACGGATCCTGGATGGACGGCGTGCCCATCATGATTGCGACCTGGCGCTTGTCCATGCCGACTTGAAGCTGGTCCACGACAGTCTTGTTGATCAGATTGCCTTGGTAGATCGGCTGGCGATAAAGCACGCCGCAACCACTGGTGATCAAGGCGAGGAGGAGAAGCAGCAGCAGCTTGCGCATGGGCATCGGGGGCGGTGTAAGGACTGCGCGATGATACACTGAAGCCCATGCATCACGGCGCCCGCCGTGACCACGATGACCCGCGTTCATGCGCTGTTTTACGCGCAGGGACATGCATTTGGCACGGACTTGGAATGAAGCTCGTGCGCACTCGGAGTGGTGATGGAATCGCAGAATTTACGCAAGGCCGGCCTCAAGGTGACCCACCCGCGAATGCGGATCCTGCAGTTGCTCGAGCAAGCCAAACCGCGTCACATGACCGCAGAAGATATCTATCGGCAACTGCTGGATGATGGCGAAGAAATTGGCCTTGCCACCGTCTACCGTGTGCTGACCCAGTTCGAATCAGCCGGACTTGTGCTCAAGCACAACTTTGAAGGCGGCCACGCCGTGTATGAACTGGATCGTGGCGAACATCACGACCACATGGTTGATGTCGATTCCGGCAAGGTGATCGAATTCCACAGCGAGGCCATCGAAGCCCTGCAGCATGAAATCGCGGCCGAACATGGCTACACGATCGAGGACCATGCGCTGGTGATGTACGTGCGCAAGAAGCGCTGACGAAGACTTGGATTATCCGCGGTAATCCAAGTCTGGTTAATGTTCCAGTAGCCGCCTCGCAGCAGCCTCGGCTTCGGCAGTGACCTTTGCGCCACCCAGCATCCGCGCGATTTCCGCGATGCGGCCATTCGCGTCAAGCGGTTCGACCGACGATTGAGTAATGCCTTCTTCGGCGGCCTTGCTGACCCGGTATTGGGCATGGCCTGCCGCGGCGACTTGTGGCTGGTGGGTCACGCACAGAACCTGGCGGCCATCGCCCAGTGCACGCAACCTGGCGCCAACCGCAGCGGCAACCGCGCCACCAATACCGGCATCGACCTCGTCGAAGACCATCGTCGGCACCGGGTCAGATCCCTGCATTGCCACTTCAATGGCTAGCGAAATACGTGACAACTCGCCGCCTGAAGCGACCTTGCGCAAGGGCCGCGGCGGCTGGCCGGCATTCGCGCTGACCAGGAACTCAGCGCGTTCGGCACCGTTAGGATCGGGTGTTGCGGGATCGTTGATCGGTTCCAGTGCGACCTCGAAACGCCCGCCGTCCATGCCCAGCGTAGCGATCAGGGTTGAGACACCTGCAGCAAGCGCATCACCTGCATGTCGCCGCGAAGCAGTCAGGGCACGCGCGGCATCACGCCATTGCACATGCGCAGTCCTGATGGCTTGCTCCAGCTGCAGCAGGCGTTCACCCGCATCGGCGAGCGACTCCAGTTCCGATGCCAGTACATCGCGATGGCCCGCCAGTTGGTCTGGTGGCAGCCGATGCTTGCGCGCCAGGTCCTGCACCCGCACCAGCCGCCGCTCGAGTTCCAGCATGGCATCCGGATCCATATCGAGATCGTCGCGGATGCGCTCGAGCAGTGACAAAGCCTCATCCACTTGGATTGCCGCTGAATCCAGCATCGCATCGACATCGGCGAGTCTTGGCTCATGGCTGGCATCGCTTCTCAGGGCGCCGCGCAGCCGCTGCAAGCGGCTGCTGACCGCGTCATCGCCTGCCAGTTCCTGCAAGGCCAGGTCGCAACTCTCGATCAACGAAGCTGCATGCGCATGCCGGCGGTGATTGCGGTCGAGTTCGTCCAAGACATCTGGTTCCAATGCCTCGGCCTGAAGCTCTTTCAATTGGTGCTGTAGCCAAGCCTGGCGTTCGCCGACGTCGCCGCGGGAGAGCAGGGTCTCGCGCTCATCGCGCAAACGCCGCCAGTCCAATGCAGCTTCACGCGTGTTCTCACACAGGGTTGCGTGTTTGGCGTGCGCATCCAGCAGGCTGGTTTGGGTAGCGCGTGCAAGCAGCGCCTGCTGCTCGTGCTGGCCATGGATTTCCACCAGGAAGCTGGTCAATTCGGCAAGTTGCGACACGGTCGCCGGGCGGCCATTGATCCAGGCCTTGGAGCCACCATCGGCGCGCAATGTTCGCCGCAACTGGCAGCTCGCCTGGTCAGTATTGTCGGCATCGTCAAGTTCGGCTTCGCGCAACCACACGGATGCGGCTGGTGCATCGGCGAGGGCGAATTCGGCGGCAAGTTCGGCCCGCTGCGCGCCGTGGCGAACACTGCCCGCGTCCGCGCGAGCGCCGCAAAGGAAGCCAAGGGCATCGACCAGTAGCGACTTGCCTGCGCCGGTCTCACCAGAAATGACAGTCAGACCAACGCCGAACTCGAGTTCGGCTTGGGTCACGACGGCAAAATCGCGAATGGTCAAACGGGTCAGCATCGCCGCGCATTGTGCCTGCGTAGCGCCCAACCCGATAGCACTCGGACGCACCGTGTGCCGACGGGCCGCTTGCAAGCCGGCATGGCGGCGCTTACAACATGGAACATGGCCAGGCAGCAAAACGGCGACATCGCGAACGACCCACGCGCGCGGCAACTGTTGCGAACGCTGGTGTCGCGCCATGTGCGTGATGGCGGGCCAGTGGGCTCGCAGACCTTGGCCATGCATTCTGGCTTGGACGTCAGCCCGGCAACGATCCGCAATATCTTGGCCTCAATGGAGGATGCCGGTTTGCTGTCGGCTTCGCACAGCTCGGCCGGACGCATCCCGACTGCGCAGGGATACCGACTGTTCGTGGACTCGCTGTTGCAGATCAAGCCGCTGGCAAGTGTGGAACTTGAGCGACTTCGGCATGAATTGCCAAGTAGCGCCGGCACTCAGGCCTTGCTTGGAAACACCTCGGAACTACTGTCGGCGATGACCCATTTCGTCGGCATGGTCAGCGTACCCAAGCGCGAAGTGTTCGCGTTTCGTCAGATCGAATTCGTGGTGTTGGATCCACAACGTGTGCTGGCCATTCTGGTATTCGCCGATAACGAGGTACAAAACCGCGTGGTGCATGTGCGCCGTGCCTTTGACCCGTCAGAACTGGAACAGGCCGCCCATTACCTCAATAGCCATTTCGCAGGGCAATCGCTGGCGCACATCCGCGCGCAATTGCTAGCTGAGCTGCGGAATGCGCGCAGCGAAATGGAGCAATTGCTGGCAAGCTCAGTTGAATTGGCCGAGCAGGCGTTCGCCCCCGACAAGGATGACATGCTCGTGGCGGGACAGACCCGACTGATGGGCCTGCAGGACTTGGCGGACCTGGATCGGCTACGGGCCTTGTTCGAGGCGTTCGCCGAAAAGCGCGAACTGCTGCAACTGCTCGAACGCACGGCCAAGGCGCCGGGCATGCGGGTGTTCATCGGCGATGGAACTGGCGTGGCGCCGCTTGAAGGAATGTCGCTTGTGAGTGCGCCCTACAATGGTCCGGACGGACAAGTGCTAGGCGTGCTGGGTGTGATCGGCCCTAGCCGGATGGCATACGAACGGGTGATCCCGGTGGTCGAAGCGACGGCCGCGGCACTGGGTGCGGCGTTCGATCCGCAGTCCTGACAGGCTTGAATAGCGCATCACAAGCCCCCATTGCCTGATTCGACGCGGCACTGGGCCGCTTTCGACTGATGGCAATCATGACCTCGATGAACCAATCCCCGATAGACGACCCGATGCAGGATGCAGCAGACCTGGCCGATGACGCGCCACAGATCGACGAAATCGAAGCGCTGCGCGCGGAACTCGAACAGCTGAGGGCGCAGTCATTGCTGGAACGCGCCGACCTCGACAACCAGCGAAAGCGGATGGCACGAGAGCTGGACAATGCTCGCAAATTTGCGAATGAGCGACTGCTGGGCGATTTACTTCCGGTGCTGGATAGCCTGGACGCCGGGCTGGCCAACGCAGTCGCTGACGATCCCCTGCGCGCGGGGCTGGAGCTGACCCAGCGGCAACTGCTGCGGGTGGCCGAAATCAATGGTTTGGTTACCGTTGCGCCTGCCGAAGGCGAGGCCTTCAACCCCGAGCACCACCAGGCAATGAGCATGGTCGATGCACCCGGCGTGGCTGCCGGCGCGATCGCGAAGTTGTTCCAGAAGGGCTACGTGTTGAACGAGCGGCTATTGCGTCCTGCTCTGGTCGTCGTTGCAAGAGACGACTGAACCGGGATTCGCGCGGGCCTTGAACCTGCGTCAAAAAACCCCACATTTCGAACATAGGCGCATCGCGCCCCCGAACACAGAAATCCAGAGGACATAAACATGGGCAAGATCATCGGTATTGACTTGGGTACCACCAATTCCTGCGTGGCAGTGATGGAAGGTGGCAAGGCGCGTGTCATCGAGAACATCGAAGGCGACCGCACCACGCCGTCAGTCGTGGCCTGGACAAAGGACGGCGAAGTCCTCGTCGGCGCATCGGCCAAGCGCCAGGCAGTGACCAATCCGAAAAACACCTTCTACGCGGTGAAGCGCCTGATCGGACGCAAGTTCACCGACGCTGAAGTCCAGAAGGATCTGAGCCTGGTGTCGTATGCCATCACCGCGCACGATAATGGCGATGCCTGGGTCGCGTTGAGCGATGGCAAGAAAATGGCAGCGCAGGAAGTCTCTGCCAAGACCCTGGAAAAAATGAAGAAGTCAGCCGAGGCCTATCTGGGCGAGCCGGTGACCGAAGCGGTGATCACGGTGCCGGCCTACTTCAACGATAGCCAGCGCCAGGCCACCAAGGACGCTGGCAAGATCGCTGGCCTTGAGGTCAAGCGCATCATTAACGAACCGACTGCGGCTGCGCTGGCTTATGGCCTGGACAAGGGCGACACCAAGGATCGCAAGATTGCCGTGTATGACTTGGGTGGCGGCACGTTCGACGTGTCGATCATTGAAATCGCCAACATCGACGGCGAAAAGCAATTCGAAGTGCTGGCCACGAATGGCGACACCTTCTTGGGTGGCGAAGACTTCGATGCGCGCGTCATTGACTATCTGGTCGACGAGTTCAACAAGGAGCAGGGCATCGACCTGCGCAAGGATCCTTTGGCGCTGCAGCGCCTGAAGGATGCTGCCGAGCGCGCGAAAATCGAGCTGTCCAGCGCGCAGCACACGGAAGTCAACTTGCCGTACGTGACCGCTGACGCCAGCGGCCCGAAGCACCTCAATATCAAGCTGACCCGGGCCAAGCTCGAAGCGCTGGTCGAGGACCTGATCAAGAAGACGATCGAGCCATGCCGTACCGCCCTGAACGATGCTGGCCTGCGCGCCAGTGACATCAATGACGTGATCCTGGTTGGTGGCCAGACCCGCATGCCGAAAGTGCAGCAGGCAGTGACGGAGTTCTTCGGTCAGGAACCGCGCAAGGACGTCAATCCGGACGAAGCCGTGGCAGTGGGCGCTGCGATCCAGGCGGGCGTGCTGCAAGGTGACGTCAAGGACGTGCTGCTGCTGGACGTGACGCCGCTGAGCCTGGGTATTGAGACCATGGGCGGCGTATTCACCAAGATCATCGAGAAGAACACCACCATCCCGACCAAGGCGGCGCAGACCTTTAGCACGGCCGATGACAACCAGACCGCGGTCACTGTGCACGTGTTGCAGGGCGAGCGCGAGCAGGCGCGTTACAACAAGTCACTGGCCAAGTTCGACCTGACCGGGATTGATTCCGCGCCGCGCGGGCAGCCGCAGGTGGAGGTCAGCTTCGACATCGACGCCAATGGCATCCTGCACGTCAGCGCCAAGGACAAGAAGACCGGCAAGGAGCAGAAGGTCGAGATCAAGGCCGGTTCGGGCCTGTCGGACGATGAGATCCAGCGGATGGTGCAGGACGCCGAAGCCAATCGCGAAGAAGACAAGCGCTTCCACGAACTTGTCACTGCGCGTAACCATGCGGATGGCCTGATTCATGCGACACGCAGCGCGATCAAGGACAACGGCGACAAGGTGCCTGGCGACTTGATCGGCCGCGCCGAAGGTGCAATCGCCGAACTGGAGTCGGCGATCAAGGGCGATGACAAGGCGCAGATCGAAGCCAAGGCCAAGGCGTTGGAAGAAGCCGGACAAGCCGTTTTCGCAGCAGTGTCTGCAGCTGGCCAGCAGGCGCCGGGTGGAAGCGAGGGTGGTGATGCCGGTGCACCACCAGCGGGCGAGGATGTGGTCGACGCCGAGTTCACCGAAGTCAAGGAAGACGGCGAAAATAAGGCCTGATCTCTCACGATTACGTGTTCCACGATCGAAACATGCAACGGGCAGGCTCAACCTGCCCGTTTTCTTGACACAAGCAGACAGGTCCGATGAGTAAACGCGATTACTACGAAGTGCTGGGCGTTGCCCGCAATGCAGGCGACGACGAGCTGAAAAAAGCGTATCGGCGCTCTGCCATGAAGCATCACCCGGATCGCAATCCGGGCGACAAGAATGCCGAAGCCGCCTTCAAGGACTGTAAGGAAGCCTACGAAGTACTGTCTGATGGCGGCAAACGCCGCATGTACGACCAGCACGGACACGCCGCATTCGAACACGGCATGGGTGGTGGCAATGCCGGCCCTGGCCCAGGCTTCAATGATGTCGGTGACATCTTTGGCGATATCTTCGGTAACATTTTCGGCGGTGGTGGCCGCCAAGGTCCGCGACGTGGCGCTGACGTCGGCTATGTGATGGAGCTCGATTTGGAAGACGCCGTCGCGGGCGTCGAGAAACGTATCGACATCCCCAGCATGGCGCCTTGCGCGCCCTGCAAGGGGAGTGGCTCTGTCGACGGCAAGGTCGACACCTGCAGCACCTGCAATGGCCACGGCCAGGTACGGATGCAGCGTGGCATGTTCCAGATGCAACATGCATGCCCGCATTGCGGCGGCAGTGGAAAGACCATCGCCAATCCCTGCACATCTTGCGATGGCGCGGGCCGTATCGAGGAAGACAAGACGCTGTCGGTCAAGATCCCGGCCGGCGTGGACAATGGCGACCGCATACGCTTGGCCGGTGAAGGCGAGGCCGGTCCAGCCGGCACGCCGCCTGGCGACCTGTATGTCGAAGTACGGGTCCGGCCACACGATATCTTCGAGCGCGATGGTGATGACCTGCATTGCGACGTGCCGATCCGCATTTCCCAGGCAGCGCTGGGTGATGTCACCCGCGTACCGACCCTCGGTGGCGAAGTCGAACTGCGCATTCCGGCAGAAACCCAGACGGGGCGCGTGTTCCGCTTGCGCGACAAAGGCGTCAAGTCCGTACGCAGCCGTGCGACCGGAGACCTCTATTGCAAGGTGGTGGTTGAAACCCCGGTCAACTTGACTGGGGAACAGCGTCAGCTGCTGGAGCAGTTCGAAAAGACGTTCGTTGGCGAAGGTGCACGTCGTCACTCGCCGAAAGCCAGCACCTTCCTCGATGGGGTCAAGGGCTTCTGGGACCGGATGGTCTCCTGATGTGTGAACGAGTCAGCAAATACTTACTACGATGACCGTCCATCAGGTCGAACCATGACGTTCATCAACAACGTGTGACGGATTCGCACCTAGTATGTAAGGTGTAACTATCCGTATTCAGGTTTTGTCATGTCGTCTTCCCCCTACGACGAAGCAAACACAACTGGCCCCCAGGATCCAGGCAGGTTGCTGGACGCCTTGGAAAAACTGGCGCAGGCGCAATTGAAGCCATCGCTGGACAGTGCCCTCGGTAGCGTCGACGACTACTTATTCGATCGCAGCGAAAACAGTAACGACGATAAGGAGCTCACTGCGCTGCGAGAACTGCGCCGTGAGCGCAACAAGATTGGCCAGCGTTTTGAAAAAGGCGTGCACTCGGCATTCAAGGCCCTGCGCGAGCCTCATTTCACGCCAGAACAGGTCGAAAACCTGGCGCTGGTCGAGGAAGAGGCACTGGAAGAGCTCCTCGCCAAGGAACAATTGGCGGAGAGCCAGTCGCGTCTTCATGCCCCCGCATTGGAAGTCTTAGGCAAGCGGGTCGCATTCATGTTCGGACGCGAGACGCTTGAGCCTGTCGATAATCCGCTGAATCCCCACTCCATCGCCAATCGCCTGTTGCGCGCGATGGAAGGCATCGAACTAGCTTCATCGGTGCGTATCGTGCTGTTCAAGTTCTTCGAGCGGGAACTGGCAACGACCCTGGTCACCATGTACGAACGTGCGAATGCCTTGCTCTCGGCAGCAGGTGTCTTGCCGTATCTGCAACCCACGGTGCGTACCCAACCAGTGAAATCAGCAGGCGATGCTGGAGCCGGGCAAAAAAACAGTTTCCCGGAACCCGGTGCAGTCCACGAAGCGACGGGCCAGCCACCGGCGCCAAGCGCGGGTGATTATGCCGCAGCGATGACGCACCCCCCAACCGCTGCCGAGCAGGCGATGTTCGCCAACATGCTGGGCCTTCTGCAGGGCTGGCGTACTGCAGTCGCCCCCGATACGACGGCGCGCAAGACACAGGAACCCTCGCAAGTACTCGCATCGCAAGACTTGATGTCGGTTCTGTCGCTCCTGCAGCGAGAGATGCCCGCGCGCGTTGAACAACCGAAAGACCAGCCGCAGGAGTCGCTTGCAGAACAGTTGCGCAAGCAGGTCATCAGCGGTGCGCGCAAGCTTGGCGTTGCCGGCGATAACTTGCACCTGGACGGATTGGACGAAGACGCGGTCGACCTGGTTGCGTTGTTATTCGATGTATTGCTCGATGGCCCCCAATACGACTCCAAGATCCGCGGCAAGATCGGCCGCATGCTCGTACCTATTGTGAAGGTTGCAGTGAAGGATCGACGCATGTTCCTGTTCAAGGAGCATCCTGCCCGTCGCTTGCTGAACACGGTAGCCGAAGCCTGCGAAGGCAATCATGGCGAAGCGCCGCAGGAACGCGAGTTGCTGGGGCAGGTGGACCAGACCATTGATCGGTTGGTTGCCGAGTTCAACGAAGACGTGGCGATCTTCGAGACACTCGAACAGGAACTGCGTTCGTACATGGCGCAGCACCGCAAGCGATTCGAGCTGGCGGAAAAACGTACATCCGAAGCCCAGCGTGGACGCGAGCGGCTGGAACATGCGCGCAGCGCAACCAATGCCCTGCTGGCCAAGCATCGCGGCGAACGTGTAGTACCCGCGGTCATGGACGAATTCCTGGGTCGATATGCCTCGCACCACCTGATCCAGGTGATGCTGCGCGATGGCTATGGTTCGCAGAAGCACGAAGAAGCCATGGCAGCGGTCGGTGAGCTGCTGCTGGCGTTCGACCATGCCGACCTGCATACGCCGGCCGAGGAGCTTCCTCCTTTGCCGCGCGAACAGATCGAAGCAATCCTGGCAAGCTCGGGATGCGTAGGCCAGACCGCCCAGGCAGCCATCGACAGCCTGCAGGACGCACTGCTGCGGTTGGCAGGCGGGGAGTCTGCGGCCGACAACACTTCGCGCATGCCGGAACAAGCGATCATGCCTGGGCCGGTGGCACCGCCCGAACCTGAGCCATTGCTGGCAATAATCAACGGAACCGACGCATTGGATTTCGATGCCGCAGGCCTGGAACGCATGCGCAAACTGGAGGTTGGCAGCTGGATCCAGCTGGCCACGACGGCCCAAGGAATGGAGCCCGCCAAAGTGTCCTGGATCAGTCCGATTTCCGGGCGATTGTTGCTGGTCAATCGACGCGGCATCCGCGTGCTGGTTGCTTCCCCGGAAGAGCTGGCCGCAATGGCCAAGATCGACAAGGTCGTGGTACGCGAAGGCGCAACGCCATTCGACGATGCCATGCACCAGGTTGCCGGACGACTTCGCAGCGCTTTCAAGCCAAACTGATCCGGTCAGTTGCCAGTGGAAGGGTCCTGGCGACTTGTGGATGCACGCAGCGGTGGTTAGCCTGACGGCATGACAGATCCCTTGCGTCTATTGATCTACGGTGCCAACGGCCGGATGGGCCAAGCCTTGTTGCGCTTGGCTGGCGACGATGCTGGTTGCAACGTCGCCGGCGCCGTGTCCCGCGAGGTCGATGCGCGAGTGATAGATGGCATCCCGCGCTTCTCGGTCTCGGAATTGAATGGCGTGCCGAGGTTCGACGTCGCCATTGATTTCAGCCAACCGGAAGGTTTCGATGCCATCCTCGGGTTGTGCGTCGCGCGCTGCAAACCCTTTGTTTCGGGTACCACCGGGCTGACGGTTTCTCAACTGGAAGCGCTGGATACGGCATCCACGCACATCGCAACCCTTTGGGCATCCAATTTCAGCCTCGGCGTGGCGGTCCTGCATGATCTGGTCGAGCGCGCCTCGCGTGTGTTGCCGGGTTGGGACTGCGACATCATCGAAAGCCACCACACCCGCAAGTTGGACGCGCCTTCGGGTACCGCGCTCACGCTAGGGGATGCGGCCGGGCAGGGCGGGGCCACGCCGCACTACGCCTCGATTCGTGCTGGCGACATCGTCGGCGAGCATTGCGTGCAGTTCACCAGTGCTGGCGAGCGCATCGAACTGATCCATCGCGCCAGCAATCGCGACATCTTCGCGGCTGGGGCATTGCATGTCGCCCGCGCCTTGCACACCCGCGCCGCAGGGCGTTATCGGCCAATCGACCTGCTCGATTAGGATCCACGTACGCCCGCAATACGATGCAAATTAACGTCGATGAGAGGCCACGACGGTTGATAAGACCGCCGATAAAGGGTGGCGCGCGGGCCTGCTCGCCCGTACAATTCTCGCTCGCCTGATCCCTAACGCTCCGAACCGGTCGATACCGCTTCGGCGCTTTCTTGCAACCTGACGCAAGGCGACACACTTGACCATACCTGCACTCCTCGCGCTTGAAGACGGAACAGTCTTCGAGGGCCGTTCCGTGGGCGCACCCGGCCTTTC
>JBBSRO010000059.1:0-14718 GCA_038242955.1 Lysobacterales bacterium
AAGCCCTGCGAGGGGTGCGCAACCTCCGCCTCGATACTCCAGTACTCGTGGTTCTTGAATGCTTCGATCTCTTCCTCGCGATCGACGATCATCCGCAGCGCCGGCGACTGCACGCGTCCAGCCGACAGCCCCGCCTGCACCTTGCGCCACAGTACCGGCGACAGGTTGAAGCCAACCAGATAGTCCAGTGCCCGCCGTGCCTGCTGGGCATCGACTAGGTCTGCCGCAATGGCCCGTGGCTGCGCCATCGCTTCCTTGATGGCGCGGGGCGTGATTTCGGTGAACACCACCCGGTGCAGGGGTTTGTCCTTGAGCAAGTCGCGCTCCCGCAGGATCTCGGCAATGTGCCAGCTGATGGCCTCGCCCTCGCGATCCGGATCGGTCGCCAGAAACACATTTTCCGCAGACTTCGCTGCCTTTGCGATCGCCTCGACGTGCTTCTCGTTCTTTTCGATCAACGCATAGCGCATCGCGAAGCCGTTCTCGGGATCGACCGCGCCCTCCTTCGGCACCAGGTCGCGGACATGGCCGTACGAGGCCAGGACAGTAAAGTCTTTGCCGAGGTATTTATTGATCGTCTTGGCCTTGGCAGGCGACTCGACGATGAGCAGGTTCTTGGCCATTGATGCAGTTTCCGGGATGCGACGAAGGCAGCACATGCAGGCGCTGCAGAAGCTAACGCCCGGGGGAAAGCCTGTGAAGGCAGTCCGTGCGCTGAACTTTATTCATACAGTGGACTCACGCCGGGGGCAGGCTGTCAAGCGCCGCACCGTCAAAGGCGTCATTCAATGTACCGGTTCGGGCTCATCCAGGAACATCTGGGTTTCCATCCAGGCGTAAGCCGCTTCGGAGCCCGGTTGGTTGAACAGCACCATCAGTACGACCCATTTGAGGTCGTCCAGGTCCAATTCGTCCTGATCCAGCGCCATTGCCCGGTCCACGACCAGCTCCCGCTGGTCGGCATCGAGCACACCGTGCTGCTCCAGGAACAGCAGAAATCCGCGTGCATCGACGTCGAGTTTGTCTTGCTCTACGTCGTGGAAAACCCGGATGGGTCCGTTGCTGCGCGGTTGGCCGGGTGCGGGGCGCTGGCGCGCCAATGCATCCAACCAGTCGAACGCCTTGCGGATCTCCGCGTTGGAGAAACCCGCTTCGCTCAACTCGCCCATCAGCGGGCCATTCTGAGTGGTGATGGCATCACCTGACGCGGGAATCGCATCGTTAGTGAAGTAGTGCTCGAACAAGTACAGCAGGACGTCCAAAATACTTTCTTTCATGACCCCCGGCCTGCGCCGTCTTGGCGCGATGAAGGCAAACTAGTGCTGTCAGGGTCCGATCCTGCTGTAGCGGCCATGTTCTGCCGCGACCCGACCCTCCAGCTCCAGTGACAGCAGCATGGCCGACAGTACTGCAGTCGTCAATCCGGTGCGTTGGCCTAACTCATCCATACCGGTTGGGTCGTGCCCCAGTGCCTGCCACAAGCGGTTGTAGTCGGGGTCAATGAGCAAGGATGCCTGGAGCGAGGTGTCGGAGGCTGCATAGCTGGCTTCAAGTTCACCACGTAGTGCCTTGGCAAGGTCGATGGCCGCTGGCGCCAGCACAGCCAGTATCTCATCCGGGGATTCGACCAGCTGCGCGCCCTCGCGGATCAGCCGATGGCAGCCACGGGCCATTGGGTTGTGGATCGATCCGGGTAGGGCGAACACCTCACGACCGACTTCGGCTGATAGGCGGGCGGTGATCAGGGCGCCGGAACGTTCCGCAGCCTCGACCACCAACGTGCCCAAGCTGAGGCCGGCAAGGATCCGGTTGCGGCTGGGGAAATACTGACGCAACGGCCGCGTGCCGGGCAGGTGTTCGCTGACGACGCAGCCTTGCCCGGCAATGCGTTCCAGCAGGGGCCGGTGGTGAACCGGATAGGCGATGTCCGGGCCGGTGCCGAGCACGGCTACGGTGGCGCCATCGGCCTCCAGTGTTGCGTGATGGGCAGCGGCATCGATTCCGGCGGCCAGTCCGCTAGTGATGCACAGCCCGCTACGCGAGAGTGCATCGGCAAACATGGCAGCATTGGTGCAGCCGCCTGCAGTGGCTGCGCGGCTGCCGACGATGGCGATAGCGGGTCGCCAGAGTAGGCCGGCATCGCCAGCGACGAACAACATCGGCGGCGGACTTGGGATGCGCCTCAGCAAGGGCGGATAGTCGGCCTGCGACCAGTCGATCAGCTGGTGGGCGGGTGATTCAAGCCACGCCTGGCCGCGTGCCAATTGTGTGCGATCAGGATTGCGTATCACGTTGCAGGTGGCGGCATCCAGGCCATGGCTGGCCCAGTCAC
Source organism: Lysobacterales bacterium (assembly GCA_038242955.1). GTDB lineage: Bacteria > Pseudomonadota > Gammaproteobacteria > Xanthomonadales > Xanthomonadaceae > Thermomonas. The sequence continues at coordinate 2,333 of JBBSRO010000059.1, forward strand.
GGGCTCCCGCGCGCAATGCGCCAACAGCACTCCCATGGCTGTCCAGCAGGCGGCGGATGGCCGCTGCTGCGGCGCCGCTTGTGAGGAGGCACAACTGCGCGTCATGTTCATCGCGATCGTTGTGATTGCGGTGCTTGTTGAGATAGGACGTGGGCGAGTCGGGCATGCGAACAGCATCTGCCACAGACGACAACGGCGCCCTCGGGCGCCGTTGTGTGGCGGGGTCGGAAAACCCCGCGGACTGAAGCAGGAGCTTCAGTAAGGGGCGTCCGGATGCTTGAGCTCGTAACCCACGCGCGTCGGCTTGACGCTGCTCATCACCAGCGCGTAGCTGACTTTGTCAAAGGTGCGGAACACCATTGCATGGCCGGCGAATTCGTCCGGCAGGCGCACCTTGGATTCAAACAGGACCATGTCCTCATCGAAATCCTTGCTGCGCTTCACCCGGTCCACCGTCGATTGGCCGCGCCGCCAGACAGAAAAGACGGTTCCGTTGTCGATGCCCTCGCGCGCGCCGCCGGAAATCGCGATCACGTCACGCGTTCCACCGCTAGTCAGCTGGTCCGCCACCGCCATCACTTGCAACCGGCCATAGTCGGCCTGCTGCTTGGGCGGATGCGGGAAGAACTGCAGGTCATATGGCTGCGCTTCGACCGGCACCAGCCGATCGCCAATGCGAACCTCGTGGCCTTGCTCATCCAGCAGTAGCGTGGATGCCTGGATGCCTGCAACTTCGCCACGGGTGACCGTGCCGACCGCTTGGGTCCTGAGTTCATAGCCGAGCATTTCGGTGTTCTTGCTCGGGAATACCGTGTTGCTCCAGAACGTGCCCGGATCAACCATGGCATTGCCGCGATAATCGAGGTCGACGGTCTGCGTCTTGTCGCAGCACAGGCCCGCGCGCTCGATCAGGCGGTAGCGCTTTTCAGCACGTACCACGAGATACCGTTGGCCGGGCGCAGCGCTTTCCAGTCCACGCACGTAAGCGACTTTCCCGCTCATGCTGCGCAGGCGATCTCCTTCAAGACCGACGACATACGGCAGGTTGTCGATGCTGTCGACCATGCGCAGGTCTTTGAGGAACGGCTCGATCTCGCCCAGCGGGACGGCGTTGATAGGCGTGCCACTACCTTGGCTCTGGACGGTCACGCGGTCCATGTACGCCAGGCTGAGCACGTCACCCGGATAGATCAAGTGTGGATTCTTGATCTGCGGATTGGCTTGCCAGATCTCCGGCCACAACCATGGGCGCTGCAGGAAACGTCCGGCGATATCCCAGAGGGTATCGCCACGCTTGACCACATACGTGTCTGGGTGGTCGCTGCGCATGTCCACCGCTGAAGCAGCAGCGAAAGTCGCCACCGTCAGCAATGCAACGGCAAATAGGGTGCGCACCCGGCGAGGGCGCAACACATCGGAACGTACCAGGTTAGAAACCCGTTCAAGCATGGCTGCTATCTCCCCGCTTCCGTTGGCAAAATCCCCGTGAAGCTTCGTCAATATAAACCACAAGGGGCGGGTGCTGGCAAGGGGCCAGCAAGGTTAGCCGAGGTACAATTGCCGAGTGGGTCGCTTTGGTGGCCCTTCGCTCCCGGATTTCCCCCATGGCTATGCTCCCGATTCTAGAATTTCCAGACCCCCGCCTGCGCACCAAAGCCGTGCCGGTGGAGGTGGTGCAACTTGGTGACGCGTCGTTCCAGCAGTTGTTCGACGACATGTTCGAGACCATGTACGAAGCTCCCGGGATTGGTCTGGCCGCTAGCCAGGTCGACATGCACCAACGCTTCATGGTGATTGACGTGACCGACGACAAAAGCCGGCCTCTGGTATTCGTGAATCCGCAGATTACATCCCGCCAAGGCGAGCAGGTCTATCAGGAAGGCTGCCTGTCAGTGCCCGGTATTTATGCCGATGTCACCCGCAGTGACGTGATCACCGTTGAGGCACTTGATCGACACGGCCAGCCGTTCACGTTGGAAGCCGATGGCGTGCTGGCTGTTTGCGTCCAGCACGAAATGGATCACTTGGACGGCAAGCTGTTCGTTGATTACCTCAGCCCACTCAAGCGCGAAATGGTGCGCAAGAAGCTGGCCAAGGCGCGCAAGCTCGCGGACGCGGCCTGATCGTGCGGATTGCACTCCCTTGAGAATTGCACGCCTTTGAGGATCATATTCGCCGGCACGCCGGACTTCGCCGTTCCCAGCCTGCGTGCCGCCGCTGCTCGCAGTGAGGTCGTGGCGGTCTATACCCAGCCGGATCGCCCAGCCGGGCGCGGGCGCGGCCTTACCGCATCAGCGGTCAAGCTTGAAGCCGTGCAGCGTGGCATTCCGGTGCTGCAGCCGGAGAACTTCAAGGACGCGTCATCTAAAGATGCATTGCGCGCGCTCAAGCCTGATCTGCTCGTCGTGGTGGCGTATGGCCTGATCCTGCCGCAGGCGGTGCTGGATATCCCCACCCACGGTTGCTGGAACGTGCACGCCTCCCTGCTGCCGCGTTGGCGCGGCGCAGCGCCGATTCATCGCGCGATCGAGGCAGGGGATAGTCATTCGGGTGTGTGCCTGATGCAGATGGAAAAAGGCCTGGATACCGGCCCGGTGCTGCTCTCGCAGGCACTGGACATCGGCCTTGGCGAGACTGGCGGCCAGCTGCATGGCCGGTTGGCCGCACTCGGCGCACAAACGCTCTCCGATGGCCTGGGCTTGCTTCGCGCCGGCTTCAAGCCGGTCGCCAAGCCGCAGCCGGCGGCAGGCGTGACGTATGCGCACAAGCTTGAGAAGGCCGAAGCCGTACTTGACTGGAGCAGGCCCGCGCAGGCTCTGGCCGACAAGGTGCGTGCGTTCAATCCGTGGCCGATCGCCGAGGCGCGCTTGCTCGACGAGCGCCTGCGCATCCATGGCGCTTCAGCGCTGGACGAGGAGCACGGCGCTGCGCCGGGCGAAATTCTGCGCATGAGCCGCGATGGTATCGATGTTGCTTGCGGCGTAGGCGCGCTCCGTATCCGCACCCTGCAGCGTGAGGGCGGCAAGGCCATCACCGCGGCTGATTACCTCAATGCCCGTCGTACCCCAGCTGGATGAATGACAGCCGCTTGAACCCGGGCGTTGCCACGCGCGTTGCCGCGACGCGCGTGCTGGATGCCGTGCTGCATCACGGGCGTTCGTTAAAGGCGACACTTGCCGCGACGCTGCCTGCACTGGCCGATCCGCGCGACCGGGCCTTGGTCGAGGCCATCGTGTTCATGGCGCTGCGCCAGCATGTGCGCTTCGATGCGGCGCTAATGCAATGGCTGGAGAAACCCTTGGCGGATAGGGATAGGGAGTTGCGTGCCCTGCTTTATGTCGGTTTTTCCCAACGGGAAATAGGGTTGCCGGCGCACGCATTGGTCGCAGCGACCGTGGACACTGCGCGTGCGCTGGGTCGTTCACATCAGTCAGGGTTGGTCAACGCGATCCTGCGCCGCGCGCAGCGCGAAGGCCTGCCAGAGATGGACGCTGCGGCGACTTGGCCCGCATGGTTGGCTGGCCGCATCCGACAGGATTGGCCGCGTGACGCCGATGCAATTTTTATCGACAGTGCGCACGCCGCGCCAATGTGGCTGCGGGTCAATCCGCGTGATGGCTCCCGTGACGACTACCTGCAACGGCTTACCGATGCCGGTATCGAGGCCACGGCCTCAGCCGAAGCTGCTGACGCCATCCGGCTGGCGACGCAGCGACCAGTGCATGATCTGCCGGGTTTTGATGCCGGCACGGTTTCGGTGCAGGACGCCGCCGCGCAGCAGGTGGCCGATGCACTGTCGCCCGCCCGCGGTGCGCGGGTGCTCGATGCCTGCGCCGCGCCCGGTGGCAAGGCGGCGCATCTGCTGGAGCGCGACTCCTCATTGCGGCTGACCGCGCTCGACATCGACCCGCGCCGCGTACGCCGGATGCAGGACACCTTTGGCCGGCTCGACCTGGACGTGGACACCCGAGCGGGTAATGCCATCCATCCTGCGGATTGGTGGGATGGCACGCAGTTCGATGCAATCCTCATCGATGCGCCTTGCAGCGCGACCGGCATCGTGCGCCGCCAGCCTGACGTGCTTCTGCATCGGCGTGAAGCCGATATCGACGCATTGAACAAGATCCAGTCTGGCCTGCTTGATGCGCTGTGGCCGCTACTCGCACCAGGCGGCACGCTGTTGTACGCAACGTGTTCGATCCTTCGGGCCGAAAACGCCGCGCAGATTCAGGCTTTCCTTGCGCGCACGCCGGATGCTGTGCTGGATATCTTGAGCGCCAACTTCGGCCATGACACTGGCTTCGGCAGCCAGCGGCTGCCGGGCGAGCTGGGCATGGATGGCTTTTTCCAGGCGCGTTTGAGAAAGGGCTAACAGCTTGCCTCCTATGATTGCGGGATGATCCGTACGATGACTCACGCAATCACCCAAACCCGCCGCGAGACGTGGCTGTTCTGGTTATTCGCACTACTGATCCTGGGCGCCGGATTGGGCCTGCGTGATCCCTGGCCCGCAGACGAGCCGCGCTTTGCGCTGGTCGCCAAGCACATGGTTGAAAGCGGCAACTGGCTGTTCCCGATGCGCGGCACAGAATTGTATTCGGACAAGCCACCGCTGTTCATGTGGTTGCAGGCGGCTTCCTACATGGTGTTTGGCAATTGGCGTATCGCCTTCCTGCTGCCGTCGTTGCTGGCGGCGCTGGGAACGTTGTGGTGCGTGGTTGACCTCGGCAAACGGCTGTGGACGCCGCGCATCGGTATTTATGCCGGTTGGGCGGTGCTGCTGACGTTGCAGTTCACCTGGCAAGCGAAGAAAGCGCAGATCGATCCGTTGGTGGTGTTCTGGATCACCCTGGCCAATTACGGCCTGCTGCGGCATGTGTTGCGCGGACCCGACTGGAAGATGTGGGCGCTGGGTTGGGCGGCTGCCGGGCTGGGCACCATTACCAAGGGTGTTGGCGTGATCGCGCTGCTGATGCTGTTGCCGGCGGCCTTCGCATCGTTGCGTGGCTGGCCCGGTGTTCGCTTGCATGCATGCCAATGGAAGTTCTGGCTGGGGCCGCTGGCCTTTATTGCTGCCTGCGGCGTCTGGGTTGTACCGATGTTGATCGCCGCACTGAGCTCGGGTTCTGGCGACTACCGTGCGTACGTCGATGACATCCTGGTTCGGCAAACCGTGACGCGCTATGCGCAGTCGTGGCATCACGGACAACCGCCCTGGTATTTCATCGAAGTCGCGTTGACCGCGTGGCTGCCAACGATGTTTGTATTGCCGTGGGCCCTGCCGGCATGGAAGCGACGCCTGCGTCGCATCGATGCGCGCTACTTGCTGCCGCTGGCCTGGGTGCTGCTGGTATTCGTGTTCTTCAGCATCCCGTCCGGCAAGCGCGATATGTACATCTTGCCGGGGTTGCCGATGTTCTGCCTCGCGTTGGCTCCGCTACTGCCGGGGATCCTGCGCAAGCGAAATGCGCAACGGTTGCTGTTCGGCTTCGTCGGGATGCTGTCACTGGCCGCGCTTGGCGTGGGACTGGCGATGTTGTTCGGCGAACCTGGTTTTGAGGCCAAATTCATGGATGGCCGCGATCCCGGCATCGCACATAGTTTGGCGCTGATGTTCAGTGCAGTCGGTGGCGTTGGTATTGCCGCAATGTTGTGGTGTGGTCGGCATCGCGCGCATGTTGCACTGGTCGCATTGCTGACCACCTTGTGGGTGCTGTATTCGCTGATCGGGGCGCCATTGTTGAATGATGGTTCGTCATCGCGCGGACTCATGCAACATGTGGGTGCGGCCATCGGGCCCGATGCCCAACTCGGCTTGGTCGGCTGGCGAGAGCAGCAATTACTGATGGCAGATCGCGATGCTGCGAGCTTTGGCTTCAAGCGCGATGGAGCGGGTCAGTTCGCCGATGCACTCCAATGGCAGCGGCAAGCGGCCGGCGTGCGCTGGCTGCTGGTCGAGGGCGAAATGTTGCCGGCTTGCGTAGACAAATTGCAGTCACGCGACATGGGTAATGCCAACCGCCGGACCTGGTGGTTGTTACCAGCTGCGGCAACGTCAGGCTGTCGTTGAGTGCCCATGGAAACGAAACGTCCCGTGCGCGTCCTGCAGTTCGTCACCGGAGGTTTCTCCGGTGGTGCGACCCAGGTCGCGATTGCGCTGACCACGGCGGCCCTGCAGGGCAACGCAGTCAAGCCGCTTCTGGTGCTGCGGCGCAAGCGACACACCGACCCAAGTCGCATCGCCGAACTCGTATCGGCTGGCGTGCCCTTGCGGGAAGTGCCGGGTTGGTCCCATGTTGCGACCATTGTCGGATTGCTACGCGTGTGCCGCGAGTTCAAGCCTGACGTGTTGGTTGCGCATGGTTTCAGCGAACACCTGTGGGGTCGATATGCCGGCCTGCTTGCGGGCGTGCCGCATCTAGTCCACGTCGAGCACAACACGCGCGAACGCTATACCCGCTGGCGGTTGGCGCAGACGCGTTGGCTGGCGAAGCGCACGGATCGCATCGTCGGCTGTTCCGAAGGCGTGCGCCGGGTGCTGCTGGACATGGCCATGCCGCCGGAACGGACGATTACGATTGCGAATGGCATTCGCATCGAACCATTCGCCGATGCTGACGTGCATCCATTTGCGCAACGCACGCCCGGCATCGTGATGGTCGCGCGGTTTTCTAAACAGAAAGACCATGCGACGTTGTTGCGTGCCGTGGCGCTGTTGCGCGAGCGCGGCCTGACGCCACCCGTGTTGTTGGCGGGCGGCGGCAAGGCTCGCCATCGTTCGTCGCTGGAAGCGTTGGCAGGGCAGCTCGGGATCGCGGACCAGGTGCAGTTCCTTGGCGTGCATCGCAACGTGCCGGGCTTGCTGATGCGCCATCAGATTTGTGTGCTCAGTACGCATTACGAGGGCATGCCGTTGGCATTGATCGAAGGCATGGCCGCAGGCTGCGGAGTCGTAGGCAGCGCGGTGCCGGGCGTGCGCGAAGTGATTCGCGATGGCATCGATGGGCGGTTTGTGCCGGAGGCTGATGCGGCTGCGTTGGCAAACGTGTTGCAAGCCTTACTAGAGAATCCCGATGCATCGGAACGGCTCGGCGCGGCAGCGCGCGAAACTGCGTTGCGCGACTACAGCCGCACGCGCATGAATGACGCCTATCAAGCACTGTTCCTGGCATTGGTGAAAGGTGATTCGGAACATGCCTGACGCGTGTGTAGTTCGGCGCCGCATCGCACGCGTCGCCCAGCATGCCGCGGTTTGCACCCGATGATGCGACCCATGTTGCTGTCGCTGCGTGCGCCGCTGCTGGCCTGGGGCGCGCTGGCGCTGCTGCTGATTTTCATGCATGGGCCAGTGCCGCTTTATTCCACCCGCACGCTGGCGGTGGCATGGGAAATGTGGGACCGGGGCAGCTGGCTGGTGCCGCTGTTCAACGGCGCGGCGTATTCCCACAAGACGCCGCTGTTGCCATGGCTGATCCATGCCGGTTGGCTGGTGGGTGGGGTCAACGACATCTGGCCACGACTACTGATGGTGTTGCTTGGCGTGACCGCCATAGCGCAGGCGGGCGTGCTTGCCGGGCGTCTGTATCCGTCGCGTCCGAATCTGCCGGCATTGACCGCATGGGCGATGGCCGGGTTCTGGTTTTTCTTGTTGTTCTCGCTGCAGATCATGTACGAACTACCGCTGACGATCTCGGTCCTCGGCGGCCTGCTGGCGCTTTGTCGCCGTCGCGGCGAGGCGTGGGTGCCGTGGTGGCCCGGACTGGCGCTTGCTATCGGCTTTGGCCTGCTGGCGAAGGGGCCGGTGGCGTTATTGCATTTGGGCGTACCGTTGCTCACGGCGCGCTGGTGGCACCCACTCGCGCGTGCCGACGGCAAGAGTTTCGCGAAAAAAACACTGTTCGCCACGCTGGCCGGCATCGGCATGTTCGCGTTGTGGTTAGTGCCGGTGCTGACCTTGGGTGATCCGGAATACCGCAAGGCCTTGCTGGTGACCCAGACCGCCGGGCGCATCCGCGACAGTTTCGACCATGCCCAGCCCTGGTGGTGGTATGCGCCAATCCTGATTGTCCTAATGGCGCCATGGTGGTGGTCGCGCTGGTGGTGGGGCCAAGTGCCGGCGTTGTGGCGCGACCGCGACAACCGTTTTGCATGGTGCTGGCTGTTCGTCGTGGTGCTGGCTTTCAGCCTGATCAGTGGCAAGCAGCCGTACTACCTGCTGCCCGAGTTCGCTGCGGCTGCGCTGTTGCTGGCGAAGGCGGCGGATGCACGACCGCGGCTCGGCATCGCCGCGCCTATGCTGCTGTTGCTGGGCGGAATCGCGATGCTGGGTGCACGCCTGATTGCAGGACGTATCGGCCAGCCATTCCCGAACGAATTGTTGATCACCATACCTGCCGCCGGTGCTGTGCTGGTGTTGGTGGGTATTGCCCTACTGCGTTGGCGCTCATTGCCGGCGCATGCGTTCGGCATGCTGTTGGGAATGGCAACGCTATACGGGGCGATCACGCCATTGCTGCGGGCGCAATTCGACTTGTCTCCGACAGCCAAGGTGATTGGAGATGCGCAACGCGACGGCCACCAGGTGGCGTATCTCGGCATCTATCAATTGCAGTTCCACTTTGCGGGCCGGCTGCACGGGCCGTTGCAGGTGTTCGATGAAGGCGCTGCACGCGCATGGGCAGCCCGCAATCCCGGGCAACTGTTGGTGGTGAACACACTGAATCCATGGACTGCGCCGGGGCCGCAACCGGTCATCCAGCAGCACTTTCGCATGCGCTGGATCCAGGTCTGGCGGACCGGGCAATGGCGCGCGTTGCCCGCGCAAGAACTACCGCTGCAAGCGCGTGCGGGCGAGCTGAACAGCCAGCCGCGCTGACAACGCATGGGCCTGCGCCAGCGGCAGGTAACGCAGGTGTAGCGGCGAACCGAATGCCGGCGCACCTGCGGTGTCCAGCAACAGGTTAGCCATGCCCAGCCGACGATCGATCGGCGACTGCGTCAGCCGTAATGCCTGCAGCTTGCCGATCTCGGCAAAGTTCCAGCGCTTGTCCAACCAGCCGCGGCGCCAGGCTACCAGCCGGCCGTTGCAGGCATGCCCGCTGCACGCGGCCATGCGCCGCGCGCGCCACATCAACACAGGTGCCGCGAGCAAGGCAGACGTGCCGACCCAGCCAAAGTGCCAGCAAAGCAGGCCGCTTGCGATCAATAGCACCAGCAGGCTTGGCAATGCGATACGGATCCATGCTCGCGAGTGAACAGGTTGCCAGTCGAGTTCGCCCCAGCCGGCATCAGGCAAGAAGTGCAGGATCAATTCCTCGCAACGCTGCGGCGTGGCGATCGGCGCCAATTCCTTCAAAGCATGTTGTTGCTTACCTTGCTGGCTGACGGCGGTATCCACGCGCAGGCTGCGGCGTTTGAGCAAGCGATGCAGCAGGCTTTCGCGCAGCGACCAAGCTTGGATCCGGCGACGTTTTGCACTTGATCGCGAGCGCGCCAGCAGGCCGCGTTCAACGCGTATGCGGTCATCTTCTTCGCGCAAGGTGAAGCCGTGGTATTGCACGATCGCCAGCAGCACTGACAGTAAGCGAACCAGCAGCAGCGCAACGATCACCATGCTGGTGATCGTCAGTCCCATCACCATCAGGCTGTCGTGCACGTGGTGGCCAACCCAATCCGAGACCCAGCCGAACGCGACCTTGCCCCAACGGTCCTTCAGCACGCCGAAGATGTCGTCGCCAGTTTGCGCGAGTGCACCGAATGCGGCTGCGACCAGCACCAAGCCACGGTTACTGATGAGCCCCAGGCGAACCAGCTCGCCGATAGACAGGGTCAGCAAGGGCGCCGCCTCCTCCGATGCATGCGCTTCATTATCGGCAGTGAAAGCAGATCCTCCACTGCGCGCCAAGGCTTCCAGTGCCAGTGCTTGGTCCATCTTCAGTACGCGCATCTGTGCTTCTGGTTTTACCCCGCCAGCTGCTTCCAGACGCACTTCGGCCACGCCTACCATCCGATGCAGCAGGTTTTGATGCAGGCTTACGTTATGGATACGGGCGAACGGGATCTCGCGCACGCTGCGATGCAGCCAGCCACTGCGCACGATCAATCCATCGGACTTCAGCTGGTAGCGGTACGTCAGGTATTCGGCCAGTGACGTGATGACCAACACTGCGACCGCAACCAAGGACCACAGCTGATAGCGATCACCGCGTCCGAACAACAGCAGCACGATCAACGGAAAAATGAACTGCTTGAGTTGCGCCATCAACACGAACAGCCACGACAGCGGATGCAGGCGATGTTCGGCGCCGTCCTGCGGCAGTGCGTCCGGGATCGTGTTCATTGCACGCACTCACGGCAGTCAGTGCGGCAGTGAACCGGCACGTGCACGTGCGCGTACTCAGAGTGCATCGCCGGCCTCATCCAGCTGGCGTGCGAGAGCATCCCGCAAGCGTTGTGCATCTGCCTGGTCCAGTCCACGCACGGTAATCCCGCTCAATTGCGCGGCTGCGGTATGCACCACCAGCGTGGCGAGATTGAACCGGCGTTCCAGCGGCCCGTGCTTGATGTCCACGTGCTGCACGCGACTGGACGGCACACGGGTCTCGCGGAACCACAGTCGTCCCTGGCGTAGCCACAATCCTTCGGCGTCGAGTTTCCAGCGCTGGTGGCGCAGGCGCCCACCAATGTAGGCACCCAACGCGGCCGCCATGATCAACGCCAAAAGTCCAATCGCGATGCGCGTGGCCAAGCCCAGCGTGTCGCTGGCCAGCAATGGCGCAGCCATCGCAATGAGCGCGATTACGCTAAACAGCGCCGCGACCACCGTTGCGTGCAGGCGCACTGCACGGCTCGGCGGCGGATGCCAACCCTCGGGCGCATCGATGGGATCGGCAAAAGGTTCCAGCATCGGCTCAGTTGGAATCTGGTTCATTGAATTCGCTTCATCGCAGTCCGGTATAGGGGTTGACCTCACCGCTGCCAGGCGGGCGCAGGGTATAGCGCTTATACGTCCACTGATACTGCGCAAGGTCGCGGCGGGCAATGGCTTCGACCATCGTGTTGAGCGCAGCGACGGATGCCTTCGGGTCGGTATCGGCGATGGTCTCGGGTGCTTCCTGCACGTGCAGTGCGAAGCGCGGTGGTGAAGTACCTGGCAAGCGTTCGCACCACGCTATCAGCACCCGCGCGCCGCTGCGCGCGGCCAGCCGGCCCAGCAAGGTCATAGTGAGTGACTGCACCTCGAAGAACGGTGCGAATTCGCCATCGCCCACTTTTGGTTGCTGATCAGGAAGGATGCCGACCACGCCGCCCTTCTGCAGACGCCGCAGCAACGTGCGCACGCCGCTGGCTTCCGCCCGCACCTGTTCGACCTGCCCGCCCGCATTCGCCCGCACGCGGCGCAGGAATGCTTCGCCGGTGGGCGATTCCGGCGGCCGATACAGGATTGCCAGCGGGGTTCTCATCGCCAGCCACTGGTTCAACAGTTCCCAATTGCCCATATGTGGCGCGGCCACGATGAGACCTCTTGAGGTCGGCCCGCGCGCGTCCGCCAGCGCGGCATCAAACAGTTCCATGCCGTGGAATTCGACGATATCGGCCAGGTTGCGCGATGCCGGTCGTGTCCACAGGCGCAAGGTTTCCAGCGCCTGGCGCGCGGTGGTGCGCAGGATTTCGCGATGCAGCGCGACCCGCCCCTCGACATCCAGATGCGGCATCGCCAGTTCGAGGTTGCGCCGGGCAACGCGCGCTTCGCGCGCATCGACGCGGATCCACCAACTGGCAATCGCGTCGGCCAGCGCTGCCAGCCACGGCCATGGCAGCCGGGCGATGCTCCAGCTGAGTGCGTACAACAAGGCGGCGGCGAGCTTGCTCATCGCGTTCAGTCTAGCGGCACGCTTGTTGCCGTCGCGGTTTAGGATTGCGCCATGCTTGCCCTGATCCAGCGCGTGACTGAAGCCAAGGTGGTCGTAGACGATGCCGTGGTAGGTGCCATTGGTCCCGGCCTGCTGGCGCTGGTCGCCATCGAACCCGGCGACGGCGAGCCACAAATCGCCCGAATGGCACAAAGACTGCTTGGTTACCGCGTGTTCGCCGACGATGCCGGCAAGATGAACCGCTCCGTGAGCGACACCGGTGGCGGCCTGTTGCTGGTCAGCCAATTCACTCTTGCGGCGGACACCCGCAGCGGCATGCGGCCCAGCTTTACAACCGCAGCGGCGCCGGCCGATGCGGAACTTGGCTTCAACCGTCTGGTCGAAACCTGTGGTGGACTTCACCCGCCAGGGGTGGAAATTGGCCGGTTCGGTACCCATATGGTGATCAGTCTGGTCAATGACGGTCCCGTTACCTTCCTCCTGAAGGCCTGACGCACCGTCCCTGATAAGGCC
>JBBSRO010000060.1:0-14541 GCA_038242955.1 Lysobacterales bacterium
AACGGTTACGACTGGTTGCTGCACCACGAGTTGTCGCACGAATGGTTCGGTAACCAGATGACCAATGCCGACTGGGACGACATGTGGCTACATGAAGGCTTCGGCATGTACATGCAGCCGCTATACCTGCAGTGGCTGCGTGGCGACGCCAACTACTTCGCCGAGATGTTGCGACAGCGCGCGATGATCCAGCAGCAATTTCCGCTGGTCAGCGGCCATAGCCGCCCACATGGTGACCCTGCCGCTAAAGCGGTCGATCCGGGTAACGACATCTATTACAAAGGCGCATGGATCCTGCATACCCTGCGCAACCAGATCGGCGACCGCGCATTCCTGAAGGCCACCCGCGAACTGGTTTATGGGCGACCTGACCCCAAGCCGGGCAACTTCCACCCGCGTTATGCGACCACGTCGGATTACATCGCCATCGTCAATCGAGTGACCGGGCGCGACTGGAATTGGTTTTTCGACGTCTACCTGCGCCAGTCTGAACTGCCAAAGTTGTTGGCAGAGCGCGACGGAAAGGTACTACGCGTACGTTGGGAGGCGCCGAACGACAAGCCGTTCCCGTTGCCGATACAAGTGCGAGTCGGTGACCGTGTGATTGATCTTGCGATGGTGGATGGTCATGGCCAAACCGCGATTGCTACCGACGAGAGCTGGACCCTTGATCCGCACTCGCGCGTGCTCCGCGATGCACCGGAAATCCAGGCCATGCAAGACGATGCTGCAGAACGAGCCAAGGCAGCAGCTGCCGCGAAAAAGTGAGCCGAAAAGGGGTCAGAGTGACAACCTGTAGGAATTGCTCGACTACTACTGATTTCAGTCATGAAACTTCACTCTGACCCCTTTTCGAGCCAGTGCACCGCTGCACGCCCCGCACGCAGCCCGCTGGCAAAACATGCGGTGAGCAGATAGCCACCGGTTGGTGCTTCCCAATCCAGCATCTCGCCCGCGCAAAACACGCCGGGCAATTTGCTGATCATCAGGCCGTCGTCCAATGCTTCCAGGCGCACACCACCAGCGCTTGAGATCGCTTCGGCAATCGGTCGTACGGCGCTCAATCGCAATGGCAATCGCTTCAGCGTTGCTGCCACGAGTGACAGGTCGCTCAACTGACTCTTGTCCAATACCTCGTGCAGCAATGCCGTCTTGACCCCGGCAATGCCGACCTGCCTGCGCAAGTGATCGCTCAGGCTGCGGCCATTGCGCGGTTTGCCCAGGTCGCGTTGCAGGCGTTCCAGTTCGCGATCCGGCACCAAGTCGAGACTGAGCCTGGCTTCGCGCTCACGAGAGATTGCATCGCGCAGGTCTGCGGATAGCGCATAGATCAAGCTGCCTTCGATGCCAGTCGCGGTGATGACACATTCGCCTTGTTGGGAATGATCGATGCAATGCGCGATGACCGGCTTCAACGGTGCGCCGGCATGGCGTTGCGCGAGATGCGCGCTCCAGCCGATATCGAAGCCGCAATTGGCCGGTTGCAGCGGCGCAACATCGACACCGCGTCCGACCAATGCCTCGACCCATGCGCCATCCGAGCCAAGTTCCGGCCAACTACCGCCGCCCATTGCTAGGACTACTGCATCGGCGACAACACAGCTTTCGCCGTCCGGCGTGGAAAATCGCAGGCTGCCGTCCTCAGTCCAGCCAAGCCAGCGATGCTGGACATGAAATGTGACGCCGGATTCGCGCAGTCGCCGCACCCATCCGCGCAACAGTGGGGCCGCTTTGCGATCCATCGGGAACACGCGCCCGGAACTGCCAACATAAGTTTCGATGCCGAATCCGCGCACCCATTCGCGCAAGGCATCGGCATCAAAATCCTCCAGCCATCTCCCGACCTCGACTTCTCGTTCGCGATAGCGCCTATCGAATCCAGGCCGCGCTTCGGAATGCGTCAGGTTCAAGCCACCCTTGCCGGCGATCAGGAACTTGCGCCCGACCGAGCCTTTCGCCTCATACAGGTCCACCGCAATACCCGCCGCACGTGCGACCTCGGCGGCCATCAGGCCTGCCGGGCCGCCACCGATAATGGCAAGACGCTTGGGAGTGGGTGGTATTGCGGTCATGTGCACATGATTTCACGGCTGGAGGCGAATGCCGATGCCGGCGTTGGATCACGCCCGTACAATGCTGGAATGACCACCGCCATCACCCGTGAGGTCAGCCCTGCGCTGGCCGGATGTGAGCTCTCATTCGTGCCGCGTAGCCCGATTGATGTTGCGCTGGCTCGCAGCCAGCATGCGGCCTATTGCCGTGCGCTGGAGTCACTGGGTTGCGAGGTCATCGAGCTTCCGGCGCTGCCTGACTTTCCGGATGCAGTCTTCGTCGAGGACGTGGCATTGGTCTTCGATGAGGTCGCGATTGCCACCCGTCCCGGCGCCGAATCGCGGCGCGGGGAGGGTGATGCAGTGCATGAAGTGCTGGGCAGCCTGCGCCCGCTGCTGAGAATCGAAGCGCCCGGCACGTTGGATGGCGGCGACGTGCTGTGCATCGGTAAACGCGTGTTCGTCGGTATGTCCGCACGCAGCAACGAAGCGGGCAGGGCGCAACTGCGCGAACTGCTGGCGCCATACGGCTACACGGTGGAGGGCGTCGCGACCCGCGAATGCCTGCACCTGAAATCTGCAGTGACTCAGGTCGCCGAGGACACGCTGCTGGTGAATCAGGCGTGGCTGGCAGACACTTCGCCATTTGCCGGCTACCGGATGATCGAGGTCGATCCCGACGAGGAGCATGCGGCGAACGCCGTGCGCGTTGGTAACACGATCCTGTACCCCGAATGTTTCCCGAAGACGCTTGCGCGATTGCGTGCGGCCGGCATTAGCGTCATCACCGTCGATGTATCAGAACTGCAGAAAGCCGAAGGCGCAGTGACCTGCTGCAGTCTGCTGTTACAGACCACAAAAAGCGCATGATCCTGAATATCGCTGCTTATCTGTTCGTTGCAATCGATGATGCCGATTCGGTGGCGGTTCGGGTGCGCGAGCAGGCTGAAGCCGCCGCATTGCGTGGCAGCGTGCTGGTGACGCCGGAAGGCATCAACTTGTTTCTGGCGGGTAATGAAGCCCCGTTGCGCGGGTTTCTCGGCTGGCTGCGGGAAGATCAACGGTTTGCCGGCATCACTATCAAGGAAAGCCGGAGCGCGGCGATGCCGTTCGCGCGGCTGAAGGTGAAACGCAAAAACGAGATCATCGCGTTCCGGCGTGAAGCTGCGGCGCCACTACATCGGGAGCGCGCGCCAGCAGTCGATGCGCAGACGCTCGCACGTTGGATTGAACAAGGCCATGACGATGCCGGAAAACTGCTGGTGCTACTGGATACCCGCAATCGCGAAGAAGTCGGCTTCGGCAGTTTTGCTGGCGCACTGACTTTACCGATCGACAATTTCACCGAGCTGCCTGATGCGCTCGCGCCACATCGTGAAGCGTTGCGCGATGCGACGGTGGTGAGTTTCTGCACCGGCGGTATTCGTTGCGAGAAAGCTACGCTGTGGCTGCGCGACGATGGTATGGACAACCTGCTGCAGCTGGACGGCGGCATCCTGGGTTATTTCGAACATGTGGGTGGCTTCGGCTATGACGGCGGTTGCTTTGTGTTCGACGAGCGCGTGGCGCTGGATCCTTCCTTGCAGCCGCTGGTGGATGGCAATGCGGCGGCTTGAGTTGGCCGTGTTGCGGCAAGGAATTTTGTCATGAGCTTGATTGCGATCATTGCGATCATCTTGGGCATCTGGCTGGCCATCAAGGTCGTCGGTGCGGCATTCAAGCTCGCGTTGTGGCTGGCGGTGCTCGGTGTGGCTTATTGGTTTCTGGCGCCTTATCTAGGGCTTCCCCAGCTCTTCTAACAGTTCGAGCGACTGGGTGATCGGGTCTGCGATTGCACTGGATCGCGGCGCCTAGCGACGCGTGTTCGCTACGCGGCTCGAAATACCGCTACGCAAACACCCGACGCTCTCGCCGCTGTGGAGATTTTTGCGCGTCACGTTTGGTTAAATAGCGCTGCCGGCGGCATGGCCTGATGCCCACGCCCACTGGAAGTTGTAGCCGCCCAACCAGCCGCTGACATCGACCACCTCGCCGATGAAATACAGGCCCGGCAAATGCCGCGACATCATGGTGGCTGATGACAAACTGTCGGTATCCACGCCGCCCAAGGTCACTTCTGCGGTGCGATAGCCTTCGGTGCCGCTGGCGATCAGCTGCCATGACGAAAGCAGTTCTTTGATTTCGCGAAGTTCCGGGTCGTTGTACTGGCGCAGCGGTTTGTTGGTGATCCAGTGCTCGCACAAGCGCTGGGCAAAGCGTTTCGGGAGCACTTCACCCAATAACGTTTTAAGTTCCGCGTCGCGTCTGCTGTGCTGCCATTCGGGGAATAGTTCGTAGATGTCGTGTCCAGGCAACAGGTTCAAGCGCAGGTCATCGCCGGGTTGCCAGAAGCTTGAGATTTGCAGGATCGACGGCCCGCTGATCCCGCGGTGGGTGACCAGCATGAAGTTGCGAAAACTCGTGCCGTTGCAGCTTGCTTCAATTGGTAGCGACAGTCCGGCCAGATCCTGCAAACGTTCGGCATGCTTGCCTGTCAGCGTGAGTGGCACCAGTCCGGCGCGGGTCGGCAGGACGTCATGGCCAAACTGCTTCGCAAGCGTGTAACCGAAGCCGCTGGCGCCCATGCTGGGGATCGACAAGCCGCCGCTCGCTACAACCACCGCGTCCGTATCGAATGTGCCTTGCGAGGTATGCAGTTTGAAGCCGCCGGCATCGGGCTGGACAACGCGTTCGATGCTGCAATGCGTACGCACTTCTACGCCTGCCGCTGCGGATTCGTCCAGCAGCAGCTTGACGATCTGCTTGGACGATTCGTCGCAGAACAGCTGCCCGAGTTCTTTCTCGTGATACGCAATGCCGTGGCGTTCCACCATTTCGATGAAGTGCCACGGCGTATAGCGGGCCAACGCGGACTTGCAAAAATGCGGGTTGGCCGACAGGAAGTTCTCGTGTGTGGTGCCGGTATTGGTGAAATTGCAGCGCCCACCGCCAGACATCAGGATCTTCTTGCCAACCTTGTTGGCATGGTCCAACACCAGCACACGCCGGCCACGCTGGCCGGCGGTGAGAGCGCACATCAGCCCGGCCGCGCCGGCGCCGATGACGATGGCGTCGAACTGGCTAGCCACTGACTAGCTGTGGCTCAGCGGGGTGGTCGCGGCTTGAAGCCGCCGGGCTTGCCGCCGCCGGGTTTGAAGCCACCAGGTTTGCGCGGGCCGCCGCCGGGGCGGTCGCCACGTGGCGGGCCGAAGCTGCGCTTGCGTGATGGCGCGTCGATGTCGGCGGCCTCGGCAACACGCAGGCGTATCGGCCTGCTAGCGATGCGCACGTTCTGCATGTGCTGCATCAAGTCGTCCGGCATGCCATCCGGTAGGTCAACCAGGGTGAAGTCATCGCGGATGTCGATGCGGCCGATGAAGCGTGCTTCGAGGTCGGCCTCGTTGGCGATTGCGCCGACGATGTTGCCGGGCTGCACGCCATGCTGATGGCCGACGTCGATGCGATACGTCTGCATGCCCGTTTCCGGTGCACTACGATCCCTTGGTGTGTGTTCGCGCGGTGCGCGCTCGCTGCGCTCAAACTGCGGGCGTTCGCCGTGTTCGCGTGAGCCATGGTCACGGACCGGGCGTGAGTCACGTGTTTCGCGCGGCTCGAATGCACGTTCCGGGCGCGTCGGCTGGGACAGCAGCAGCGGTGTCTTGCCTTGGACCATCTGCGCCAACGCGGCTGCGATCTCGACCATCGGCACGTTCTTTTCCTGCTCATAGCGTTCAACCAGGCCACGGAACACCGACAGGTCATCGCTGGCCAATGCGGCTTCGATGCGATCGACGAACTTGGCGACACGACGTTCGTTCACCGCATCCACGCTCGGCAGGTTCATCTGCTCGATCTTCTGACGTGTCGCGCGTTCGATCGCACCCAGCATGCCGCGTTCGCGCGGAGCCACGAACAGGATCGCCTCGCCCTTGCGTCCAGCACGGCCAGTGCGGCCAATACGATGTACGTAGCTTTCGGTGTCATACGGGATGTCGTAATTCAGCACGTGGCTGATGCGATCCACGTCCAGCCCGCGTGCGGCCACGTCGGTCGCAACCAGGATGTCTATCTGGCCGTCTTTCAAGCGCTGGATGGTGCGCTCGCGCATCTTCTGGTCAACGTCGCCATTGATCGCGGCGGCACGGAACCCGCGTGCAGCGAGCTTCTCAGCCAATTCATCGGTGCCGAGCTTGGTGCGCGCGAACACGATCATCGCCTCGAACGGTTCGGCTTCCAAGATTCTGGTCAGTGCATCGAGCTTGTTGATGCCGCTGACCATCCAGAAGCGCTGGCGGATGTTCTCTGCGGTCGCGGTCTGCGACTTGATCGAAATCTCGATCGGATCCTTCAGGTACGTCTGGGCGATGCGCTTGATCTGGGCCGGCATGGTCGCGGAGAACAAAGCGACTTGGCGACTTTCCGGGGTCTTCTTGAGCACGGCTTCAACATCGTCGATGAAGCCCATCCGCAGCATTTCATCGGCTTCGTCCAGCACTAGGCAGCGCAGCTTCGACAGATCCAGGGAGCCACGCTCCAGATGGTCAATCACACGTCCGGGAGTACCTACGACCACGTGCACGCCGCGCTTGAGCGCACTCAGCTGCGGTTGGTAGGCCTGTCCACCATAGATCGGCAGCACCTGGAATCCCATGATGTGGGTGGCGTATTTCTGGAAGGCCTCGGCGACCTGGATCGCCAACTCGCGGGTTGGCGCCAGCACCAACACCTGTGGCTTGCCAGCGACAAGATCCAATTGCGCCAGCGCCGGAAGGGCGAAGGCCGCAGTCTTGCCGGTGCCGGTCTGGGCCTGACCGATCAGATCCCGTCCAGCTAGCAGCGGCGGGATGGTCATCGCCTGGATCGGGCTGGGTACCTCGTAGCCGACCGTGCGCAAGGCTTGCATCAGGGACTCGGGCAAGCCGAGGTCGGAAAATTTGATATCAGGTGCGTTTTCGGCGCTCATATGCGTCCCAGGTAACTCGTTAGTGGGCGTGGCCGCCACAGGTTTGAACCGAACAGTGTACGCCCGATGACCAGAGTCGGGACTCCAATATGCATCGGGCTACCATGGGTCATGCCTGATTCCACCTCCTATGCGCTTCGCTTCGATAACAGTTTCCTGCGCGCTTTGCCGGGTGATTCCGAGGCGCGCGTATTTCCCCGCCAAGTACCGGGTGCACTGTGGTCAGCAGTCCAGCCGACGCCAGTTGTCGCACCTCGGCTGCTCGCGCACTCACGTGAAATGGCGGCCGAACTTAGCTTCAGTGAATCCGATGTCGCCTCGGCGGAGTTCGCGCAAGTATTCGGCGGCAATGCACTGCTGCCGGGCATGCAGCCTTTTGCGAGCAATTACGGCGGTCACCAGTTCGGCCATTGGGCGGGGCAGTTGGGCGACGGTCGTGCGATCTCGCTTGGCGAAGCGGTGCTGGATGGCGGCCAACGCTGTGAATTGCAACTGAAGGGCGCAGGGCCGACACCGTATTCGCGCAGTGCCGATGGTCGCGCGGTGCTGCGTTCGTCGGTGCGCGAATTCCTTTGCAGCGAGGCCATGCACTACCTCGGCGTCCCGACCACCCGGGCGCTGAGTCTGGTTGGCACCGGTGAGAACGTGGTGCGCGACATGTTTTATGACGGCCATCCGCAGGCCGAACCCGGCGCGGTCGTCTGCCGCGTCGCGCCATCGTTACTGCGCTTCGGTCATTTCGAATTGCCCGCGATGCGTGGCGATGTCGAATTGCTGCAAAAGCTTGCCGACTTCTGCATCACCCGTGATTTCCCGCATATCACCGCGACGGGTGATTCCAAATACGCGGACTGGTTTGGTGAGATCTGCGAGCGCACGGCGCGCGTGGTGGCCGAATGGATGCGGGTTGGCTTCGTCCACGGCGTGTTGAACACCGACAACATGTCGATCCTCGGGCTGACCATTGATTACGGTCCCTACGGCTGGGTCGAGGACTACGATCCGGACTGGACTCCGAACACTACTGACGCACAAGGTCGCCGCTACCGCTTCGGCTGGCAGCCGCGGGTCGCGTACTGGAACTTGGGCAAACTAGCGCAGGCGTTGTCGCCATTACTCAAGGACACAGAAGTCCTGCAATCGGGTCTGCAGCGATTCGCTGATGCCTATAGTGAGGCCGAACGCGCCATCACTGCACGTAAGCTGGGTTTCGCTGATTGTCGCGATGACGATGTCGAGCTGATCCGCGACCTGCATGGCCTGCTGCACGCGCATGAGGTCGACATGACCCTGTGGTTCCGTGCGCTGGCTGAGGCCTCGCCTGGCCTGCCGCCACTGAACCAGTTCGAACATGCTTTTTACGACGATGCGAAGCGTATTGCGGGTGAGGGCGCGTTCAATGACTGGTTGCTGCGCCGAGAGGCACGGCTGGGAGAAGACTCTCTGCCGCCCGAGACGCGCGGTGAAGTGATGTGCGCGGCAAATCCGAAATTCGTGCTGCGCAACTGGTTGGCGCAGCAGGCAATCGACCGTGCGTATGCCGGTGACATGGCCGGCATCGGTGAATTGCTCGGGGTGATGCGCAGGCCGTATCACGACCAGCCGGGGAACGAGGCCTATGCGGCCAAGCGCCCCGACTGGGCGAAAGTGAAGGCTGGTTGTTCGATGCTGTCCTGCAGTTCCTGACTGGCATCGATCCACATTGCCAGCGAAGCTAGGCGGGGCTTACTTGCCCTTCTTTTCCTTTTTGTCGGCGCGCTTTTCTTTCAGCGATTTTTCCGGTTTCTTCTTTTCGGTCTTCTTCTGGTCCATGCCCTTGCTCATCGCAATCTCCTCATGGGGTGGTGGGGTCGTGCAGCGGTCTGATTATGGATCGTTCGGCGGCTTGTTGCGCATCCCCAGTACAATATTCCGATGTCATTAATTGCCCTGCACGGGGTCGACTTCAGCGTCGGCGGCCCGCTTTTGCTTGAACACGTGGACCTTGCCATCGAGGCGGGCGAGCGTATCGCCCTGATCGGTCGTAATGGCGCCGGAAAATCGACCTTGCTGCGGCTGCTGTCCGGCCAGATAAAGCCGGACGACGGTGAGGTGCGCCTTGAAGGCGGCCGCCGGATCGCGATGCTCGAGCAGGAAGTGCCGCTGGGAGCGGCGGGCAGCGTGTTCGACGTCGTTGCAGAAGGGCTGGGTGAGATGGGGCAGTTGCTGACCGACTACCACCACCTGATCCATGCGGAAGACATCGACGTCGACGCCCTGGCTGAGGTGCAAACCAAGATCGAGGCCGCCAACGGCTGGGGTCTGGATCAGCGTGTCACCGAAACTCTGGAACGGCTGTCACTGGACGGCGATGCCGACTTCGCGCGCCTCTCCGGCGGCATGAAGCGCCGGGTGCTGCTGGCGCGCGCGCTGGTCTCGCAGCCGGACCTGCTGCTGCTGGACGAGCCTACCAACCACTTGGATATCGCTGCAATCGACTGGCTTGAGGGCTTCCTCAAGCAGTGGAATGGCGCACTCGTGTTCGTCACCCATGACCGCCGGTTCCTGCGCGCGCTGGCCACCCGGATCGTCGAGATCGACCGCGGTCAGCTGACCAGCTGGCCTGGCGATTGGGAGAATTACCTCCGTCGCAAGGAAGAGCGGGCGAACGCAGAAGCGCAAGAAACCGCACGCTTCGATAAGTTCCTCGCTCAGGAAGAGATCTGGATCCGGCAGGGCATCAAGGCCCGTCGCGTACGCGACGAAGGCCGCGTACGTAGGCTCGAGGCCATGCGCGCTGAATTCAGCAAGCGCCGCGCGCAAACTGGCAATGTCAGGCTAGCCACATCCGATGCGGGCTCGTCCGGCAAGAAAGTGATCGAGGTGATAGATGCCACCTTCGCCCATGGCGATAACGCGCTGTTGCGAAATCTTTCGACGCTGATCATGCGTGGTGACCGGATCGGTCTGATCGGTCCCAATGGCAGCGGCAAGACCACGCTGCTGAAGCTGCTGCTGGGCGATCTTGAGCCGCAATCCGGTGAAGTTCGCCGCGGTACTCAGTTGCAGATCGCCTATTTCGACCAGTACCGCGCGACGCTTCGCGAGGACTGGAACGCGCTCGAGAACGTCGCTGAAGGTCGAGAGAGTGTCACGATCAACGGCAAACCGAAGCATGTCATCGGCTATTTGCAGGACTTTTTATTCACGCCAGAGCGTGCAAGGGCGCCGATCACGCGCCTTTCTGGCGGTGAACGCAATCGCCTGCTGCTGGCCAAGCTGTTTGCGCAGCCATCCAACTTATTGGTGATGGACGAACCAACCAATGACCTCGATGTGGAAACGCTCGAACTGCTCGAGGAGCTGCTGGCTGACTACCCCGGCACGTTGTTGTTGGTCAGCCACGACCGTGACTTCCTCGACAATGTGGTGACTTCCACGCTCGTGATGGAAGGCGACGGTCAGGTAGGCGAGTACGTCGGCGGGTATTCCGACTGGTTGCGACAACGCCCTACATCCGGTGCTTCGGCGAGTTCAAAGGCGGTATTGGCGGTCGTGCCAACCACTGCGACAGCGGCCCGGGTCAAGCTCAGCTTCAAGGATCAGCGTGACCTTGAGGCGCTGCCCGCGCGCATCGAGCGGCTGGAGACCGATATCGCCGTATTTGGCGCGCGTATGCATGAGCCGGACTACTACCAGCGTGATGCTGCCGCAATCACCGCGGACAATGCCGCGCTGGCTAGCCTGCAGGCGGATCTTGACGCTGCGTATCAGCGCTGGGAGCAGCTGGAGGGCAAGTGATCAGCGGCGGATTGCCACTTTCGTGGCGTGTCGCACATCCGGGTCTGGCCGTTACAGGCCCGTCCCGGCTACAATATCGCTGATAAGTGAGCGGTTTCGGCCGACACACCCCACAAACAAGACCGAGGCACGCGTGCTGGCCGAATATTTGCCAACTCTGCTGTTTTTGATCGTTGCTACCGGGATTGGGATCGCCCTGATCATCGTCGGCAACGTACTGGGCCCCAAGCGGCCGAGTGCAGACAAGTTGTCGCCGTACGAGTGTGGATTCAGCGCATTCGAAAACGCGCGCTCCCAATTTGACGTGCGCTATTACCTGGTCGCGATCCTGTTCATCGTGTTCGACCTGGAAATCGCGTTTGTGTTTCCGTGGGCCTTGGTGTTCCGCGAGCTCGGCGTATTCGGCTTGATCGAGATGGGCGTTTTCATGACGTTGCTGGTGATTGGCTTCATTTATGTATGGAAGAAGGGAGCGCTGGAATGGGAGTGAGCGAGACCATCTCAGGGCTGATGCACAACCCGATTCCGGAAGGTCGGCTGGACGACATCCTGCGCCCCGAAGGCGATAATCCGCTGTTGCAGAACGGTTTTGTCACCACCAACCTGGACACGCTCTGGAATTGGGCACGGACCGGTTCGATGTGGCCGATGACATTCGGTTTAGCTTGCTGCGCGGTCGAGATGATGCACGCCGGTGCCGCGCGCCTGGACCTGGACCGTTATGGTGTGGTGTTCCGCCCGTCACCGCGCCAGTCCGACGTGATGATCGTGGCCGGCACGCTGTGCAACAAGATGGCCCCGGCACTGCGCAAGGTTTATGACCAGATGCCAGATCCGAAGTGGGTGATCTCGATGGGCAGCTGTGCCAATGGCGGCGGCTACTACCATTACTCCTATTCCGTGGTGCGCGGTTGCGACCGAATCGTGCCGGTCGACGTCTATGTGCCAGGTTGCCCGCCGACTGCCGAAGCGCTGGTCTACGGCATCCTGCAATTGCAGAAGAAGATCCGACGAATAGAGCAAAATCCTTATTCGAAGACGCCGCGTGTCGAAGGCTCGCGCGCATGATCGCCGACTTCGCCAGCCAGCTCGCTTCACGCTTTGCTGATGCCACAGTCGAAGTCGCGCAACCGCGTGGCGAAATCGGCCTTGTTGTAGCGCCAGCACATTGGCTGGCGACGTGCGTTGCGCTGCGTCAGGAGTTCGGTTTCGACACCTTCATCGACTTGTGCGGCGTTGATTACCTTAGCTATGGCAACGATGAGTGGGACACTGAAGGTGTTTCCTCCGAGGGCTTCAGCCGTGGCGTAGAAGGCAAGGGGCCAGGTCGTTTCAAGTGGGGCGAGCAGCGCAGCCATCAGGTGCCAGACCCGCAAGGCGTCGAGGTCGATGAGCTGGCGGGAAATCGGTTTGCGGTTGTGCTGCACCTGTTGTCCGTGCAACACAACCAGCGCGTCCGCGTGCGTTGTTTTGCTGCCGATAATGGCATGCCAGTGGTGCGGTCGATCACCACTGTCTGGCCAAGCGCGAACTGGTTCGAGCGCGAGGCCTTCGACCTGTTCGGCATCATCTTTGAAGGCCATCCTGACCTGCGCAGGATCCTGACCGATTACGGTTTTGTCGGTCATCCGTTCCGCAAGGATTTCCCCCTGATTGGCAATGTTGAAGTCCGCTACGACGCCGAGAAGAAGCGCGTCGTGTACGAGCCAGTCAGTTCGGTCGAGCCGCGCGTCACCGTGCCACGCGTCATCCGTAATGATGCAGACCTGGCCACGGCCAAGGGTGAAGAAGAGAACCGCATCCTGGACCGGGAGGCACGCCGATGAGTGCGCCGCTACACGAAGCCAGGCCCAGCACCGTGAACTTCGCCAGCAGCCCTGCCGAGGCGCTGCAGGAAATCCGCAACTACACCTTCAACTTCGGCCCGCAGCATCCGGCCGCGCATGGCGTGCTGCGTCTGATTCTTGAAATGGATGGCGAAGTCGTGCGCCGTGCCGATCCACATATCGGCCTGTTGCATCGTGGTACCGAAAAGCTGGCCGAGTCCAAGCCATTCAACCAGTCGATTGGCTACATGGATCGCCTGGATTACGTGTCGATGATGTGCAACGAACACGCTTATGTTCGGGCCATCGAAACCCTGCTTGGCATCGAAGCTCCCGAACGCGCGCAGTGGATCCGCACGATGTTCGACGAGATCACCCGCATCCTGAACCACTTGATGTGGGTCGGTGCGGGCGCGCTGGATCTGGGCGCGATGGCTGTGTTCCTGTACGCCTTCCGCGAGCGCGAAGAGCTGATGGACTGCTACGAAGCCGTCAGCGGCGCGCGCATGCACGCCACCTATTACCGTCCCGGCGGCGTCTATCGCGATCTGCCGGACCGGATGCCGAAGTACAAGGAATCGCCGTGGCGCAAGGGTGCCAAACTCAAGCGCTTCAATGAGTGGCGCGAAGGTTCGTTGCTGGATTATCTGGAAGCATTCACCACGGACTTCCCGAACCGGATCGACGAATACGAGGTCCTGCTCACCAATAACCGTATTTGGAAGCAGCGCACCGTCGGCATCGGCGTGATCAGCCCGGACCAAGCCAAGGCCTGGGGCATGAGTGGGCCGATGATCCGTGGCTCCGGCGTTGCCTGGGACCTTCGCAAGAAGCAGCCCTACGCGAAATATGCCGAAGTCGATTTCGACATGCCGGTTGGCGTCAACGGCGACTGCTACGACCGCTATCTGGTGCGCATGGCCGAGATGCGCGAGTCCACGCGCATCATCAAGCAGTGCGTGGCGTGGCTGAAGGCCAATCCAGGCCCGGTGATGGTCAACAATTACAAAGTGGCGCCGCCATCGCGTGAAGCGATGAAGACCGACATGGAAGCGATGATCCATCACTTCAAGCTGTTTTCTGAAGGCTATTGCGTGCCTGCCGGCGAGACCTATGCTGCGGTGGAAGCGCCCAAGGGCGAGTTCGGCTGCTATCTGGTCAGCGACGGTGCCAACAAGCCGTTCCGCTGCCACTTGCGCGCGCCGGGCTTCATCCACCTGTCGTCCATGGATGAGTTCGTAAGGGGGCACATGCTGTCCGACGTCGTCGCCATGATTGGCACTTATGACATCGTGTTTGGTGAGGTCGATCGATGAGAGCGACAGGTAATTTCGAGGCGTGCCGCAACGTCGATCCGATGCTGGCGCTGTCGGACAAGACGCGTGCGCACATCGATCTTTGGTTGACCAAGTTCCCGGTGGATCGCAAGCGCTCGGCGGTGCTGCAGGGTCTGTTCGCGGCGCAGGAACAGAATGGCGGCTGGCTGAGCGATGAGATCATCGCCGCAGTGGCCAAGTACCTCGACTTGCCACCGGTATGGGCATATGAGGTCGCGACCTTCTACACCATGTTCGAAACCAAAAAAGTCGGTCGTAACAACGTCGCTTTTTGTACCAACATCAGCTGCTGGCTCAACGGCGCCGAAGATCTGGTCGCGCATGCCGAAACCAAGCTGGGCTGCAAGCTGGGCGAATCCACCGCCGATGGGCGCGTGTACCTCAAGCGCGAGGAAGAATGCGTCGCCGCGTGCTGCGGCGCGCCGGTGGTGGTGATCAACGGGCATTACCACGAGAAGCTCGACGCGACGAAAGTCGACGCGCTGCTCGATGGGCTGAAGTGAGACAGGGCTGAGATGGCGAATCATTCGCACTATTCGGAAGGC
>JBBSRO010000061.1:0-14185 GCA_038242955.1 Lysobacterales bacterium
CCAAGCCGGCGCATCTGCCGCTCGATGGTGTCGCCGGAATGCTGCTTCCACTCCCACACTTTTTCTATAAACGCTTCACGACCCAGCGAGTCGCGGGTTTCGCCGTTGCCTTCCAGCGCCAGGTTGCGACCGACCACCATTTCAGTGGCAATACCGGCATGGTCGCTTCCCATCTGCCACAGCGTGCGGAAGCCGCGCATGCGGTGGTAGCGCACCAGTGCGTCCTGCAGCGTGTGCTGGAACGCGTGTCCCATGTGCAACGTGCCGGTGACATTCGGTGGCGGCAGCAGGATGCTGTAAGCCGGGCCGTCGCCCTGAGGCGCGAATGCGCCGCTGGCCTCCCACTGCGCGTAGATGCGCGATTCGAAGGATTTGGGTTCGTAGCCGGAGGCGAGCGTCGTCATGCGGTGACTCACTGGATGTTTTGGAATTTTTTTTCCTTCTCCCGATGTCGAAGAAGGGCTGTTGCTACATGTCGTATTTTTTTACATCGAAACCAAGCGACTGGTAGTGCTTCCAGCGCTCACGTAGCGGTGCGCGGGCGGCGGGATCGGCAGGTACGACTTCGAGTACGCGCTCGAACTCACCGTGCGGTGCATCGTCGCGCAGGTTCAGCAGCATCGGGCGCAGCGCGATGTCCATGTCAGGCGTGGCGATCAGCACCGGGCACTCCGCGTCGTCGTCGTCGTCGCACGCGATCTGATGTGGCACGTAGGCCTCGTCGTCGAACGACCACAGCAGGTCATCCAGCGCTTCCGCTTGTGCGGCGTCGCGCGCCAGCACCAGAGACCACAAGCCTGCGTCATGCGCCTTGCGCGCCAGCTCGCAGACAAGCAGCAATGGCTGCTCGCGGAAGCGGGGTTTGTCGATCAGATAGAAATCAGCGCGTGGCATCGGGGTATCGGTGCTTCATGTCGTGGAGCAAAGAAAGGTCAAAGGGTGCGAAAAGAGATCAGAGTGACAACCTGCCGACTACATTCGGTTACCCAACATTCTGGTCAGGAAACTTTACTCTGACCCCTTTTCGCTACATCGTCAGCTAGCGACGCGATCCAGCAGCCACTGCGAGAGCAAGCCAACCGGACGGCCACTGGCCATGCCCATTTTGCCGTCGCCACTGGCGACACCCGCGATGTCCATGTGCGCCCAACGCTGGCCTTCGGTGAAGCGTGACAAGAAGCAGCCGGCAGTAATCGCGCCGCCCCAACGACCGCCGATGTTGTAGACATCAGCGAACTGCGAATCAAGCTGAGTTTGGTATTCGTCCCACAGCGGCAACTGCCAGGCGCGGTCGAACACCTGTTCGCCAGCATCGATCAATTCGCGGGCAAGATCGTCGTCTTTCTTGGTCATCACGCCAGCAGCGAACCTGCCTAGCGCAACCATGCAAGCACCGGTCAAGGTGGCGACATCGATCAGCGCGGCCGGTTCGAAGCGCTGCGCATAAGTCAGTGCATCACACAGGATCAGGCGCCCCTCGGCGTCGGTATTGCCGACCTCAATGGTCTTGCCGGACATGCTGGTGATCACGTCTGACGGGCGATAGGCGTTGCCGTCGATGGCGTTTTCCACCGCTGCGGCAATGCACACCAGGTTGACCGGCAACTGCATGCCGACCGCGGACACGAACGTGCCGAGCACGGTGGCAGCGCCACACATGTCGTATTTCATTTCCTCAACGCCGCCCTGCGTCTTCAGGTTGACGCCGCCGGTGTCGAAGGTGATGCCCTTGCCAACCAAGACATACGGTTTGGCATCGCCGCCACCGTTGTACTTGAGGACGACCAGATGCGGCCGGTTGGCCGATCCACGGGCGACCGCCAGCAGTGAACCCATGCCGAGCGCGTCCATCGCGGCTTCGTCCAGCACCTCGCATTCCACGCCCTTGCTGCGCGTGGCGTAAGCCTGTGCCTGTTCTGCCAGGTACGCGGGCGTGCAGATGTTCGGCGGCAGGTTGCCCAACTCGCGGGTAAAGGCGACGCCGGCGGCAATCGCGCGTCCATGTGCCAGTGCTGCGTCGTCCGTTCCGCTGATGGCAAAGTGGGCTAGGCCCTTTTCGTCGCGCTTCTTGTTCTTGGCGCCCAGCGTGGCGGTGTAGCGGTAGCAGGCGTGGTCGGCGGTGACCGCAGCGGTGCGGACGTTCCAAGCGGCGTCGCGGTCTTTGACCTCGACTTCGTTCAGCGTGAACAACGCCGAGCCCACTACGCCAGTCTTCAGGGCGCGCGCGGCATCGCCAACGGCCTTCAGGTATTGCGGCACGCCGAACTTGGCGGTTTCGCCAAGGCCAATCACCAGCACGCGCGGCGCGGTGACGCCGGAAACGTCGTGCAGCATGGTGGTCTTGCCGGTCTTGCCGCTGATGTCGCCGCGCTCCAGCAGCGCGCGAATGCGGCCGTCACTGGCGGCATCAAGCGCAGCGCCGGCGGGCGTTAGCTGTTTGTCGGCGAAGGCGCCAACGATCACGCAATCGACTTCGGCGAAGGCGGTGGCGGTGTGGTTCAGGCTGAATTCGAGGCTCATAGACCAAAGTTCCCAAATAAAGTTAAAAGACGTGAAGGGGAGTCGTTCGCAAGGCGCTGCGCGCCAGTTTCGGCGATGGCCTCATCGGCAAGGCCTGCGGCAGTGCTTACAATGCGCAGCCATGTACAGACCCGGCCAGCAGCAACACGCACGGTTGTAGAACGAACTCCCAAGTCTAAAGCAAGTTCCCATTCAAGCAGGGCCTGATGCAGAAGTTGGACCGCTACCTGAGCAGTGAGATCGCCCGTTCCGTGCTGGCGACCATGGTCGTGCTGTCCATTGTCAGCCTGAGCGGCGTGTTCGCTGATTTGCTGGGCGAGATGGCGGGCGGCAAGGTGCCCCCAGCCCTGCTGATGTCGCAATTGGGCTTGCGGCTAGTGAGATACCTGCCCTTGATCCTGCCGCTGGCCCTGCTGCTGGGCTACATGATGACGTTGGGGAGGCTGTACCGAGAATCCGAAATGTACGCGCTGGCGTCCGTTGGCATCGGGCCGCGCCGCTTGTTGCGGCCCATCTTGCTGGTAGCGCTGCCAGCGGTGGCAATCATCGCCTTGAGTTCGATCTGGTTGGGCCCGTGGGCTGATGGCAAGGCCCGCGGCATGGTCATCGAGGCCAACAAGAACCTGCTGGTAGCGGGACTCGAACCGGGTCGCTTCACCATGATGAGCAATGGCGGCGTGGCCTACACAGGCACCATGTCCAGCGACGGAACCAAGCTCGGCCGGGTGTTCGTGTATCGCGAACGCGGCGAACGCATGGACGTGGCGACTGCGCGCAGCGGAGAGTTGTACCGCGATGAGGGCGCGCGCGTGCTGGCGCTGATGGATGGCTTCCGCGTCGAAGGCCCGCTGGTGGGAAACCACTTGGACTACCGACTGATGCGCTACGCGCGCAATGAAATGCAATTGCCCGGGCCTGATGACAAGCGACCCAGCGACGACCCCGCATTCAAGCCGTTCGGCGACCTGCTGGGCGATCCTTCGCCTGCTGCCAATGCGGAAATCCATTGGCGGATCGCACCGCCAATACTCGCGCTTGCCTTCGTCCTGATCGCAGTGCCCTTGTCACGCAGCTCGCCGCGACAGGCGCACTATGGCTCGATGTTAATGGTGTTCTTGGCCTATCTGGCGGGCATTTTCATGATGGTGCTGGGCACGCAATGGCTGGCCGATGGGAGCTTGCCGCCCGCAGTGGGGCTGTGGTGGTTGCTGCTGCCGATGTTGGCGCTGGGCGCATGGCTGTATTCGCGCGATGGTCGCGTCGCCAGGCCGTGGTGGCGCCGATGAACGTGCTGCGCCCCAAGCTGCATGATTACTACATCGCACGCACCGTCATCCTCAGTGTGTTGGGGACGTGGGGCGTGCTGCTTGGCCTGGACGTCATACTTGCCTTCGTTGGAGAGTTCGGCAACGTGGGCAAGGGCGGGTATACCGTCAACCACGCGATAGCCGCGACTGCCCTGTCGGTTCCCTGGCGCGCCTACACCTTGGTCCCGACCGCCGCGGTGATCGGCGCATTGCTTGGACTTGGCCAGTTGGCTGGCACCTCGGAACTGACTGCGCTGCGCGCAGTTGGCCTCTCTCGCCGCCGCGTGAGTGCGTCTGTAGCGTTCTCGCTGACCCTGCTGACCTTGCTCATGGTGGCCAATGGCGAAACCTTGGCGCCTTGGGGAGAGGAGCGCGCCCAGTCGATCAAGAGTCTCCGCAATTCCGACATGGTCGTCGCCCAATACAGCGGTCTGTGGGCGCGCGAAGGCGAGATGTTCCTCAATGCGCGTACTGGCGAGCAGAAAAGCAGCAAGGGCGACCGTTGGTTGGAGCTGCGCGGCGTAAGGCTCTTCCAGTTCGAGGATGATGGTCGATTGCAGTCCATCGCCAATGTCGAGGTAGCGGAACATCGGCCCGGCGGTTGGTTGCTGCGCAACGTGGAACGCACCACGTTCGGACCCAAATCAGTGGTGCGCGTGAAAGTTGCCGAAGAGCGCTGGCAGTCGAAGCTGGATGAAACGGTCTTGGCCGCAAGCGTGACCAAGCCACGCAACATGGGCAGCATGGCGCTGCGCGACAGCATTGAATATCGCAAGCGCAACAAGCTGGATGCCGGCGATTTCGAGGAAATCTATTGGGGGCGCTGGTTTTATCCATTCAACGTGATGGCCTTGTGCCTGGCGGCGATCCCGTTTGCGTTCGGCACTTTGCGCAGTGGCGGCTATGGCAAGCGGCTGTTCCTGGGAATCGTGTTCGCGCTCGGTTTTTTCATGCTGCAGCAGATGTTTTCGCGGCTGGCCGGCATTTACCGCTTCGACTACCGCATCGCATATGCGGTGCCGCCGCTGATCATGCTGGTCGTATCGGGTTTCCTGTTCAAGCGGCGGAGTGGGTGATAGGCCGCGCTTGCACGTTGCCGGGGGCACAACGAGCGAACTTGAACCTCCAGCTTTAAGGATCTCTTTCCGCCTACGACGCGGTTTCGCGCAGCATCCGCGTTCCGCTGGCACGGTCATGCCAGGTCAGTCGGTCGCGATCGAGCCACGCCCACCAGAAGCCGGTGCCCACAAGCAATAACGAAGCACTTCCGACCGCGTAGCGCAGCCACAGCGCGCGCCAACCCGCATTGCCGCTACTTCCGGCATCGACCACTCGCATCCGCCACGGACGCATGCCGATGGTCTGGCCCCCGTGCCGCCAGCTGGCGGTTGCGTAAAGGCCAGCAATGGCCCACAACACCACGAATTCGGCACCGCCCAGCCAGCCACCGCGCACGGCATCGCCATGCAAGGCCGTGAAAGCGCCCGCAGTCACGAACCACAGTGCAAGCACCGGGAAAAAGTCGTAGGTCAGCGCCAACAGGCGCCATCCGACAAGCGTGGCAGGGCGTTTCGGCGTTGGCATTGACACAGGATACAGGCGACAACTGTGCATCCCGACCGCTAGTCTGGGGATATGCCAACTGCTGCGAACCGCCGCCACTTCGCCCAATCGCTGCCACCACTGGCGGATGTGGATGCGCTGGTCATCGAGCGCTTCATCGATGCGATCTGGGCCGAGCGCGGTTTGGCTGCGGCGTCGTTGTCGGCGTATCGAAGCGATCTGCAGGGGTTGGCGCGCTGGGCAGGGCAGCGCACGTCGCAAACAACCGCGACGCCAGATCTTTCTCACTTTGATCGGCAAACCCTGTTTGACTATCTCGCGATGCGAACCACCACGGGTTACACGGCGCGCAGCAATGCGCGGCTGCTGTCATCGTTACGTGCGTTCCATGCGTACTGCGTGCGCCGTGGTGATCGCCAGGATGACCCAACCGCCTTGCTGCAACCGCCTAGCCTGCCGCGTCCATTGCCGAAGGCTCTGTCCGAAGCGCAGATCGAAGCCTTACTGGCAGCACCCGACATCAACACAAGTGAAGGCCTGCGTAACCGCGCGATGCTTGAGTTGATGTACGCCTGTGGGCTGCGGGTGAGTGAACTGGTCGAACTGCCGGCGACTGCTTTGAACTTGCGCCAGGGCGTGCTGCGGGTCCGCGGAAAGGGCGGCAAGGAGCGCCTGGTGCCATTGGGCGAGGAATCCCAACACTGGTTGCAGCGTTACCTAGCCGAGTCCCGGCCTGGTTTGCTGGCACGCATGCGGGATGCCGCGGTGCTGTTCATCGATGACAAGGGCCAAGCACTCACCCGGCAGGCGTTCTGGCGGCTGGTCAAGCGCAGCGCGCTTGTGGCCAGTATCGATCCGGCCCGGATCAGCCCGCATGGCCTGCGCCATAGTTTCGCGACCCACTTGCTCAACCATGGCGCGGATCTTCGCGCACTGCAGATGCTGCTGGGCCACAGTTCCCTGTCGACCACCCAAATCTACACGCTGGTCGCGCGCGAACATCTGCGCAGCGTGCATGCCAAACACCATCCACGTGCGTGAAGGGCGACTTTTCGCTGGACTTCTGGCACCGCGGCCATTCATCGCTGCATGCGACAATTCATGGAACCGCGTGGGCCGCTGATGGTCGAACATGCGCCCATCCAGGATTACATCGATGAAACGTTTTGCCCTCGCGGCCCTGTTCAGTGCGCTCAGCCTCAGCGCCTGCGCGCAAACGGCCTCCTCCGCGCAAGCCGGCGACACCGACGCTAAGTCGTCCGCCAAAGCGCAAATCGAAGCAGTCAAGATTGCCGTCCCGGTGATCGTGGCCGGTACGCCGGAAGCACGCGTGCGCGATGTGCTGACCAAGCTGAATCCGGGCGTCGGCATCGACCGCATCGGCCCGGCGCCCTTCCCGGGGTTCCGGGAGGTCGTGGCCAGTGGCCAAGTCCTCTATGTCAGCGACGACGGCACGTATCTGTTCCAGGGTGGCCTGTTGGATATCGCCAAACGCAAGGACCTGTCCGAAGAAGCGATGGCCAGGGTGCGCAAAGATGTGCTGAAGACCATTCCGGTCAGCGACCGCATCGTGTTTTCGCCAGCCGGCAAGCCCAAGCACACCGTGGTGGTGTTGACGGATATCGAGTGCGGATACTGCCGCAAGTTCCACAGTGAGATCGCCGAATACACCAAGCGCGGCATCGAGGTGGAATACATGGCGTTCCCGCGGGCCGGCATCGGTAGCCCGGACTTCAACAAGATGGTGGCGGTGTGGTGCGCGGACGACCGCCGGAAGGCGATGACTGATGCAAAGGACGACCGCAAGGTGCCGATGAAGAATTGCACCAATCCGGTCACTATGCAGTACGCCGCTGGGCAGCGCATGGGGTTAACCGGTACGCCGATGATCCTGACCCCGACTGGCGAGATGCTGGGTGGCTACCTGCCGCCGGACGCGTTGGAACAACGCTTGGAAAAACTTGACGCGGATCGCGCCGTCGCCAAGGGCAGCTGACCGCCGGATATGCCGTGAAACCGACGGCAGGCCGTCTGACCGTCGGCCTCGGCTACAATCAGCGGCCCGTTCCCAGCAGTTCCCGGACATGATCGTCCTCGAGGGCGCCTCAGCCCTGTCGCCGTTTAGGCGCGAACGCTTGCAAGCCCGCCTCAACGCCATTGCACCGGCGTTGCGCATCGTCGATAGCTGGAATGGCTATTGGGTCCAGCCCGAATCCGGCCAAGCGCCGGACATGGACGCGCTGATGCGCATCCTGCAAGCGGGCCCGGTGCATTCAGATGCCGGATCCGGCGTGGTCACCCGCTTCGTGGTGCCCCGCCTTGGCACGCTGTCGCCATGGGCCAGCAAAGCCACCGAACTGCTGCGGGGCGCTGGCTTGCCGGTGTTGCGGGTCGAGCGCGGCATGCGTATTGATGTTGCTGGTTGGCCTGCCGATGCTGATGCGCAAGGTGCACTGGCCAAGCTGCTGCACGACCCGATGACCCAGTCGTTGCTGGATACGCGTGAAGCCGGCGCAGCGTTGTTCGATGCGTTGCCGCGTGGCGATCTCGAAGTGGTGCCGCTGGATGCGCTGGAAACCGCCAATACACGCCTGGGTCTGGCGCTGGCCCAGGACGAAATTGACTACCTGCGCGAGCGCTTCGGCGGGCTGGGCCGCGATCCGCACGACGTCGAACTGATGATGTTCGCGCAGGCGAATTCCGAACATTGCAGGCACAAGATTTTCAACGCCAGCTGGACCATTGATGGCCGCGAAATGCAGCATGCCGGCGTGCCGGTGACGCTGTTCGGGATGATCAAGAACACCCACGCACACGCGCCGGAACACACGTTGTCCGCTTATAGCGACAACGCCGCGGTGGTCGCCGGTTATGCCACGTCGCGGTTCCGCCCGGACCCGCACGACCAGCGCTATCGCGCTGAAGCCGTCGCCGACAGCGCGTTCTGCATCAAGGTTGAAACTCATAACCACCCGACTGCGATCGCGCCGTTTCCCGGCGCATCCACCGGCGCCGGTGGCGAGATTCGCGACGAAGGCGCGACTGGCCGCGGCGGACGGCCGAAAGCAGGCCTGTGCGGATTCTCTGTGTCGCACCTGCGCATTCCCGGATTGGAGCAGCCGTGGGAAGGCGAGCGTTCGCTCAACCCGCGGATGGCACCGGCACTGGACATCATGCTGGACGGCCCGCTTGGCGCGGCTGCGTTCAACAACGAATTTGGCCGCCCGAATTTGGTCGGTTATTTCCGCAGTTTCGAGCTAGCCGAAGGTAATGCGCCGGATGGTAGTCGCCTGACCCGCGCGTACGACAAGCCGATCATGCTCGCCGGTGGCATCGGCGCAATGGATCGCACGATGGTCGCCAAGCGCATGCTGTCGCCCGGCGATGCGGTGATCGTGCTCGGTGGGCCGGCGATGCTGATTGGCCTCGGTGGCGGCGCCGCCAGTTCGGTGACCGGCGGCAGCAGCAGTGAGGCTCTTGATTTTGCATCGGTGCAGCGCGACAACCCTGAAATGGAGCGACGCGCGCAGGAAGTGATCGACCGTTGCGTCGCGCTGGCTGCTGATAACCCGATCGAATCGATACACGACGTCGGCGCGGGCGGCCTGTCCAACGCAATCCCGGAACTACTGCACGACTCCGGCGTCGGCGGGGTGATCGACCTCGACAAGATCCCGAAAGACGATCCGTCGCTGTCGCCCATGCAACTGTGGTGCAACGAGTCGCAGGAACGCTACGTGATGGGCATCCACCCGTCGCGCGTGGACGAATTCGCCGCGCTGTGCGCGCGCGAGCGTTGCCCGTTTGCCGTGGTCGGAACTGCAACTGCGGAAGAGCGGCTGGTGGTTGGTTATGGCGCTCAGGTCAATGCGATTCCCACTAACGCCGCCATCAACCTGCCAATGGACGTGCTGTTCGGCAAGCCGCCGAAGATGCATCGGGATACCGCCCACCCGACACCGCCGCGCTGGCCGGAAACCGATACCGCTGCGCTTGAATTGCGTGAAGCGGGCCTGCGCGTGTTGTCGCATCCCACCGTGGCGTCGAAATCTTTCCTCATTACCATTGGCGACCGCACCGTTGGTGGTTTGACCGCACGCGACCAGATGATCGGCCCGTGGCAGATTCCGGTGGCCGATTGCGCGATCACGTTGTCTGGCTACGACGGCAATACCGGCGAAGCGATGGCGATCGGCGAACGCACGCCGCTTGCCCTGCTGGACCCCGCAGCATCTGCGCGCATGGCGGTTGGCGAGGCCATCACCAACCTGATCGCCGCGCCGGTGGAAGCGCTCAACCGGATCAAGTTGTCAGCCAACTGGATGGCAGCTGCCGGTCATCACGGCGAGGACGCGCGCCTGTTCGATGCGGTGCGTGCGATCGGCATTGAGCTATGTCCAGAGCTGGAAATCGGAATACCGGTTGGCAAGGATTCGCTATCGATGCAAGCGCGCTGGCAGGACGGCGATCAGGCGCAGCAATCGGTATCGCCGGTCTCGCTGATCGTCACTGCGTTCGCTCCGGTGGTGGATGTGCGCCAGCAACTGACGCCGCTCCTGCAGCGTGATGTCGAATCGGAACTCTGGCTGATCGGCTTGGGCGGCGGTCGCCAGCGCCTGGGTGGATCGGTGTTGGCGCAGTGTCATCCCGAACGCGGTGCGACTGCCGCGTTGCCGGCGTTCGGTGGGGATGTCCCTGATCTGGATGATCCTCAGCTCCTGCGCGGCTTGTTCGAACTCATGCGCGATGCGCGCGAGGACGGCCTGCTGCTGGCCTATCACGACCGTTCCGACGGTGGCGCGTTTGCCGCGTTGTGCGAAATGGCGTTTGCTTCGCACATGGGCCTGGATATCCAGCTTGATGGCTGGGGCGATAGCCGCGCGGACGATGTTTTCCGCACCTTGTTCAACGAAGAACTGGGGGTGATCGTGCAAGTTCCGGTCGAGGAGCGCGCCGCATTCGCCGACCTGGTCGCACGCCATGGGCTGATTGAGTGTGCCCAACGCATCGCACGGCCTACCAGCGCCAACATGATCCGGGTCAGCCAGGAAGACAACGTACTGGCCGAATGGCGTTGGGAAGAATTGTTCGACGCCTGGTGGTCAGTCAGCCATGCGCTGCAGCGCCTGCGCGACAACCCGGAATGCGCGGACCAGGAGCGTCACGCCACCCGTCGTTTCGACGCGCCGCCGCTCACGCCGGTGCTGACGTTCGATGCGTCTGAAGACGTAGCAGCACCATTTATTTCGACCGGCGCACGCCCAAAAGTCGCGATCCTGCGGGAGCAGGGCGTCAACAGCCAGATTGAAACTGCAGTGGCGTTTGACCGTGCCGGCTTCGATGCCTACGACGTGCACATGAGCGACCTGATCGCGGGTCGTTTCAAGCTGGCTGACTTCAGTGGTTTTGTTGCCTGCGGCGGTTTCAGTTATGGCGACGTGCTTGGTGCCGGCCGTGGCTGGGCGACTAGCATCCTGGAGCGCAGCGCACTTCGTGACGCATTCGCCGCGTTTTTCGAACGCGATGATGCATTTTCGCTGGGTATTTGCAACGGCTGCCAGATGATGGCGCAGCTGCGCGACATCATCCCTGGCGCGCAGCACTGGCCGACGTTCCAACGCAATACCAGCGAGCAGTACGAAGCGCGATTGGCATTGCTGGAAATCGGGCAATCGCCATCCGTGGTTCTGCGTGGCATGGCCGGTTCGCGCATTCCGGTAGCGGTCGCCCACGGTGAAGGTCGCGCAGTGTTTCCAAACAACCTCGATCAGTCCGCGGTGGACATCAGCCTGCGCTACGTCACTGGTGATGGCCGTATCGCGGAATCCTATCCGGCTAATCCCAATGGCTCGCCCGGAGCGATTGCCGGCGTGACCAGCCGCGATGGCCGCGCCACCATCCTGATGCCGCATGCAGAGCGCACCCTGCGCAGCGCAAATTTCAGCTGGGCACCGAGCGACTGGCCAGATGAATCCCCATGGCTGCGCATGTTCCGCAACGCGCGGGTATGGCTGGGTTGAGGTGGATGCACTCGTTGCATTCAGGCGCATGCAGGCTTTGGCCCCAGCCTCACTGCTACGCTCGCGGTTCCGCGTAAGCACCACCTGATCCGGTCTTCGATGAGCGTAGTCCTTTCCGATCCGGTCGCTGCCCAGCATGGTGTTGACGAGCCCGTCGTGCTGATTCCTGTCGGCGTAGACGAGGACGCCCTGGATGCCTGCCTTGCCGCGCTCGAAAGCTCCACGCCGGCAGGTACTCGCGTCTGGCTTGCGGACAATGCCCAAGCCGGTCCGCGCGCGGCCACCATCATCGAAGGTTGGCTTGCGCAAACGCGCATGCAGGCCGCGCATACCCGTCGCGCGCGCAGCATTGGCGAGGCCGCACATCTGGATGAAGCGCTGCGTGCCTGTGGCCACGCGGACGTGGCGATCCTCGCCGCCGACGCGCGGGTAACCTCCGGTTGGTTGCAACAACTTACTGCTTGTCTGGCGAGCGACCCGACGATTGCGACCGCGACGACGTGGAGCAATGCCGGTGAAGCCGCAGCGTGGCCTCTCATCGGTGAAATCGTGGCGCTCGAATTAGATCCGTCGCGGCTCGCCCGTGCATGCGCGCAACTTACGCCCGCTTACCCCGACCTGCCTGCAGCGGTCAGCCATGCGCTGATGATCCGTGGCAGCGCACGCATACGCGCTGGTGGATTGGATGCCGCCAGTTTCCATTCCTGGTATGCAGCGCTCACGGATTTTTCCTTGCGTTTGTCCGGTCTGGGGTGGCGGAACGTCTTGTGCGAAACCGCGTTCGTGTTGCGCGATAACGAAGGTTATTCCAGCGACGGCGACATGGACCGGTTATCGGTGCGCTGGCCGGCTTGGCATGCAAGGCTAGCGAGCTGCCTGATGGACGATCCCTTGCGCGGCCTGCGTACGCAGTTGGAGGAGGCGCTAGCCGGGCTCGACAGCGGTTCACCACAGTCCGATCTGTTTGCGTTGCCGTCATGAGCAATGACGGGATCGCTGCAGTCGTTGTGTCCCACGACAGCGAGGAAACAATCGACGACTGCCTGCAACG
Organism: Lysobacterales bacterium; assembly: GCA_038242955.1. Classification (GTDB taxonomy): domain Bacteria; phylum Pseudomonadota; class Gammaproteobacteria; order Xanthomonadales; family Xanthomonadaceae; genus Thermomonas. Next base: position 12,462 of record JBBSRO010000061.1, read on the forward strand.
CTTGCGCAATGCAGAGGGTGTCACCGAAATTCGCGTGGTCGACAATGACTCTTGCGACGCTACGCTGGAAATCGTGCAGCGGCATGCCGTCGCCGATCCACGCCTGCGCTTCATCGCCAACCCCGACAATCCCGGATTCGCGGTCGCCTGCAACCAAGGCGCCGGCGATAGCAATGCGCAGTGGCTGGCATTCGTCAATCCCGATTGCCTGGTGGAAGCCGACACCTTGGCACAATTGCGTGCTCATGCTGAAGCGCACGCACCTGCATTGCTGGGCGCGGACCTGGTCAATGAGCAAGTCGTGCGTGATGCCGCATGTCGCCGGCGCGATCCGGACTTCGCTGCGATGCTGCGGTCAGCAGCAGCAAGCAGGCTCGCGGTTGATATCGACGAGGCCGTTCCGGTACAAACAGTCGATGCCCTATCCGGTGCATTGATGCTGTTGCCACGCTGGTTGTTTGCGCGTGTCGAGGGCTTCGACGAGGGTTACCGCCTGCACGCCGAAGACCTCGATCTGTGTCGCCGCGTGCGTGATGTGGGTGCGAGCGTGATGGTTGCCAATCATGTGCGCGTGGTGCATGTGCGCGGCGTTTCCAGCCGCTCGCGCCCGATTTTCGTTGAGTGGCACAAGCATCGTGGGTTCTGGCGGTACTTCCGCAAGTTCGAAGCGCAGCGCCGCAGTGCGTTCGTGCGCGCAGCAGTGTTCACAATGATCTGGGTGCGCTTTCCGGTTGCGGCGCTGCGGGCGTTGGCGCGCGCTCAGCGGTAGCGGTTGATCTCGTCGCGGAGTTTCTTGGCTGCGTTCGCCGCCGCGCTGGCGAAATCATTGTTTTGCGACGCGTACAAGATCCCGCGCGAGGAATTGATCATCAGGCCAGTGCCGTCAGCGGTCTTGCCGTTGCGCACGGTGGCCTCGACATTGCCACCTTGCGCGCCGATGCCGGGAATCAGCAACGGCATGTCGCCGACGATGCCGCGGATCACCTTCAGTTCTTCGGGGAACGTTGCGCCCACTACCAGCGCACAGTTGCCATCACCATTCCAGTCACGCGCAATCGTGCGGGCCACGTGCTGGTACAGCGGGGCGAAGCCGCCGTTGTCATCGGACACCACAAGTTCCTGGAAGTCGCGCGCACCAGTATTGGAGGTGTGGCAGAGGAACACACAACCACGATCATTGCGCTGCAGGAAAGGTTCTGCAGAATCGCGACCCATGTAAGGGTTCAGCGTCACCGCATCGGCGCCAAAGCGGTCGAATGCCTCCAACGCATATTGTTCGGCCGTGTTGCCGATGTCGCCGCGCTTGGCGTCCAGGATGACGGGTACATCAGGATGGACGGCATTGATGTGGGCGATGAGTCGTTGCAGTGCAGCCTCGCCGTGGTTGTGTGCGGCAAAGTAGGCAATCTGCGGCTTGAACGCACACGCGAATTCAGCGGTGGCGTCGGCGATATCGCGGCAAAAATTGAAGAGCGCGTCTTCGTCGTTGACGAACACGTCCGGGAGTTTTGCGAGGTCGGGATCCAGGCCGACGCAGACCAGTGAGTTGCTGGCGTGCCAGCGTGCGCGAAGTTGTTCGATGAAATTCATATCGGCTATCTCCTGCTGCATGCGAGAACGCCCACGTTGTCGTGGGCGTTTCGGGCTTACTTCAGCGCCTTGAACCGCAGGCGATGCGGTCGCGCGCCATCCGCGCCGAGGCGGCGCTTCTTGTCTTCTTCGTA
>JBBSRO010000062.1:0-13017 GCA_038242955.1 Lysobacterales bacterium
AACGCCGGACCCTCCAAAATGGCGGGCAGCGTGACCGCCGCTTTGTACCTGGAGCGTTTTGTTCCAGCCCAGCAGAAGTGGGCACATCTGGACGTCTACAGCTGGAACGACGCCGAACGGCCCGGTCATCCTCCCGGCGGTGAAGCCCAAGGCCTGCGCGCCGCGTTCGCGATGTTGCAGCAGCACTGCGGTCACTGAGTTATTGCGGCCATGCCGTTGTTTTGCTGCGAAGCGCTGGACGCGAGCATCGGTGAACTAACGCCAGTGTCACGGCCTACAGCCAACCCTGCTGTCGGGCCAGCCGGTACGCCTCGATGCGGTTCCCGGCACCCAGCTTGCCGATCGCATCGGACAGGTAGTTGCGCACGGTGCCATGCGACAGCTGCAGTTGCGCGGCGATGTTGGTTGCCGCCATGCCTTCTCCGGCCAGTCGGAGTATCTGGCGCTCGCGATCGTTGAGCGGGTCCGCCTTGCCCCAGGCATCCAGTGCGAGGTTCGGGTCGATTGCACGGCCACCGCGATGGACCTTGCGAAGCGCCTCGGCCAGGTCTTCGGCAGGCGCATCCTTGAGCAGGTAACCGCAGACGCCTGCATCCAGTGCGCGGCGCAGGAATCCCGCGCGCGCAAACGTAGTAACAATCACGACCTTGGTCGGCAATTCATGGCGCTGGATACGTTGCGCCAGTTCCAGCCCGGTCATTCCGGGCATCTCGATATCGGTCACCAGCACGTCGGGTTTCAGCCGCTGCAAATCACGCCATGCCGCTTCGCCATCGGCAGCCGCACCGACCACGTCGATGTCGCCTTCCAGTCCGAGCAATGCCGAGAGTGCGCCGCGCACCATCGCCTGGTCTTCGGCCAGCAGGATCCTGATCGGAATGGTCACGCTTGCCAGGCCGCGCCGACAAAACGAGCAAGCGGTGGCGTGTCGCTGAGGGCTAGGCCATCAACATCAGCTTCGATGTCATTGATCGGGACCCGCACCAAAAGGCGCGTGCCTTTTCCACGCGGTGAATCGATGCTGAGGGTGCCGCCAAGTTCGCGCACGCGAGTCCGCATGCCGGCCAAGCCATTGCCATCGGCATTGACGCCGCCGCGACCGTCGTCAGTGATCGTCAGTTGCAGCACACCGGGTTCGCGTGTGAACAACATTTGCACCAAGCCGGCGTTGGCATGGCGGGTGATGTTCGTGCTCGCTTCGCGCAGCACAAGCGCCAGCCCGCACTCAAGTGCCTCCGGCAAGTTGCCCGGTGGCAGTTCGTACTCCAGGTGCACTTGCGAGCATTCCAGCATCAGTCGCGCCGAAGCCAGTTCTGCGGCAAGTCCCGTCGACCGGGTGCCGGTGACCGCGCTGCGCACCTCGGCCAATGCACTACGCGCCACCCGTTCGGCATCGGCCAATTCGCGCCGCGATGCTTCGGGGTCGCGTTCGGATAACTTGCGCGCCAATTCAAGCTTCAAGGTGATCAACGACAACGTGTGTCCGAGCAGATCGTGCAAATCGCGGCCGATGCGTTCGCGTTCGGCAGTGGCAGCCAGTCGGCGGACTTCGTCGTGCGACAACGCCAGTGCCGCGTCTTTCTCCTCGCTGGCACGCTCCACATTGATGATGACGCCAATGATCAGCGTCATGACCGGCACCCAGACCCACATCTGCGGCGGATAACCGATCCACATGGCAACGGCGACATAGACTGCGTTCATCGCCAGCAACTGCAAGAGATAGTGGCGCAAGGTCGAACGTGACACGGACACCCGCAGCATCACGCAGCCAAAAATAAAATAGCTGAGTCCCGCGGGATACCAGCGCAGCAGCAACAGGCTCATTGCTGCCATCCCCAATGCATAGCGCCAAGCCTCGCGCCGAGGCGCGATGAATGTTTTCGCGTAGAGCCAAAGGAAGATCGGATAGGACAGCAGCGTCAGGCCAGCCCAGCGCAGATCGTAGCCGCCGTCCAGCAGCGGCGTCAGGAACACCCACAGCGACCACAGTAAGTGGATGCAATCCTTCCACGGTGACCTGCCGCGGCGGATGGAATCAGCCGCGGAAGAATCCGCGGCGGGGATCAACCTGTGTCGCAACCATGCCGGAACGTTCATGCGTGCATCCTACGATAGCCGTCCTGTGTTGACGCTGGCCTCAACCGTTGCGACGCAGGCGGCGCGCAGCCAGCCACAGGAAGCCGACGGTGCAGGCAATCAACACCAGGACATGCGGCAACGCCGGCTCTCGCACGGTCCCCGCGGCGGCCTGCGCCAATTGGTTCAGGTGGTAGTTCGGCCACAGCGGCGCGATCTTCTGCAACACCGTGGGCAGCACTGACAACGGAAACCACAGGCCGGAAAGAAAGGCCATTGGCAGGTAGATCATATTGATCAGCGCCGGCGCAGCCTGACCCTTGACCATGGTGCCAATCAACATGCCCAGCGCGCAGAACGGCAATACGCCGAGCACCGCGACCACCATCAAGTGCAGCATCTGTGCCGGCGTCAGGGTGACGTTGGCAGCGAACACCGCCAACGCCAGCAGCAAAACCGCGATGATGGATGCGATCAGCATCGCCATCGCCATCTTGCCCAGCAGATAAGCCGCCGGCGGCATCGGCAATGCACGCTTGAGGGTCAGCAATCCGCTGTCACGTTCCAGTGCCAGCGACACACCAAAGCCAAACAAACCTGGCGCCATCACCCCGAATGTTGTGTAAGCCCCAAGCAGGTAGCGCGCTGCATCCGGTCCACTGCGGCTACCAAGCACGACCCCGAACATGATGTAGAAAATGGTCGGAAACAGCAGCGTCGGCAGCACGAACCCCGGGTAACGCAAGTAACGCAGGATCTCGCTGCGGGTTTCCTGAAGGTAGGCGTTGAGGACCCGCGCACGCGGCATTGCGGCAGTGATCGGAGCAAGCGTGGTGTTCATCAGGCGGCTTCCTGCAGGGCGGAGTTGTTGTGAGCGATGTCGTGATCGCGGGTGAGTTCGGTGAACGCTTCGGCTAGGCCAGCGGCGCGCACTTCCAGTCCCTTGAGGGTGATGTCCTGCGCCAGCAGCCGGCGCACCAGCAGTTCCGGATGTTCGGTGGACAGGCACACGCGTTCGCCGTCGATGCGTGCTTCGGCAACTTCCGGCCACGCCTGCAGCGCTTCCTGCGTCAAATTTGTCGAACACCAAACCCGTTTCAGGGCGATGCGCGCGCGCAGCGCTTCCACGCTGCCTTCGTTGATCACGCGTCCGCGTGCCAATACGCATACGCGAGTTGCCAGCGCCTCGGCTTCTTCCAGGTAATGCGTGGTCAACACCACCGAATTGCCCTCGGCCACCAAATGCCGGATAGCTGTCCAGAGCTTTTGCCGCGCGTCGATATCCATGCCGACGGTAGGCTCGTCGAGGAACAACAGGCGTGGACGACCACACAGCGCAAGTGCGAATTGAACGCGGCGTTGCTGGCCGCCAGACAACTTGCCGTAGGGTCGCTTCAACAAGTCGGTGACGCCAGCAAGCTCCGCGCTCTCGACAATACTGCGCGGGTTCGGGTAATAGCTTGCGGTCAGGCGGATGAGTTCGCCAACGCGCAAGGTTTGCGGCAAAGCCGCATCCTGCAGCATCACGCCGATGTTTCGACGTGCGCGGATGTCTTGCGGATCCATGCCAAACAGGCTGACCTCGCCGGCATCGGCGCGGATCAGACCGAGCAGCAGTCCAATCGCGGTGGTCTTGCCGGCACCATTCGGTCCGAGCAGGGCAAGCAACTCGCCTTGGTGCAGGCTCAGGTCTATGCCATCCAGCGCGCGCAATGATCCATAGGATTTGCTGACGCCGTGCAGACGCGCCAGAACGCCTTTGTTACCTGCCATGTCGTTGTCACCGCGCATGCCGCTCTTCCTTCGGAGATGTGCGGTAGACGATAGGCGCGGATCACTCGCCACGGCAGTCGGGCCCGTCACCTGATTGACATGACAATCGTCAGGTGACCCCGGCGCTTGCGTGCCCTAGCCTGCACACATGGTTTCTTGCCATGGCCTCAGGCATTGGCGGGCGGCGGCTACAGCCCTCACACTTCGGACTTTCTGTTTCAGGAACATGTTTTCCATGAGCACTTCCAACGCCGACCTGCTGAAATCCCTGAAGATCGACCGCAACGCTCCGCCACCGCCTTCCTCGAAGCGAGGCCTGTGGATCGCGATTTCCGTGGTCGCCGTGTTGCTGGTGCTGGCCCTTGCAGGCTGGGCACTATTTAGCCGCGACAAGGGAGCTGAAGTACAAATTTCGGACGTTGTTGCGATCGGCAACGGTGGCGGCAGCCCATCGGTTCTGGATGCGACCGGCTATGTGGTTGCGCGGCGGATGGCCACGGTGTCCTCGAAGATCACCGGCAAGGTCCGCGAGATCCTGATCGAGGAAGGCCAGCAGGTCGAGGCCGGCCAGGTCATGGCGACGCTGGACCCGGTCGATGCCAACGCGCAGCGCACCCTCTCCCAAGCGCAGGTGCTAGCCGCCCGTAGCCAGATCAACGGCGTGCGTGTGCAGCTCAAGGATGCCGAAAACAATGCCGCGCGCCTGCGTGCCCTGGTCGGCAAGCAACTTGTCTCGCGCGCACAGTACGACCAAGCAGTTTCACAACGCGATGTGCTGCGCGCGCAGGTGGCCACTGCAGAACGCAACGCCCAGGTCGCCAGCGATTCGTTGCGCATCGCCGATAACGGCGTAGACAACACGATCGTGCGTGCGCCGTTCGCCGGCGTGGTGATCGCCAAGGCCGCGCAGCCAGGCGAGATCGTCTCGCCCCTGTCTGCCGGCGGCGGTTTCACCCGTACCGGCATCGGCACGATCGTCGACATGGATTCGCTTGAGGTCGAAGTGGAGGTCGGCGAGGCCTTTATCGGCCGCGTTAAGCCCGGCATGGTCACCGAGACTGTTCTCAACGCATACCAGGACTGGAAGATTCCCGGCAAAGTGATCGCGATCATTCCGGCCGCCGACCGCGGCAAGGCCACGGTGAAAGTGCGCGTGGGCATTGATGCCAAGGACGCGCGCATCGTGCCGGACATGGGGGCGCGGGTGAGCTTCCTTGAAGAGGCCAAGCAGGTGGACACCAATGCCAAGCCTGGCGTGCTAGCGCCTGCGGCAGCGATTGTCCAGCGCGATGGCAAGGACGTGGTCTTCATCGTCGATGGCGAACAAGCACGGCAGCGCAGCGTCACGCTGGGCCGCACATTAGGCGATGACCGCGAAGTCCTGCAGGGGCTGGCCGGCGGCGACCAGGTGATCCTGGAGCCTTCCGACAAGTTGGTCGATGGCGCGAGCGTGCGACTGGCGCGTGAGAACACCGACGCCGACGCGAATAACGAATAACGATCCGCGTCATCCCCGCGAAGGCGGGCATGACGAGCAACAACAACCCCGGAGAATTCTATGTCCACCCTCGTCAGCATCCGCAACCTGCACAAGACCTACCAGCGCGGCCCGGAAAAGGTCGACGTCCTCAATGGTCTGGACATCGACATCGAAGAGGGGGATTTCGTCGCGTTGATGGGGCCTTCGGGTTCCGGCAAGACCACCTTGCTCAACCTGATCGGCGGACTGGATTCACCGACCTCGGGCGAGATCGCGGTCAGCGGCACCCGCATTGACAGCATGGGTTCTGGCAAGTTGGCGCAGTGGCGCAGCAACAACGTCGGCTTCGTGTTCCAGTTCTACAACTTGATGCCGACCCTGACCGCGCAGAAGAATGTCGAACTGCCATTGCTGCTGACCAAGCTCTCCGCCGCGCAGCGCAAGCGCAACGCCGAGATCGCGTTGCAGCTAGTGGGACTGCCCGATCGCGGCAAGCACCGCCCGAATGAACTCTCCGGCGGCCAACAGCAGCGCGTGGCAATCGCCCGCGCAATCGTCTCCGACCCGACTTTGCTGATCTGCGACGAACCAACTGGCGATCTTGACCGCGCCTCGGCCGAAGAAATCCTTACGTTGCTGCAATCACTCAACCGCGAACACGGCAAGACCATCGTCATGGTTACCCATGATCCGAAGGCCGCTGAGTACGCGACGCATACCTTGCACCTGGACAAGGGCAACCTGGTCGAGCAGATCGAACACGCGGCATAACTGGAGGCAGACATGAAATACCTGCACCTGATCTGGGCCGCGCTGTTCCGCAGCAAGACCCGCACATCATTGACACTGCTATCGGTGATCGCCGCATTCCTGCTGTTCGGTTTGCTCGACTCGGTTCGCGTGGCATTCAATTCCGGCGGCGATGTTGCCGGCGCCAACCGCATGGTCACGATGTCGCGGCTGTCGATCACGCAAATGTTGCCGTACAGCCTGACCGATCAAGTGCGCGCGACGCCGGGCGTTAAGGACGTTGCATTCGCGGCGTGGTTTGGCGGGATCTACCAGGATCCGAAGAACTTCTTCGCCAACTTCTCGGTCAGTCCGAACTACCTGGACCTGTATCCGGAATTCAAGCTGCCGCCCGCGCAGAAAAAAGCGTGGATGGACGACCGCACCGGCGCGATTGTTGGTGAGTCACTGGCCAAGCTGCACGGCTGGAAGATCGGCGACACCATCCCGCTGCAGGCCACGATCTTTCCGACCAAGGGCAGCAACGACTGGCAGTTCACCCTGCGCGGCATCTACAAGGTTGATGACCCCAAGCAGAAGGGGCAAGAACGCGTGTTGTTCTTCCATTGGAAGTATTTCGATGAGGCCAACGACTACGTCAAAGGTCGGATCGGTTGGTTCATCGTTGCGCCTGACAAAGGCAGCAATGCGGATCGCGTCGCCAACGCGATCGACAAGCTCAGCGCGAACTCCGACCACGAAACCAAGACCCAGAGCGAGGCCGCTTTCAACCAGGCCTTCGCCAAGCAGTTCGCCGACATCGGCCTGATTGTCAGCGCCATCATGGGTGCGGTGTTCTTCACCTTGCTGCTGCTGACCGGCAACACCATGGCGCAGGCAGTGCGTGAACGCATCCCGGAACTGGCGGTGCTCAAGACGATCGGTTTCAGCAATCGCAGCGTGCTGTGGCTGGTGCTTGGCGAATCGGTCCTACTGGTGGTGCTGGGCGGGATGATCGGCCTGGGCATCGCGGCTGCACTGATTCCCATCGTCACCGCTGCGACCGGCGGGATGATTCCCTTGCCGGGAATACAGGTGCAAACCTGGTTGGTGGGTCTGCTGCTGATGGTGATGATCGGCGTGATCGTCGGACTTCTGCCAGCGGTACGCGGGATGCGGCTCAACATCGTCGATGCACTTGCCGGCCGATAAGGGAACTCAGACATGAAACGACTCAAGGGATTTTTTGCCGGCCTGCTGACGGTATTGGTGCTGGCAGCAGGCTTGCTGGCCTGGATCATGCTGCCCTGGTACGCGGTGGTTGGCCTGGTGGTGCTGATCGCGCTGTGGCTGCTGCTGACCCGCAGCGGCAGGCTGGCGATGGCGGCCACGGCGATCGGTGTTGCAGGACTGCCGCAACGTTGGGGCGCATCGCTGGTCATCGTGGTCGGTATCGCCGGCGTGGTTGGCGTGCTGGTGGCGATGCTGGCGATGGGCGAGGGCTTCAAGGCCACGCTGGACAAGACCGGCGGCACTGACACCGCGATTATCCTGCGCGCGGGCTCGCAGGCCGAAACCAACTCCATCATTGGCCGCGACCAGGTGCCGTTGATTGGCACGCTTTCTGGCGTTGCCAAAGGCACGGACGGCAAGCCGCTGGCGTCGCCGGAACTGTCGCAAATCGTCAACCTGCCGAGCATGGCCGATGGCACCGATGCCAACGTGCAGTTGCGCGGCGTGGGCGCGGCAGGCTGGGCATTGCGGCCTAATCTCAAGGTCGTGGAGGGCCGCAAGTTTGGTGACGGCATGCGCGAGATCGTGGTCGGCCGCGGCGCGCAAAAGCAGTTCCGCGGACTGTCCGTTGGCAAGCAGCTCAAGCTGGCCAACCAGATGTGGACGGTGGTTGGCGTGTTCGAATCCGGTGACTCGCATGAGTCTGAATTGTGGGCCGATGCCGATGTGCTGGGTCCCGCCTACCAGCGCTCTTCTTTCCAGTCGGTGACCGTCAAACTGGATGGCAAGGATGGCTTCAAGCGCTTGAAGGCTGCGCTGGCTGGCGACCCGCGCTTGAAACTAGACATCGAAACTACCCATGACTATTACGCCAAGCAATCCGCTGGCCTGACCAAGCTGATCAACATCCTGGGCAAGGTAATCGGCAGCATCATGGCGATCGGCGCGGTCTTCGGCGCCTTGAACTCGATGTACGCGGCAGTGGCCGGGCGTGCGCGCGAGATTGCGACGATGCGCGCCTTGGGTTTTCGCGGGGTACCGGTGGTGACTGCGGTCATGCTGGAAACCATGCTGCTGGCACTGCTTGGCGGGCTACTCGGTGCCGGCATCGCCTGGCTAGTGTTCAACGGGTACACGGTCAGCACCCTGGGGCAAAACTTCAGCCAGGTGGTCTTCCAGTTCCGGGTGTCGCCAGAGCTGCTGTGGACTGGCCTTAAATGGGCGCTCGGGATTGGCTTGGTCGGCGGCTTGTTCCCCGCGCTGCGAGCAGCGCGGATGCCGGTAGCCGACGCGCTACGTGCCGCCTGAGTCGCGCCCTGCGCAACAGCATCGAGCAAGCGTCCGAAATTCTTGGCTAACCTTTGGCAATACCCGCCGCGTTCGCGCGGCGGGATCGCAAGACGCCATCTGCAGCGAAGATCGCCAGCGCAATCCAGATGCAGGTGAATCCAATGGCGCGCTCGGTGCCAAACGACTCCTTGAACACCAGCACGCCGATCAACAATTGCATCGTGGGCGCGATGTACTGCAACACGCCGACCATCGAAAACGGAATCCGCTGGACGGCATCGGCAAAGCCGATCAACGGCAGCGCGGTAAGCGCGCCACCGAGTACCAGCAGTGCCATGATCTGCCAACTCCAACTTGCGACAGCACCATGCGCGATCACGTGACTGTCGCCATGCATCTCGCCCCATAGCAGCAGCACCAGCGCCGGCAGCACCAGGTAAACACTTTCCACGCCCAGCCCACGCACGGGTGGCACACCGAGCAATTTACGCACCAACCCATAGGTGCCGAATGACACCGCCAAGCTCAACGCAATCCAGGGGAAGCTGCCGTAGTTGAACGTCAGCCACAGCACGCCAGCCGTTGCGATTGCGACCGATAGCCACTGCACGCGATTCAACCGCTCATTGAGCAGCACCACGCCAAGCACGACGTTGAACAGCGGGTTTATGAAATAGCCGAGGCTGGTCTCGACCACATGACCCGCATTCACCGCCCAGATGTACATGCCCCAGTTGAACGCAATCAACCCGCCGCTGAGTGCCAGCATCCACCACGCACGCGGATGCGAAAGGGTTTCGCGCAACCAGCCGCGACCGTATCTCCAAGTCAGCCAACCAGCCACCAACAGCGTGCTCCAGACGATGCGGTGGGCGATGATCTGCATCGACGGCACCGACTTGAGCAGATGCCAATACAGCGGCATCAAGCCCCACAACACGAATGATCCGACCGCGACCCACAGCCCGCGCCGGTCCAGTCGCTGCGCGGTCATGCCGGCACCTCTTCTTTCTGCAGTATTGATTTCGGCCGACGCGCTTTCGCCAAGGTGATCGCGACAACGCCAAGCAGGATCACGCCCATAGCCACCAGCTCATGCATGCCGAAGCGCTCGCGTGCGAGCCACGCACCCAATGCAACCGCGATGGCCGGATTGACGTAGGCATAACTGCTAGCCAACGCCGGGCGCACATGGTGCAACAGCCAGATGTATGCCGAAAATCCGATAATCGAACCGAACACGACCAGATAGGCAAACGCGGCCAAGCCTGCCGACGTGGGCATGGCCTGGAATCGTTCACCGATCACTACGCCGACCACGCACATCACCAATCCACCGCAGATCATCTGCGCCGCCGCGGCCATGAAAGGCGAAGGCAGGTCGCGACCACGGCTCCAGATCGATCCGAACGCCCACGCGAGCGGCGCAACCAATAACGCAAACAGGCCCAACGGCGCTGCGCTCAAGCTGCTGCCGGAATTAAGCCAGAGCACGCCAAGGAAACCGATGCCCAGGCCAATCCATTCGATGCGGCTTGGCCGTTCACCACGCATCGCTGCGAACACGCCCATCCATAGTGGCGCCGACGCCACCGCAACCGCCGCAATGCCCGAGGGCACGGTTTTTTCAGCAAGGTTCACCATGCCGTTTCCGAGCAATAGAAGCATGATGCCTACGGCGGCCGCATTTCCCCATTGCGCGCGGGTGGGCACCGGCATGCCGCGCCAACGCAGCACCGCAAACATCAGCGTGCCGGCAATGATGAAGCGAATCCCACCAAGCAGGAACGGCGGAAACCCGCCTTCCAGCGCGAAGCGGATTGCCAGGTAAGTTGATCCCCAAACCAGGTAGACCAGCGTTAGTGCGAGTGCGACGCGCGAACCCGCGATGCCTGCAGTGTTGTCCGTGCCCTGCATCGCGCATGTCCCCGTGCGTTGCGTTTCGTTATCGAACCAAGCGTAGAGCCAACTGCTTCTAAAGACCCGTTACCCGGAAAACACGACGGGCGCCGCGATGGCGCCCGCCTTTGAACATGCCATCCAGCGTAAGGCGTTAGCTCAATCCACCCAGTGACCGGCCTTGCGTGATTCCGGCAACACCTGCGCCGACAACTTGGCATCTGCACCAAGCAGGCCGATCGCATCGCCCAGGATCGCCGCGGATTCGCGCAGCAAGGGGTCAGTACGTTTCCTGGCTGCCACGTCGCGCGCAGCGTCCTGCACCACATTGCGCTCGCTCGCTTGCAATCCGTCATCGGAAAGTGGCTGCAACAGGGGGTCCAATTCGATCCCCAGCGCTACGCGCTTTTCGGCGCGCGCCTTGCGCTTGGCATCGAACTCGTCGCGCTCGGTACGGCGCACGACTTCGTTGAGCGACACCGATTTTTTGTCTTTCTGCTCACGAAATGTGGCCACATCTTCAGCGATCCACTTGAACTCGATGTCCTTGGCAACGCGCGAATCATGACGTGCATCCAACTTGCCCAACAGCGAGTTGAAATTGCCGTACTGCACGTGCGGTGCTGCCGCGATCCGCGTCCACGGCAGCGCGTTGTCGTACTTGCTTTCGCCGTATTCACTGGCATCCACGCTGGTCGGGAAGTCGACGTCGGGCACCACGCCCTTGTTCTGCGTGCTGCTTCCGCCTGGACGGAAAAATTGTGCAATCGTCAGTTTGACCTGACCGAAACGCGGCTTCTCATTGGCGGGCCAGCGGTCCAAGTCCACCATGTTCTGCACGGTGCCCTTGCCGAAGGTCGTCTCGCCGATGATCAGCCCGCGGCCATAGTCCTGGATCGCACCTGCCACGATTTCCGAGGCTGATGCAGACCCGCGGTTGACCAACACTGCTAACGGACCGGTCCAAGCCACGCCTGGCTTGCGGTCATCCTCGACACTGACCCTGCCACTCGACTCACGTACCTGCACGACCGGACCCTGGTCGATGAACAGACCGGTGAGTTCAATTGCCTCGCTCAGTGAACCACCGCCGTTGTTGCGCAAGTCCAGCACTACGCCGTCCATTTTTTGCGCACGGAACTGCCCGAGCAGGCGAGCGATGTCACGGGTGGCGGATGCATAGTTCTTGTCGCCAAGCCGCCGCGCCTCGAAATCCTGATAGAAGCCCGGCAGCTTGATGACGCCGATCCGGCGTACGGGCTGTCCTTCGCTGGCCGGCACGTTGATGGTCTCGGCCTTGGCTGCCTGGTCTTCAAGGCGCACCTTCGCGCGGGTCAGCACCATCCGTTCCGGCTTGCTGTCCAGCGGCGCTTCTGCACCAATCACGTCCAGTCGCACCAAGCTGTCGGCGGCGCCGCGGATCAACTGCACCGCGTCGTCGATACGCCAACCGACGATGTCCTTCATCTCACCCGAAGCGCCTTGTCCCACCCCGGTGATGCGGTCGCCAGGCTTGAGCCTGCTGCGCGAGGCTGGCCCACCGGGCACGATCTCGCGGATCAGCACGACGTCGTCCTGCTTCTGCAAGACCGCGCCGATGCCTTCCAGCGAGTTGGACATGCTCAGGTTGAAATTTTCCGCGCTACGCGGATTCAGGTAATCGGTATGCGGGTCGATCGCACTGGCGTAGGCATTGATGAAGCTCTGGAACACGTCATCGCCCTTGATCTCTGACACGCTATCGAGCACGTTGGCGTAGCGCTTGTCGAGCGTCTTGCGGATATCTTCGGGTTTCTTGCCGGCCAGCTTCAGGCGCAGCCAGTCGTTTTTCACTGACTGCCGCCACAGGTTGTCCAATACGTCGCCACTGGTCGCCCACGGCGCATCTTCACGGTCGTACTGGTACTGCTCGTCAGTGGTGAAATCGAAATTACCCTTGAGCAGGCCACGGGCTTGGGTGATGCGCTCGTTTACACGCTGGCGGTACACCGCGAATACGGCCCAGGCGGGCGCCACATTACCGCTCTTGATCGCATCATCCAGCGTGGTCTTGTAGCGATCGAACCCGGCAATGTCCTGCGCGGTGAAGAACACCTTGCCGCCATCCAGCCCTTCAAGGTAACGCTTGAGAATGTCCTGCGACAGCGCATCGTCCAACGCGCGCGGGCGGTAGGCGTAGCGGCTGTCTGACAGGAGGCCATAGACCAGACGCGAGGTCGTGGACTGGTCAGCCGTTGGCGCCGCCAGCATCGCGCCGGTGTCGGTGCGCGCAAGCAAGGCGAGCGGCGCGACCAGCGCCAGACCGAGGGAGATTGCAAGCAGGGTACGGATGGGCTTCATGTAGTGTCCGCGGCGTAGGGGAGCCGTGTAGTCAGGATGGGTCAACGTTGGGACTGCGCGACAGTGCCGGAAGTTCGTTTACATACGTGACGCAGTCGCATTGGGATTCACTCTAACGCCCCCGTGCGAAGGGATGTGAATGAATGCCATGCGGCGCATCGAGACGGCACCGCGTCGCCTAGCATCGGGTAGCG
>JBBSRO010000063.1:0-12948 GCA_038242955.1 Lysobacterales bacterium
AACGGGTTTGGTCGATTCAACGGCCGCGCATGGTCAGGTGACGGTTCAGGTGGAACCAAAGGTGGCGGCGGTGGTAATGGCTTGACCTACTTGCTCGATGTGGCAGGTCAAAACCGCATCGCCCTCACCGCGTTCGCGCAAGATAACCGGGTCAGCATCCTTTCAACACCACGCTTGCTGGTAAAAAGCGGCAGTGAAGCAAGTTTTGACGTGGGTACGGAAGTGCCGACTGTCACCATGAGCACGTCTTCGCCCCAACAGACGGAAGGCAACACCAGTTTGCTGCAGTCCATCCAGTACCGCAAAACGGGCATCATTTTGGGTATCAAGCCAACCGTATATTCGGACAATCGGATTGACCTGGACATTACCCAAGAGGTCAGCGAAGCGCTTCCGCTGTCCAGCAACGCCACCGGCAATTCTCCTTCCATCTTCAATCGCAGCCTCACTACGTCGTTGAGCCTGCGCGATGGGGGCTCGGTGGTGATGGGTGGCCTGATGTCAAAGCGAGAAACGAACAACGATAGCGGCATTCCCTTGGTGAAGGACATTCCACTGCTTGGGAATCTGTTCAAGACAAAGAGTAGCAAAAAGGGAAAAACCGAACTGGTGATCATGATCGTGCCCTACATCATCGAAAACGATGAGCAGGCGACTTCAGTCAGCCAGGCCATTGTTGACCGACTCGAGTATCTGGAAATCGAACAGTTCCCCAAGACCATCACGCCGGTGACGCCTTACTCGATGCCGGCGACTGTACGACCAAGTACACCCGTGCCCACCCCCACCCAACGCCCAATCCCCTGAAAATAACGACGCCCCCATGAATAAAAATATTCTTGCAGCATCAATAATCTTCGCCTTGGTTGCGACGGGTTGCGCCCGCCGCGAAGAAGCGGAACCAGCAGAAAAAACGCCAGTAGCACCACTTTCTGAAGGCGCAGCTCAAGCTGAGGCCGAGAAACAGGTGCCCGCCGCCACCATCGCGCCGGTCAAGGTGCAGGTGACGCTTTCGCCAGCAGCTCAAGCACTACTAAAATCCAAATCCGAAAAAGTACTGGTCGTTGCGACCTATTCCGGTGACGCCAAGGGCGAAGATCAAGCCCAAAAAATGGCGGACGATTCTGGCATGATCAAGTTGGGTGAGAACAAGCAGACGCTGGATGCTGCAGGCTCGGTAACCTTCCAGGACGACGTGATCGATAAGTCGCGCCTAGGCCTCATCGTCGGCGAAGTGCAGCTGACGATCAACGTCACCTCATCCAAGACTTCCACTTCCGAAAACCTTCTGGCGTGTCCCTTTTATTGGGAAACGC
The DNA here is from genome assembly GCA_038242955.1 of Lysobacterales bacterium. Taxonomy (GTDB): domain Bacteria; phylum Pseudomonadota; class Gammaproteobacteria; order Xanthomonadales; family Xanthomonadaceae; genus Thermomonas. The sequence goes on from JBBSRO010000063.1 coordinate 1,317, forward strand.
TTGCCGAGGCCGGCAAGGCGACGGTGCAAATCGCATGCAAGACGATTGCGGAAGCCAAGAGCTGATTCAACGCCGGCACGTTGCGAAAAAGAAAGGGCCGCACGGCCCTTTCTTTTTGTCTGGTTATCGCCTGAAACGTGATCGCATCAGCGGCCAAATGGTGTCGAGCAGGTCCGCGGGCGTGGCGGTCAAGCCAGAGCCGACGCAAGATCCCCGCGCAAGTCAGCCATATCCTCAATACCGACGCTCAGCCGCACCAGCTCGTCACCAATGCCCAGCGCGGCACGGCGGTCGGGCGGGATAGAGGCGTGCGTCATCACTGCGGGATGATTGACCAGCGATTCGACGCCGCCAAGTGATTCGGCCAAGGTGAATAGTTCCAGTCGCTCGCAGAAGCGCTTGGCTGCCTCGAAGCCACCTTTGACGCGAATCGAAAGCATGCCGCCGAACCCATCCATCTGCCGCGCGGCAAGCGCGTGGTGCGGGTGGGACGGTAATCCAGGGTAGATCACTTCGCTCACGGCATCATGCGTCTGCAGCCACTGCGCCAATGCGAGCGCATTTTCGCAATGTGCCCTCATGCGCAGGTGAAGAGTCTTCAGCCCACGCAACGCCAGGAAGCTGTCGAACGGCCCCTGCACGGCGCCTACCGAGTTCTGCAAGAACGCCAGCTGTTCGCCCAGCTCGGCATTGTCGCCGACTACCAACATGCCGCCGACCATGTCGGAGTGGCCGTTGAGGTACTTGGTGGCCGAATGCATGACGATGTCGGCGCCGTGTTCCAGCGGTCGTTGCAGGATCGGCGAGGCGAACGTGTTGTCGACCGCAACCAGCAATCCCTGCTTCTTTGCGATCTTTACGATCGCGGCGATGTCGACGATCTTGAGCAGCGGATTGGTCGGTGTTTCAATCCACACCAGTTTCGTTTGCGGCGTGATCGCCGCTTGGAACGCAGCGGCATCGGTCAAGTCAACGAAACTGAAATCCAGCCCTGCACTGCGCCGACGCACGCGCTCGAACAGGCGATAACTGCCGCCGTAGATGTCATCCATCGCGATGACGTGATCGCCGCTGTCGAGCAGCTCAAGCAGGGTCGATGTGGCCGCTAGTCCGGACGCGAAGGCGAACCCGCGGCTGCCGCCTTCCAGCGATGCGGCGCAACGTTCGTAGGCAAACCGGGTCGGGTTGTGCGTACGCGAATATTCGAATCCCTTGTGCACGCCAGGGCTGGATTGGGCGTAGGTGCTGGTCGCGTAAATCGGCGGCATGACTGCGCCGGTGCTAGGATCCGGCGATTGACCGCCATGGATGGCGCGCGTGGCCAGCGCCAGGTGCTTGTCGTCTTTCATTGCGGATATCCCTTCTTGGAACTTCGATGAGGCTGCAACCGGCGGCTATTGCACGCGGCGGCGCAGGAAATTGAGCAGGTCGATGCGGGTAATCAAGCCCAGGAAGCGCTCGTCGTCCATCACGATGGCGACGTGGCCACGGTCGAACACCGGCAACAGCGATTCGATGGGTGCGTGCACCGGGATCTTGTGCAGCTTGCTAACCATCGCGGTCGAAACTGGTTCGCGGAAGCGCGACTCGTCGCCATAGACGTGTAGCAGCACATCGGATTCGTCGACAATGCCGACGATGCGCTCGCCATCCATGACCGGCAGCTGGCTGACGTCGTAGAGCTTCATGCGCTGCCAAGCGGTGATCAACAAGTCAGCGGGACCAACCACTACTGTGTCGCGCGCCGCGAACGGACGCAGGATGAGATCACGCAGGTCCCCTACCTGTTCACGCTCGAGGAAGCCGTTGTCCAGCATCCAGAAGTCGTTGTACATCTTCGACAAGTACTTGTTGCCGGTGTCGCAAACAAAAGACAGTACGTTCTTGGGCGTGGTCTGCTCGCGGCAATATTCAAGCGCCGCCGCCAGCAGCGTGCCGGTCGATGAGCCGCCGAGGATGCCTTCTTTTTCCAGCAATTCGCGCGCAGTCAGGAAGCTTTCCTTGTCACTGATCGCATAGGCTTTCTTGACACGGGTGAAGTCGGAAATCGACGGCAGGAAATCTTCGCCGATGCCCTCGACCATCCAGCTGGCAGATTTTTCGACGATGTCGCCGCGGTTGATGTAGTCCTCGAGGATCGAGCCAACCGGGTCGGCCAGGATCAGCTCCGTATGCGGGGACTGCGTGGCGAAACAGCGCGACAGGCCGGTCATGGTTCCAGAACTGCCGCAGCCGAATACGATGGCATCCAGTCCGCCGACATCCTGCATCTGCCGCAGGATTTCCGGTCCGGTGCCGAACTCATGCGCGGCCGGGTTGTCGGGGTTACCGAACTGGTTGATGAAATATGCACCCGGGGTTTCACGGGCAATGCGCTCGGCCATGTCCTGGTAGTAGTCCGGGTGGCCCTTGGCCACATCGGAGCGGGTCAGCACCACCTGCGCGCCCATCGCCTTGAGATTGAAGATCTTCTCGCGGCTCATCTTGTCGGGCACGACCAGGATCAGCTTGTAGCCTTTCTGCTGGGCGACCAGCGCAAGGCCAATGCCGGTGTTGCCAGCCGTGCCTTCGACCAAGGTGTCGCCAGGCTTGATGTCGCCACGTTGCTCGGCGGCCCCGATCATCGACATACCAATGCGGTCCTTGATCGAACCGCCGGGATTCTGGCTTTCCAGCTTCAGGTACAGCGTGCATAAGCCGGTATCGAGGCGGCGAGCACGGATGATCGGTGTTTCACCAACCAGTTCTAGGACGGAATCGTGGGTCGCCATGCTCTTTACACGCGTTGCTGCAAGCTGGCAATTCTAACAGCGGGGCAACGACGCGCCCTCCCGACTTGATGTGCACGGGAAGACGGACGGCGCGGCCGACGAGGAGGCCGCCACCGCCCGCATGTTGCTCAGTGGCTGTCGTACATCCGGATCAGCCGTTCCTTGGCCGCAAGTTTCTCGCGCTTCATCTGGCCGAGTGTCATGTCGTCCAGCGGCAGTACGCCCAGCTCGGCGTCCATCACCTGTTTGTCGAGTTCCCGGTGCCTGTAATAAAGCTGCCGAAATTCGGTGTTGGATTTCATCTTTGCTTCAAGTTCTGCCTGCGGTTGTCCTTCGAACATGGAAACCTCCTTTCAGGTCGCTACGTTGCGGCACCCGGCTTGTTGGCCGGGATTCGCGGGTGATGGCAGGAAAGCCTGCCGTGAGTACACACTCGCCAGACGGGCGGGCGCGGGGATACTTAGTGACGGGAGACAGGCTGAGGGAATGGCGCGTCCAAAAACACAGACGCCCCGGCTGTAGGCAGCGCGGGGCGTACTGAATCTGGATGCGATTTGGCGCGACGTGGACTGGGGCAAGGCGCAATCGTCTGGCCCGGAACGGCCACCGCGATTCCTGCATGCGGGGACGTGATTCGGGTTGTCGAACGGATCAAGCATCAACCAGTCTCCGGCCAGATGGGACAAGGAGTTCAAACCGTCTGGCTAACCCGACCCTACTCCTGTCCCCTGCCGGTCGCAAGCTGCCGCGATGAGTAATTTAGCGGCGCTCGCTCAGCCAAAACCTTCTCTCAAGACATTGTTTAATAAAGGCTAATTCGAAAAAACGATCTCTACTCGGCGGTTTTTGGCACGGCCTGCAGCGGTCTTGTTGTCAGCGATGGGTTCAGCTTCACCCTGCCCCTGCGCACTGACGCGGCCAGCTGCCAAACCGGCATCCACCAAACCTGACTTGACCGCATCAGCGCGCCGCCGCGAGAGCGTCTGGTTGGCTGTCTCCTCTCCCTGGCTGTCGGTATGGCCGATCACCTGGACACTGCCTGCCTTCATCGCCGCGAGATACACACCCAACGCCCGTACGCTGGCAGATGCGTTTGCCGTGAGTTGCGCCTGGCCTGAGCCGAACGCATTGCCCGCAAGCGTGAAGACCTCCCCCTGCGTGCCTTGGCGCGATGACGGCAGCTTGACGCCCGCTACCAACTCAGCTTCCTGGCGAGCCAAGGCGGCTTGCTTTTCGCGGGCCGCAGCCACGCGGGCATCCTGGTTGATTTGTGCACTATCGAGCACTGCCTCAGCCTCTTGCCGTGCGCTGGACTCGGCATCCGCACTGGCGAGCAGTCTTGCGGCTTCTTCGGCTTGCATCTGTGCTTGCATTCGTAGGTGCTCGGCTTCGGCACGGGCCCGTTCGGCATCGCGCCGACTCGCCTCGACCAGCAGCTCGCTGCGCTCGCGCTGCAGGGTGTCGGTTTGGCGTCGCGCGGCTTCGATCCGCGCTGCCTGTTCGGCGATACCGACGCGGCGTTCCGCCAACATGGCAGCCGCCTGCCGATTACGGCTGCTGCTGGCCTGCACGGCGGCCAATGCCTGGCTGGCCTGCAAGCGTTCGTACTGGGCGAACTGATTCAGGCGTGGATCGGCTTCCAGCGCCTGCAGCCGTATCTCGGCGGTCGCGACAGGCGCTGGCGAATCCAACGGATTGGCGAGCGACTGCTCCGAAGGCGTGCTTAGGCGCGCGCGCAGCTCGGCGATCTCGGCCTGCTGCTGACTGAATTCAGCACGGACGACGGCGGCACGACTGAGCGTGTAAGCCAGGTCCGCGTCGGCTGAGGCTGCAAGTGCGGCAGCGCGCGCCTCATCGTCGCGATTGCGCGCCATTGCGGCCTGCGCTTGTTCCAGCCCTGCACGGGCCTGGGTGATGTCCGCCTGCGCATACTGATCTGCATCAGCGTCAGTTGCGCGGGCCACCGCTTGCCGCGCAGTATCCAGCTCTGCGGTAGGAGGCGGCAACGTCACGCAGCCTGCCAGCGACAGAGCGAGGCCTGCGCCGAGGGCGTGCAGCGTTGGACGGATTTGTGCGAAGCTTGGGCGCATATGGGGGACCGTTCGATGTGAAGGCATGAGCGGTCATTGTGGGAAGCCGGCGGCGCGAGCGCAAATCACCGGCAGGATCGAAGGAACCTTTGCAATGGATATCGGCTATTTCCTCAAGCTGATGGCGGAAAAGAACGCCTCGGACATGTTCCTGACATCCGGTGCGCCGGTGAACATCAAGATCGAGGGCGAACTACACGCCTTGGGTAGTGCACCGTTACCTGCAGGGATGGCGAAAAAAGTCGCGTACTCGCTGATGAGCGAAGCGCAGATCACCGAGTACGAGCGAGAACTGGAGCTCAACATGGCGATCGCGGTGCCGGACTCCGGCCGCTTCCGCGTCAATGTATTCCAGCAGCGTGGCGAGGTCGGCGTGGTAATTCGCGCGATCCGCAGCGACATTCCCAGCATCGAGGAACTACAACTACCGCAGGTGCTGAAAGACATCATCATGGCTCCGCGCGGGCTGGTGCTGATCGTAGGTTCCACCGGTTCCGGAAAGTCGACCACGCTGGCCTCGATGATCGACCATCGCAACCGCGCTTCGTCCGGCCACATCCTCACCATCGAGGATCCGATCGAATATCTACATCGGCACAAGAAATCCATCGTCAACCAGCGCGAAGTCGGACTGGACACGCACAGTTTCCAGGCGGCGCTGAAGAACGCGATGCGCGAGGCACCCGACGTGATCCTCATTGGCGAAATTCGAGACGCCGCGACCATGGAAGCGGCAATCGCCTTCGCCGAAACCGGGCACCTCTGCCTGGCGACCCTGCACTCCAACAATGCCGACCAGACCATTGAGCGCATCCTCAACTTCTTCCCCGAGGGTGCTCACAAAAACGTGCTGATGAACTTGGCATTGAACCTGAAGGCGGTGGTTAGCCAACGTCTGGTGATTGGGACGGACGGTCGCCGCATGCCAGCCGCTGAGGTGTTGATCAACACACCGATGATCCGTGACCTGCTTCGCCGTGGCCAGGTCCACGAGATCAAGATGGCGATGGAAGACTCACTGGAGGAAGGCATGCAGAGCTTCGACCAGCACCTGTTCCGATTGTTCAAGGACGGCAAGATCGAGATGGAGGAGGCGTTGAAAGCGGCCGACTCCCGCGATGGTTTGGCCCTGAAGTTCCGGCTGTCCGAGGGTGACAGCGGTGAACACGACCCCTACGCAGACGTATTCAACGCCGGCGCAGCGCACTAGAACATCAAAAACGGGCTGCAGAAAAGGGGACGGAGGGAATTAAGGCGCGCCTTAATTCCCTCCGTCCCCTTTTATTCTCGTCAGCTCAATTCTGCGCCGGGGCATCCGGTTGTTGTTCCGGGCGCGCGGCATCAAACGCCGGCAATGCCATGCAAGCAGCATCAATTCGCTGAATGGTCGGAAACCTGTCCATGTCCACGCCAAACCGGCGCGCGTTGTAGATCTGCGGAATCAGGCAGCAGTCGGCATAGCCAGGGGTATTGCCCTCGCAATAATCGCCGGTCGACGGATGGTCGGCCAGCATTGCTTCGGCGGCGGCAAAGCCATCCACGATCCAGTGCCGCACCCATTCATCGCGCTCGGGCTGCGGGGCATTCCATTCGTTCTCCAAGTACTGCAGCACGCGCAGGTTGTTGAGGGGATGAATGTCGCAGGCCACCAACAGCGCCAGCGACCGCGCGCGCTGGCGCTCGCGCGCGGTGCTGGGCAGCAACGGACGATGCGGCCACACTTCGTCCAGATATTCCATGATCGCCAATGACTGGCTGAGCCGCCGATGCCCGTGCAGCAATACCGGCACCAACTGCTGCGGATTGAGCTCGCGGTATTCGACGGAATGCTGTTCACCACCATCGCGCACCAGGTGCACGGGAACAATTTCGTACTCCAGGCCTTTCAAATTCAGGCCGATACGCACGCGATAAGCAGCACTAGAACGCCAGTACGAATACAGCTGCAATGATTCAGTCACCGCCACTCCTGCACTCGACAATTGATCTTCAACACTACCGGGGCTAATCATGTCGCGATAGTCCGCTCAGCTGGCTGAATCGACCGTCAAGCGTCCTGCTTCTCGATCCGTTGCTCGATCGCGCCGAAAATACTGATGCCATCCCGGTCCAGCATTTCGATGCGAACACTGTCGCCGAAGCTCATGAACGGCGTGCTCGGCTTGCCGTCGCGAAGGGTTTCCACGGTACGACGCTCGGCGAAACAGGATGCACCCAGCGATGTGTCCTCATTGGCGACCGTGCCGGAGCCAACAATCGTGCCCGCCGACAACGGCCGCGTCTTCGCCACATGCGCCACCAGTTGGGCGAAATCGAATTGCATGTCAACGCCAGCCTCCGGCGCGCCGAACCACTCGCCATTGACGTGGCTAAGCATTGGCAGGTGCAGCTTGTTGTCGCGCCAGTGGTCGCCCAATTCATCCAGAGTCACGAATACGGGGCTGAGCGCTGAGCGCGGCTTGGACTGCACGAAGCCGAAACCCTTCGCCAGTTCACCGGGAATCAGGTTGCGCAGGGAGACGTCGTTCACCAGACCCACCAGCTGGATATGCGCCGCTGCGGCCTCGGGAGTAACCGCCATCGGCACGTCGTCAGTCACGATCACGACCTCGGCTTCGAGATCGATACCGTAATCCTCACTCACCACTTTCACCGGATCGCGCGGGCCAAGGAAGCCAGCGCTGACCGCTTGGTACATCAGTGGGTCGACGTAAAAGCTCGCCGGCACTTCAGCGCCACGCGCACGGCGTACGCGCTCGACGTGCGGCAGGTAAGCGCTGCCATCCACAAATTCGTAGGCGCGCGGCATCGGTGCGGCAAGGGTCCGGATATCGAGGTCGAACACGCCATCGGCGCTACCGTCGTTGAGCGCGTCGGACAATGCGTTCAGGCGTGGCGCGAGGTTGGACCAGTCTTCCAGCGCGCGCTGCAGGTTCGGCGCAATACCGGTGGCGCGGACTGCCTTGGTGAGATCACGCGATACTACGACCAGGGTGCCATCGCGCCCGCCTTCCTTCAGTGAACCCAGTTTCATGGTGACCTCGAATCAGCTGCGCCTGAGCGCGATAGTTGCAATTGTAACGATGTGGCGTACGCGGCGGGGTATGCCACACGCGACACGCCGTGAATCCATCCATGGAGGCTCATCGGCGACATCCATGTCGCCGAAGGTCGCGCGTCGTCACACCCCACCACGCACGCCACCTGATCATCCTTCGCCATCACCTTGGAATCCGGCAGCGCGGAACGTGAGCACTAATGTGTCGCGATGGCCGTAGTCGTCGAGCGGCTGGATCGGGGTCGATTCGTGGATCACCCGCGCATCGTCCAGCAACAACATTGACCACGGTTGTTCGAGGGTGAAGCGTTGTCCGTCCGGTCCGTCGGCCTGGAACACACGGGTTTCGCCGCCCTTGATCCCGTGCCGCGCCACCAAAAGGACCGCCACGAAATCGACGCCATCACGATGCGCGCCTTCTGGCGTCGGCCGGCCGACGCCATCACTGGTGTCGATGCGGAACTGGTGTGCTTCGATATGCCAACACGTCACTGGCATCGCCACCGAAAACACATCGGCAAGCCCAAGCAGCAGCTTTGTCCATACGCCTTTCGCTACAACCGTCGGTTCGATGGGTTCGAACCATCGCTGCATCCCACCATGCAGGGCGTTGTAGTCCAGCGATTGCCAGTGCACGCGATGCGGGACCGGCTGCAGTTCACCGTCTTTAGCGATGAAACAGGAATGCCGACGCTTGCGGTAGTTGCCGCCATCCTTGAGGTAGTGGTCCAACTGCAGGTCGTCCCAGCTCGGCGTCAGCGCATTGAGGTCGGCAAGGCTGACGTCGACAAGCGCGGCGACATCGGTCGGCGCGAGCACTGCGTAACCACGGCTGCGCAATGCGGCATCCACGCCAACCGGCGATGTCTTTGGTGCGGTGAAACTGGCGACCATGCGCGGCTCCAAGCTGGGCCGCCATTGTCGCATCGCGACTGCGGATAAGAAGATGCCCACCAGAAAAACGAAACCCGCCTTGCGGCGGGTTCGTCGGGATCGCGCTTGCAACTTCGCGATCTTGTATATGGCAGCCCCGGAAGGATTCGAACCTCCGAATGTCTGCGTCAGAGGCAGATGCCTTACCGCTTGGCGACGGGGCTATAACGCAAATTGTAAAACCAAACGCGCTTGGTAAGTGAACAACGACAACAAGCGCGAGTCCATTCGTTTTCTGGCTAAGGCGCGTCGGCGAAGACAGTACAGGTGTACGGCAAGCCGGCGCGCCAACGCCAGAAGGCGAAGGGGATCAGCGCTTCGAGAACTGGGTGGCGCGACGGGCTTTATGCAGGCCGACCTTCTTGCGCTCGACTTCGCGCGCATCGCGGGTCATGAAGCCCGCCTTGCGCAAGTTGAGCTTCAAGGTTTCGTCATATTCAACCAGCGCGCGCGCGATGCCAAGACGGATCGCACCGGCCTGGCCGGTGGTGCCACCGCCAGTGGTGGTCGCGATGATGTCGAAGGTCTCGATATGATCGGTCAGCGTCAACGGCTGGCGCACGATCATGCGTGCAGTCTCACGGCCAAAGAATTCGTCCAGCGGACGGTCGTTGACGGTGATGGTGCCCGAACCCTTGCGCAGGAACACGCGGGCGATGGAGGACTTGCGGCGGCCGGTGCCGTAATTTTGGGAGATTGCCATGATCAGATGTCCAGCTGCTGCGGCATTTGTGCCGCGTGCGGATGTTCGGAACCTTTGTACACCTTGAGCTTGCGATACATCGCACGGCCCAGTGTGTTCTTCGGCAACATGCCCTTGACGGCGATCTCGATCACGCGCTCCGGGTGGCGATCAAGCGCCTGTGCCAGGTTCTCGGTCTTCAGATTGCCGACGTAACCGGTGAACCGGTGGTACAGCTTGTTCTGCAGCTTCTTGCCGGTCACCACGATCTTCTCGGCGTTGATCACGACAAGGTAATCGCCGCAATCGACGTGTGTGGTAAATACAGGCTTGTGCTTGCCGCGCAGGCGATAGGCCAGTGCTGCGGCCAGACGGCCCAGGGTCTTGCCCTCGGCGTCAACGACGTACCAGTCGCGCTGGACGGTCTCGTTCTTGGCGATGAAAGTTTTCATGGGAACTCTTCTACAGGGGTGCATGGTCGGACTGATTCCGTCATCCGGCGTGTTGCCGACGGAACTTTGCCTCGCGTTTTTGGTATGCCAAACCCATATCCAAAAAGCTGACGGGCCAGACAGGAGCGGAATGATAGCCCGCACCCGGGTCACGCGCAACCAGAACCCGGACGCTCCCCGCCCGCCTAGAATGCTGCCATGACGACTTCACGCACACTAGGTCCGCTAGACCGACTGCTTGACTCCGCGCAGAACGCGCTGTCGACCGTATCGGGTGGCGTGCGCGCCGAGCGTCCCAATCCAGGCAACACCGAGCCCGACGTGGTCCTGGATGATGCCGAGCGCCGCCACGCCGCAGGCCTGATGCGCATCAACCATGTCGGCGAGGTCTGCGCGCAAGCGCTCTATATCGGCCAAGCCACGGTTGCACGCGATCCGGCTACCCGCGACCAGCTGCTGGCTGCCGCGCAAGAAGAGACCGATCACCTGGCCTGGTGCGGGGACCGCCTGCGCGAGCTGGACAGCCGGCCTAGCCTGCTCAACCCGCTCTGGTACGCCGGTAGCTACACGATTGGCCTGCTGGCTGGCCTGCGCGGCGATGGCTGGAACCTGGGCTTCGTGGTCGAGACCGAGCACCAAGTCGAAGCGCACATCGGCGAGCACCTGGAATCTTTGCCGGAAGCCGACCAGCGCAGCCGCGCGATCCTGCGCGTGATGCAGGCCGATGAAGCACGTCACGCCGAACATGCGGAAGCTGCGGGTGCAAAAATCTTGCCCGCACCGATCCCTAGGCTGATGGCGGCGGCATCGAAGCTGATGAAGACAGTGGCGTACCGGGTCTGAACTGCGTCAGGCGGCGACGGCAGCCCCGTCGCGCATCCGCCAGCGCGGTCGTAAGGCGATGCTGCGCTCGGCATCCATCAACTGCAGTTCACCATCCTGGATCATCGCGGTGACGCGCATACCGCGGCCCAGCAATTCCGTGGCGGCGGCGACCTCATCATCGGCGAACTCAAGCACGCTGAGATTTTTCAGCCGCCCCAGCGTTGCGCCATTGCGCTTCCACCAAGCTTCGGCGGCCTGCCCACCGTAACCCACCACCACCAGCTGCTGGGTGCGCGCACTAGCTTTGCGCAGACGGGTTTCGTCCGGCTGGCCCAACTCGATCCATTGCTCGATCGCCCCAGTGTAATCGCGGCGCCACAGCGACGGCTCGTCCTCGTCACTCAAGCCACGACCGAATTCGAGCCGATCATCGGCATGCAGCGCGAATGCCAGCAAACGCACCAGCAAGCGCGCATCGGTTTCGGACGGATGTTGGGCCAACGTCAGCGCATGACTGGCGTAATAGTGCCGATCCATGTCGGTGACCTGTAGCTCGGCTTTGAGAATCGTGGCGTTGGCAGCCATGGCAGTACCTGGCCATTGGCCGGATCGACGGTGGCACATTCTACGTCCAGCGACGCTTGGAGACGTTTGGCGGCTTTTGACGGCATCAGGCCGTTGCCATCACTGCTGGCGACGTATCCTGCGAGCTTGGACACGATGAGGCGCCCGATGGCCGCGCACGAATACGACCCCGATGACAACTTCGATCAGTCCTTCCATGCCCAAGTTGGCCTGGATGACGAGGCCGCGCTGGAAGC
>JBBSRO010000064.1:0-12828 GCA_038242955.1 Lysobacterales bacterium
ATGACGGTGCCAGCTTTGGCCACCGACCGGCAACTTGCGCTAGACGTGATGTTGGAAGTCGCCAGCGCACGCGGAGGCGTGGTACAGCAACGGTTGCAGCCCCTATTCGAGCACTTCGATTTCGAGAAAGTGGAGCTGCAGGAACTGACCCATCGCAACTTCGCGCGTCGGGTGCGTGCCGCCACCCATCTCGGGTATCTCGGCAGCGATGCGGCCAGACCCGCGTTGCTGGGCACGCTGCAGGATGAGCAGCTTGAGGTACGGCTAGCCGCTGCCCAATCGCTGGTGCAACTAGGGCACGTCAGTGCAGCGATACCGATCCTGGAAGCCATCGCGCTGCCGGGGCGCTGGGCGCAGCAGCGAGCCACCGACTTGTTGTACGGGCTTGGCCCTGCAGCCGTACCGGTGCTGGAGCAGTTTCTTGCAAACCCCGGAGAAGATGCCACGCCCGCGATGTGCGTAGCTGCAATCAACGCCATCGGGATGCATGCCCACGGCGCTGCATCCTCTCCGATTCGCGATGCCCTTCACTCGAAGCACTCCGAAATTCGAGTCGCTGCCGCTCGCGCGCTTGGCGGTATCGGCGATGCAACCGTCACCGACAAATTGATCGAGGCACTGCGGGACGATTCATGGGAAGTCCGCAGCCAAGCAGCCACGTCACTCGGAAAACTGGGGACTGGCAGCGCACAAGGATTCTCGGCGATCGCGGCGCTTGATAGCGCCATGTCCGACAGTGTGTGGTGGGTACGGTTCAACGCTGCAAACGCGCTGGCCGAACTCGGGGCTACCGGAATGCAAGCACTGCAACGCGCTTCAACCGAACATGCTGACGCCTTTGCGCGCGACATGAGCCGAGAAATTCTCGAAGAACGCACTCTCGTGCAAGCGCCTGTGGCGCTGCCGGCATGACCGCCTCCGCTACCGTGATCTGGCTCCTGCAAGCCATTTTTGTCTACTACTGCGTGCTTTACGTGCTTTACATGCTGTTGATCATGCTGGGCGCCACCCAACTGCAACGCTATCAACGCAGCATCAATATCGGTGATTTCCGCCGCATCGCCGAGTCACCGCTGACTTTGCCCTTCAGCGTGATCATTCCCGCACACAACGAGGAAAAAGTGATCATCGGGACCGTCGAAGCCGCACTCATGCTCCGGTACCCACAGCATGAGGTGATCGTCGTCAACGATGGCTCATCCGACGCGACCCTGCAGCTGCTGATAGACCACTTTCGTCTGCGCAAGGTCAGCAGAACAAGTTCCACGCGGCTGAAGACACAGCCCGTTAGATCGGTGTACGAATCGTTCGAACATCCACATTTACTGGTGATCGACAAGGAAAACGGCCAGCGCGGCGATGCAATCAATGCTGCCGTCAATAGTGCCCGCTACCCGTTGGTGTGCGTCATGGATGCCGATTGCATATTCGAGGAGGACGCGTTACTCCGCGCTGTGCGTCCATTCCTGCGCAACGAGCGCGTGATCGCAGCAGGCGGAATCGTACGGCCAGCCAACGGGCTGGAAGTGCGCGACGGCAAGATTCATGGCTTCGGCCTGCCACGACGCATGCTTCCGTTGTTGCAAGCACTCGAGTACCTGCGCAGTTTCCAGTGGGCACGTCTCGGCTTGGCTCGGCTTAACAGCATGCTGTGCATCTCCGGCGCATTCATGGTGGTGAAACGCGACGTGGTTTTGGCAATGGGCGGCGTAGACGCGTCCACCATTACCGATGACATCGAATTCACGATCCGCTTGCAGAAGTACGCCAGCGCCAACAACGGCAGGGTCGATTTCATCCCCGACCCTGTGTGTTACACCGAGGTTCCTGAAACCTGGGGCGTGCTTGCATCGCAACGAAATCGCTGGCAACGCGGCATTTTGCAAGCCTTGCTACGACATTGGCGAATGACGTTCAATCCCAAATACGGCATGGCCGGGATGTTCGGCATGCCGTTCTTCCTGCTGTTTGAGGCTTTTTCAGCATTCGTCGAGATTGCCGGTTATGTGCTCGTCCCGTTCGCCTACTTCATGGGACTGGTGTCGATCCAGATCATCATGCTGTTCGCGATTCTGGCCTTGCTGTTGGGCACATTCCTGTCAGTGGCCGCAGTTCTGATGCAGGAACGCACGCGTCTGCGAACTGCCACGACAGGCGACCTGATGCGATTACTTGGCGTTGCCGTGATAGAGAACCTGGGCTACCACCAGCTGAATCTGCTGTTCCGAGTGGCCGGCACGTTCGACTACATCGTGCGCCGTCGCAAGGATCTGGGTAAGACGGTGCGTATAGGAGGCTACCAGAAGAACGGCGCTGTCTCGCGGGGCGAGCCCGATGTTGTGGAGTCACGTGTGAAAAAAGCAGAGGACGCCGCTCGCCTTTGATTACTCATTAGAGGCAGCGCGTTGGGCGCATCGGTAGCGTGCAGAAATAAGTGCGGGACATCAGTATTGCGTTGCATCGTCGTGCGCAACAAACTGTCATTTAGAAAACGCGCCGCCGGTCTAGCCAGCGGCGCGTATCTTACTCAGATCAGGCTGCGACCCTGCGCTCACGCAGGCCGCGCGCGGCGCCGACCATGGCTTCCAGTGCGGCGCGTGTTTCGGTCCAACCCCGGGTCTTCAGGCCACAATCCGGATTCACCCAGATCTGCTCTGGCGCAAGCACGGCCTCCGCCTTCTCCAGCAGCCCTGCCATCTCGCGCCAATCCGGCACGCGCGGGGAATGGATGTCGTAGACACCGGGACCGATGTCGTTCGGATAACGGAATTTCACGAACGCATCCAGCAATTCCATGCGCGAGCGCGAGGTCTCGATGGAAATGACATCGGCATCCATGGCCGCGACCGCTTCCATGATGTCGTTGAATTCCGAATAGCACATGTGGGTATGAATCTGGGTGTCATCGCGCAAGCCTGATGCGCTGATGCGGAAACATTCCACCGCCCAATCCAGATAGGCCTTCCAGTCGGCGCGGCGCAGCGGCAGGCCCTCGCGCAGCGCAGGTTCGTCGATCTGGATGATGCCGATCCCTGCACGCTCCAGGTCCTGAACTTCATCCCGCAGCGCCAGCGCAATCTGCCGACAGGTCGCCGATCGCGCCTGATCGTCACGCACAAACGACCATTGCAGCACGGTGACTGGGCCCGTCAGCATTCCCTTCATCGGCTTGTCCGTCAGCGACTGCGCAAAGCGCGACCAACGCACGGTCATCGGCGCAGGACGCGAGACGTCACCCCAGATTACCGGCGGCTTGACGCAGCGCGACCCATAACTCTGTACCCAGCCATTCTTGGTGAACGCAAAGCCTTCAAGTTGTTCGCCGAAATACTCCACCATGTCGTTGCGCTCGAACTCGCCGTGCACCAGCACGTCGATGCCGATCTCTTCCTGGAAGCGCACGCACTTTTCGGTCTCGGCTTCGAGGAACGCCTCGTAATCTGCATCGCTCAACCTGCCAGACTTGTTGCTTGCACGCGCGTCACGTACTTCCAGGGTTTGCGGAAACGAACCGATCGTGGTGGTCGGGTATAGCGGCAATCCGAAGCGTGCTGTCTGCACTTTGCGCCGGGTCGCATAGGGCGATGTGCGGTGTGCGCCATCAGCTTCCAGCGCGTCGACCTGTGCTGCTACCTCGGCACGGTGCACGCGGGTGGATGCCTTGCGCGAACTGATGCGTTCGCGCGCATCGGCCATACCGGCCTCGGCCTCTGGCTTTCCGTCCAGGGCATCGGCAAGCAGGCGCAGCTCTGCAACTTTTTGTTTGGCGAAGGAAAGCCATGACAGCAAGTCTTTCGGCAACGCTTTTTCGTGATCCAGGTCGACCGGCACATGCTGCAGGGAACATGAAGGCGCCAGCCACAGCTTGCCCTCACCAACGCTTGCACACGCGTGGCGCGCGAGCACCAGTGCGTTGTCCAGATGCGTTCGCCAGACGTTGCGACCATCCACTAGCCCGAGTGAAAGCTGGTGCCCTTGTGGCAGCACCTTGAGCACGCAATCCAACTGTTCCAGCCCGCGAACCAGGTCGATGTGCAAGCCATCTACCGGCAGCGACGCAGCCAACGCAAGGTTGTCGCCCAACGCGCCGAAGTAGGTCGTGAGCAACAACTTCGGCCGCTCAATACTTTCGAACGCCGCATAGGCCTGTTGATATGCGGCATGGTCGTCTACATCCTGGTCCAGCACCAGGCATGGTTCGTCGATTTGTACCCACTCCGCCCCAGCCTGTTTGAGTTCACGCAACAGACCTGCATAGGCCTCGACCAATTGCGGAAGCAGCTCAAGCCGATCACTACCGTCCACGGCCTTTGAGAGCAGCAGGAAACTAACGGGTCCGAGCAGCACAGGACGCGCATCGAATCCCGCTGCACGTGCTTCAAGGAATTCCGCGACCGGTTTGTTTCCACGACGCCCGAAGCGCTGGCCAGCTTCGAGTTCTGGCACCAGATAGTGGTAATTGGTATCGAACCACTTGGTCATTTCCAACGCTGGAAGGTCCACGCCATCGGCCTGCAGTCCGCGTGCCATCGCGAAATATCCCTGCAACGGATCCGCGTCGGCGACGCTTCGATAACGGGCCGGGACCACATCGAACAGGAACGCCGTGTCCAGTACCTGGTCATACAGCGAGAAATCGTTGCAAGGCACGGTGTCTGCGCCGGCATCGCGCTGCAAGTTCCAATGCCGGAGCCGGAGCGCCCTCGCCTGTTCTTGCAGTTGTTCGGCCGTTGCATCGCCGTGCCAATAGGCTTCCACGGCGCGTTTCAATTCACGCTTGGCCCCAATGCGCGGGAAGCCAAGGTTGGTTACGTTGGTCATGGTGCGTTTCCTCGATTCGTGATGAATGAGGAACGAAGGAACTGTTCGATCACCTCCCGCCAAGTTGCGGGCATGTCTTCGTCAGCGACCTTCGCCCCCTCGGGCGAACCGGCTCTCTTGGAAAGCATCGGGACGTGCCTCCGATGAAGGCGCGTGCCCACGCCTTCCAGGACGCCAGGTCATGCAGGGATTGCTCCCCAGCCGAGGCAGGTCTTCGGGCTCGTGGACCCGGATTGCGTTTGCAATCCACCTACTACCCGCCGCATTTCGGTCGATGACCCATACACATGGCGAAGTTCGTTTCCACACACCGTTGCGGGGCAGCGCCGGAATTGGCCGTGAGGCCGTACCTGACTTCCCTTTTAAACGTATCGTTTCATCTCGATGAAGAGATACGTACCTTCAGCGACGCGACAATAGCCCGCCGTCAACGTTGGGTCAAGTGCGAGGTTCGGGCCAATGGCATCCCCTGGGTTTGTGAAATCGAGCTTCACTCGTGCCGTCGCACGATTGTCCTTGCTTACGGGCACGCCTTATACCGGCGAGCTCGAGTGTCAAAATTGACACGTCAACCTGCACCTGAGGCGCTGCTCTTGCTGATCATTCTCACTTGGCTGCGTTACCCCCACGGAGGCCCCCGCTCATGAATTCCCACACCGTACCGAATCATTCGTCATTCGCGAGTGCCGTCTATGGCCTGCTCAACCCCATTCCGTTCGGGCTGTTCGTCGGCGCGCTGATCTTCGACATCACCTACGTCAATACAGCGGAGATGTTGTGGCTCAAGGCTGCTTCCTGGTTGATCACGATCGGCCTGGCCTTTGCGGTGATCCCGCGATTGATCAACCTCGTGCAGGTCTGGATCACATCTCGCCGTTTCGCCACAGTGCGGGATCGGCTCGATTTCTGGCTCTCGTTACTTGCCATGGTCGCGGCGATATTCAATGCGTTCGTGCATACACGCGACGCCTATGAGGTAGTGCCCACCAGCGTCTGGCTGTCCCTGTGTACAGTCATCCTGCTGTCCATCGCTCACATCGTGATCGCCATGCATCCAGCTAACGCAAGGAATCGCGCCCATGACTAAGACCATCATTCGTGGTGCGCTCGCTCTTGCCTTGTTGGTGATCCTGGGCGGATGCAACGAGAAGGCATCGTTCACCTCGGCAGAGCAGTCAGGCAGCGATCCGACGCTGCCCGCACCGCAGCGATTCCTGACGCCCCCGATGCAGGTTCCGGAGAAGGCTGATTGGAAACAGGGCCAGACACCTACGGTGGCTGCAGGACTTGAGATCGAAAAAATTGCGAGTGGCTTGAAGCATCCGCGCCAGCTATATGTCCTTCCCAACAATGATGTGCTGGTCGTTGAAGCCAACGGCCCTGGCACGGAACCCGTCACAACGCCGAAGCAGCTGATTGCCGGCCTCGTCATGTCGCAGTCTGGCAAGGGTGCCAAGGGAGGCAACCGCATCACCTTGCTGCGAAAAGTGGGTGGCGCAAGCGGCGAGTGGCAGCAGCATGTCTTTATCGAGAACTTGAATTCCCCATTCGGAATCCAATTGATCGGTGACTCTCTTTACGTGGCGGATACCGACCGCATCGTGAAATTTCCTTACGTCAGCGGGGAAACACGAATCACTACCCGCGGCGTCGAATTCGCCGACTTGCCCAGTACCATCAATCACCACTGGACCAAGGCGCTGCTGGCCAGTCCGGACGGAAGCAAGCTTTATGTGGGTGTTGGCTCCAACAGCAACATCACCGAGAACGGGATGGCCGTGGAATATCGACGTGCCGCTGTACTTGAGGTGGACGTCGCCACCCGGGGTAGTCGCATCTACGCGTCTGGGCTACGAAATCCCACTGGCCTGCAGTGGGAACCTACGACAGGGAAACTCTGGGCGATCGTCAATGAGCGTGACGAAATAGGTCCCGACCTGGTGCCCGACTACATGACGTCCGTGCAGGATGGTGGGTTCTATGGCTGGCCCTACAGCTACTATGGGCAACATCTGGACCACCGTGTGATGCCGCAACGTGCGGACTTGGTCAAGGTGGCGATCAAGCCTGACTATGCCATTGGCTCGCATGTGGCGCCGCTGGGGCTGTTGATATCCGCGGACAACGCGTTGCCGGCGAAGTACCACAACGGTGCCTTCATCAGCGAGCACGGCAGCTGGAATCGCTCGCCACTCAATGGCTACCGCGTGGTGTTCGTGGCGTTTCGACAGGGCAAGCCTGTAGGCAAACCAGAGCCGGTAGTCACCGGTTTCCACTCGAAAGACGAGAAGATCCTATACGGTGCGCCGGTCGGCCTGGTGCAGGACAATGAAGGTGCGTTGATCATCGCCGACGATGTCGGCAACTCGATATGGCGGGTCACGACAGCTGCGCATTGATCAAATTACTTGACCCTCTCTGAGCGAAAGAAACCTATGCATCACTGCCGCAATCTTTCAGCAGCATTGGTGCTGGGCTTTTCTGCACTGCCTGCAGCGCACGGGCAAGAGAAAATTTCAGGGCGCTCCCTGAAAAACACCCTGCCCGCAATCGTGGTCACCGCGACACGAATCGCAGAGCCCGCCTTCGAAGTGCCTGCTTCTATCACTACCGTGCCGATCAGCAACGGAGGGGGCGACACACCCAACATCAGTGCCTCGGAATACCTGCGCCAGGTTCCCGGCGTACTTGCGCGTGAACGACAGAACTACGCTCAAGACGAACAGATCTCGATCCGTGGTTTCGGCTCGCGCTCCACGTTCGGGGTGCGCGGTGTACGTCTGTATGCCGACGGCATCCCGGCCACGATGCCGGACGGACAGGGACAGCTCTCCCATTTCAACATGGAAAGTGCTGAACGCATTGAAGTGCTGCGTGGCCCCTTTTCTGCACTGTATGGAAACTCGTCAGGCGGTGTGATCCAGATCTTTACTGCGGATGGCAGCACGCCGCGTGAAATCACCGCAAATGCGGGCGCAGGCGGGAATGGCGCGTGGCGTCTTGACGCGGGTGCACGAGGGACCAATGGCCAGCTTGGCTACAATGTTGACGTTTCTAAATTTCGCACCGATGGCTACCGCGATCACAGCCGCGCCGAGCGCATCAAAAGCAATGCAAAATTCGACCTCGATATTCTTGACGGCGGAAAACTCACGCTTCTGTTGAATGCGGTTTCCATGCCGTTGGCATTGGATCCACAAGGGCTGACGCATCAGGAGTTCTCGGCAAATCCCCGCCAGGCGGCGCCATCGGCGCTGAACTACAACACCCGCAAGAGTGTTCGCCAGAATCACGGCGGCGCGGCCTACACGCAGCCGCTCGGTGGCGGGCACTCCCTGCAAATGCTCGCTTACTACGGGCAGCGCAGCGTGCAGCAGTTTCTTTCGGTACCCGTTGGTGCGCAAAGAAATCCGTTGAGTTCAGGCGGCGTCGTCGACCTGGATACGACCTACTCTGGTACCGACATGCGCTGGACATGGACCGGTAGCCTGGCCGGCCATCCGTTTGATCTTGCAGCCGGGCTTGCTTACGACCGTTCAGCGCAATTGCGGCTCGGCCATGAAAATTTCGTGGGTGGCACGGTTGGCGTGTTAGGGGCACTGCGACGTAACGAGCAGGACGATGTCTACAACATCGACCAATACATGCAGGGTCGCTGGCGCTTCGCGCCAGATTGGTCGCTGACACTGGGCGCACGCCACAGCGTGGTTCGCTTCAGCTCACTCGATCGCTACATCACCGCCAGCAACCCGGATGACAGCGGAAGCGTGTCCTACAGCTCGACTGATCCAGTCGCCGCATTGATGTTCGACGCAAGCCCCGACTGGCATTTATATGCGTCCTATGGCCACGGCTTCGCGACACCGACTTTCAGCGAAATTGGCTATCGCGCAAGCGGCAGTGGCTTGAATTTTTCGCTGCGACCTTCGCGCTCGCACAATGGCGAAGTTGGTTCGAAGTGGATATTCGTTGGTGGGGGAAAACTGGACATTGCAATGTTCCAGAGCAACACGACCGATGAAACAGGCGTGTTGAGCAGCTCCGGTGGACGCACGGTGTACCAGAATGTCGGCAGTTCGCGTCGCCGCGGAGTCGAAGTTGGCGTGCACATGCCTCTGCTCGACGAATGGACACTGGATACTGCTTATACATATCTGGATGCGCGCTTCCTGGACCCGTTCGGTAATTGCGGCGGGCCGAGTGGCTGCGAGGTACCTGCGCGAGCAAGGATGCCTGGCGTTCCACGCCAAGTGCTCAATGCCAGATTGCGTTGGGGCGGCCAAGGTGGCTGGCATGCAGGTGTGCAGGTTGATGCCGCAAGCTCAGTGTTGGCCAACGATGCAGGAACGATCATCGCACCCGGCTATGTCATCGCCGGGGTGAACGCAGGATACGTATTCGATTCTGGGCGTTACAACGTCGCGCCGTTCGCCCGGATCGACAACCTGTTCGATCTCGGTTTCATCAGCTCGGTGATCGTTGGGCAGGCGAATGGCGCCAGCTTCGAACCCGCTCCGGGCCGCACGTTCTATCTGGGCATCAAGGTGACGCTGCGCCAGGAGTAATACCCCGTCAACTCGCTCGCACCGCGATGCGCATTCGCTCTGGGTGCTAACAGCGTATCGGCGTTCGACGCCCGAACATGCGCAACGCGACCCGCAACGCTTCCAGCCACAAGAAGGTCAGCACCAGCAGGATTGCCGCACCAGCGAGGCTTGGCAGAGTCGGCACGGCAAGCGCCATGACGCCGCGCAGGTAAGGCACGCCAATCGCCAACGCCAGCATCAATACGATGCCGATGAACATCGGCCGCAGCCAGCGGTTGCCAAAACCGCTCCGCGCCATCAACGGATGATCCGGGTGGCGATTGGCCAGGATCAAGGCAAACAGGCCAAGGATCAGCGCGATGAAGATCGCCGTGCGGCTCTGCGCTGCGTCGACACCCAAGTGAAGCATGCTGCCATGGCCGATCAAAAGGATCACTGCCGCGCCGATACCCTGCACCACCGCAATGCCAATATTGCTTGCGGCGAAAGGTGATTCAGTAATTGCACGCGGAGGGCGCTGCATGATGTCATCAGCCTCCGGCTCGGCTTCGAAGACAATCGAACAGGACGGATCGATCAGCAGCTCGAGCAGCACGATGTGAACCGGCATGAGCAATACCGGCCAATGCAGCAGCGACGGGATCAAGGTCAAGACAATGATCGGCATGTGCACGGCAAAGGTGAAACGCGTCGCCTTGGTGATGTTGTCGTAGATCCGCCGCCCCTGGCGGATTGCCGCGACAATGCTGGCGAAACTATCGTCCAGCAACACCAGCGCCGCCGATTCGCGGGCGACATCGGTGCCGCGTTTGCCCATGGCGATGCCGACATCAGCGGCCTTCAACGCCGGCGCATCGTTGACGCCGTCACCCGTCATCGCTACGACTTCGCCATCTTCGCGCATCAAACGGACAAGTCGCAGCTTCTGCACCGGTTGCAGGCGCGCGCATACATCCACATGGCGCAAGCGTTCGCGCAGCGTCGGATCATCAAGCGTGTCTATCCCGGCGCCGGTGATGACGTCCGCACGTTCACTCAGCCCAACCTCACGGGCAATCGCCATGGCAGTGGCCGGATGATCGCCGGTCAACATGATGATGCGGATGCCAGCAGCGCGGCACTCGGCGATCGCGGCCGGCACGTCTCGCCGCGGCGGATCCACAAAACCGAGCAGGCCGAGGAACTGGAAATCGAAATCATGCTGGCTCTGAGGCGGCGTCTCGCCCTGCCATTGCCCCCGCGCAACACCCAGCACGCGCAGCCCGCGCGCGGCCATGGCTTCTACCTGGGCCAGGATCCTCGTCGCGTCAGCCGTATCCAGATGGCATAGGTCCACGACCGCCTCTGGCGCACCCTTGGTCGCAAGCATGTGCTTCGTAGTCGCAGCGACCGGAAAGACGCGCGTCATTGCGAGGATATCCGGCGACAACCCATATTCGAAACCGGGCGACCATTCCGCGTGCACGTGCTCGGTGCCGGTCAGCCAATGCAGGCCGAATTGCTGGATCGCTTTTTCCATTGGATCAAACGGATCCGCCGGCGTCGCGAGCATGGCGAATTCCACCAGCTCATGGAATGGCTCGGCCAGGTCACCGGCCCGGGCGTGGATGAATGTCGCATTTTCCAATTGCAGCTCGGCAATCTGCATGCGGTTCTCGGTCAGCGTCCCGGTCTTGTCCACCGCCAACACCGAAATCGCGCCCAGCGCCTCGACCGCCGGCACCCGCCGGGTCAGCACCTTGCGTTGCGAGATGCGCCAAGCGCCAAGGGCGAGGAACACGGTCAGGATGACCGGAATTTCTTCGGGCAGGATGGCCATGGTCAGGGCGATGCTGGCAAGCAGGCTTTCAAGCAATCCCTGCGCATTCCACAGCCAGTTGACGAGGAAATAGATCGTCGCCAAGGCCAGGCCGCCAATCGTGAGATTGCGCACCAAGCGCCGCGACGCGAGTTGCAGGCCCGAGCGCGGCTCCTCAGTTGCTGCCAGTGCTGCACCGATACGCCCGACCGCTGTCGCAGCCGCCGTTGCGGTGACCTCGGCAAGGCCGACGCCGCGGGTCACCAATGTGCTCGCGAACAACAAGCTTCGTTCGTTTCCGGGCAACTTGGCCACGGGCATCGCTTCCCCGGTCAGCAACGATTCGTTGGCATCCAGCTGGCCATCGATCAGTGTCGCATCCGCAGCGATGCGATCCCCTTCATGCAGGACGAGCAAGTCACCGACCACGACATCCTGGCCTGCGATGCGAATTTCCTCGCCGTCGCGCATGACTAACGCACGCGGCGCAGAGAGATCGCGTAATGATTCGATCGCCCGTTGAGTCTTGCGTTCCTGAGCCACGGTGATGCCGATCACGACAAACACGAAACTCAGCAAGAAGATCGCCTCGGCGAGGTCGCCGAGTGCGAGATACAGGCCGCCTGCAACCAGCAGCATCAGGAACATCGGCTCTACCAGGATGCCAACGATGATCCCGACAAACGACTTTGGGCTTGCTCCGGGCAAGACATTGGGTCCGTTCGCGGCAAGTCGCCGTGCAGCCTCCTCTTGCCGAAGGCCTTGCAAATCGCGGATCGAGGGGGGACGCATCGCGTTCATTCGTAGTCCTTTCCGAGCACTCTTGAGCGGCCCATCTGCATCAAGACCTGACTACCATCGCAGCTGATGGCGCGCACGTATGAGTGACACGCAGCTTCGCACGCTCCATCTCGTTTCGTTCTTGATCGCAATCAACCGAGCTCGCAATTGCAGGCACGAAACCCTTGGGCTGCGTCCTTCCCGCCGCCCGGCTTGGGTATGACGATACGGTCCAGCTAGAGGAGGTTGCCGCACTCACTTTGTGTGGAGTTTCCAGCGAATTGACACCGAATTTACGCGAACGCCCACTTGTGCGAATAGAGCCTTGACGGCTTGAACGTCGAAACTGCAGGCCTAAACCCTCGCTGTGAGGGTGCCAAGGTGCAGTGATGTCGATCCAGGGAAAAACCATCGAACGCGTAGTCTTCGGCTATTCCTCATCATGTTTCGCAATAATCGTCTGTGCGGTGCTGTTTGCCGGCGCTGCAAAGGCCGGGGATTTGACCGGCAACGTCACGCTGACCACTGATTACGTATGGCGTGGCAGCTCGCAGACACTTGAAAAGCCTGCAGCGCAGGCCGGCATGAAGTTTTCCACTACGCAAGGCTTCTATGCCAGCGCGTGGGGTTCGAACGTGGAGTTCGCCCCCGCCCTGGAAGCGAACAGCGAGTTCGACCTGGTGGTTGGCTGGTCCGGAAAAGCCAGCGATGACTGGGCGGTTGACGTCAGCGCGATGCGCTACGTCTATCCAGGCACGACCGTCAACGTCAACTGGAATGAATTGAATGCCTCCGCAACGTGGCGCGATCGCGCTTGGGTTGGCGTCGGCTATTCCAACAATGCGATGGCGTCGGGATCCCAAGGCACCTATGTAAATGGTG
>JBBSRO010000065.1:0-12600 GCA_038242955.1 Lysobacterales bacterium
GCGTCATCGCTTTCATCGATCGCGTCCATCAGGCGCAGCTGACGGTCCGGCGATTCCATCACTACGTCATCGGCCACCACTTCCCAGCGGCGAAACGTTTCGTAGCTGCCATCCTTCGAGTCGATCGCCACGCGTACAAGCACGTCCTGCTCGGCATAACGCTTCTTCGCAGCGGATGCCAACGCAGCCTCGATGGCTTCCAGGATTACCCCTTCCGGAACGCCCTTCTCGGCTGCAACCGCATCGACCACCAGCAATAGTTCCTTGCTCATTCCAAATTACTCCGCATCGGACGGCTTGCGCGCCGCCTGGTTGGTTGATGACTTGTTAGTTGATGACTTATTTGTTGAGGACTTGGCAACCGGCTTCTGGCCGGGCGCTTTTTTCTGTTTGCCCGGTCGCGCATCGCGCCCGGAGTTGTCCACTGCTGGTGCCAGCCCGAGAGCGATCCAATCGGGCATTAATCGCGCCTTGTCGATATTGCCGGCGTCCACCACGAACTCCGTGTTGTCCACGACAAAAACAATCGCCTCGCCCTCGACCCGCAGGATCGCGCCCTGAAGGCGCCGGCGGCCGTCTTGCGGCAGCTTGAGGGTGACTTTGGCCGACTCACCTATAAAGCGCGCGAACTGCGCAGCACCAAACAATGGGCGGTCGATGCCGGGCGAAGACACCTCCAGCGTGTAGTTACTTGTAATCGGGTCTTCCACGTCGAGTTGAGCGGACACCTCGCGACTGACCGACTCGCAATCCTCGATACCAACACTGCGCTCGGAGGACTCGGCCTGCGGCACGTCGATGTACAAACGCACCAGCGCAATTCCCGATGCGGGCAAGTATTCGATGCCAAGCAACTCCAGTCCCAGCGACGTTACCGTCGGAGCCAGCAGTCGCGCGATTTCTTCAGCTTTGTCGGTCATTGCTTACAACAAATTCCTAGGGATGCAACGTGTTGGTGGAAACTTATTGCTGGTGACACACCGTCGTGGTGGCGTTACATGGAACCAGAAACGACAAAGGGCCCATAGGGCCCTGGTCCGATACCGCTGGATTCCGGTGCGGACGCGTCCTCATAGACGCCCCGCAAAGCCCGTACTACTTGCCACCACAACGTAATTTTTGAAAAGCCACCTGCACAAGCGTGGTTACCTAACAAAATCTTAAAAACAAAAAAGGCTCCGAGGAGCCTTTTCGCCAGTCCGTTGGACTGGTAGCGGGGGCAGGATTTGAACCTGCGACCTTCGGGTTATGAGCCCGACGAGCTGCCAGACTGCTCCACCCCGCAGCAGAAGCGGAATTATGCGGGGTGCCGCATTTTTATGCAAGCCCTCCCAGGCATTAAACCTAGCCTAGCGGATCAGGCAAACGCCTGCTGGCACCATGCCATCAGCGGGTTCCAGAACACACCGAATACCAGCAGGCTCAGCGCATTAACAGCGAATACCACGCGAAGCACAGGATCTTTACGCTGCTGCACCGGCTCGCCCGAGGGTTCATCGAAATACATCACCTTCATCACGCGCAGGTAGTAGAACGCCCCGATCACCGCGCATACGATGCCGACGATTGCCAGCCACAGCAGGTCGCCCTGCAGTGCTGCACGCAGCACGACGAGCTTGGCCCAGAAACCAAGGAACGGCGGTATGCCGGCCAGTGATGCCATTACGCATAGCACCAAGCCCGCGCTCCAAGGATCGCGCGCATTCAAGCCCTTGAAGTCTTCGATACGGTCGGCTTCGAAACCGTGCCGCGACAGCACGATGATCGCGCCGAAAGCCGCCGCCGCCATGATCGCGTAAGTCAACGCGTAGAACATCGCGGCCGCATTGCCTTCCGGGCCGCCACCTGCAAGGCCGAGGAACAGGAAGCCAACATGCGAAATGGTCGAATAGGCGAGCATGCGCTTGAGGTTGGTTTGCACCAGCGCAATCAGGTTGCCGATGATCAGCGAGAGAGCAGCAAGCCCGGCCAACATCGGCTGCCAGTGGTCTCCAAGGGGACCGGCGCCGAGGTCCAGCAAGCGAATCGCCATTGCGAACGCCGCAAGCTTCGGTGCCGAACCAATGAACAGCGTGATCGCCGTCGGCGCGCCGTGATAGACGTCCGGCAACCACATATGGAACGGCGCGGCACCGAACTTGAAGGCGATGCCGGCGACCATGAACGCCACGCCAGCGAGCAACATCGTCGGCTGCGCAACGTTGGCCGCATTCGTGCTGATTGTTAGCAGGTCTACGCTTCCGGTCGCGCCATAGACCAGTGACATGCCATACAACAACATGCCAGAGGCAAGTGCGCCCAGCACGAAGTACTTCATCGCCGCTTCCGAAGCAAGTGGGCTTTCGCGATCGATCGCCACCAACGCGTATGAACACAGCGCCAGCAATTCCAGGCCGAGGTAAACCATGACGAGGCTGCCGGCGGAGATCAACAGCATCATGCCGGCGACTGCGAACAGGATCAGTACGGGTACTTCACCTTTGTACAGGCCGCGCTCGCGCAAGTAAGGCCACGCATAGACCAGTGCCAAGGCAGACACCAAGCAAGCACCCACCTTGAGCACGTCAGCCATGTTGTCGCGGATGAACATGCCGGACAGCACCGTGCCCTGCCCGCCCACGCCCATGATCACCATCACCGCGACTACGATCAGGCTGGCGACCGCCAGCACATGGGTCACCACGCGTTGCTTTTCGCTCATGAACAAGTCAAGCATCAGTAATGCAAATGCGGAGCCGATCAGCACAAGCTCGGGGAGCAGCGGCATCAGGTCGGCAACGGTGGGCAGGTTCTGCATCATAGGGACGTCCACTTCAGAGCTTCGTCGCGGCGAGCTGGGTCGCCAATTGCGCGATGGACGGCTCCATCAGGTCGGTCAGCGGCTTCGGATACACGCCCAATGCAAGCACGCCAATGGCAAACACGCCTAGTACGATCCATTCACGCATGTCGATGTCCTCCAGCGCCGCGACATGGGCGTTGCCGACATCGCCCCAGATCACCCGCTTGGTCAGCCACAGGCTGTAGCCCGCGCCGATGATCAGGGTCAATGCTGCGGCAAACGCGATCAATGGATGCGACTGGAAACTGGCCATGATCACCATGAATTCACCGACGAAGCCGCTGGTTCCCGGCAGACCCGCGTTGGCCATCGCAAACAGCACCCAGAACATGGCGAACCACGGCATCACGTTGGCCACGCCGCCGTAGTCGCGGATCATGCGGGTGTGCATGCGGTGATACAGGATGCCGACGCAGGAGAACATCGCCGCGGAAATGAAGCCGTGCGAGATCATCTGCACCATCGCGCCCTGCAAGCCAAGCTGCGCTGCATTGCCGAGGTCGGCATCACGCACCAGCGAGAACGCGATGAAGGTGCCAAGGATGACGAAACCCATGTGCGCGACCGAGGAGTACGCGATCAGCTTCTTCATATCTTCCTGAACCAGCGCCACCATGCCAACGTACACGATCGCAATCAGGCTCAAGGCGATCATCACCCAAGCGAATTCATGACCGGCATCCGGCACGATCGGCAGGGTGAAGCGCAGGAACCCGTAACCGCCGATCTTCAGCATGATCGCCGCCAGAATCACCGAGCCGCCGGTTGGCGCTTCGACGTGTGCGTCCGGCAACCATGTGTGCACCGGGAACATAGGCACCTTGATCGCGAACGCACCAAAGAACGCAGCGAACAGCCACGTCTGCTCGGTCATGGTCAGAGGCAACGCGGCCATGTCGGCGATCTGCCAGCTGCCACCTTTCAGGTACAGGTAGATCAAGCCGATCAGCATGAACACCGAACCAAGGAAGGTGTACAGGAAGAATTTGAGCGACGCATAGATGCGACGAGGGCCGCCCCACACACCGATCACGATGAACATCGGGATCAGCATCGCTTCGAAAAACACATAGAACAGCATCGAATCCAGCGCGCAGAACACGCCGATCATCACGCCTTCCAGGATCAACAGGCACGCGAAGTACTGGGCCACGCGTTTATCAACCGAGCCCCAGGCTCCCACCAGCACCAGCACGCCTACCAGCGTGGTCAGGCCGATTAGCGGCACCGATAGTCCGTCCACGCCCAAGTGATACTGGATATCGTAGGCCGGAATCCATGCGCGCTGTTCGATGAACTGCATCGCCGCGCTGCCCATTTCGAATCCGCTGAACAGCGGGATGGTCAACGCAAAGGTCAGCAACGCGAATACAAGCGCGATCCAGCGCGCAAGCTGCGGCCGTTGATTACCGGCAAGCATGGAGAACACGCCGCCGAGAATCGGCAGCCAGATCAGAAGACTAAGCAAGGGCCAGTGGGTCACGCTTGAAATTTCCATACTGAATTCATCGAACTCACAGCCAGTAGTGGTTGGCCAGCGCAAGCAGCGCGACCAAGCCCAGGATCATGGCGAAGGCGTAGTGGTACAGATAACCGGATTGCAGTTTGCGGACAAGACTGGCGATCAGCCCAGTGGTGGCGGCACTGCCGTTCACGATAACGCCGTCGATCACCTTGTTGTCGAACAGGCTGGCGAGCCTGCCAAGCCCAACGCTGCCACCAGCAAAGACCTTGATCCAAAGATCGTCTGCCCAGTACTTGTTTTCCAGCACCTTGATGGGAAACGCCAACGAGCGGGTGACGACCTTGCGCCATCCCGGCATCACCAGGTACAGCAGGGTTGCGGCGAGGAACCCCATCAGCGCCAGAAAAAATGCCGGCGAGGTGAAACCATGCAACGCAAACGCGACCGGGCCATGCCATTCCTCGGCCAGCGCGCCAACCACGTCCCTTGCTTCGCTCACGTCGATGGCGCCAAGGAAGAACGGCAATTGCTGCACGTTGCCCATCACGTCGGTACCGAACAACATCGGCCCGGCGGTGAAGAAGCCTATGAGCATCGACGGGATTGCCAGCAACACCAACGGTAGCGTCACGACCCACGGAGACTCATGCGGCTCATGCACGCCAAGGCGATCATGTGCATCGGCATCGTCGTGGGCATGCGCTTCATTTGCATGCGCGGCTGCATCGCGGAAGCGTTCCTCGCCGAAGAACGTCAGGTAAAGCAGGCGGAAACTGTAAAAACTAGTGACGAATGCACCCAGCAGCACCGCCATATTGGCGTACTGCGCGATCCAGTCGCCATTTTCGGCGGCGTGGTGATGGGCGGCCTCGATAATGGTGTCCTTCGAATAGAACCCGCTGAAAAACGGCGTACCAATCAATGCCAGCGTGCCTATCAGGCTGGTGATGAACGTGATCGGCATGTACTTGCGCAGGCCACCCATCTTGCGAATGTCCTGCTCGTGGTGCATGCCGATGATCACGCTACCGGCGGCCAGGAACAGCAGCGCCTTGAAGAAGGCGTGGGTCATCAGGTGGAATACCGCCGCCGAATATGCGGACAAACCCAGCGCCACGGTCATGTAGCCAAGTTGTGACAAGGTGGAATACGCGACGACGCGCTTGATGTCGTTCTGCACCATCCCGATCAAGCCTGTCCAGAATGCGGTGGTCGCGCCAATGAACAGGATGAAGTTGAGCGCAGTCTGCGATAGCTCGAACAGCGGCGACATCCGCGCAACCATGAAGATGCCAGCGGTGACCATGGTCGCGGCGTGGATCAATGCCGAGATCGGCGTAGGGCCTTCCATCGAGTCCGGCAGCCACACGTGCAACGGCACCTGTGCGGACTTGCCCATCGCACCAATGAACAGGCAGATGCAGATGATGGTTGGCACCGACCACTCGTGGCCAGCGAACATCGTGAACGTTGTGTCGCGGATCGTCGGCGCGTTGGCGAACGCCGTCGCATAGTCCAACGTGCCGACCCAGTAAAGGACGCCTGCAATGCCAAGCAGGAAACCGAAGTCACCCACTCGGTTGACCACGAATGCCTTCATGTTGGCGAAGACTGCCGTCGGCTTCTTGAACCAGAAACCGATCAGCAAATAGGACACCAGACCCACCGCTTCCCAGCCGAAGAACAACTGCAGGAAGTTGTTGCTCATCACCAGCGTCAGCATGCTGAAGGTGAACAAGGAAATGTAGCTGAAGAAGCGCTGGTAACCGTCGTCCTCGGCCATGTAGCCAACAGAGTAAATGTGCACCAGTAGCGAGACAAAGGTAACCACGACCATCATCATCGCGGTCAGCTTGTCGACCATGAAGCCGATGTTGACCGTCAGATCGCCGACCTGGAACCAGGTGTAGAGGTTCTCGTTGAAGGGCGATGCGCCCTGCAGCAGTTGCCACAAGACCCAGCAAGACAACGCGAAACTGGCACCGACCCCGATGATGGTCGCGGTATGCGCAGCGACGCGACCGATCTTGCGGCCGAACAAGCCGGCCAGCACCGCACCCAGAAAGGGAAGCAACACGACCAGCAGCAGATGGGTTTTCGAAATGAGGAGTGCCGTGGACATGAAATCAGCCCTTCAACGTATCGATGTCGGCAACGTCGATCGTGCGACGGTTGCGGAACAGTGTGACCAGGATCGCGAGGCCGATCGCAGCTTCTGCGGCAGCCACGGTCAGGATGAAGAACACGAATACCTGGCCGGCGGGATCCCCAAGAGAGCGCGAGAACCCGACGAAGTTGACGTTCACCGCGAGCAACATCAGCTCGATCGACATCAGCAACATGATCACGTTCTTCCGGTTGAGGAAGATGCCAGCCACGCTGATGCTGAAGAGCACCGCGCCCAGGGTCAGGAAGTGGCCGAGGCTCAGGCCCGATAGCAACGTGCTCATAGCTTGGCCTCCGCCGCCTGCTCGGCGATTGCCACGCCAACCGGGTTTGGCGGCTTCTCGGCATCCATCTTGACCATGCGCAAGCGGTCGGCCGGATTGACCCGCGTTTGCTCGGCCGGATTTTGATGGCGAGCACCTGGGCGGCGACGCAGGGTCAACATCACTGCAGCGACCACCGCCACGGTCAGGATGACCGCAGCGACCTCGAACGGCAGCATGAATTCGGTGAACAGCGCACGCGCCAGCCAGGTGGCGTTCGGAACTGCATCGGTGGCAACCGCTGCGTTGTCAGCCAGCGGCGTCTGGCTGAGTGCGTGCACGCCAATCAGGCTGAGCATCTGCACCAGCATCACCACGGCCACGATCAAGCCGATCGGCAGGTAGCGCACATAACCCTCGCGCAGGGGTGCTAGATCGACGTCCAGCATCATCACCACGAACAGGAACAGCACCATGACGGCGCCAACGTAGACCACCACCAGCGCCACGCCAAGAAACTCGGCTCCCCCAATAATCCAGGTGCAAGCCACCGAGAAAAATGTCAGCACCAGCCACAGCGCCGCATGCACCGGGTTGCGGGCCGTGATCGTGGCAAGCGCAGCCCCCGCAGCCGTGGCCGCGAAGAGGAGGAACGCGAGCGTGGTGAAATCAAATGACATGTTCATCTCTTGGTCGGACAGACTCAGCGGAACGGGGCGTCAGCAGCGCGGCGCTCGGCGATTTCCGCCTCCAGGCGGTCACCGATGGCCAGCAGCTGCGGCTTGGTCACGATGTTCTGGCCACGCCGGTCGAAATGGTATTCGTGGATATGGGTTTCGACGATCGAATCGACTGGGCACGACTCTTCGCAAAACCCGCAGTAGATGCACTTGAACAGGTCGATGTCGTAGCGCGTGGTGCGGCGGGTGCCATCCTCGCGTTGCTCGGAATCAATGGTGATCGCAAGCGCGGGGCACACCGCCTCACACAACTTGCAGGCGATGCAGCGTTCCTCGCCATTCGGATAGCGGCGCAACGCATGTACCCCACGGAAACGCGGTGACGCCGGCGTTTTCTCCATCGGGTACATCAGGGTGTACTTGGGCTTGAACAGGTATTTCAAGGTCAAACCCAGCCCCTGGAATAGTTCCACCAGCAGCAGGCTTTTGAAGTAATGGACGATCTTGTTCATGCCGGCCTCACTGCCCCGCCTGGAAAACGCCGAAATAGACCATCAGCGCAGTCGCGAAGATCCAGGCGATGGTGATTGGAATGAATACCTTCCAGCCCAAGCGCATGATCTGGTCATAGCGGTAGCGTGGGAACGAGGCGCGGAACCAGATGAAGCAGCTGGCGAAGAAGAAAACCTTTGCAAGCAACCACCACCAGCCGTCGCCCAATACTACCGAAAGCACCGGCAGGTCTGGAATCCACGCTGTCGGTAGCGGCGACAACCAGCCACCGAGGAAGAAGGTCGCGGTCAAGAAGCTGACCAGAATCATGTTGGCGTATTCGGCCAAGAAGAACAGCGCGAATTGCGAGCCGGAGTACTCGACCATGTGGCCGGCAACAATCTCGGATTCGCCTTCCACCACATCGAAGGGGGCGCGATTGGTTTCGGCTACACCTGAGATGAAATACACCACGAACAACGGTGCCAGCGGCACCCAGAACCATTCCAGAAAACCGGCATCGCCGGATTGGGCCATCACGATCTCGGACAAGTTCAGGCTGCCGGCGGCAATCAGAACACCGACCAGGGCGAAGCCCATCGCGATCTCGTAGCTAACCACCTGTGCGGCGGCGCGCATCGCACCCAGGAACGCATACTTGGAGTTCGATGCCCAGCCGGCAAGGATGATTCCATACACGCCCATCGAGGTCATCGCCAGCAGGTACAAGACACCGGCGTTGGCATTGGACAGCACTACCTGCGAGTCGAATGGCACCACCGCCCATGCTGCGAACGCCGGAACCAGCGC
Organism: Lysobacterales bacterium; assembly: GCA_038242955.1. Taxonomy (GTDB): domain Bacteria; phylum Pseudomonadota; class Gammaproteobacteria; order Xanthomonadales; family Xanthomonadaceae; genus Thermomonas. The sequence continues at coordinate 8,719 of JBBSRO010000065.1, forward strand.
GATCAGCGGCGCAAGTCGATACAGGACAGGGTGCGCCACCGTGGGCTGCACGACTTCCTTGAACAGCAATTTGAAGACGTCGGCGAAGGCTTGCAGGATGCCCTTGCCGATATACATCGGCCCATGACGGACATGCATCCAGCCGATCAGCTTGCGTTCCCAAACCACATAGAACGCGACGGTGATAATCACCGGCATCGCAATGGCGAGGACCTTGAGCACGATCCAGACCAGCATGCCAATCGTGCCCAGCGACAGCAGGAAGTCGCGGAATGGATCCACCACCTGCGTCATCAAAGGATTGACGGAGGCGAGATTTATGGAAGCGATCATGCGCCGCTGACCTCCGCCTTGGCCGATGCCGCTAGCGGCGCAGTCGCGCCATGGCCGGACTCAATCCACACGCAGCCTTGTGCAACACCTGCGTCGAGTACGACCTGCAAGGCCGCATTGCCGACACCATTTGTGAACTTCGCCATAGCACCATCGGTGATGCCGGCGCTTGCTGCATCGGCGGGGTGCATGACCGCACGCGGCCCCACGTTGAGTGGATGCGCTTGCAGTGCTTCCGAACGACGAATGACGCCGTCGACCCGATAGATCGCCTGCGACACCATCATTTCCAGACCTGAACTGGCATCCGCCGGTGCATGGCCCCTGCTGATCTGCACATTCTTTATCGCCATGCCTGTGCGCAGGCCAGCGATGTCGGTGAATTCGAAACCAGGCAATGCGAGTGCGTCAGCCAGCGCGCGCAAGACCCGCCAACCGGGGCGAGTCTCGCCCGGCGGCTTGCCTGCAGCGGCAGTGCGCTGGTCGAAACCATCCAGGTTGGTGAGAGTCCCTTCCATTTCCGGCAATGCAGCAATCGGCAGGATCACATCCGCAACGGCACGCGTGGACTTGCAGGCGAACTGGCTGAAGGCCACTACCTGCGCCTCGCCCAGCGCCTTCAGCGCCACACGCTGATCGGCAAAGTCCAAGCCCGGCTCGATGCCGTAGATGACATAGGCAGAACGCGGCTCACGCAACATCGTTTGTGCATCGCGCGACGTCGGCAACACACCATGGTTCGACAGCCCAAGCGCGTTCGCGCCCTGCGGGATGCGGCACAGCTTGGCACCAGTACGTGTAGCGAAATCATCGGCAGCCGTGCGAATGGCTGAGGCATGCGGGCCGTTCTCGGCCACGCCGCCCAAGATCAACGCGACATGCGCAGCCTCGCCAATGTCGACTGCTGCAAGCGCGGAGGCAAGCTGCGACGGCAGCACGATCTGCTTGCTGGCGATCCCGAATGCAAAATTGAAATCAACCGGATTGACCACATGCACTTTTGCGCCAGCCAGCGCAGCTTTGCGCACGCGGGCATGCAGCAGCGGCACTTCATGGCGCACGTTGCTGCCGAAGATGACGATGGCATCGGCCTTTTCAATCTCGGCCACCGGCATCGCGAATACTTGCGAAGCCACGCCATCGGACAGATCCAGCTGGCCGATGCGGTGATCGATGTTACCGGTGCCCAGTGCGTCGGCAAGGCGCGCGAGCAACGCACCCTCTTCGTTCGATGTCGATGGATGCACCAGCATGCCGAGACCGTCACCTGCGGGCATACCGTTTGAATGCGGGCGCAGGATCTTCGCGGCCTTCGCCAGTGCTTCTTCCCAGCTGGCTTGGCGCCAGCCATCATTGATGGCGGCATCGCCATCCTTGATCATCGGGACGGTGGCGCGATCGTCCGCGTACAGGCCTTCATGCGCGTAACGGTCGCGATCCGACAGCCAGCACTCGTTCACGGACTCGTTGTCACGGGGCACGCTGCGCAGGATTTCGTTGCGGCGTACGTGGTGGAACATGTTACTGCCGAGCGCGTCGTGATAGCCCAACGAGGCCTTGGCAATCAATTCCCACGGGCGCGCCTTGAAGCGGAACACCTTGTTCGTCAGAGCGCCGACCGGACATACGTCGATCACGTTGCCGGACAGCTCAGTGGTCAACGGCTTGCCGTCGTAGGTCCCGATCTTCAGGTCCTCACCACGCTCCATTCCGCCCAGCTCGTAGGTTCCGGCGATGTCCGCAGTCACGCGAATGCAGCGTGTGCAGTGGATGCAGCGGGTCATGTCGCTGGCGACCAGTGGCCCCAGGTCTTCGTCGGCGACCACGCGTTTGCGCTCGACGAAACGGCTGACCGAACGCCCATAACCCAGCGAAAGATCCTGCAATTCGCATTCGCCGCCCTGGTCACACACCGGGCAGTCAAGCGGATGGTTGATCAGCAGAAATTCCATCACGTTGCGCTGCGCCTTCAGCGCCTTCTCGTTACGCGTGAACACCTTCATGCCATCCATGACCGGGGTCGCGCATGCGGGTGCAGGCTTCGGCGCTGCGCGCCCGCCTACTTCGGTATCAACCAAGCACATGCGGCAGTTCGCCGCGATCGGCAATTTCTCGTGGTAGCAGAAACGCGGAATCGGGATGCCGGCCTTGTCGGCAGCCTGGATGATCATCGAGCCCTTCGGCGCGGCGAGTTCCTGGCCGTCGATGAACACGGTGACGTGGTCCGGCGGCAGGTTCGGATTCACCGGTTGTGCGCTCATGCCGCCACCTGCTTCTGCACGATTTGCTTGGCCACCACCGTTCCGTCGCGCTGATCGTCCACCAGGAAGCGCTGGTTGACGATGGCGTACTCGAACTCATCCCAGAAGTGGCGGAGCATGCCCTGTACCGGCCATGCGGCGGCTTCACCAAATGCGCAGATCGTGTGGCCCTCGATCTGGCCGGCAGAGGCACGCAGCATGTTGAGGTCATCCATGGTGGCCTGCTTCTCGACGATGCGCGTCAGCATGCGATACATCCAGCCAGTGCCTTCGCGGCACGGCGTGCACTGACCGCAGCTTTCCTTGAAGTAGAAACGCGAGATGCGCTGGCAGGCGCGGACCATGCAGGTGGTTTCGTCCATCACGATCACTGCACCCGAACCAAGTCCCGAACCCGCCTTTTGCAGGCAGTCGTAGTCCATCGTTGCCGCCAGCATGGTCTCCGCCGGCAGCACCGGCATCGAGGAACCGCCGGGAATCACTGCCTTGAGCTTGTGTCCGTTGCGCACGCCACCGGCCATCGCCAGCAGGTCAGCAAACGATGTGCCCAAGCGGATTTCGAAATTGCCAGGCTTGTTGACGTGACCCGATACCGAGAACACCTTTGGGCCGCCATTGTTCGGCTTGCCGAGGTTTGCGAACCATTCGGCGCCATTACGCACAATGGCCGGGACCGATGCATAGGTTTCGGTGTTGTTGATCGTGGTCGGCTTGCCATACAGGCCGAAGTTCGCCGGGAAAGGCGGCTTGTAGCGTGGCTGGCCTTTCTTGCCTTCCAGTGACTCCATCAATGCGGTTTCTTCGCCGCAGATGTAGGCACCCGCGCCAAGCGCGTTGTGGATGTCGATGTCGATGCCACTGCCTAGGATGTCCTTGCCCAGCCAGCCGTTGGCATAGGCCTCGCGGGTGGCTTCTTCCAGATGTTCGAATGGCTCGTGGTGGAACTCGCCGCGCAGGTAGTTGTAGGCAGTGCTGGTGCCGGTGGCATAGCAGGCAATCGCCATGCCTTCGATCACGGCATGCGGGTTGTAGCGCAGGATGTCGCGATCCTTGGCGGTACCCGGCTCCGATTCGTCCGAATTGCAGAGGATGTACTTCTGCATGTCGCCCTTGGGCATGAAGCTCCACTTCAGGCCGGTCGGGAAGCCTGCGCCTCCACGGCCACGCAGGCCGGAAGCCTTGACCATGTCGATGACATCGGCCGGCGCGATCTTCTCTTCCAGGATCTTGCGCAGCGCGCTGTAGCCACCGGTCTTCAGGTAGTTCTCGTACGACCACGGCTTGTCGA
>JBBSRO010000066.1:0-11234 GCA_038242955.1 Lysobacterales bacterium
AAACGTTGCCGCGTTGATCGGACTGGCAATCGCGTTGATCGGCCTGGCACTTGCCCAGTGGCTGCAGATGCCGGAACTGGATGGGGTGGCGTCGATCGCGATTGGCCTGACGCTGGCCTTGACCGCGATTGTCCTGGCGCGTGAGACCAAGGCGCTGCTGATCGGCGAGACAGCACGCTCCCACGTTGGCGCCGCCATCTGCCGAATCGCCGGGGATGACGTGGCCATCCGCACTGCCAATGGCGTACTCACCGTGCAAATGGGGCCGGACCACGTTGTCGCCGCGCTCAGCGCGGAATTTGAAGACGACCTGACCACGGTGCAAATCGAATCAAGCATTCGCAGGATCGAGACACAGATACGTGACACACATCCGGAGGTCACTGCCCTGTTCGTGAAGCCGCAGACACCAGAATCCTGGAGTCAGAACCGTGACTGGCCGGAAGCAACCGGGGCTTCGTCTCCACAAGTTATCGTCGAACGCTGATTGAGTCGACGAAAACGAAAAAACGGGCCGAAGCCCGTTTTTTCTTGTGCATGGAACGTGAAGCTTATTCGGCCGGCACGCCCTCGCCTTCTTCGACGGCCTTCATCGACAGGCGGATGCGGCCCTGCTTGTCGACTTCCAGCACCTTTACCTTGACCACATCGCCTTCCTTCAACACGTCGCCAACTTTCTCGACGCGGTCGTTGGAGATCTGCGACACGTGGACCAGGCCATCCTTTCCGGGCGAGATCGTGACGAATGCGCCGAAGTCCATGATCTTGGCGACCTTTCCTTCGTAGATGCGGCCAGGCTCGACATCCGAGGTGATCTGCTCGATGCGGTCCTTGGCAGCCTTGCCCGCAGCGGCATCCACGGACGCAATGGTGATCGTGCCGTCATCCTTGATGTCGATCTGCGCGCCAGTTTCCTTGGTGATCGCCTGGATGACGGAACCACCCTTGCCGATCACTTCGCGGATCTTGTCCGGGTGGATCTTGATGGTGATCAGGCGCGGTGCGAAATCACTCAGCTCGGCGCGCGGTGCGGTCATCGCATGAGCCATTTCGCCGAGGATATGCAGGCGGCCGGCCTTGGCCTGGGCCAGCGCGGTCTTCATGATGTCTTCGGTGATGCCCTGGATCTTGATGTCCATCTGCAGCGCGGAAATACCGTTGCTGGTACCGGCCACCTTGAAGTCCATGTCGCCCAAGTGATCTTCGTCACCCAGGATGTCGGACAGCACCACGTAATCACCGCCTTCCTTGACCAGGCCCATGGCGATACCGGCAACCGGCGCCTTGATCGGCACGCCCGCGTCCATCAGCGCCAGCGAGGAACCGCAGACCGATGCCATCGATGAGGAACCATTCGACTCGGTGATCTCGGACACAACGCGAATCGTGTACGGGAACGCTTCCATCGTCGGCATCACTGCCAGCACACCACGCTTGGCGAGGCGACCATGGCCGATTTCACGGCGCTTCGGACCCATCATGCGGCCGGCTTCACCCACCGAATAGGGGGGGAAGTTGTAATGGAACAGGAAGTGGTCCTTGTACTCGCCACCGACGGCATCGATGATCTGGCCGTCACGGGCGGTACCAAGCGTGACCGCAACGATTGCCTGAGTCTCGCCACGGGTGAACAGCGATGAGCCATGCACGCGGGGCAGCACGCTGACACGCGAGGTGATCGGGCGCACCGTATCCAGCGCGCGACCGTCGATACGGATCTTGGTTGCCAGCACCGAGTCGCGCATGGTCTGGTATTCCAGTTCACCGAATTCCTTCGACAGCTCGGCGGACTTCCAGCCGTTGGCTTCGGACTGCTCGGCCAGCGAGGCCAGCACGTCCTTCTTCAACGCCGAAATAGCGTCTTTGCGCTCCAGCTTGTCGCGCACAGCGAACGCTTGGCTGAGGCGATCACCAACGGCGCCCTTCAGCGCGTCGACAACACCGGCGGTCGCAGCCGGTGCGGCCCACGTCCACTTCGGCTTGCCGGCTTCGGCAACGAGTTCGTTGATGGTGTCGATCGCGATCTGCATCTGCTGATGACCGAACATCACCGCGCCCAGCATGACGTCTTCGGACAGCTCCATCGCTTCGGATTCGACCATCAACACCGCATCCTTGGTGCCGGCAACCACCAGCTCAAGCTGGGAATCGACAAGCTCGCTCTTGGACGGATTGAGGATGTACTCACCGTCCTTGTAACCAACTTTGGCGGCGCCGATCGGGCCGTCGAACGGCGCACCCGAGAGCGAGGTCGCGGCGGACGCACCCAGCAGCGCAAGGATGTCGCCATCCACTTCGGGATTCATCGACATCACAGTGGCGATGATTTGCACTTCATTGCGGAAGCCATCCGGGAACAGCGGGCGGATCGGACGATCGATCAGGCGCGAGATCAGCGTTTCCTTTTCGGTCTGGCGGCCTTCGCGCTTGAAGAAGCCACCCGGAATGCGGCCACCGGCGTAGAACTTTTCCTGATAGTCGACGGTCAGCGGGAAAAAATCCTGGCCCTCGCGCGCGCTCTTGTTGGCCACTGCGCTGACAAGCACGACGGTGCCTGCGCACGAGACCATGACGGCGCCGCCGGCCTGGCGCGCGATCTCGCCGGTTTCGAGGGTGACCTGGTGCTTGCCGTACTGGAAAGTTTTGCTGATCTTCGCCACTGTCTGGAATCCTTGTCTTCGATTATTCGTCTACGCGCGGAGCCCCGCTCCGTGCGTCGCACCATTGATTGGTGCTGGGTGCGGCGGTTCGCCGCGTTTGGATGTCTTGGTACCGCTAGCTATTTTTTTGTTACCGCAAAAACCGCTTGCCCCAAAAAAGAACCGCGGCGCATTCCTGCGCCGCGGTGGGGTGTTCGATCAGCGACGCAAGCCAAGTTTCGCGATCAGAGCCTTGTACCGGTCTGCATCCTTGCGGTGCAGGTAGTCGAGCAAGCTGCGACGGCGGTTGACCATCATCAGCAAGCCGCGGCGGCTGTGGTGGTCTTGCTTGTGGGTCTTGAAGTGACCGGTCAGCATTTCGATGCGTGCGGTGAGCAGGGCGACCTGGACTTCCGGCGAACCGGTGTCGGCGTCGCCGCGCTTGTGTTCTTCGATGACTTTCTGGGTGTCGATAGGCATGTATGCAACCTTCTGGAGAGATGCGTGACCTGCAGGAACGCGCGAACATTCTTGAATCAGAACGCCCGCCGCACCGCACGGATCGCCGTTAGCGGAGGGATCCAATAAAGAGAACCCCATGAACAGAACTCCGGGAATGGAATTCAGGAACTGGAATCACGAATTGCACTGATAAAGCAGCGGAATTATAGCGCCATGAGGGAGGTGCGGGCAACGCAGATCACGTGGAACAGCATCAAGCAACAGGGGGTTTGCCCAGCATGCCGGTCGCCGAGGCCCAGCGGAACAGCCGCGTCGGTCGCAGACCGCCCTCGGCATTGACCTCGCCCAAGCCCAACCCGCGGCCATGATCATCCAGCATCGCTACCTGCCCGGCAGGACGATATGGCCCCTGCAGCGGCTGTCCGTGGCTGAGCCTCAGCGCTTGCGCATGGGTGACTTGCACCGAGGGCCAAGACGCCATGCCCGCCTCGATTGGCAAAAGGCAGGCTTCGAGTACACGCTCGCCGGCCTGCGACAGGAGCTCCTCCAAGCCCTGCAGCGTCCACATTCTGGGTTCGCGAAACGGATCTACCCACAGCCTGCGCAATTCGGCGACGTGCGCACCGCACCCCAGCAATTCACCGAGGTCGCGTACCAGGCTGCGCACATAGGTGCCAGAACCGCATTCCACATGCAGGCGCAACAGGGGTTCATCGCCATCCAGTAGATCCGCAGCGTTGAGCAGGTCGAACGCATGCACCTCGATCTGACGCAGTTCCATCTCGATCACTTCGCCACGGCGCGCCTTGGCGTACATCGGTTCGCCACCGCGCTTGAGCGCCGAATAGATTGGCGGTCGTTGCGAGATCACCCCGGTCAGTTGCCGTAGCGCGGCATCGATGGTCGCGATGCTGAGTGCCGGCACCGGGCGCTCGCGCAGCGGCTGGCCTTCAGCATCCTCGGTATCGGTTGTAATACCGAGCCATGCGACAGTTTCGTAGGCCTTGCGTGCACCCAGCAGGCCACCGGCGATCTTGGTTGCCTCGCCGAAACACACCGGCAGCAAGCCGGTCGCGAGGGGATCCAAGCTGCCGGTATGCCCGCCCTTGTCGGCACGAAACAGATGCCGCACGCGCTGCAGCGCTTGGTTGGACGACAGGCCCTGCGGCTTGTCCAGCAGCAGAATGCCGTCGAGCTGGCGGAATACCGTGCGCTCGCGCTTCGCGCGCGGGGCCGGCGAGTTACTCCGGCTCGTCACTGGTGCGCAGGTCGCGCAACAGGTTATCAATGCGTTCGCCGCGGTCCACCGACTCGTCGTAGTGGAAATGCAGCTCCGGAACGTGGCGCATGTTCACGGCTTGCGCCAATTTATAGCGGATCTCGTACGCGATTGCCTTGAGTGCTTTGAGTGTTTCCGCTGCTTCCTCGGCAACAAATACAGTCACGAAAACCTTGGCATGGGACATGTCACGAGTGACTTCAACATCGGACACGCTGGCGGAACCCAGCCCGTGCTCACGCACGGCCTCGTGAACCAAGGTGCCGATCTCGCGGCGCAGCTGCGCCGACACGCGGTCGGTGCGATGAAAGGATTTCTTCTGGGCCATCGGATCAGTCGCACGCTCAGAGCGTGCGCTGCACCTCGATGCGTTCGAAGCATTCGATCTGATCGCCCGGCTTGACGTCGTTGTAGGCCTTCACGCCGATGCCGCATTCGGTATGGACGCGAACTTCGTCCACGTTTTCCTTGAAGCGACGCAGCGATTCCAGCTCACCTTCAAACACCACCACGCTGTCACGCAGCACGCGGATGGGCTTGGTGCGCTTGACCACGCCCTCGATCACCATGCAGCCCGCAACCGCGCCGAACTTGGAACTCCGGAATACATCGCGAACCTCGGCGGTACCAATGATTTCCTCGCGGATTTCCATGCCAAGCACGCCGGAGGCGATCTGCTTCACTTGGTCGATCACGTCATAGATGATCGAGAAGTAACGCAGGTCGACGCCGTTGCCTTCGATGACCTTGCGAGCCGACGCATCGGCGCGCACGTTGAAGCCGATCACAGTGGCTTTAGAAGTCGCCGCCAATTGCGCGTCGGACTCGGTAATGCCGCCCACGCCGGAACCAATGACGTTGATCTTGATCTGGTCGTTGGAAAGTCCGGTCAGTGCTTCGCGCAGGGCCTGCATCGTGCCGTGCACGTCCGCCTTGATCACCAGGTTCAGGCTCTGCTGCGCAGCGCCCTCGCCCATCTGCGCCATGATGTCTTCCATGCGGTTGCCGGCAGCAGCGACCAAACGCGACTCGCGACGCTTGGCATCCCGCTGCTGGGCCACGTCCTTGGCCAGGCGCTCGTCCGCGACGACAACGAAGTCATCGCCGGATTCCGGCACACCGGACAGGCCGAGGATCTGCACCGGGATCGACGGGCCTGCTTGCGCAACCTGCGCGCCAGTCTCGTCGAACAACGCACGCACGCGGCCGTATTGAATGCCGCACACCAGGTAGTCGCCCTTGGACAACATGCCCTGCTGCACCAGCACCGTAGCGACTGGGCCGCGACCCTTGTCTAGCGCTGACTCGATGACCACGCCGCTTGCGCGGCCGTCGAACACCGCACGCAGGTCGAGCACCTCGGCCTGCAGGCTGATCGCGTCCAGCAGGTCATCCACGCCCAAGCCAGTCTTCGCCGACAACTCTACCATCTGGGTGTCGCCGCCAAAGTCTTCTGACACGACGTCATGCGCAAGCAGGCCGTTCTTCACCTGCGAAGGATCAGCATCGGACTTGTCGATCTTGTTGATCGCCACGATCAGCGGCACCTTGGCTGCCTTCGCATGCTTTACCGCTTCTATCGTCTGCGGCATCACGCCATCATCAGCGGCGACCACCAGAACGATGATGTCAGTCAGCTTGGCGCCACGCTGGCGCATCTGGCTGAATGCTGCATGGCCCGGGGTGTCCAGGAAGCTGATCACGCCCTTCGACGTTTCGACGTGGTATGCGCCGATGTGCTGGGTGATGCCACCCGCTTCGCCGGACGCAATCTTGGTCGTGCGGATGTAATCCAGCAGCGAGGTCTTGCCGTGATCGACGTGACCCATGATGGTCACCACCGGCGGGCGTGGCTTCAGCTCGCCCTGCACGTCTTCCACGTGTGCGAGTAGTTCGGTCTCTGCGCCACCGTCATCAGCACGAACAGCCGTGTGGCCGAGTTCCTCGGTGATGAGTACCGCAGTGTCATGGTCGATCGATTGCGTAATGGTCGCCATCACGCCCATCTTGAACAGTGCCTTGACCACGTCGCCGCCCTTCAGCGCAAGCTTCTGCGCAAGGTCGGACACGGTGATCGCTTCGCCAATGGCGACTTCGCGCACGATTGGCGCGATCGGCTTGGTGAATCCCGTACCTGTACGCGATTGATCCTGCCCACGCTGACGTTTTTGCGGCTTGCCACGCGAGGATGCGCCGCGACGGGCCCGATCAGAGGCGGACAAGTGCAGCTGGCCAGCGAAGCGCTTCGCGGCGCCATCGTCGTCTTCGACGGTGGCGACCATCGCATGCGAACCGCGCTGCGGCTTGCCCTTGCTATGAGGAGCGGGAGCGCCTTTGTCTGGTTCGCGCGCAGGTGCCGGCTTTGCATGCCCATGATGACCGGCCTTTGGCTTGGTCGCTTCTTCTGCGACTGCAACTTCAGCCGCCGCGGCAGTTTCCATGCGCAGGCGCTCTGCTTCTTCTTCAGCCTTGCGACGCTGCGAGGTAAGTTCCTCGTCGCGACGTTTGTCTGAGTCGGCCAGGCGCTGCTGCTCGGTGAGGTTACGCAGGCGGGATTCCTCCAGCTTACGCAGGATCTCAGCGCGTTCTGCGTCAGGCTCATCACCTGACTTGGTGGGGCGCGCCGAATCAGTGCCCGGCTTGAGCGTAATCTTCTTGCGCACCACTACATCAATGGTGCTGGCGCCGCGACCGGTCTTGCTGCTGCCACCAACGGTGATTTCCTGCTTGCGGCTGCGGCTCAGGGTGATCTTGCTGGGCGCGACGATATCGTCCGCGGCCTGGTCCGCCTTGCCATGCGAGCGCTTGAGGAAGCCCAGGAGCTTCACTTTTTCCATGCTGGTAACGACCTGATCGGGGCCGTTGAAGCTCATGCCGGCCTCGGCCAGCTGCTCCAACAGTTTCTCGACCGGTGTATTCACCAGTTCGGCGAGCTTGCGGATGGTGGTTTGCTGCGACATTCGGATTCCGTTGCATGACCCGGGACAAGTCCCGGGCTGGGGTGGGCGAGTTTATCGCGTTAGGGCCTTGCGGCGCTCGTGCAGGCCTGTGGACTGGCCCGTCGCGGAACAACTCATTCGAACCAGTGCTTGCGTGCTTCCATGATCAAGGTGGCGGCGCGTTCATCACCGACACCCTCGATATCGGCGATTTCGTCAGTCGCCATTTCGGCGAGATCCTCGCGGGTGCGGATGCCACGTGCGGCAAGCGCGAATGCGGTGGTCTCGTCCATGCCTTCAAGCGAAAGGAGATCTTCGGCCGGCTGCTGGTCTTCCAGGCCTTCCTCGACGGCCAGTGCTTCATTGAGCAGGGCGTCGCGTGCACGCGAGCGCAGCTCCTCGACGATGTCCTCGTCGAAGCCCTCGACCGCCAGCAATTCGCCAACCGGCACGTAGGCAATTTCCTCGACCGTGCTGAAGCCTTCGGCAACCAGGATGCCTGCGATTTCCTCGTCGACTTCCATCTTGTCCATGAATAGCTGGCGCGCTGCGGCCTGCTCGGCCTCCGACTTGGCTTGCACTTGGTCGGCCGTCATCACGTTGAGCTGCCAGCCGGACAGGCGACTTGCCAAGCGCACATTCTGGCCGCCACGTCCGATCGCCTGCGCGAGCTTGTCTTCGGCAACCGCCAGATCCATCGAGTGCTTGTCCTCATCGACAATGATCGATTGCACTTCGGCCGGCGCCATCGCGTTGATCACGAATTGCGCAGCGTTGTCGCTCCACAGCACGATGTCCACGCGCTCGCCGTTGAGCTCATTGGTGACTGCCTGCACGCGCGAACCGCGCATGCCGATGCAGGCGCCGATTGGATCGGTGCGGTTGTCATGCGCCAGCACCGCGATCTTGGCGCGGTCGCCGGGATCACGCGCGCAGCCCATGATCGAAACAAGACCCTGCCCGACTTCCGGCACTTCCAACTTGAACAGTTCCATCATGAATTCCGGCGCGGCGCGGCTGATGAACAGCTGCGGCCCACGCGGCTCAGAACGCACGTCGAACAAATAACCGCGCACGCGGTCCCCAGTACGCAACACGTCACGCGGAATGCCCTTGTCCTTGGCGATGATCGCTTCCGCGTTGCCACCAAGGTCGACGTAGATGTTGCCGCGTTCGACACGCTTGACCACGCCAGTAACCAGCTCGCCGACGCGATCCTTCCACGCATCAACGACCTGCGCGCGCTCGGCTTCGCGTACGCGCTGCACGATCACCTGCTTGGCGGCCTGCGCGGCAATGCGGCCGAAGTCGGGATTCTCGATCTGCTCTTCAACGTAATCGCCGACTTCAGCGTCATCGCTTTCATCGATCGCGTCCATCAGGCGCAGCTGGCGGTCGGGCGATTCCATCACCACGTCATCGGCCACCACTTCCCAACGGCGGAAGGTTTCGTAGCTGCCATCCTTTGAGTCGATCGCCACGCGCACCAGCACGTCCTGCTCCGCATAACGCTTCTTCGCAGCGGATGCCAGCGCAGCCTCGATGGCTTCCAGGATGACCGCTTCCGGGACGCCCTTCTCGGCCGCAACCGCATCCACGACCAGTAACAGTTCCTTGCTCATTCCTGATTACTCCGCATCGGACGGCTTGTGCGCCGCCTGGTTGGTTGATGACGTATTCGTTGATAACTGGGCAGCAGGCTTCTGGCCAGCTGTCTTTTTCTGCTTGCCCGGTCGCGCATCACGACCCGAGTTGTCTACTGCAGGCGCAAGCCCGAGGCCGATCCAGTCCGGCACCAGTCGCGCCTTGTCGATATTGCCGGCGTCCACCACAAACTCGTTATTGTCCACGGCGAAAACAATCGTCTCGCCGTCGACCCGAAGGATCGCGCCCTGCAGGCGCCGGCGACCGTCTTGCGGCAGCTTGAGGGTCACCTTGGCCGACTCACCAATGAAGCGCGCGAATTGCGCAGCGCCAAACAACGGTCGGTCGATGCCGGGTGAGGACACTTCCAGCGTGTAGTTACCGGTGATCGGATCTTCGACATCGAGCTGTGCGGAGACCTCTCGACTGACCGATTCGCAATCCTCGATACCAACGCTGCGCGGCTCTGCTTCAACGCCAACGCCGTCAGCCTGTGGCACATCGATGTACAGGCGCACCAGCGCACCACCCGAAGCGGGCAAATATTCGATCCCAAGCAACTCAAGGCCCAGCGACGTCACCGTCGGGGCCAGCAGTCGCGCAATGTCCTCAGCCTTGTCCGTCATTTGTAAGTAGCAAATTCCAATGTGGTGGAACGTATCCGTGAAGACTTATTTTCATCAAGTTGTTCCGAGCAGTTGTGCCCAACGGCGCCTGGCCAGAATTTTTCCTGAAACCAGAAACGACAAAGGGCCCATAGGGCCCTGGTCCGATACCGCTGGATTCCGGTGCAGACGCGCCCTCATCGACGCCCTGCTAAGCCCGTACTTCTTGCTACAACTCACCACCAGAGGAAGCGTGGTTATCCAACAAACTCAAAAAACAAAAAAGGCTCCGAGGAGCCTTTTCGACCAGTCACTTGGACTGGTAGCGGGGGCAGGATTTGAACCTGCGACCTTCGGGTTATGAGCCCGACGAGCTGCCAGACTGCTCCACCCCGCAGCAGAAGCGGAATTATGCGGCTTGACGCTTTTTTATGCAAGCCCTAACAGGGCTTAAATACCCCATCGCTGATCAGGCAAACGCTTTCTGGCACCATTCCATCAGCGGGTTCCAGAACAAACCAAGTACCAGCAGGCTCAGGGCATTTACGCCGAACACTACACGCAACACGGGATCTTTACGCTGCTGCACCGGCTCGCCCGAGGGTTCATCGAAATACATCACCTTCATCACGCGCAGATAGTAAAACGCGCCGATGACTGCACACACGATGCCGACAATTGCCAGCCACAACAGATCGCCCTGTAGAGCAGCACGCAACACGACGAGCTTGGCCCAGAAACCAAGGAACGGCGGAATGCCTGCCAGCGATGCCATCACGCATAGCACCAACCCCGCGCTCCAGGGATCGCGCGCATTCAAGCCCTTGAAGTCTTCGATTCGGTCGGCTTCGAAACCGCGATGCGACAGCACGATAATCGCGCCAAATGCCGCGCTCGCCATGATCGCGTAGCTAAGTGCGTAGAACATCGCTGCCGCATTGCCTTCCGCCCCGCCACCAGCCAGGCCCAGGAACAGGAAACCCACATGGGAGATGGTGGAATACGCAAGCATGCGCTTGAGGTTGGTTTGTACCAGCGCGATCAGGTTGCCGAAGATCAGTGACAGCGCAGCAATCCCGGCCAACATTGCATGCCAGTGATCACCCAACGGAGCCGCGCCGAGATCCAGCAAGCGGATCGCCATCGCAAACGCGGCCAACTTGGGCGCGGAACCAATGAACAGCGTGATCGCCGTCGGCGCGCCGTGATAGACGTCTGGCAGCCACATGTGGAACGGTGCGGCACCGAACTTGAATGCAATACCGGCGACCATAAACGCCACGCCAGCGAGCAGCATCATCGGGTTAGCAACGTTTGGCGCATTCGCGCTGATGGTCACCAGATCAAGGCTTCCGGTCGCGCCATACACCAGCGACATGCCATACAACAACATGCCGGAGGCGAGCGCGCCCAGAACGAAGTACTTCATCGCCGCTTCCGAAGCGAGAGGACTTTCGCGATCAATTGCCACCAATGCGTAGGAACACAGTGCCAGCAGTTCCAGCCCTAGATAGACCATGACCAGGCTGCCAGCAGAGATAAGCAGCATCATGCCGGCTACCGCGAACAGGATCAGCACGGGCACTTCGCCTTTGTAGAGGCCACGCTCGCGCAGGTACGGCCACGCATAGACCAGTGCAAGCGCGGACACCAGGCAGGCACCGAT
>JBBSRO010000067.1:0-10820 GCA_038242955.1 Lysobacterales bacterium
CGGGCTAGCCCGTTGGAAACCGGTCGCCTTGACGCGTCTGGAAAGAACCAAATGTCACTCTCCCCTGAGCCATCACTGCTAGCTACCGCAAGAACGGTAACGAACGCTTACTTGGCCGTCAAGCACAATTCAATACAAACTGTTAACAAGTTCAGGATTTATCGCCTTGTTGGGAGACGCATCGCGAAACTCAATCGAACTTTTGGCGCATGCACACACACACTCAGTACTACCTGCGCTGCAAGGTAAGAACCAGGCAACTCGGCGCGATGTTACCTGAGATTGTTTGCAGCGCTCGCCCGTACGCCCGTTGCCCCGCCCGCTGTTCAGCATGGTGATGCCGACTCACTTAAGCAGCTCGGTGCAACGCCACAGCAGCGCGGTGCCGGGGACTCATACCGCAATATCATTAGCACTTGTGATGGCCAGGATAATGCCAATCATGATCACGCCAATGGCACTGCCAATCAGCAAGATGGCGATGGGCTCCAGAAGCGCCAGGAACTGCTTCATGCGGGTCCTGCCTGATTCCTCGCACAGGCGCGCCAGCGACTGCAGCATGGACGGTAGCTCCCCGGAGCGCTCCCCCACCCGGATCAGGTTGTAACCGGTGGCAGTGAGCGTCTGCTGCTCTTCCAATGCATCGGCCAGCGGTACGCCATTACGCACATTGCGTGAGACCTCTTCCAACCGCGCGCGGCGGCGTGGGGCAATCACGCTGGACCGCGCCAGACTCAGCGCATCCATCAGCGGCACTCTGTTTGATAGCAGCGTAGCCAGCACACGTGCCCAGGAGGCGGTTTCTGACTCCACCCGCCAGGTGCCCACTACAGGCATTGACTCCAGCGCCTCAAACCAACGCGCGCGCGTGTCCGGGTTGCGTAGCGTCACCACCAACCAAGCGACCACACCCGCCAATAGCAAGAGCACCGCCAGATACCATTCACGCAGGAACATGCCGGTATTGAGCACCGCCCACGCAAGAAACGGGAGATCATCGGAACGCTTGAGCAGCACCGCGAACTTGGGAACCACGAAGGTGAACATCATGATGACGGCGCCCAACCCGGCGCAGACCAGCACCGCAGGATAGGTGAGCGTCTGGCGCACCTCGGAGCGGACGACCTGGTCGTATTCCATTTGCCCCACCACGTCATGCAGCGCGCGGCCCAGCAGGCCAGATTTCTCGCCGCTACGCACCACCGTGATCACATAGCGGGGCAGCGGCAAGCCGGTGGCTTCCAGCGCCGTGGAGAACGGCTGGCCCTGGCGTAGTGCCGTGGCGATCCCTTCAAATGCGGCAAGAATCTGTGGGTGATGCGCCGAACGGACCTGCGCCGCCACGGCCTCGGCCAGGCCCACACCGGCGCCAAGCAGGGTGGACAGCTCATGGAAGGCAAGCGTCAGGTCGCGCTGGCGCAGGCGCGATGCGCGGACGCTGCGGCGCGCTACCGCTTCGGCCAGCTGCAGGGACACCACCGACAGCCCGCGCCGCTCCAGCAGCCGGGCTGCTTCGCGCTCCGAATTGGCGCCCACCACGCCTTCCAGCGCAGCACCTTCAGCATTGAATGCCTTGTAGCGGTACTGAATCATGCGATCAAACGGCCGTCACGCGCAGCACCTCATCCACCGAGGTCACGCCCTGCCACGCCTTGAGCAGGCCATCTTCGCGCAGGAAGCGGCAGCCATTGGCCCGCGCCATCGCCTTGAGTTCACCATGGCTGGCACCGGACACGACCGCCTGCTGCATCTGCTCATCCACTTGCACCAGCTCGTAGATACCGACACGTCCGCGATAACCGGTGTGCTGGCACTGGCTGCAGCCGACCGGCTCTTGCCAGTTGGGCGGCTGGCCGGGCAGCACCTGTTCCGCCCACCGCGCGGCCTCCGCTGCGATGGCCGGCAGCACATGCTCAGCGGGCTTGGCGCAATGCGGGCACAGCCGCCGCACCAGTCGCTGCGCCTGCACGCCCTTGATCGGGGTGGCCACCAGGAAGGGCTCCACACCCATGTCGATCAAGCGCGTGAACGCGCCGATTGCGTCGTTGGTGTGGACTGTTGAAAGCACCAAGTGACCTGTCAGCGCGGACTGGATGGCAATTTCAGCGGTCTCGCGGTCACGGATTTCGCCCACCATGATGACGTCGGGGTCCTGGCGCAGGATCGAGCGCAGCGCCCCGGCAAAGGTCAGCCCGATATCGGCATGGGTCTGGATCTGGGTGATTCGCGGCAGCTGGAACTCGACCGGGTCTTCAACGGTGATGATTTTCTTCATGCCGTCGTCGGCAGCCGCCAGCGTGGCGTAGAGCGTGGTGGACTTGCCCGATCCGGTGGGGCCGGTCACCAGAATGATGCCGTGCGCCTCGTGGCTCCAGCTGCTTAGCAGCGCCAGATGATCCGGCGCCATACCCAGCCGCTCCAGCCCAAGGTCTTTGCGCTCCTTCGGCAGCAGGCGCAGCACGATGGATTCGCCATGCACTCCCGGCAATGCAGAGGCACGGATGTCCATCGCCTGGCCACCGGCACGTACGCTCAGGCGCCCGTCCTGCGGGAGCCGACGCTCGGCGATATCCATGCCGGAAATCAGCTTCAGCCGCGACGCCACGGCATTAAAGCGCTCGCGCGGCAGCTGCAGGCGCGCGTAAAGCACGCCGTCAATGCGAAAACGGACCGCGAACTGATGTTCGTCGGGTTCCAGATGGATATCCGAAGCACGCTGCTCCACCGCTTGCGCAAAAAGACTGTTGACCAGCTCGACCACCGGCGCTTCTTCGGCCAGCTCACGCAGGTGGCGCACATCGTCACCGCCATAGCCCGCTGCAACCAACCCGCGCGCCAAACGGTCAAGCGTGCCCTCCATCAGCTGCGCACTGGCTAGCGAGCTGCGTATCGATACGCCTGAATGCACGTACGCCAACGCTTCCTGCAGGGTTGGATCCAGCGGATCGCGACTGGCGCACCAGACCTGCCCCTCCGGATCCTGCCAGAGCAATACGTCCTGGTCCTGCATCCAATCAACCGACACGGGATCTTCGCCGGGGACTACCCAAGCCTCGATCTCTGGCAACAACACGTCCTGACCGGCCAACGGCAGGCCTAGCTGTTCAGACAGCGCCGCCAGCAGTTGCTCCTCCGATAAAGCACCCGTGCGTATTAAAAGACTGCCCAAACGGCCACCCACATCTCCCTGCAGGTCGAGCGCCCGCTCAAGATCGGCCGGCCCGATTGCGCCACGCGCAATCAGTCTCTGGCCGAGCATGTCAGGGGTCACGGCAACCTCAATCACGGCAACAGCAGCGGCGGCAGTCATGGACAATTGCGGAGCCTCGTAGGAAGTGACCTATCAAAGCACATCGGCAAAACCAGGACGCAGTGCGCGAAAGATCCATGCCCCCACTATTAATACGACGACGCCAGCCAGCGAGTAGGCAGCCAAGCTGGACCCTGCCGGCCACTGCCCGTGCAGGATTGCTTCCCGAAGCGCTTCGGTGGGCCAAGTGATCGGATTGACGTCCATCGCCCGTGCCAGCACCGGTGGCACCATCGAACGTGGAAAGAACACCGCGCCAGTAAACAGCGCCATCATCACGAACACAGTGACGATCTGTGCCAAATCACGCAGGTAAACGCCCAAGGCGGCAAACGCGAGCGAAATACCGAGCAGCATGGCCAGATAGGGCAGCAGGATCAGCGGTGAGACCAGGCACTGCCAATACAGGCCGGTTCCCCAGATCCCATTGACCACCACTACCAACGCCAAGCCCAGCAGCATGTGAAACAGCGCTGTTCCCAACGGCACCGCCACCAACACCGGCAATGGGAAAACAATTTTTCGGACAAAATTGCTGTTTTGCAGCAGCAGGGAGGGCGCTTGGCCCACCGATTCGGCCAGCAACCCGTGTACCAACAGCCCGATAAACAGGTTCAGTGCAAACCCAAGGTGATCGCCTTCTCCCAGTCCCGGCCAACGCGCGCGGAACACCACCCCGAACACGAACCCATACACCGCCAGCATGATGAGCGGCATCAGGAAGGGCCAGGCACGCCCCAGCAGCGTGCCGCGATAGCGCACGGCAAGCTCCTGCGAGACCAAGGTCCTCCACAGGGAGAGGTGCCAAGCCCCATGGGACAAAGAATTGGAAACCATCAAATACCACGCGATACATGTCGTCTGGCTGCTAGATTAACAGCCGCAGGCCAAGCCTGACGGGCTTTTCGGCAAAGCTGATAGACTGCCGTTCGCCTCCGATCAGCGCACTTTCACACCATGATTTCCGCTCTCAATCGTTCCGGCTCTGCTCCTTGCCCACGCCGATCCTCCGTTCAGGGCTTCACGCTATTGGAGATGATCGTGGTGCTGGTCATCATCGGACTGATCATGGGTCTGGTCGGGCCGCGCTTGTTCAGCCAGGCTGACAAGGCCAAGGTTCAGACCGCCGAAACTCAGGTAAAGATGCTCAAAGGTTCGCTTGAGACGATGCGCCTGGACATCGGCCGCTACCCGTCTCAAGAAGAAGGGCTGAAGCTTCTGTTTGATCAACCGGCCGACAGCAAGCTTTCCCAGCGCTGGAAAGGTCCGTACCTGGAAGACGGTTTGCCGGACGACCCATGGGGCAACCCCTATCAGTATTCGTTGCAACCCTCCGGGGCGCATGCTTTCGCGCTGTACTCCTACGGCGCAGACGCCAAGAGCGGCGGCACCGATTTTGACGCCGACGTCGGACAACTGCCTCCGCAATGAGCAGGGGCCCGCTGGGCTACACCTTGCTTGAGTTGGTCGTGGTCATGGCGATCTTGGCGATGGCGACGGCATTAGTCGCCCCGCCGAGCTACCGGATGATCCAGACGTGGCAAGAAGCCACGGAAGTGCAGGACGTGATTGAACAGATCGAACGTCTTCCGGGTACGGTACGCGCCCGCGGAAAGCCTCTAGCCACGGATGCAGAAGACAGCAAAGTGCCGGTCGATCTTCCGCAGGACTGGACCCTGCGCATGGAAACGCCGCTGCGTATTCTGGCCAATGGTGCGTGTTCCGATGCACAGGCCACGCTCATCACTGCCCAACAGTCCATCGAACTTCGCATACAGGCGCCGTTTTGCCGTGTGCAGCGCATTGAACCATGAGCATAGGCCGGCGATGCCATGCGGAACAACAAGGCTTCTCGCTGCTTGAGGCGATTGTTGCGCTGACCATCATGGCCACCTGCCTGCTTGCGCTTTATGCCTGGCTATCCACCAGCACGTTCGCCATAACCCGCGTACGCGCCAGTGCGTTTTCGCTGCAGGACGCTCGCACCGCCATGGCTGTGATTGAAACGGTCAACCCGATGACCGAAGCCAATGGCAACCGAAAATTGCCCCCCCTGGAAATTCGCTGGAAGGCACGCCCGCTCACCGACCTCCGCTTGGGCATGAGCCGGTCCGGCACCGCGACACAGTTCGACTTCCGCCTCTTCGAGCTGGACGTAGAAGTTCTTCGTGACAATGTCAGCGTGCGTGATTTCAGCGTGCGGAAAACTGGTTGGGTAGCGGCCCGACCGCCTGTTCGCGATGATTTCTAAGCGTCCCTCTAACACTCAGCAGGGTCTCACCCTGCTGGAAATGATGGTGGTGCTGCTCATCGCAAGCATGGCCATTACCCTCGCCTTCCAGTCATTGGGGCAATGGCGCCGTGCCAACGCCGCGATCTCGAGCATCAGCGGTGCGACCCAGCAGGCCACGCTGACAGAGAGCTGGCTGCAAAGTTCGTTGCGTAGTTTGATTGCGCTTGAAGAAATGCCGTTCGAGGGAGCTTCGGATCGCCTGAAGGGCGTAGAGGCACAGCCCGTGCAGTTGCAACAGGGCAGCAGCACTGAGGTGCAATGGTCTATTGGTGAGGACAAAGGGCTACGACAACTATTACTGGAGGAAGGCGAGCGGCGACTTGTATTGCCATTGCCCGGTGCTGTCAGTGCGAAATTCGAGTATCTGGACAAGGACGGGCGAACGTATGGACAGTGGCCGCCCAAGCTTGGGCTGCATGACCAACTTCCCGCTGCCATCGTGTTGCGGCAGAAAATGGATGACGGGAAAGAGCGTCTTTGGGCGAGTGCGATCATGGGCGCCCGCAATCCCCGCTACAACCCGTTCGAGGTCGATCTTGATAACTGAGTTGCGACCGCGCAAAGAGGCTGGCTTCGTGCTGATCATCGTGCTGGCTGTACTGGTGGTGCTTGCCATGCTGGCGACCGCTACAGCCACTTCTGCTGGGCGTGCGATCCAGGCGGCCCAAGCCGACGCTGACCGCTTCCAGGGCGAACTCAGCATGGCGGGCACCCGTGAAACGCTGCTGTTCATGCTCGCGACCCAACGCCTGACAGTAGCGGGACTGACGGTCAACGAATCCGACGCCCAAGCGTCGCCCACCATGATCATGGACGACACGGATGGATTCACACGTTTGCCAGTGGGCAATGAGATCCGGCTGGATAGCACCGCTTATCAGGGACTTGGGACCGCGCGTTTTGCGCTGCAGGACGACCGTGGCCTGCTTAGTGTTAATTGGATAAGCCCCATTCTCCGCTTTGCGTTCTATCAATCATTGGGTGTTGCAAGTGACCAATGGGATGGCCTGGACGCAAAACGACTGGATTATGAGGATCCCGATGACCTGCATCGCCTCAATGGCGCAGAGAAGGATCACTACAAAAAAGCAGGGCTGCCCCCTCCAAGCAATCACCCGCTGGTCACTCCGCTTGAATTCAGGCGCATCCAGGGCTGGGATGCGATGCTCGCCAAGTTGGACGATGGGAAGCTCCTGTCCATGTTGACCTTGACGCGGGGCGGCGACATCAACATCAACACCGCCCCGGCCCAGGTCCTGGCTCTGCTGCCCGGCATGCAACCGCAAGATGCGGCACGAATGGTCGAACTACGCGGGGTCGCTCCTTTTCTGTCCGCAGCCCAGGCGCAGCAAAATTTTGGTCTAAGTGAGGAACTGGACGGTGGGCTTTCCCTCCTTGCCAAACCCTCAGGCAACCTTATTCTGTGGGATCATCAATCTGGTGCGCGTCGGCTCCTGCATTGGACGCTCACTCCTTTCGAGGTCGGCGGACCCCCTTGGCGCATTGACTATGAGGTCGTCCTCCCACGTGGCAACGAATCCGATCAGGCCGTGGTTGGCTCACCTTCAACACCGCTTTTCCCCCCGCAGGATCCGTCTGGGAATAGCCAGTAATACACCGCTGGGCGGCGGTGGAAGCGATAACCTGGTGTGTGTGGTGGGCCGTGAGCTATGTCTGTTCACCACGATCGATGCCAGCAAGGCACCACGCAAGCAGCGCCGTGAGTTTGCTGCTTTGGCGGTACGCCGAGCCGCGCCGTTCCCCGATCCTGAATTCGATGCGGCATGGAGCCCTGACGGGACTGCCGCTGTTTGGTACTGGTCGCGGTCGCGAGTCAACGCGTTGGCAGCTGCCGAGCATGCCCGCCGCAAGCGGTTCGTAGCGGAAGCGATCTACATCGGCGAGCCGCGCAATGAAAGCGAAGAGCTGCTTCAACTTGGCGTCGGCGTGGAGGCTCGAGTATGGAAGGCAGGCCAGCTGCAAGCCAGTCGCTGGTGGCACGAAGTGCCCTTACTGGATGAATGGCGCGCATTCCTGCGCGGCGCGGGTCACGCTGTATCCGATGCCACTACGGTCCCCAAACCTCTGCAAGTAGTGCTAGAAAAGAGTGCGTGGAGCCAGCAGGCGTCCGGGGCGGGAAAGCTCGAGCTTTCGGGACTTGATCAGTACCTACCGCGGGTCGCATTGAGTTTGGGCGCATTGCTACTGCTGGTGGTCGGCGCGGAGCTGGGCAACATCATTCGTGCACAAACTGACATCTGGGGGGGTCAATCCGCCGCAACCGATCTTGATGGACCCTTGAAGCGAATTCTGGAAGCCCGTGACGCGACTGATAAAGCTGGCGTAGAAATTGCAAGCATGCTGTCACTCCATGGCTTGAGGCCCACGACCTCCCTGATGGCCGAGTTGACTCGGCTAATGCCTGGCCAAAACTGGCAGATCAAAAAATGGGTGCAGCCCACGGCCGATACAGTCGAGGTCACCCTGATTGCGCCTGGTAGCAACCCTGAGGCGCTAGTCTCTACCTTCGAAGCATCGCCAATGTTCAAAAGCGTGACCACAGAGCTGGGTCGTGACAATGAGCTCACCATCAAGGCGACGATAACGCCTCCAGCAAGCCGCTCCGTGGAAGAAGCGCCATGACGTTTCTTGAGGCGCAGGCGCAGAACCTGAAACGGCAGCTGGATGCGTCTCCCTGGTTGAAGTGGGCGGGCGCATTCATTGCCGTGCTGCTAGCGTTTTTCATCGTGCAGGGGCTTGAAGCAGTTCGTGCCGAGTGTCAGAAAGCGGCAATTGAAACTGAACTCAACGTGCGACGCATCCTTGCCCTGAAGGGACAGGATGTCTGGTTTGAGCGGGAAAAAAGTTCGCTGAAATTGCGCAACTCACTGGAGGCGCAGCTTCCTGACGTTGCAACCCCCGGCATGGCGCAGGCAGCGCTTCAGACTTGGTTACGTTCGCTCACGTCAGGCTTCACGAACGCAAACAATGTAACGATTCGCGTCAACCGCTCGGGCGCTGTGGAAAACATGGAGGGTGTGTTGCGCGTCAACGCTGCCGTGAACGGCAATCTCTCGCCTCGGCAAGCATTGACCATGCTTCGTCGAATCGAAAATTCACCGAACTTGATAGTGGTTGAGACGATCACGCTGCAAAGCGAAGCACCAGGCACGCTTAACTTCACCATCAACGCGTATTACCGTGTTCCCGTGGGAGCGGTGAAATGATTGCGCGTCGTTCCATGTTGTATCTGGGTGGCGCGTTGACACTAGGTATAATAACGGGAGCTGCGTGGCCCCCGCCGCCCCTACCCAAGCTAAACGATCGCGCAAATGAATGGTCATTGCCTCCAGCCCAAGACCTATTGCGGCACGTACCACAAGACATGGCGGCACTGACAAGGGGGGTCCGCTGGCTTGGCGATGCTGGCGGTATATCAGGCGAAAAGAGCAGTTGGCGTCTTGCCGGGATCGTGCACGATTCTGGCCCTGCGATTCTCGTAATGGCTCCCGACAGCCCCGGTAAAGCCCAGCGCGTCGCTATTGGAGGAACGTTGCCCGATGGCAGCGTTTTGCAGTCCGTAGATGGGGACCGCGCGTTTACCAGACGGGATAATTGCATTAAGACCTACCAGCTGTTCCAAGCCAAGGTCGTCGGTCAATCCGAAGGCTGCGAGGAACCTGAAGTATCCGATCAAGGAACGAGTAAATGATGTCCCACAGTCGCCAATTGATTGGCCTTGCCGCTTTATGCATAACCCTGCTAGCAGGCTGCAGCACCACGCCTGCACTGAACGTTCCTGCGTCGCTGGTGCTGCCTCCCAAGACGGAAATTGTCCAGCCAGGTGAGATCGAGGAAGGTAAAGCAGATGCGAGGCCCCAGAGCCTGACTGTAAGAGACACACCGAAAATCGGTCAGACGGGCCCCGCCACGGCTGGCACCAATATCCGGGATGACCTGCCCCCCATGTACGGTGGCCCGGTCAACGTAAACGTGCAAAACGTTCCCGTGCCTGTGTTTGCCAACGAGGTCTTTGGAAATCTGCTTGACCTCAATGTCAACATGGCGCCCGATGTCGCCTCGCTGCAAGAATTGGTGACCCTACGGACTGAATCACGTCAGAAGCCGCGGGAGCTGTTTATCCTTGCGCGGCAGGTGTTGGCGGAATATGGCGTCATTGTCACCGTTGAAGGCAAGCTGGTGCGCCTTGTCAAAGGTACGGCGGGTGCTTCGGTAGACCCGCCTCTGATTATCAGTGGTCGAGCCTCTCCCGTCGTGCCCCTGAGCCACCGGCCCGTTTTTCAGCTGGTGGAACTGGAAGTGGTACGAACCGGTGATGCTATCCGTTGGCTCTCGACATTGTTCGGTACCGAATTGAAAGTCGATGCGGAGGCAGAACGTAATTCACTCATCATCAGTGGTAAGCCCGCCCAGGTCCGCCAGGCCATCGAAGCTCTGCGCGTGTTTGACCGCCCCCTGATGAGGGGACGTATCAGTGCTCGAGTAGAGCCCGCGTTTTTGACGGCAGACCAATTGAGCGGGCAACTCGTCCAGGTGCTGAATACACAGGGTTATGCCACGAGCAACTCAGTTGGAACGTCGGCAAGCGTCGTCGTCCTCCCTGTCGTCGCTGCCAACTCGGTATTGATCTTCTCAAGTACTCAGCAGGCACTGGATTATGCAGTGTCGTGGGCGCGAGAGCTTGATCGCCCCAGCCAGCGCGCGGGCACTCAGTCGCTTTTTTATTACCAGGTAAAGAACACAAAAGCATCGGACCTCGCTGCGGTTCTTAACGGCGGATCCACCGCTGCCAGCGCACCTCCCCCTGCTGCTGCTGCCGCTGCAGCTGGCCAACCACCAGCAGCTACTCGAAACCAACCGCCCGCAGCAGGAAACCTTCAGGTAGACGAACCGCGCAATGCGCTGATTTATCAGGGCGATCCATCCCAATGGGAGCGCATGCTCACACTTATCAAGCAAATGGATCGTGCGCCGCGACAGGTCATGATTGAGGTGACCATTGCCGAAGTCAGCCTGACGGACGACAACGATTTCGGCTTGAGTTGGTTTGCCAAGAACGGGTTTGGTCGATTCAACGGCCGCGCATGGTCAGGTGACGGTTCAGGTGGAACCAAAGGTGGCGGCGGTGGTAATGGCTTGACCTACTTGCTCGATGTGGCAGGTCAAAACCGCATCGCCCTCACCGCGTTCGCGCAA
>JBBSRO010000068.1:0-10800 GCA_038242955.1 Lysobacterales bacterium
AGTGGTAGGGCTGGTGATCGCTTTCATCACGCTCACGCTGATTCAGTACGCCAGTCATCAAATCTATCCGCCGCCGCCTGGCCTGAACCCAATGGTCACCGAAGACATGGCGATCATCCTGGCCAACATGCCACTGGGCGAGATGCTGTCGGTGATTGTCGCCTGGGTTGTCGGCGCGTTCGACGGTGGCTTGGTCGCAGCACTGATTGCCGGCCGCAACCGACCACGTACCGCAGCCATCGTGCCGGGCCTAATGGTGGTTGCCGGAGTGGTCGGGATCATCGCGCAGATACCACAGCACCCGATATTGATGTCTGTGGCTGGCCTGCTGCTGCCAATCCCTGCTGCGCTGGGCGGAGCTGCGCTCGCGCGCATGATGCGCAAACTTCCTCGATCAGCATCATGACCTAGCCAACGGCCCTCGCTACGACCCCGACCAGGGCCTGTTAGCCCTTAAAAACCTGCGCTTTTCAAGCAGCAAGCATGATCGCCGCCGCCCGATCAGGCAGAGTCACCCGCTTCCATGCCGACATTGGTCGATGCCGCTTCATAAATTTGCCGGTCCAGCATTCCGGTTTCCTTGGCCACCAGCACCGGCACCAGCATTTGTCCGGTCACATTGGTCATGGTCCGAACCATGTCCAACACCCGGTCGATTGCATACAAATAGCCAATCACATGCAGCGGCAAGCCGGCCGCGCTCAGGACTACGGTGGCCATGATTACCGCGGTGCCTGGCACGCCCGCGGTGCCGAAGCTTCCCAACACCGATGCCAGCGCGATGATCACGTACTGCGTGACTGACAACGGCGTTCCCGTGTATTGGGCGATGAATACCGCAGCCAGTGCAGGGTAAATCGCGCCGCAACCATCCATCTTGATCGTCGCGCCGAGTGGCACTGCGAAACCGGCGTAGTCCTTGTTGACGCCAAGGTTGTGGATCGCGCAGCGCAACGACACTGGCATCGCCGCGAAACTCGACGAAGCGACGAAGCCAACTTGCATCCCCGGCAACGCACCTCGGAAGAATTTCAGCGGGTTCAATCCGTGCGCAAGCAGCAAGCCGCCGTAGACCACGATGGTGTGGAACGCACATGCTGCATACAGGGCCAGCACGAACTGGAACAGCGGCTTGAGCTGTTCGAAGCCGTAGCTACCGACCAGCGCCGCGATCAGGCCAAAGGTGCCAATCGGCGTGAATTCCAGGACGAAACGCGTCACCTGGATCATCACCTCGCTGGCCTCGCCCACCAGCTTCCGAATGCCGGCGGTTTTTTCGCCGAGCTTGACCAGCGCGAACCCGACTAGCCCGGCGAAGAAGATCACCTGTAGCACCGTGCCGTTGTTGGGAACCAGCACCTTCATGCCATCCGCACTCTTGCCGACCGCCGCACCGGACAATGCCGCGAACGGATTGGGTGGCACCAGGTGGAACAGCATGTCCAGTACGCCCGGAACATCCTTGGGCTTGTAGTCGGAAGCGACCTGCAGCGCGCCCACTCCCATGCCGGGCTGGAACACGTAACCGGCGACCAAACCCACACACACCGCCAGGACCGCAGTGAACGCAAACCAGGCGAAGGTGCGGCCCGCCAATGCGGCGATGGACTTTTGTCCAGCCAAAGAGGAAACAGCATTGATGACTGCGAAGAACACCAGTGGCACGGCGATCATCATGATCAGGTCGACATACACGTCGCCTAGCGGCCCGAACCACTTTTCCGCATTCGGTCCGAATGCCCATCCCGCCAAAGCGCCCAGCACGAAACCAGCCAAGACACGCTTCCAGAACTTAATGCCGAACCACCACTTGATCATGCGTGCGTTCCACCGGGACAGAACGCGACGATAACCCGTGCGCAGTGCATTCGTCAGCGTCTGGACGGAACACCGTTGCATTCTTGCAACATCCAGCGGCGATAATCCGGCAAACCCCGGGGATACTGCATGCACCCTTCCAGTTTCACTCTTGCCTTCGCCAGCTCATTTATCATTTCTCTTGCGGCTGTGGGGTGTGCCAGCACGCCAAGCCAGGCAACACCGTCATCGCAGCTCCAACAGCGCGATGGGATCGTCATCGAGGTGCCCCTGATCGCGCACCCCACTGGCGAGTCCCCGCGGTGGTGGTTCCGCAATGGCGCCGCGCAGGCCGCAGCGCGAGGCGCGATGGCAGGCCGCGCCAAGAACGTCATCCTGTTCGTGGGCGACGGCATGAGCCTGACCACGGTCGCTGCAGCGCGGATCATGGAAGGCCAGCGCAAGGGCGGCCCCGGCGAGGAGCACCGCCTGTCGTGGGAGGACTTCCCGGCGACCGCACTCAGCCGGACCTACAACACCAATTCGCAAACACCCGACTCCGCCGGCACCGCCAGCGCGATGGCCACCGGTGTTAAAACCCGGCTTGGCGTGCTCGGCATCGGCCAGCAAGCGCCGCGTGGCGACTGTGCACAGGCACTGGCAGCGCCAGTCATGACGCTGTGGGAAATTGCCAGCGCCAGCGGCATGGCGACAGGCGTCGTGACCACCACCCGCGTGACACATGCGACCCCTGCTTCGACATACAGCCATAGCGCTGACCGTAACTGGGAAAGCGACGCCAATCTTTCCGATGCAGCCAAGTCTGCTGGCTGCAAGGACATTGCTCGCCAACTCATCGAAGCCGCTCCCGGCAAAGAACCTGTGGTGGTCATGGGTGGCGGACGTAAATACTTCATGCCGGAGAGCCAACGCGATCCCGAGTACGCGGAGATCAGCGGAAAACGCCGCGACGGCCGCGACCTGATCAAAGAGTGGCAGCAACGCCACCCACGCGGTACTTACGTTTGGAACGCCAAGCAGTTCGCAGCTGCACCCACCGACCAGCCCCTGCTGGCCTTGTTCGAACCCGACCACATGCAGTACGAGCACGACCGCCCACAGGACCCCGCAGGCGAACCCTCGTTGGCGGAGATGACCCGTGCAGCGATTCATCGTCTCTCGCGTAACCCGAACGGCTTCGTGCTGATGGTCGAAGGTGGCCGCATCGACCATGGCCATCATGCCGGCAATGCCTATCGCGCCCTCGACGAAACCATCGCGATGAGCGATGCCGTGAGAGCAGCGACCGAGCTTGTATCAGCCGACGACACCCTGATCCTGGTGACTGCCGATCATTCGCATACGCTGAGCTTCGTCGGCTATCCCGCCCGCGGCAATCCAATCCTCGGCAAGACGATGGGGAGCATTGGCGAAGAGGGTGATCCCGCGCAGTACGCCCGCGATGCCACCGGCCTGCCCTACACCACGCTCAGCTACAGTAATGGGCCAGGCTATACCGGCGCCACTGCGCAAGCAGCCGAAGGACCCAAGTCCTTCGGCCACGACGCCAAGGGATTCCAGCAAGCGCGCAGCGGGAGGCCTGACCTCACTGCAGTCGACACCGAAGCACCCGACTATCTGCAGGAAGCGTTGTTCCCTGCGCGTTCCGAGACACATGGCGGAGACGATGTGGGCATATGGGCCACTGGCCCGGGCAGCAGTGCCGTGCGGGGCAGCGTGGAGCAGAACACGATCTTCCACTTCCTGCTGCAGGCCACGCCCCGGCTTCGCGATGCGCTATGCGCCAAGGGTGATTGCGATGCCAACGGCGTGCCCGTCAGATTGCCGGCGCCGGCGGCGTTCGGCTTTGAGTAAGCCTGCCCGTTAGAACGGCTTGGCCAGCACCAGATAGACGACAGCGAACAGCATCAAGACCGGTATCTCATTAAACCAGCGCAGCGCCTTTCCGCTGGGTAGCGGACGACCGGCATCGACACCCTTCAACCAGCGCCCTGCCACGATGTAATGTGCAAGCATCAAGACCACGAGCAGCAACTTCGCATGCAGCCAACCGCCGCTGATATGGAAATGCATCCAGAGGACCAGGCCGAACAGCAGCATGACCGCAAACATCACATGACCAAAGCGATACAGGCGCCGGCCCATCAGTACCAGGCGCGCACGCACGGCAGGCTCGTTACCAGCCTCGGCGATATTGACCAAGATCCTGGGTAAATAAAACACAGTCGCCATCCACGCAATCACGAACACCAAATGCGCGGTCTTGGTCAGCATGTAAGTCATCTATTTGCGTCCTCGATTGGAAACTACTGAGTGAAGCCACTGCATCAACCACTAGAATGCCACGATGACCAAGACCTACGACCGTGATTACTTCGACCGCTGGTACCGCGACGGTGCCATCGGTAATTCCGCACGCCTTGCGCGCAAGGTCGCGCTGGCGGTTGCCACGGCTGAATACCACCTAGAACGACCGATCCGCAGCGTGTTGGACATCGGCTGCGGTGAAGGCGCGTGGCGTGCGCCATTGCGCAAGCTACGACCGAAAGTCGAGTACATCGGCTTCGACAGCAGCGAATACGCAGTGTCGCGCTATGGCCGCAGTCGCGACCTGCACGTTGCCCGTTTCGGCGACTTTGAATTTCTGCGTCCGTGCGGACCAGTCGACCTGCTGGTCTGCAGCGACGTATTGCATTACCTGCCTACCCGCGAATTGGATCGCGGCCTGCCGGCGCTTGCCGATTTATGCGGCGGCGTCGCCTTCATCGAAACCTTCGCCCGTGAAGACCAGGCCGTGGGCGATGAGGACGAATTCAAGTCACGTCCGGCGCGCTTCTACCGGGAGCGGCTGCATGTGATCGGCTTGCGTGCATTGGGCTCGCACTGCTGGCTTTCACCAGCCTTGGTGGAGCGTGCCACCGCGCTCGAATTAACGCAGTAGCAGGAACCGTGCACCCCGTCACGGGCGGCCACGGTCGATACGTTATGCTGCACTGCCGCATAACATAGTTTCCCGACACGATGCTGCTCTACCAATGGCACGAATTCTGGCGCGCGGGCATGGCGCCATATACCTACTTCGCCGATGCCGGCGCCAAGATGTACGCCGCCAATGACAGCTGGCTGTCTTCGCTGCCAGGTGCACAACGCACGGCCGCAGCGTTCGAGCTGACCTACCGGCTGGGCAAGGCATACGAAAAGCCGGAATTCGGCATTCACCAGATCGAGGTGGAAGGGCTGTCGATTCCAGTGGTCGAGCGGGTCGTCATGGAAAGGCCCTTCTGCCGGCTGTTGCGCTTCAAGCGCTATCACGACCAGGCCGACGGACTGGCGCGGATGAAAGACGACCCGACCGTGCTGGTGGTCGCGCCGTTGTCGGGCCACCACGCAACCCTGCTCCGCAACACCGTGCGCACATTGCTTGCCGACCACAAGGTGTTCATCACCGACTGGACCGACGCACGCATGGTGCCGGCCGAAGACGGCACGTTCGGTCTGGACGACTACATCGCGTACATCGAAGAGTTCATCCGCCATATCGGCACCGACAACCTGCACGTGATCAGCGTGTGCCAGCCAACCGTGCCGGTGCTCGCCGCCATTTCGCTGATGGCCGGCCGCGGCGAGCCGTTGCCGAAATCGATGGTGATGATGGGCGGGCCCATCGATCCCCGCGAATCACCTACGTCGGTCAACAATCTGGCTACGCGCCGGCCGCTGTCCTGGTTCGAGAACAACGTGATCCACACCGTTCCGACCAACTACGCGGGTCACGGACGCCAGGTGTATCCCGGATTCCTGCAGCATCTCGGCTTCGTGGCGATGAACCCCGAACGCCACGGCACGTCCCACTGGGATTTCTACCAGGACCTGCTGAAGGGTGACCTCAGTTCCGCTGCATCGCATCGCAAGTTTTACGATGAATACAACGCCGTGCTGGACATGCCGGCGCCGTACTACCTCGATACCATTCGCGTGGTGTTCCAGGAATTCCTGTTGCCGCGCGGACTGTGGGACGTGGCTGGCGAGCGCGTGGATCCCTCGAAGATCCGCGACTGCGCCCTGTTCACCATCGAAGGCGAGCTGGACGATATTTCCGGCGAGGGCCAGACCCGTGCTGCGCACAAACTCTGCACTGGCATAGCCGCCAACGACCACCAGCACCTGACGGTCGAAGGCGCAGGTCATTTCGGCATCTTCAGCGGTCGCCGTTGGCGCACCCAGGTTTATCCGCAGGTGAAGGCATTCATTGCATCGCACGCTACCGTCACGCCTGTAGCGGCAACGGCGGCGCTAGCGTTTACGCTGACACCGAAGAGCGCACCCTCATCGGTAGCGCACCTAGCGCCGGCCGGGGCGGCGACGCCCAAGAAATCTGCGTCGAAGAAGGTAATGCCGGCAAAGGTCACTTCTAAAGACGCCTTAAAGAACAGCGCGGCTGGAAAACCTGCTGCCAAGAATGTCGCCTCCAAGACAGCATCGTCCACGCTGCCTGCAAGTAATAAAGCTGTCGTGAAGCGGCCCACGAAGGCCGCATCGAAAAAAACCAGGCGCTGATTCAACAAGCGCAGGGGCGCGAGGCCAGCACCATCGCCTCAAACAGAAAACAGGCCCGGTTCTCCGGGCCTGTTTTCGTTTTGCAACTTGCGTCACTTGCCTATCGAAAAATTCTGGTCAATCCAACAACATCTGCTTGACGACCTTGCCTTGGCTATCCAGCACGTCGAATGATGGTTTGTCGTTGCGATCCACGCCGATGCGAATGCGGGGTTTTCCCGCGGTATCGGCAATTTCCAGCACCGCATCACGGTCACTGTTGGCCAACCAGATGCGCGAGATGCCTTCGCTTGTCTCGATGTCACCCGGCTTGTAGGGAAGGCGATCGGCAATCGTCAGCCCAGCGGTGTAATGCTTGCCATCCGGGCTTTCGCTCTTGACCAAACCAATGCCGTCGGTCGGCTGATGGCCATAGTCCAGGATCAGTGCCGCCAGCTCATGTCCCTTCGGTCCACGCGATGTCGCCAAGCCGCCTGCTTCATTGCCGTCATTGTCGTAGAACAGCAATCCCGCACTTGTGTGGATGCTGCGTGGGACGGGTTTGCCGCGCACCATCGGATCCGGGAAGCGATCAGCGTTGGCAAGGATCACCCGGGTCTTGCCGGTGCCATCGACGATGTTGATTCTTTCGACCGTCAATTCGCTAAGCGTCGCTTTGCCTGACATCGGTACCGTTGCGGCGTTCGCTTCCGGCAGGATCCAGCGCCCTACCACCAACACCCAGACACCGACAGTCAAGGTGGCCAGCAAGGCTTTGGTGGACCAATGGCTACCTACGTTTGTCATTGCGTATTTTCCTTAGGGGTTTATGGAAGATTTTTTCTTGGCGCATCGGCAGCAGGGCGACGCCCATGCGTGCGCAACGCAGTTGCTAAGAACGAACCAACAAATGCTTGGCCAACCGACCGTGGAGCAGGCCGACGCCGCGGGCGAGGTGCAACGTGCCGAACAGGATCACCACGCCGGCAACAAACACCAAAGGCAACTGCCACCACAGGTTCATGCTGTTCTGAAACCACCAATCACCGACGAACCAAGTGCTGTTGGCATATCCGATCCAGACCAGGAACGGCGCAGCAATGAGGGATAACGACAAACTGAGTAGCGTCACAGCGACGGAGAAATACGCGGTGCCAAGCGGCAGCATCAACAGGAAATATAGCTGCGTACTCCATGTTCGCGGATCCGTGAACATGTCCGCGATCCGCTGCAGCCACGGCTTGCCTGATGCCTCGTAAAGGGGACGCCGTGGCATACGCTCGCCAAGCATCGCCTCAACGATCCGTCCCTCGACCAATGACAGCACCCGCACCGATCCGAAATACAGGATCACGAACGGAATGCCGATGATCAGGATCGCGAAGCTAAATGACAGCGAGATTCCAGTGATAACCCAGGTGAAATAGAAGATGCCCGTGGCCAGTGACAGCAGCATGTAGAACAGCGAGGCGTAGGTGCGCCCGTCGCCAATCACGCCAAAGAAACGGCCCAGCACAGATTTGCGCGGCGGCGGCGGCGGCGCACGCAATGCGGTCTGCACCTTGACCTCGGTGTCGCGATAAATGTCGGCGACTTCATCCGGCGCACCGTAGCTACCGGCCACGGCTGCAATGACCTCGGCCTCGGACTTGCCGGGATTGGCAGCAAGTTCCGAACGCAGGTAATCCTCGGCATCGTAGAGCGCATCTTGGGCCAACGCCTGATCGCAACCTTGCATGGCTGCACGCAAGCGCTCCAGATACGCAGGAATGGTGGTGGGCAGGTTGGACTGGAAGGTATTCATGCGGACGCATCCTTGAGCACGGAATCGAGGGAATCGCGGGTGGCACGCCAAGCGGCACTCCAGTCAACCAGTGCCTCGCGGCCGGCGCTGGTAATGCGGTAGTAGCGGCGCGGTGGACCGCTGACGGATGGTTCGACGAAGCTCTCCAGCAAGCCCGCCGCTTCCAGGTTGCGCAGGACGGGATACAACGCGCTCTGTTTGCCGGCCAGCACGCCCTCACCGCTCTGTTCCAACCGCTTGGCGATCTGGTAGCCATACATCGGGTCGCTGTCAGCGGAGACCACCGCCAGCAAAGCCAGCGACACCGTCCCGGCGCTGAGCTCTTTATGAAATTTGCGTAGCAGGACTTCGTCCATTGGGGTCACTCCACTAGTCATGAATCAATACTAGTGTTCATTTCGATATAGTGAATATGCCAGTAGTCACGCCTATCTAAATCAAGGCAGCAAATAGGTTCGGCATGCCGACTGCAAACGGCCCGGTGACTGCACACGCTATGCTCCGTTCTTTACAGAGGAGTCCACTCCATGCGCCTTGCACTGCTGGCTATCGCCTTGTCACTTGTCGTTGCCGCACCTGCCGATGCGCAGGAGGCTTCGAAAACCAAGCCCCGCAGCGCAAAGGAAATCATCGACGCTGCCCCTGCCTCTGCATGGCGCACGCTGGATCCTGCCAACACGCTGTACATGGAGCTGGACAGCGGTCGCGTCATCATCGAGCTTGCGCCCGGCTTTGCGCCTGAGCACGTCGCCAACATCAAGACGATGGCCAAGGGCGGCTTCTGGGACGGGCTGTCTATCTATCGCGCACAAGACAACTTCGTGGTGCAGTTTGGTGATCCTGATGCCGACGACAAGACAAAAGCAAAAACTCCCCCTGCTGGAACGAAAGAACACTTGCCAGCAGAGTTCACCCGCTCGACCAAGGGCGTTGCATTTGACCTGCTGCCCGATGTCGATGGCTGGGCACCGAACATCGGTTTCATCGACGGCTTCCCTACTGCTGGCGATCCCAAGACCGGAAAGGCCTGGCTGACCCATTGCTACGGCATGCTAGGCGCTGGTCGCGGTAACGAACCCGACAGCAGCATCGGTGCGGAGCTCTACGTCGTGATCGGCCAGGCGCCGCGCGCACTCGATCGCCAGCTCACGGCGGTCGGCCGCGTGATCAAGGGAATGGAGCTGCTCAGTGCCACCCCGCGCGGCCCGGAACCGATGGGCATGTACGACAAGCCGGAACAACGCACCACCATCAATGCAATTCATCTGGCCAGCGAAGTGCCTGAAAGCGAGCGCACATCGCTGCAACTTCTACGCACAGACAGCCAAGCCTTCATAGACGCCACCGAGTCCCGCCGCAACCGAGTGGATGATTTCTACAAAATTCCATCCGGTCACACCGACCTGTGCAACGTTGCGTTGCCGGTGCGCGCGTCGCCGAAATAATTCGCGAGCCCCACCAAACCAAGCAAGATGCTTGACAGCGTCAGTTGCAACCGTTTAACTGGTTAACGAATTAGTTAATTATTTAAATTAACATGACGATTGACAGAATTTTTGAAGCGCTTTCCTCTACGGTTCGCCGGAAAATCTTGGCGTTTCTGTCCTCTGGCGAACTGAGCGCTGGCCAGATCGCCGAGCGCTTCGAGTTGAGCGCACCCGCGATCTCTCGCCACTTGTCGCTGCTCGAAGCGGCGAACCTGGTCTCGAGCGAGCGCCGCGGACAGTTCATCGTCTACCGTCTCAACGCCGACAACCTGGTCAACACTTTGACCGGTTATGCCTTCGAGGTATGTCCGACCGCCGGCCCACTGAAGCGTGAGTCCCGCAAGCTGGCGAAAACCAGACCCAGCGAGTCGAACATCTGAGCCTCCCCCAGAGAATCCTGATGCCTGGCATGATCCGTTCGACCGCGAGTTTTCCCGCTACGCGACTTCCTTCCACTTCAGGCGGGCTGCCTGTGGAGGTGACGCTGATCGCACAACTCGGCCATGGTGCCGGTGACGGACTGCACCACAAGGCCGGACTGCGGCAACAAGGGCATGCCAATTTCGTGGATGCCTTCGATGAACCTTCTGCAAGGCTCGGCAGTGCTGATTTCTCTCAGGGCGATGCCAGCACTTTGTTTTCTTTCGGCGTGGGCCGTGATGGTCATCCGTTCCACTGCCATTCCGGCAATCGAATGTTCACCGCGATCTCCGGCAGCAGCGGTGCTCAGCTGCGCTTTTCTACCGCGTCACACGCACAATTGCAGTCTTCACCAAGCCTCTTCGTCGATTCCCTGAATTACGTGGATATCCCGCCAGATTGCCTGTTCACGGTGCGCTTCGGCGGTGGCACTTGGCATCAGTTCGTTCCGTTGCGGCAAGACGCCTCTCACCCGGCGTTATTTGCAGTGTCTTGCCATGCCAATGAATTGGAAGGGATCAACGATCCAATGCTTGCCGCTCTGGTTGCCGGCGGCAAGGCGGATATCCCCACCCTGACCGAATCATTGCCTCAACCCGTTTTGCACTACCTGCAAATAAATCCAATCGACCATGCGCGGGTGCCCAATGTGGCGTTATCGCTCGATGCACCGCCTGGCGGCCTGCACAGCGCGATGTGCAGCAGCGTGCGCCATTTCGCCGGACACCTGCAAAG
>JBBSRO010000069.1:0-10326 GCA_038242955.1 Lysobacterales bacterium
AAGTCACCTGCGCACACTGTCAAAGATCTTGGACTTCGGCCTCAGCGCCTCGTCCGTTTCCCCAATCACCTAAGTGATCAAGGTAGCCGCACATCATACAAGCTTTTCCACTTCCGTCAATACTTCGTGTGGAAGATTTTTCTGCCGTCTCAGCGTGCCGGCTGGGCCGGTGGCTGTGCAGGGCGCGAATAATGCACGAGCAATCCGCAAAGTGGAAGTCTTGCACCTTGACGCGATCCATGCTGCGAGCGAAGGTGCGCCCTCTACGAGGAGCCTTCCATGCATAAGATCATCCTGATGCTGCTGACCGCCTGTTCACTGACTGCGTGCGCCAGCGCTCGCAGTCCATGGGTTGAACTGGCTGGCCACCGCTACGCCATCGAAATTGCCGACGATGACGCCGAGCGCGCGCGTGGGCTGATGTTCAGGGATGCGATGGAGGCTGACCGCGGCATGCTGTTCATCCACGACCTTCAGGAGCCGCAGGCGTACTGGATGAAGAACACGAAGATCGCGCTCGACATCCTCTACTTTGACAATGCACGAAAGCTGGTGTCGCAGCAGCGCGACGTCCCACCCTGCTCGCTTGGTGACGCATGCCCGTCATATCCAAGCAAAGCGCCAGCGCGTTATGTGCTGGAACTCAACGCAGGCGAAGCGGCGCGACTCCAGCTGGAAGACGGCACACAAATGACGGTCAGCAACGGGGTCCCCGAAGCCAAGTGATGCGAACTAGACAGGCTTCAACCCATCAACTCGAAGTCGTCCTTGCTCACGCCGCAATCAGGGCAAGTCCAAGTCTCCGGCACGTCTTCCCAGCGCGTGCCTGGCGCGATGCCGTCTTCCGGCAAGCCAGTCGCTTCGTCATAGATGAAGCCACACACCACGCACATCCAAGTGCGGTAGGCGGCGATAGGGGTCACGGGTTCGGACATCTCGAAGGCAGCGCATATGGAAGGAGCGCCATTGTCCCATATGCTCCTGCCAGCTAAGGCCACGATGCACACGCAACCACTGCAGCGCGGCCTGTATCTGATTACGCCTGATGAGCGAGATCCCCAGCGCTTGCTGGAACGCATCAAACCGCTGCTTCCGCATGCCTCCTGCCTGCAGTTGCGCAACAAGGTGATGGATGCTGCTCGCTTGCTCGATACAGGATCTCGTCTGCGCGACTTGTGCGCGGCTGCGGGCGTCACCTTCATCGTGAATGACGATGCAGCTCTTGCCCATGCACTCGCATCCGATGGGGTGCATTTAGGTGAACACGACGGCGCAATCGCCGATGCACGGCGCCTGCTGGGCGACCACGCGATCATCGGCGCATCCTGCTACGACGACTTTGCACATGCGCGTGCTGCCGTTGCTGCGGGTGCTGACTATGTCGCGTTCGGGGCGTGTTTCGCTTCGCCGACCAAACCAAGTGCCCCGCATGCCAACCTGGACTTGTTTCGCCAAGCAGCTTGCTTGCGGGTGCCGCAGGTGGCGATTGGCGGCATCACCCCCGACAATGCGAGGGCTGTGGTTGCCGCGGGTGCCGATCTGATTGCCGTCATCAGCGGCGTATTTGATGCGCCCGATCCCCCTGCCGCAGCCCGCGCCTACCTTTCCTGCTTCGTAGACCCCACACATGAATCATGACCGCTCCCACGACCTGTTCACGCGCGCCCAGACATTGATGCCCGGCGGCGTCAATTCGCCCGTCCGCGCGTTCAAGTCAGTAGGAGGTGAGCCTTTCTTCGTGCAGCGCGCTGATGGCCCGTACCTGTTCGATGTCGATGGCAACCGCTACGTCGACTACGTGGGCTCATGGGGGCCCATGATCGTTGGCCACAACCACCCCAAGGTGCTGGAAGCTGTCATCCGCACTGCACGCGATGGCCTGTCTTTTGGTGCGCCGAATCCAATGGAAGTCACCATGGCCGAGACCATTGCCAGGCTGGTACCCAGCTGCGAAATGGTGCGCATGGTGAACTCCGGCACGGAAGCTACGCTGTCAGCCATTCGCCTGGCGCGCGGCGCCACTGGACGCAGCCGCATCGTGAAATTCGAGGGTTGCTACCACGGCCATGGAGACAGCTTCCTGGTCAAGGCTGGCAGCGGCGCACTGACCTTCGGCGTGCCGACTTCGCCTGGCGTGCCCAAGGCGCTGGCAGACCTCACTCTCACCCTGACTTACAACGATTTCGATGCGGCGACCGCCTTGTTCGATGAATGCGGCAGCGAGATTGCGTGCCTGATCGTGGAGCCTGTGGTCGGCAATGCCAATCTCCTGCCTCCTCGTGATGGTTTCCTTCAGCACCTGCGGGCCTTGTGTTCGGCGCATGGTGCACTGTTGATTTTTGATGAAGTGATGACCGGTTTCCGCGTCGCGTTGGGTGGTGCCCAAGCGCGTTACGGGGTGAGGCCAGATCTCAGCACGTTCGGCAAGATCATCGGTGGTGGCATGCCAGTGGGCGCATATGGCGGCCGCCCTGATTTGATGCGGCAGATCGCGCCTTCCGGCCCGATCTACCAAGCCGGCACGCTCAGCGGAAACCCGGTGGCGATGGCCGCGGGCTTGGCAATGCTGGACCTGATCCAGGCACCGGCGTTCCATGAGGATCTGGAACGTCGCACGCACGCATTGTGTGATGGGCTGGAAGCCGCGGCGCATGACGCCGGCATCGCCTTTACCACGCAGCGAATCGGCGGCATGTTCGGAATGTTCTTCACCAGCGAAAAGGTCGATACGTTCGCGCAGGCCATGGTCTGCGATAGCGCCGCGTTCAACCGCTTCTTCCACGCGATGTTGGAGCGCGGCGTGTATCTTGCGCCCTCAGCATTCGAGGCCGGATTCATGTCCAGCACCCACGACGACGACGTGATTGCACAGACCATCGATGCCGCGCGTGCTGCCTTCCACGAAGTGCGCGCAACTTGATGATCGACGTGCCGCGAGAGCAGGAGAAAGAAGGCGGTGGTGGTTTTTTTGACCGCACTTACACACCTGCAAGCGAGCGAGGCTTGCGTTTCAGGCTTTACCGCCTGCTGTTCCATCATGAAGCGCGGGATGAGCGCAATTTTGACCTGGCGCTGATCGTGGTGATCTTCGCCAGCGTGATCGTGGTGATGCTGGACAGCGAACCCTCGATCAAAGCGCGCTGGCACGAGCAACTCTATGTGGCCGAGTGGATTATCACCGTGCTGTTCACTGCAGAATATGCTGTTCGAATGTGGGTCGTCCGGCGCCCACTCCGCTACGCCAACAGCTTCCTCGGAGTGGTGGACCTGTTGGCAATCCTGCCGACGTTCTTGTCCCTGTTGTTCCCGGCCAGCGCGTCGCTTGCGGTCATTCGGATCCTGCGCATGTTGCGTATCTTCCGCATTCTCAAACTGGTCAAGTACGCGGACGATGCCGGCCTGCTAATGCAGGCGCTACTTCGTAGTCGACGCAAGATCCTGATCTTCGTCACCGCGTTGCTCACCATCTCGGTCATCTTCGGCTCATTGATGTACGTGATCGAAGGCGCGGAGCACGGCTTCGACAGTATCGGCACCGGCATGTACTGGGCGGTAGTGACCATGGCGACCGTCGGTTATGGCGACATCTCGCCTGCCACGGGGCTCGGTCGTTTCCTGACCTCTACACTAATCATCATCGGTTACAGCATCATCGTGGTGCCTACCGGGATTTATACCGCCGAATTGGCGCGCACCATGCGGCCCAAGCGTCGCAGCGTGCGCTGTGGTGAATGCGGATTGATCGACCATGAATCCGACGCATGGCATTGCCGCAAGTGCGGGCGCAGCCTGCCGGATGCGTCCGAATAACCGTATCGTCGAGCGTTGACGAGTTCGATCAGTAGTTCATTGCGGCAGAATTCACCAAGCCCACGCTGATGTGCGTCGCTGCAGCCAATACCGCGGCCGCCATTTCGCCGCGGTTGATGCGCTTGGTGAAATTCTTCAGTAGCAATGCGACTACTGCATACGCGGCCAGCTGCGCAACCAGCGCGATGAATGTCCATGCCGCTAAATCCAGCACGCCATTTGCGATCCGCAATGCACCAGATAGCGGCAAGGCAAAACCCAGTAGTGCGCCAGCCAGGACTACAGCCGCCGGTAGGTTATCCCCACGAATCAGGGTGATCTCCCGGTGCGGCGTCACGTACAGATACACCACCATGTAGAGCAGCATAAAGCCCAGTCCCATGCCGAAATAGATGGCGAAATCCGATACCGCTTGCGTGTATTGCATTGAAGTCTCCGCTACTGGTCCGTTCACCACACGCCTGTGTTCGGCATCGAGGCCCACGGCTCGGTGGGCGGCAGGTTGCCGTCCTTCTGCAGCAACTCAACCGAAATCAAATCGGGTGAACGCACGAAGGCCATGTGCCCATCGCGCGGCGGTCGATTAATGGTGTAGCCCATCGCGTGCAAGTGGGCGCAGGTGGCATAGATGTCGTCGACGCGAAATGCCAAGTGCCCGAAGTTGCGCGCGCTGCCGTAGTCCTCTGCGCTGTCGCCTTCATCGGGCCAGTTCCAGGTCAATTCGATTTCGGCGTCGGGACTTTCCGGTGCAGCCAGGAAGATCAGGCTGAATTTACCCTGCGGGTAATCGTTGCGCCGCTTGAGTTCCAGCCCAAGCCCTTCGCAGAAGAAGCGCAGCGAAGCGTCGACATCGCGGACTCGGATCATGGTGTGCAGGTATTTCATGTGTACTCCGGTGAATGCGGTTGCGCTGTGGATGCGGCCTTGGGCAAGCGTCAGTCGAGGAACAGGTCAGGGAACAGAGGTTGCGACGGATCCACCGCATAGCCCGACAGATCGGTGATGCCGGCTGCAGCAAGCACTTCATCGTCAATCAGGAATTGACCGCTGAAGCCCGCTGCAAGACGGGTCAGCACAGCATGTGCGGCATCGCCCATGATCGATGGTGAACGCCCATTGCCGGGACTGACGCCAGGAATCATGTTCAGCGCGCCAGTAGAGATCAGTGTGCGCGGCCACAACCCATTCACTGCCACGCCTTGCGGGCCGAATTCGGCGGCCAGACCCAGCGTCACCAAACTCATGCCCATCTTCGCCAGCGTGTAGCCGGTGTGAGGCGCCCACCATTTCGGGTCCAGCGACGGCGGCGGACACAGGGTCAGGATGTGCGGATTCGGCGCTTGCAGCAGGTGCGGCAGGCACGACTGCGCGCATAGGAAACTGCCGCGTGCGTTGACTTGCTGCATCAGGTCGAAGCGTTTCATCGGCGTATCCAGAGTGCCGCGCAGCCAGATCGCGCTGGCGTTGTTGATCAGGATGTCGATGCCGCCAAACACGTCGACGGTTGCTGCCACTGCTGCGCGGACCTGGTCTTCTTCGCGAATGTCGCACTGCAGTGGCAACGCGCGTCCTCCGGCGGCCTCGATGTCGGCGGCAGCCGTGTGGATGGTGCCCGGCAACTTAGGATTGGCCACTGCGGATTTCGCAACGACGGCGACATTCGCGCCATCGCGCGCGGCGCGCAGTGCGATCGCGTGACCAATGCCGCGCGAGGCACCGGTGATGAACAATGTCTTTCCTGCAAGGCTGGCCATTGTGTTTCTCCTTCGGATCGGGTCAGCCTCAGTGTAAGGGCCACTGCCTATAATCCCGACCATGCATAGCGCCTGGTTTGACAGCACCGTCGCATGGATCAGCGCGCACCCGCAGATGGCGGGCGGGCTGGTCTTCTTGATCGCGTTCTGCGATGCCTTGGCTGTGGTCGGCATCGTGGTGCCCGCGCTGCCGTTGCTGTTCGCGGTTGGAACTTTGATTGGCTTGGGTCACTTGAATGGTCCGTACGCCGTGATTTGCGCGGCCGCAGGCGCGTTCGCGGGTGACGCAGTGAGCTATTGGATTGGCCACCGCTGGGGTCCAGCAATGCGCGATCTATGGTTGTTCCGGCGCTACCCTCAACTACTTGACCGCGGTGAAAACCTGTTCCGCCGCCATGGCAGCAAGGGTATTGTCATCGCCCGCTTCGTTGGTGCGGTGCGCCCCTTCGTGCCTGCCGTTGCAGGCATGGTGCGGTGGCCATTGCGCCGCTATGCACCGGCTAGTGCGTTCGCGGCCATGACCTGGGCTGTGGTGTTCCTTGCGCCGGGCTGGATCTTCGGTACTTCCTACGATGCAGTAGCTGCAGTTGCCGACAAACTGGTACTGGTGCTGCTTGGCCTATTCGCCGCATTGGCGCTGGCGTGGGCAGTAGTGCTCTACACGTGGCGCTGGTTTGCCATCCACGCCGACAGCCTGCTGGCGCGTGCACTGCGATGGACGCGAATGCATCCTCGGCTTGGCCGCT
The DNA here is from genome assembly GCA_038242955.1 of Lysobacterales bacterium. GTDB lineage: Bacteria > Pseudomonadota > Gammaproteobacteria > Xanthomonadales > Xanthomonadaceae > Thermomonas. Next base: position 6,311 of record JBBSRO010000069.1, read on the forward strand.
ATGCCGCAGCGTTGATCGATCCGCGCCGGCCAGAATCGGCGTCGTTAGTACTGCTCGCTGCGTGCCTCTTCGCAGTGGCCTGGCTTTGGGCTGGCCTGAGTGCGTCCCTGCTGCTGCAGGGCGGTCCTTTGGCAATCGACCAGACCGTGCATGCAGCGATGTTCTCCCTGCGAAACCCGCTGGCGGACCGGTTGATGGCCTCGCTTGCGGCCATCGGCAGTGCACCGGTTCTTGGGACGTGCTCGGCATTCACGCTTGGCTGGCTGATCTGGCGCAAGCGCTGGATGGCGGCTGCGCACTGGCTGACAGCCATTGCGGTCGGCTTGTTGCTGACCGAGGGACTGGATGCCGTCATCGACATGCCGCGTCCGCCGACGGCGGTCGCCGGATTCGGTTTTCCGTCGATCGCGGTGACCATGACAACGGTGGTGTTCGGATTCTTCGCCGTGCTGATCGCACGTGAACTACCAGGCCGGCAACGGGTCTGGCCCTACTTGCTGACCGGCGTGGCGACTGCACTGGTGGCATTCGCAAGGCTTTACCTGGGGGCCCATTGGCTGAGCGACCTGATGGCCGGCGTGTTGCTGGGGGTTGCGTGGTTGCTGGTGCTGGGGATTGCCTATCGCCGCCGCAGCTCGCGCTCGTTCTGGATGCGGCCACTGGCATGGACGTTTTATGGCAGCTTCGTGCTGGCTGCATTCTGGTACGCGCCACGCAGTGTGGATATGACCCTGGACAAGTTCGATCCGCCGCTGCCGCAGGCATCTCTGACCATGGCGGATTGGTGGGCGCACGGGCTGCAGGACACACGCGGTTTCGATATTGAAATTGCAGGCCACCTGCAACCGTTGCGACGACAATTGCAGGCCCATGGCTGGCGAGTACAGCCGGAAGCAAACTGGATCGGGGTACTGGGCCTGCTTGACGACGATACGCCGCTGGCGGAGCGGCCCGTGTTGCCGATCGCACTGGACGCGCATCCCGAAGAACTGCTGTTGCGCCGCAAGGGTGATCAGGCCGACCGGATCGACGTCTTGCGGTTATGGTCTGCACCTGCGCGCATCGCCGATGGCACGCCGCTCTGGGTCGGTCGATTCGAGACCATGCAGGCGCGCAGGCGGTTGCGTCTGTTGCTGTTGTGGAAACCATTGCCGCCGCAAACGGGACTGCCTGGAGACGTGCGTGCCTCCTTCTCCACGTTCCCGCATCAGGAAGTCGATGGAATCATTCACGTCCGAACGGATACTCGATAAAGCTTACTTGCGTTCAGGAGTCGAGCGTGTCTAGCGTGTCCTGACTATCCGCGATGTCATTCAGCAGTTTCTGCAGGCGCGCATGGGGATCATTGAGCTGCAGCAATGCCTGCCTCTGCACGAGCGAGAGCGGCAGCAGCTCAGCCAACTGCCAACCCACCCATGCAGCATCCTCGAACATGGCGGGTGCGGGATCGGCCTTGGCATCGGTCACCTGCATCAGGATCCGCCGTAATATTTCGGCGAGTAGTGCGTGTTGCGGGCGCAGTCGCGTAGATCCCGAATATTCGTCGCAGAACTGCACGTCGGCCATGACCAAGCCACTGTCTCGCACCCCTGTGTGCATGACCTGAAAGCGCCTCCGGCCACGTACCCGCAGTGTCAACAGGCCTTCGGGCGTGGTGCCGAAATCGTCGATTACCGCTTCAGTGCCGAACGCCGCAGATGATGCAGGCATGCCGACCTCGTCTCCGTCCAGGATCAGGCAGACGCCGAAACCGCTGCCGTTGCGACCGCACTCGCTGACCATGTCGAGGTAGCGGCGTTCGAAGATCCGCAGGTCCAGCACCGCGCCCGGCACCAAGACGACCGGCAGCGCGAACAACGGCAGCGTGGCGCCGTTAGTCATCGCGCAAGGCGGCCAGAAAGCGACGTGGGGCGCCGTCGAATCCGCCGTTGGACATGAACACCACTTGGTCGCCCGCACGCGCCAAGCCATGCAGGGTACCGATGAGCGCATCGACATTTGCCACGGCATGACCCTCGCCCTTCAGCGCAGACATCACCTTGCCGGCATCCCACGCCAGTTCAGGGCGATGCAGGAACACCACCACATCGGCCCCATCCAGCGATGGCGCCAGCGAGTCGGCGTGTGCGCCCAAGCGCATCGAATTGCTGCGTGGCTCCATGGCGACCACGATGCGGGCATCGCCAACGCTCGCACGCAGTCCCGCCAGCGTGGTGTTGATCGCTGTTGGATGGTGGGCGAAGTCGTCGTAGACAGTAACGCCGGCATGCGTGCCGATCACTTCCATGCGCCGCTTCACGCTGCGAAACGCAGTCAGTGCGGGAATGACGCTCGGGACATCCACGCCCACCACATGACAGGCGGCGAGCGCGGCCAGTCCGTTGAGCACGTTGTGATCGCCGAGCAGCCCCCATTCGACGAACCCGAGTTCGGCGCCTTGATAGAAGACAGCAAATGCGCTGCCATCGTCACGCAGCTTGCGTGCGCACCAATCGAAAGTCGGATTGAAGCCGAAGCGTTCCACCGGCGTCCAGCAACCCATCGCCAGCACTTCGCGCAGGCGTTGGTCGGCCCCGTTGACAATCAGCCGGCCACGCGCGGGAACGGTGCGCACCAGATGGTGGAACTGGCGCTGGATCGCGGCCACGTCCGGGAAGATGTCCGCGTGGTCGAACTCCAGGTTGTTGAGGATCGCGACCAGCGGCCGGTAATGGACGAACTTGCTGCGCTTGTCAAAAAAAGCGGTGTCGTATTCGTCAGCCTCGACCACGAACTCGCGGCCGCTGCCCATGCGCGCGGAGACGCCGAAATCCTCAGCCACGCCGCCAATCAGGAAACCTGGTTCACGGCCCGCGGCTTGCAACAGGTACGCAAGTATTGATGTCGTGGTGGTCTTGCCATGGGTACCTGCCACTGCGAGCGTGTCGCGGCCAGGCAACACTTGCTCGCTCAGCCACTGCGCGCCGGATGTGTAGGCCAGGCCGTGGTCCAGAACGTGTTCAACCGCACGGTTACCGCGCGACAGTGCATTGCCTATCACGATCTGGTCGCAGTCACCGGAAATATTGCCGGGCAGGTAGCCCTGCGACAGCGTAATGCCGAGGTTTTCCAGCTGCGTCGACATGGGCGGGTAGACGGCCTGATCGCTGCCTTCGACCGCATGGCCGAGCTCGCGCGCAAGCGCGGCAACACCGCCCATGAAGGTTCCTGCGATGCCGAGGATATGGAATTTCATGCGCTGCATTTTCCCGGCGTCATGCCGGCGAATGCCGACATCCAGCCTCTTGCATGGGTTGGAGACGAAAACTGGAACCTGGCATTCACCGGGCTGACGCGCGCTTCAGCCGACTTCATGCCCGGGCTGAATCGCTTCCAGGATGCGGGTGAACACTTCATCCAGGCTTCCGACGCCATCGACCATGGTTAGCTGGCCGTGCTGCCGGTAGTAGTCGATCACCGGAGCGGTCTGGTCGTTATAGATCTGCAGGCGCGTGCGAACGGATTCCGGGGTGTCGTCGGCGCGGCCTTCGGCCTTCGCGCGACCGGCAATGCGCTCGACCAGCAGGTCTGTCGCGACATCCAGCTGCACCGCATAGTCGAATGACTGCTTCAGGCGCCCCAACAGTCCGTCCAGTGCAGCAGCCTGGGCAAGGTTGCGCGGATAGCCATCCAGGATGAAGCCGTTGGTGGTATCCGCCCTGGAGAAACGATCCTCCAACATACCAAGCAGGATCGCGTCGCTGACCAGCTCGCCACGTGCCATGACACCCTTCGCTTCCAGGCCCAGCTTGCTGCCAGCCGCGACTTCTGCGCGCAGCAAGTCACCGGTGGAAATATGTGGCACCTGCAGGTGCTCTTTCAGTCGCGTTGCCTGCGTGCCTTTGCCTGAACCGGGCGCGCCCAATAGAACCAATCGCATCGAATCGCTCCAGAATGATGTGGTCGGCCGACGCTACACTGCCCTTGGCCTTGCGTGGCGGCCAGTTTAACGCATCCCACCCACGATCCAGACCCCA
>JBBSRO010000070.1:0-9700 GCA_038242955.1 Lysobacterales bacterium
GCCCTTCACCATTGAACGGTCTTCCTGCAGGTCAACCATGTACGGGCGATTCACCAGCGCGTAGCTGATCAGCAGCGGCACTTTGGCCGTCGGCGTCTTTGTACCGCGATAGCGATACAGCACGACCTTGCCATCGCGCCACACCTCCTCGCGCGTGGTCACGCCGAAATGAATGTCATCCATGTTGCGGAGCGTGCCGATGCCGGCGGCGAGCTTGCGCTGCATCTTCGACATTTCTTCTGCCAGCTCAATCGGGCTGATATTGATCGGTCCGTTCATGTCAGCGCTTCCTGCTGGCGGGCTTGGTTGGCTTTCTTGCAGCCGGCTTGCTTGCAAGCGGCTTGCGTGCGGCAGGTTTCACTATCTTCTTCGCGACCGTCTTTGTGACCTTCTTGGCAACTTTCTTCACTGCTTTTTTCGCAGCAGGTTTCGATCCTGCTTGCACCGTGTTCTTCGCCACTTTCTTTGCGGGTTTCGAAGCAGACTTCTGCGCAGCCTTTTGCTTCGCTGCGCGTTTCGGCGCAGCCGCAGCCTTTTCAGAAGCCACCGGCTTCTCAGCCGCCTTTACCGGCTGCTGTCGAGGTTCGTTTTCCTGATTTCGCTGCATCCGTCGGAACTGGCGCTCCAGTTCGGCGATCTTGCGATGCGCGCTGTCCACTTCGGTGCGCCCCGGCAGGCCCATCGTGCCAGCTGCTTGCTCAGTAACGCCCTGCACGCAGCTGCGCAACTTCATCTGCGCATTGACCATCTCGCCGTAAATTTTGCGGAATTCCGGCGACAACGCGGTTTCGGCATACGCTTCTTCGGCGGCATCGACCCACAGGTCGAACAAGGCGCGAGCACTGTTGATCTGGCGACCCGGCTCCTCGCGTTCGGCGAGCTTGGTTTCGAAGCGCGAATACGCGTCCTTCGACACCTCGCCCATCAACGTGTTGTAGGCGGACATCGCCTCCTGGCAATGCAGTTGCGCCTTTGCCAGCGTCTGTAGATGTTCCTGATGTTCGCGGGTGAAGCCGAAGGTCGGCATATCCAATGCGCTCATCGCTTCTGTGCGCATGCCCTGCGAGTAGGGTTTGGCTGCGTCACTCCACTGCTGGAAGCCTTCAAGCCCCTTGCCTTGCATGCCACCAATCAGGGCTTCGAAGGGATTTGCGCCTGCACCACCTAGCGCTTGCTTCCATGCATTGGCGATGTCTTTGGCGCTGTTATCGCGACCCGCGAACTGCGCGGCGACCTGCTGCATCTGCGCGAACCAGTCGCCGTTCTGGCGACCGAAATGGCCCAGAACATTGTCGAAACCCTGGCCGCTATCGCCTGCCTGCCCGGTCCAGGCCTTGATTGCATCCTGGAAGCCCTGCATGCCGACCTCAGCCGCCGACTTCGGCGCCGCGCCACGCATCGCATCACCCCACATGCCCCAATACTGGCGTGCGAGTGCGTCGAAATCACTGGAACCCGAGCCTGAACTACTGTCTGCCATGAATCCTCCGCGGGTGCAGCCATGCTAGCAATGCAAATGCTGCGCTGCCATAAGGATGCGAAATACGCCGATCAGCGTGGGATTTATCAAGGCTTCGGAATATGCAATGTCTTGCTGATCATCAGCGAGCCAGACAATGCGTACACCAGCACCAATGGATGCAGCTGCCACGGCCCCAGCTTGAGCATGCCCAACCACACATCGCCGCCGATGTTGCCGGTGTACGCGGCCGCGAACAGCAGGCCGACGATGACCACGCTGGTTGGGATCGGCGTGCCTTCGAAATAGCGCACCTTGCCCTCATCGCCCGAGAGTTGTTCTGCGGTGACGTTGTATCGCGCCAGCCGGCTGACGCCGCAGCCGACGAAATAACTGAGCACGATCCAGTCCCAACCGCCCTGCAAACCACAGGCATAGCCCAGCGCCGCCGGCGCGACGCCGAAGGAAATCACATCGGACAACGAATCGAGCTCCCGGCCCAAGGTGGATGCGACCTTGCGCCAGCGGGCGATCTTGCCGTCAAACGCATCAAACACGAACGCGAGCGGGATGAGTGCCATCCCGATCATCAGATCTTGCACGATGCCTTCCTGCAGGAAGCGCATCGACGCAAAGATTGCGCCGGTGCCGCAGAACGCATTGGCGAGGGTGAACCAGTCGGCGAGATGGAACTCGCGCAACATCGAGAAATGGCGTTTGGTCACAGTGAGACTCCGCAGGAAATCAGACCAAGACTGCCAAAACGCACGTGAAGCTGGCAAGACAAGCCTGCCCACCTGCCCCACGCGCACTGCCCATCTGTGTCAGCGCGGTATCGCCAAGTTGTCGGCCGTCAGCGGCTTGCCCATGCGCGGCACGGTCGGGATGACGGCATCGACCGGCAATGCACCCTTGCCATCCAGATAAGCATCGACCCGGTCCAGTGCGGTGTACACATACGGCAGCAACGGCACATAGACAGCGCCGTACTGCGGGAAGCCGAGGAACGCATCGAAATGTTGCGCGTTGCGCACCTGCCAGTAGCGCACGTCGCGCCCCGCAGCCTTGGCTGCAGCAACATAGGGCGCACTGGTGAATGCCTGCGGCACCAGGCCGTCATCCGTGCCGTGGATCACCACCACCGGCAAGCCGGCGCGCGGCAGGCCCGCTTCAGTTTCGGCGATGCCCTTGCGCACGCGTTGCGCATCCACGCCATCACCTGTCCACAGTGCACGCAGGCATGCCAGGCCGGTCAGGCCTATGTCGGTTGCGGGCTGAGGATCAATGATGCCGACGCCCGCACCCGGCGGGATACCGGTGGAATCGCTGACCCATGCTGCGCGTTCGGCTGCAGTTGCCGCGCGTGGCGTGACGTCTGCATTCAACGCAGAGAAGCGATAGCCACAGGAATGCGCGTCGTGTGGATAGCGGCCATACGCGGAGGCGTAGGTCACGGCGACCGCACGCCACAAGTCGAACGCGACGCTGATGGACCCTGCGCGCAAGGCGGCATCGGTCCAGCCACCCGCATGCAGCATGGCGAGCGCATCCTTCTGCTGCGCATCGAAATCAGCACCAGCCAGCACACCGCGCGCAGTCAGCGCGGCGCATTTGGCTTCCAGGCCAGGCATCGCCGGAATGCCCAGCTGCGGCAACGCGCACGGCATCAGCAAGGCGGCTTCGGTGGAAAAGTCATACAAGCTACGTGCGCCGGGGGCGTGGGTCGTGACATGCGGTTCGCCAGCGACCACGGCATCGAGCCAGCCTTTATCAGCACCGCTACCCTCAAGTTCAGCCGCGCGCAACACTGCGCCACCGCCGTTGGAGATGCCAACTGCAATCACGCGCGTATTGGCGAAGGTGAAAGGTGCTTGCGCCGGCAATGCCTCATTGAGCTTGGCCAGTGCGAAGTCCGCGGCCTGCTTCACATGCAGGCCCCAATCGGCCTCCGGGTTGTCTTGCGAATGCGCATGCTTGAATGCAATGCCATGCCCGCTTGTGGCCGATGGCGTGAACGCCAATCCGGCATCTGCATTAGCAACAGCGACCTGGCTCTCAGCATCAACACCCATGCCCGCGTCCAGATCAAAGAAATCGGTGCCATTGCCCTTGTCGGTGTAGGCCACCGCGCAGCCTTTCGGCAGGCCCCACGCACCGGCCACGGCAATCGCGCCGTAGATCCCGCGCGAACCCGAGGATGCGCTCACCACCACGCAACGCTTGCTGGCATTGAAGTCATCCGGCAGTTGCAACAGCACCCGATGCGGCTGACTCGCGCCCGGAACCTTTGCATAAGCGGTGAACTCGCGACCGGGCACACTGGGCAGCGCACCGTAGACATCACCGAATCCACCGCCCTGCGCCAAGTCGGCAATTCCACGCCAGTTATTCCACAACGCACGCCGGCGCAGTTCCTCCGCTGTTGGGTGCTCGGCATGGGCAAATGCCGGAGGAACAATCGCACGCAGGCCATCCAGACCAAGGCCGGCCGTAAGCAAGTCGTCGCTACCGCTGTGCTGGGTGGTCGCCTGCTGGCTGAACATCGAAGCCGCTCCGCGGTGGTTTGAAGTCGTGGCGCAAGCCGCCAGCAAAGCGGCGGCGGCGATGAAGGTGCTAGTGCGGAAAATAGTCATGCGCCGACCTTAGCGCGACCGCGACCCTCTCAGCATCGTACTTTCGTCCAGTATTTCGTGTCCTATCTGGGCACACGGCCTGTTAGCGTATGCAGTCAATGATGCAAGGCAGCATGACGCTGCCCGGGAGTCACTGAAATGAGCGACAAATTTCTCAAAGGCCGCACGGCACTGGTCACTGGCAGCACCTCCGGCATTGGCCTGGCGATTGCGTCCGCGCTGGCTGCGGCAGGCGCCAAGGTCGCCATCAACGGACTTGGCAGTGCCGAGCAGATAGCCGCCGCACTGGCCGAAGTCGATGCCGCCGGCGACGGTGGCACCCGCTATTTCGATGCCAACCTGCGCGACCCCGCCGCGATCGACGCGATGATGGCGCAGCTGGCCGAATGGTCGCCAGCCGACATCCTGGTCAATAACGCCGGCATCCAGCATGCGGTGTCGATTGCCGAGATGCCGCCAGAGAAATGGGACGCGATCATCGCGATCAACCTGAGCGCCGCGTTCCACACCATGCGCGCGGCATTGCCAGGCATGGCTGAGCGTGGCTACGGCCGCGTGGTCAACGTCGCCTCGGTACATGGGTTAGTCGCATCGGCCAACAAGGCACCGTATGTGGCCAGCAAGTTCGGCCTGGTCGGCATGAGCAAAGGCGTTGCACTGGAATATGCGGCGCAAGGCTCACGCGATTCCGGCGGTATCACCGTCAATTGCATCTGCCCCGGTTGGGTCGAAACGCCCTTGATCGAACCGCAGATCGAGGCACGCATGAACGGTGGCAGCCGCGACGATGGCGTGCGCGCGTTGCTATCCGAAAAGCAACCCAGCCTGCGCATGACGCTCCCTGCCGAAATTGCAGCACTTGCGGTCTTCCTGTGCCGTCGCGAAGCGCACAACATCACCGGTGCAGCCTTGCCGGTCGATGGTGGCTGGACGGCGCAGTAATTATTCGATGCCTTCCCTGCTGATCGCCGACGACCACCCGCTGTTCCGCGCCGCACTGCGGCAAGCGGCGCGTGATGCTTTGGGTGATGTGGAGCTGTTCGAAGCTGGCAACCTGGACACCGTGATGGCCACGCTGGATGCGCAGCCACAGATTGATCTTGTCCTGCTGGACCTGCATATGCCTGGCAATCACGGATTGGCAGGACTTGCCGCCGTGCGCGCGCAATATCCCGGCGTCGCTGTCATCGTGGTCTCGGCCAATGACGACCCACGCGTCGTGCGTCGTGCACTGGATCACGGCGCCGCCGGATACTTGCCGAAGAGCTCCGGCCTGGACGAACTACGTGAGGCAATTCGCACCGTACTGGCATGCCAGACATGGCTGCCTGCTGCGTTGCGCGCCACGGTTTCACGGGCGCAATCAAGCCCAGCCGATGCAGCGCTGGCCTCGCGCTTGGCTAGCCTGTCACCCCAACAATTCCGGGTGCTGACGCTAGTTGCCGAAGGCCTGCTCAACAAGCAGATTGCAGACCGCCTGGACGTGCAGGAACGCACAGTGAAGGCGCATCTCAGCGCAATCTTCGAACGCTTGAACGTGCGCAACAGAACGCAGGCTGGCGTCATCCTGCGTGAGCTGGAACTTTCCGATCCTGCGCGGCAGATGGACAGCTGACGACGAGCGAAGGCTACCCGCCGGAGACAGGAGTCGCTATGAGGTACCCCAGGGAATCGACTCACACTAGGCGATTCGACTAGCGTTCCGCGGCGACGACGAGCAGTTCGCCGTGCAGACTGCCTCCTGGAACAGGAAAACCGCGCGACCGCACACGATTGCCAACATGTCCCAGCGATCACAGGCCCAGTGGCATTCCGTTACTGGCGCGTACAATTACCCAAGTCGTGAACATGGCCGGTACAAATATCGGTTGCGCACCAGCAGCATGTTCACGCGCGAATTTCGGCTGGCTTTAACTTCAGGGGGAACACCATGCATATCCTAGTCACTGGCGGGGCGGGCTTTATTGGCTCGCATATCGTTGAGCATCATCTGAAACGTGGCGATACCGTTCATGTTATCGATGATCTTTCCACTGGCAATCTGGCCAACCTGGCTGCATTCGAGGAAAACTCGAATTTCGCCTTCGACCACGGCGACATCACGACATGGTCAGGACTGGCAGGCGCAGTCAAAGAAGCCCAGCGCATCTACAACATGGCCGCCGTTGTCGGGATGTTTCGTGTCTTGGAACAACCGGTTGAAGTGACCCGAGTCAACACCGTGGGTTGCGAGCGCCTGTTGCAGGCAGTGGCCGAGGCGGGACATCGACCGCAAGTTGTATTGCCCTCGAGTTCATCAGTTTACGGTCCAGCCAAATACGACGATCTGCACGAGAACGCGAACATCGTTGTGTCGCCTGACGCTCCCTTGCTGAACTATGCCTTGAGCAAACTCAGCAACGAAGTGCAGGGGCGCGCCTATGCGCAGACCTACGATATCCCGGTGGTCATCGCACGACTGTTTAATACCATCGGGCTGCGGCAATCTGGCCAATACGGATTCGTCGTACCTCGCTTTGTGCAGCAGGCCCTCAGTGGTCAGTCACTGACCGTATTCGGAGATGGTCTCCAGACGCGTTCGTTCTGCGATGTGCGCGACACGGTGGCGATTCTTGATGCCCTGGCGTCAACTCCTGCTGCCTATGGTCAAGTGGTGAACGTCGGTAACACACAGGAAATCAGCATCCTTGAGTTGGCTGAATCGATTCGCAAAGCCGCCGGCAGCGCATCGCCGTTGACCTTCACTCCTTATGAGGAAGCATATGGGCAGGACTTCGCGCAAATCCCGCAACGTCGTCCCATCCTAGATCGCCTATTCGATCTCACCGGCGACCAACACCGGTGGCCACTCGCCACAACGATCGTCGACCTGTGTGCGCACTACCGGCTGCATGCAGAGTCACAGCAGCAGGCACCGCCTTCGCCAGCCCCCGCAACCGTTTAGACGGTAATGGAAATTTGCGGCTTTAAACGACGGCACCTAATGCTGGCACTGTTGGCTGGGCTCACTCTGGCCTGGTCGCAGGCCATCGCGGAGCAGCCAGCCGATAGCACCCCGAGATGGGCACTGAGTTCGCTTTACACCCACAGCTCCTTGAGTAATGGAAGGGGTGACTGGAATCAGTTGAACAGCGAGTTGCTATACAACGCGTCGCCTCAGTGGATTCTGGGTGGTCAAGTTGACGTTCGCTCTCGGTATGCCACCAGCGATACGCTATACGGCGTCAATGCGAGCTTTCTACCCAGCAAGGCCTGGAAACTGCATGCCAGTGCGCTTGTCGCCTCCGATGCGGCGTTTTCGCCGACGGGGAGCTATGCACTCGGTGCGGAATGGCGAGCCACTCCGCGCGTGTCGATATTGCTTGATGCACGCCGTTTCGAGTTTCCGACGGGTGGTCTGAATGAACTCCGTCCCGGCGTCATTATGTGGTTCGGCGACGATACGACCGTACTTTCAGCGCGCTATACCGCAGGTCGCGCATTCGGATCAACCGCTTACAACGCCTATTCGTTGCGGGCCGACCATGATTTCAGCTCGGGACAACGGCTGAGCCTCGGATATGCACACGGGATTGACCCGGAGCAAGATCCAACGACAGTTCCCAAGGTCCTGTTGAGCGAGGGCGATCTGTACACGGCTTATTACCACTTTCCGCTGCGATCTGGATGGAACCTCATCCTGGGTTTGGAGCACGAGGAACGACGCGCTGCATATGTCCGCACCGGTCTATCGATTGGCTTTGCAGGCCGATTTTGAATGTTCACCGATCTCGACTTCTATTCATTTGCAGTCAACGCGTCGCTGGTGCTCACCGTCGTAGTCGTTGCACTGGCGGGATTTGCCCTGCTGTCGCGGCGGCAGGTTGATCACCGGCAGCATCATCGAAATCGAATGCGTCCGCGCATGCAGCGCGCACTTGCAGCGTATCTCGACAATCGAGCACCGTTGGCGATGACGGTACCAGCCTTGGCCACCGACCGAAAGCTTGCACTAGAATTGATGCTGGACGTCGCCAGCACACGCGGAGGCACCGTACAGCAACAGTTGCAGCCCGTATTTGAGCACTTCGATTTCGAAAAAGCGGAGCTGCAAGAACTGACCCATCGCGACTACGTGCGTCGGGTGCGTGCCGCCATCCATCTCGGGTATCTCGGCAGCGATGCGGCCATACCCGCGGTGCTGGGCGCGTTGCAGGATGAGAAGCTTGAAGTGCGGCTGGCCGCTGCACAATCCCTTGTGCAACTAGGGCACGCCAGTGCAGCGATACCGATTGTGGAAGCCATCGCGCTGCCGGGTCGCTGGGCACAGCAGCGAGCCACCGACTTGTTGTACGGGCTTGGCCCTGCAGTGGTGCCGGTGTTGGAGCAGTTTCTTGCCAACGCCGGGGAAGAGACAACGCCTGCGATGTGCGTGGCTGCGATCAACGCTATCGGGATGCATGCCCGCGGCGCCGCATCCGCGCCGATCCGTGATGCACTTCACTCGGAGCACGCTGAAATACGAGTCGCTGCGGCTCGCGCGGTTGGCGGTATCGGCGATGTCACCGTCACCGACAAATTGATCGAGGCACTGCGGGACGACTCATGGGAAGTCCGTAGCCAGGCAGCCACATCACTCGGAAAACTGAGGCCGGGCAGCGCACAAGGATTCGCGGCGATCGCAGCGCTTGATAGCGCGATGTCGGACAGTGTTTGGTGGGTACGGTTCAACGCTGCAAATGCGCTAGCCGAACTCGGGACCATCGGAATGCAAGCACTGCAACGTGCTTCAACCGAACATGCTGACGCCTTTGCGCGCGACATGAGCCGAGAAATTCTCGAAGAACGCACGATCTTCCAAGCGCCGGTCGCGCTGCCAGCATGACCGCCTCCACCACCATGATCTGGCTGCTGGAAGCCATTTTCGTCTACTACTGCGTGCTCTACGTGATTTACATGCTGTTGATCTTGCTGGGCGCCACTCAATTGCAACGCTATCAACGCAGCATCAACATCGGTGATTTCCGCCGCATCGCCGAGTCACCGCTGACATTGCCTTTCAGCGTGGTCATTCCCGCCCACAACGAGGAAAAGGTGATCATCGGGACCGTCGAGGCCGCACTCATGCTCCGCTACCCGCAGCATGAGGTGATCGTCGTGAACGATGGCTCATCCGATGCGACCCTGCAGCTGCTAATAGACCACTTTCGACTGCGCAAGGTCAGCAGAACAAGTTCTACGCGGCTGAAGACGCAGCCCGTTAGATCGGTGTACGAATCGTTCGACCATCCACACTTACTGGTCATCGACAAGGAAAACGGCCAGCGCGGCGATGCAATCAATGCTTCCGTCAATAGTGCCCGCTACCCGTTGGTGTGCGTCATGGATGCTGATTGCATATTCGAAGAGGATGCGTTGCTACGCGCTGTGCGTCCGTTCCTGCGCAATGAGCGCGTGATCGCAGCAGGTGGAATCGTACGTCCAGCCAATGGGCTGGAAGTGCGCGATGGCAAGATTCATGGCTTCGGCCTGCCAAGACGCATGCTTCCGTTGTTGCAAGCACTCGAGTACCTGCGCAGTTTCCAGTGGGCACGTCTCGGCTTGGCTCGGCTCAACAGCATGCTGTGCA
>JBBSRO010000071.1:0-8500 GCA_038242955.1 Lysobacterales bacterium
CCATCCAACAAGCGGAAGACTTACTTGATCTTGCCTTCCTTGTACATCACATGCTTGCGCACGACGGGGTCGTACTTGCTGACCTCCATCTTGGCCGGCGTGTTCTTCTTGTTCTTGTCGGTGGTGTAGAAATGACCGGTACCGGCCGAGGAAATCAGACGAATCTTGTCGCGTTTGCTTGCCATGTCGTCCTCCTCAGACCTTTTCGCCGCGATAGCGGAGTTCAGCCAGAACGGAATCAATGCCGTTCTTGTCGATGGTGCGCAATGCGTGCGCGGACACTTTTAGTTTGACCCAGCGGTTTTCGCTGGCGACCCAGAAACGACGCTCGTGCAGGTTGGGCAGGAAGCGACGACGGGTTTTGTTGTTGGCGTGCGAGACGTTGTTACCAGTCTGCACGCGCTTGCCGGACACTTGGCATACGCGGGACATTACGCACCTCGATGGTGATTGATGACGTGCTTAGCCAGCACGACGTCGGCTTCGATGTGTCGCCATCCGGCAAGCCGATGGCGAACATGCGCGATACGAAAAAAGGGTCTCGCGGACACTGGCAGGCCGGAATCGCGCTTCCTGGGCCTGCCCGGCGACGGCGTCGATCCACAAGGGAACGGGCCAACCGGACGCAGCGAGCCGCGCATTATGCGGGTAAAGTGCTTTGCAGGCAAGCACTTGGACCAAGGCAGGCGGCCAGACGCCCGGAAAAATGGGGTCAGAGTGAAGTTTCCTGACCAAGAGTCACGCCAAAACTGATTCTGGTCGGCCGGAAATTCACTCTGACCCCATTTTTAGCCCTTACCTCAGGGCGCGGCCTCAGCCTTCGCCTTCACGATATACGCCCGGATCTGTGTCTCCAGTACCGGCAACGGCACTGAGCCCTGCGCAAGCACTGCGTCATGAAAGGCGCGTACATCGAACTTCGGACCCAGTGCGGCTTCAGCCTCTTTCCGTAGGCGCACTATGGTGAGTTCGCCCAGCTTGTAGCTCAACGCCTGCGCCGGCCAGCTGATGTAGCGGTCCACTTCGGTGACGACCTCATGTTCAGACAGCGCGGTGTTGTCGCGCAGGTAGCCGATCGCCCGGTCACGGCTCCAGCCCTTGTGGTGCACGCCGGTGTCGATCACCAATCGGCAGGCACGCCACATCGCGTAGGTCAGGCGCCCGAATTCTTCATACGGGGTCTGGTAGATCCCCATTTCCTTGCCCAGCAACTCCGAATACAGGCCCCAGCCTTCGCCGTAGGCGCTGATGTAGTCCTTGCGGAAATCCGGCACCTCACCCTGTTCGCGCACCAGCGATCCTTGCAGCGAATGGCCGGGCGAGGACTCGTGCAGGGTCAGCGCCGGCAGGTTGTAGAGCGGACGCGACGGCAGGTCGTAGGTATTTAGCCAGTACGTGTCCGCGCCACCGCGGCCCGCAGTCCAGAACGGGGCTATGTCCGGTGGTACTTCGACAATCGTGAAGCGTCCGCGCGGCAGGGTGCCGATCAGCTTGCCGACCTCGCCATCGGCCAACTTAGAAATCCATGCGGCGCGGTCCAGCAAGTCCTGCGGCGTCTTCGCATAGAACTGCGGATCGGTACGCAGGAACGCGAGGAATTCCGCAAAGCTGCCCTCGAAGCCGACCTGCTTGATGATCGCGTCCATCTCGGCGCGGATCGAGGCGACTTCCTTCATGCCGATCGCGTGGATCTCGTCCGGGGACAGGTCCAACGTGGTGTATTTGCGAATCTGTTCGCGATACCAGACCTCGCCATTCGGCATGGCCTCGGCTGCGAGCGTGGTGCGTGCTTGTGGCACGTATTCGCTGCGAAAGAACGTCAACAAGTTTGCGAACGCGGGTACCAGTGCATCGCTAATCGCGGCACGACCTTCGGCGCGTAACGTGGCCTGCTCGGCGGCCGGAATGCTGGCCGGCATTTTTAGATACGGATCGTAGAAATTCGAGGTTTCCGGATCCTTGAGTTCGGCGATGCCGGCAATCGAACCATCGCGGCCATCCAGCACCGCTTTCGGCACGCTGAATCCGCGCGCCAAGCCCACGCGCATGTTGGCGATCTGTTGACCGAAGTAACGCGGCACGTCGCGCAGGCGCCCGGCATAGGCGTGGTAGGCGGTGGCATCGCGCAATGGCGAGCGCGCCATGAATCCCAGGTTCGACCAGAACGAACTGTCGGAATTGAACGGCATTTCATAGTCGCGCAAACGAATCTCTGCGGCCATGTGCTCGATCTGCGGGCGATACACCGCGAAGTTCACTTGGTTAGTGGGAGACAGCTTGCTGGCATCGATGCCGTCGAGTTTCCTCAACACGCCATCGAGATACGCCAGACGCTTGGCCTGCGCTTCTACGCCAACATCGCTCAGGTGATCCGAAGGCGGTTGCCCACTGTTGTCACTGTCTTCCCCCCACGAAGGCGCCTGCGCGATGCGCCATTGCCATTCGGTCTCATAAATTGCCTTGAAGGCTTGGTCGGTAGTGCTGTGCGCCACGGCGGGCGTCGTCGTCGGGAACTCGGCAGGAGCCGTGGTCGCAGCAGCCGTCGAAGCAATCGGCGCAAGCAGGGCGAGCGCAAGCAGCAGGGGTTTCAATTCGATACATCCGGCATTGGAGTCGCCGGATCGTAGCATCGGCGCCGCGGGCTTAGTGTCCGGCGCGGTCGCGGTGCCAGCCGCGATGCTTGATATCCAGGTACAGGCTGTAGCAGGCAGTGAAGCTGGGAAACAGGTTCTGCAGGATGCCGACCGCATCGTTCTTGCCGAACACGAAATAACTCAGCGTCATCAGGCTGCCGAGAATGCTCATGTACCAGAACGCACGCGGGATCACCGGCTTGCCGTGGCGCTTGCTGGCGATGAACTGGATCAGCCAGCGACCACCGAACATCAACGCGCCAACCAACCCAATCAGCTTCCATGGGCTCATGTGGATGCCGGTCCACGCCAGCCACGCGATCGGCGAATTCATCACGTCGGTCGCGGGCGCCAGCATCATCGTTCCAGCTCTTCCACTACGGTCCGCCGGCTGCGCAGGATCAGCCACGCCACGCCGCGCAGATCGCGAATTCCGACCAGGGCGCGGTTGAGGTTGTTGTACTTGGACACACCGGCGGTGCGATGGCGGTGGTTGACGGGCACGCTGACCGTCTTCCAACCGGCGCGTTGCATCAGCGCGGGCAGGTAGCGATGCATATGGTCAAAATACGGTAGGTCGAGGAACGCCTCGCGTTCGAATAGTTTGGTCCCACAGCCGGTGTCCGGGGTGTCGTCGTGCAGCATGCGCGAGCGGATCGCGTTGGCCCACTTCGAGGCCCAACGCTTGCTGCCGGAGTCCTGGCGCTTGACCCGCCAGCCGGCGAACAACTTGACCTCGGGCGCTGCGGCATCGCGTTGCGCCAGTAGTTTGGGAATGTCAGCCGGATCGTTCTGGCCATCGCCATCCAGAGTCGCGATCCATGCGCCGCGGGCGGCCTTGACGCCGTTGCGCACGGCAGTGCTCTGGCCGGCGTTGGTCAGGTGGCGGATGACGCGCAGTTCGGGCGTTGTTGCTTGCAATGCTTGCAGGCGCTGCAGCGTGGCATCGCGCGAGGTGTCATCGACGTAGACGATTTCGAAGTCACCGCCGTTCAGCAGTGCGTTCCCGCGCAGCGCGGCAACAATCTCGCCCACCAGTGGGGCGACGTTGTCTTCCTCGTTATGGACCGGCACCACGACTGACAACTGTGGCGATCTGTTCATGCATGGCCTGCCGTCATGGAGTCTTGCGCAGGCGATCCAGCACGCCGTCGAGGGTTTCTAGATTGGCGTAATGAATGACCAGCCGCCCCTTGTGCCCGCGCCCATGCACCACATCGACCCGGCTGCCCAGCGTTTCCGACAACTCGCGTTCCAGTGCCACGATATCTGCCTGGGGCTTGGCCTTCGTCTTGCCGGCTGCGCGCGGCGTCGGCGCCTTGCCACTGGCGAGTTGCTGCACCCGGTGCTCAACCTCGCGCACCGACCAGCCTTGTTCAGCGGCCTGCTTGGCCAGCAAAATGGCCATCGGAGCAGCAAGCGGAAGCAGCGCACGTGCGTGACCCATTTCCAGCGCCCCGGTCTGCACCAGCACGCGAATTTCCGCCGGCAGCTCCAGCAGGCGCAGCAGGTTGGACACCGCCGCGCGCGAACGACCTACCGCTTCAGCCGCCGCCGCATGGGTCAGGTCGAATTCGTCAATCAGGCGTTGCAGCGCCTGCGCTTCTTCCAACGGATTGAGGTCTTCGCGCTGGATGTTTTCAATCAGCGCCATCGCCACCACGGTGCGGTCATCGACCACGCGCACGACGGCTGGAATTTCAGTCAGGCCTGCGCGTTGCGAGGCGCGCCAGCGGCGTTCGCCGGCGATGATCTCGTAGGTACGGCCACCACGGCCATCGGCCCCGGTGTGCTCGCGCACCACGATCGGTTGGATCACGCCTTGTGCTTTGATCGATGCGGCAAGTTCGTCCAGCTTTGCATCGTCCATCGAGCGACGCGGCTGGAACTTGCCTGGCACCATGGCATCAACCGGCAAGGTACGCAGCTGGTCACCGGGCAATGCCTGCAACGGCTGCACATCCGCGGCCTTGGGGCCAAGCAGTGCTTCCAGCCCGCGACCGAGACCACGTTTCTTGGCTGCACTTTTTGGTACGCCTTGGGGCGCGTCCTTGGCGCCGGTCATGTGGCGTTCTCCCCTGTTTTCGCAAGTTTGTTCTTATGTGCCAGGTCGCGCTCGCGCTGGCGGCGCAACACTTCGCCGGCCAAACCAAGATACGCGACGCCACCACGGCTGCTCTTGTCGTAACCCAGGATGCTTTGGCCATGACTGGGTGCTTCAGCGAGGCGCACGTTGCGCGGCACAATGGTGCGGAAGACCAGTTCGCCGAAATGATTGGTGAGTTCAGCCGACACCGCATTGGCGAGGTTGTTGCGCACGTCGTACATCGTGCGCAGCACGCCTTCTACTTCGAGGTTTGGATTGAGCCGGCCCTTCAATGCATCAATCGTGCTCAGCAGTGAACTCAGGCCTTCCAGCGCGTAATACTCGCACTGCATTGGTACCAGCACCGAGTCAGCAACCGTCAATGCGTTCAATGTCAGCAGTGATAGCGACGGTGGGCAATCGATCAGGATGAAGTCGTATTCCTCGCGCACCGGTTCCAAGGCCTGCTTGAGCCGCTGTTCGCGATTGGGCAGGTCCATCAACTGGATTTCCGCCGCGGTCAGGTCGATGTTGCATGGCAGCAGGTCAAAGCCATCTTCGCAGCGAACAATCGTGCTTCGCGCATCGGCTTCGCCGAGCAAGACATTCGTGGTCGACATCTCCAGCTCGCGCTTTTCGATGCCACTGCCCATGGTCGCGTTGCCCTGCGGATCGAGGTCGATCAACAGGACGCGCTTCGGCGTGCGTGCAAGCGCCGCGGCCAGGTTGACCGCAGTGGTGGTCTTGCCGACCCCGCCCTTCTGGTTGGCGATGGCGATGATGCGAGCCATGCAGCGTGTGATCCCTTCGCAGATCCGGGATCGACGTGATACCGGGCTGCCGATTATGCCTCAGCAGGTCCCGCCCCAGTTTGCGACCTCCCTACCTCGACCAGGTGACGCTCGGCACCCAGCCCCGGTACCCGCAGCGAATGACTGGCCAGTAAGCGCCAACCTGCTGGCAAAGCGGCGATCTCTTCGGTCGGCAACCCACCCTTCATCGCAAGCAGGCGGCCAGTCCGCGTCAGCAGATGACCGCCGAGTTCCAGGATCAGCGGCAAGGTGGCCAGTGCGCGGGCCGTGATCGCATCGAAATGGCCCGGCGCGTCGAACGCCTCGATCCGCGATTCGACAACCTTCACATTGCCCAGTTGCAGTTGGCGCACGGCTTCGCGCAGGAAGCGCGCTTTCTTGCCATTGCTTTCTACCAGCGTGACTTGGAGGTGGGGTAACGCGATCGCCAGCGGAATACCCGGCAGTCCGGGCCCGGTGCCCAGGTCAGCCAAGGTGGCGATGCCGTGTAGGTGCGCATGCATCGCAAGCGAATCGAGTAAGTGCTTGACCAGCATCCCGTGCGGGTCGCGGATTGCGGTCAGGCTGTACGTCTGGTTCCAGCGCTGCAACAGTGCCAGGTAGGCCAGCAGTGGATCGGCAAGCGCCGTGTCCAGGTCCAGTTCGGACAGGCCAGACTCCAGTTCGGGGCGCAGCGCGACGATGACATCGTTCATACCGGAAGTATGCCGGGATACCACGCCAATGCGGCGCGGTATCCCGCATGCGGAACCAGCTCGCGCAGTTGCCAGTGAGATGCGTCACCCAGCGGTGCGTCACACGCCGCCAATTGCAGGCGCCCATCGATCTCATCGAAACGCAGGCGATCCAAGCCGAAGGCAAGTCCGCGCCCATGGGCTTTCAGCACGGCTTCCTTTGCACACCACAGGCGGATGAATGCAGATTGCCGCGTAGCCTCGTCGATCCTTTCTTCAAGCCATGCGGCTTCATCCGGATGGAAGTAGCGGTGTGCAAGTGCCATTACCTGTTTGCGCGGACGCTCGTACTCAAGATCGACCCCGACGATGGTATTGCGGCCCAGCGCCATCAGCAGGCCATGCCCACTATGGCTCCAGCTGGTGTCGTGCATCGCATGCGGCGCGAGCAACTGCGGGCGGCCATGCGCCGAACGTCGCAGGGGAACTGCTTCAGGACTGCATTGCAGGCGCGGCGCCAGCCAATCCCGGGCCTGCTGCTCGGGTGTCAGCAAAGGATCGCGAGCGAGCCATTGCCATGCAGGTGCATCGTCGTCGGCGCCAGTTGCGGGAGCGGGTGATAAGTGAGCCATTACCCGCCAGCGTAAAGTAAGCGCCGGCAGAGGTCGCTGGTAGCGGCCTGTAGAAGGAATCAAGTGGCATGTCGGTAGTTGAAATTTTCAATGTGGCGGCCGTGCAGGACGCATCCATGTTCCGAATGGTTGCAGGTTCGCCAGAGCGCATCATCGCCATTGATCGCGGCGAGCCGATCAGCGCGGCGCGTTTCGAGCGCCATGTGCGCGCACTGGCACTCACCCTGCCAAGCGGCAGTCATGCGGTCAATTTGTGCGAAGACCGCTATCGCTTCCTGGTCGCACTATGTGCGGTGGCGATTCGCCGACAGGTCAATTTATTGCCCCCTTCGCGCGCGCCGGGCGTGGTCGCCGAAACCCTGGTGCATCATCCCGAGGCCTATGCCCTTGGCGACGGCCCCTCAGAGCCAGGGCATGAGGCCGAGCGCGACATTCGCAGTGCCGGCTGGCACATGCCGCAGGAACTCGAGGAACGCGAAGGGCCGCCGCTGATGGTGGCTGCCGACGCCGTTGTGGTGATCGGCTTCACCTCTGGCAGCACCGGTCGCCCGGCCGCGAATGCAAAAACCTGGGGAAGCTTTCGCATCAGCACGTTGCAGAATTTCATGGCGCTGCGCAGCCTGTGGGCATCGGGTAGGCATGCGAACGTGGTGGCGACGGTTCCGCCGCAGCACATGTATGGGATGGAGTTGTCGATCATGCTGCCGCTGCTCGCCGATGTCGGCGTGCATGGCGGGCGTCCGTTCTTCCCGGAGGATGTTGCATGTGCATTACGTGAGACCCCCGCGCCACGTTTGCTGGTGACTACACCCGTTCACTTGCGCGCGCTGGTTGAATCCGGGGTCTCGCTGCCACCATTAGCAGGCATTGTGTCCGCAACGGCGCCGATGCCCGAAGCCCTCGCGCGTGAGGCTGAGTCACGCTACGACTGCGAGCTTCGCGAAATGTTCGGGTCAACGGAGACGTGCGTGTTCGCGAGCCGGCGTACTGCATTGACGGCCGCATGGACACCGTATCCGGGCGTCAGCGTGCAACCGCAACCCGATGGGATCTTGGTGAGCGCAGCGCATTTGCCTGCGCCGGTAGCCTTGGCGGATGTGGTGGAAGTCGCAGGCGATGGCAGCTTCGAACTGCGCGGTCGCCAAGCGGACTTGCTGGAGGTCGCGGGCAAGCGGGCGTCCCTGAGCGAGTTAACGACTCGTTTGCTGTCGGTGCCAGGTGTCGACGACGGCGTGATGCTCCAGCTTGAGTCCCCCCGCCCGGGTGGCGTGGGTCGGATTGCCGCGCTTGTGGTCGCACCCGGTATGCACGGCGCGGACATCCTGCGCCTGTTGCGGGCACACGTGGATCCGGTTTTCCTGCCGCGAAAAATCAGGTGCATACCGAAGATGCCGCGCAACGAGACAGGAAAATTGCCGCGCGCGGACCTGCTCCGGTTGCTGAACACGGTGGAGGATTGAAGTTCCCCGCCGGGAAACCACCACATTTTCATCACACGTTCCCGTTCACAGTCGCCCCGTACTCCACGCAATGGCGCGCCGGGGTGTTCACCACTGAAGGAGCAACACATGAACTTCCTTATTTACTTGATCGTCGGCGGTATCGCTGGCTGGCTCGCCAGCATCATGATGAAGCGCGACGGTTCGCAAGGCATCATCCTCAA
>JBBSRO010000072.1:0-8161 GCA_038242955.1 Lysobacterales bacterium
GGCATTTCGAGCCGCGTAGCGAGCCACCCGACGCTAGGCGCCGTCGCAGAACCAGTACATTCGATTCATGCCACGTTGACCCTGTTTCAACATCCGGTCGGTATCCTTCGTCGATGCCACCAACCCTCCTCCGACTGATCTTCGCCATTTGCTGCCTGCTGGCGGCGATGCCCGCCTTCGCAATCACCGTGACCAAGGTCCAGGTCAAAGTCAGCGGCTCCGACAACGATGCACTGGCAGACAACGTGCGCAGTGCGCTTGCCTTGAACGAGGAAGTCGGCAAGGACATCAGCGCGCGTCGCCTGAACTACCTGTTGCGCGAGGCAGAGGCCGAAACCCGCGAAGCACTGGAACCGTTCGGCTACTACTCGCCGACCATCACCATCCAGCGCAGCGATCGCAGCAATGCGCAAGACGCGGACGACCGAGATAAAGATCCTGACAACGGCGATGGGGATAGCGGCGCCTTGGCTGCCAACAGCGTCGATGGAAATGCAGGTGCAAACCCAGATCCAAACGCGATGCCGCGCCGCAAGGCACGTCGCGAACGCACGTTGACTGTCAGTATCCAGGTCGATGCCGGCACGCCCGTGCGCGTCCGCGACTTCAACCTGGGCATGACCGGCGAAGCCGAGCGTGACGCCTCCTTGCAATCCGCGCTGTCCGCCTTCGTGCCGCGCAAGGGTGATGTGCTGGACCACACGCTGTACGACAAAAGCAAGGGCAAGATCAATCGCGCATTAGGTGCGCATGGATACTTCGATGCCGACTTGTCGGCACACCGGGTTGAAGTGACCCGTGCAGATTTTGCCGCGGATATCGACTTGCGCTGGACCAGTGGCAAGCGTTTCGCACTAGGCGAAGCGACGTTCATCCAGACACCCAAACCCATCATTCGCACTACGTTGCTGCGTAAGTTGGTGGACTGGGACGAAGGCCAGGCCTATGACGAAGCCGAGCTCGAAAAACTGCGGCGCTCACTGGTGGAACTGGATTATTTCGGCTTGGTTGAAGTCCTCCCGCAACCCGAAAAGGCCGGCGACGACAAGATCGTGCCAGTCGACGTCAACCTCACGCCGGCACCACGCAGCATTTACACCACAGGCCTGAGCTACGGCACACTCAGCGGGGCTGGTGTGCGCCTAGGCGTAGAACGCCGCTATCTCAATACGCGCGGGCACAAGGCGCTGGCCCAAATCGACTATGCGAGCAAGCGCAAGACCGCGACGTTGCAATATCGGGTTCCCGCTTTCGCTTGGCTCAATGGCTGGTACACCGCAAGCCTGCAAGCCGCGGATGAGCAAACCGACTTCCTGGACACGCGCCGCCTGGAATTCGTGGTCAGCCGCAGCGGCCAGTTCAGCGAACACCTGAACCTGGTCGCATCAATGCACGTGCTGCGCGAGCGCTGGAGTTTCTTCAGCCTGACCAAGCCGGTACCGGTCTATCAATTTGCAAGCTTCGCGTTTCCCGAATTAAGCGCTGAATACATCGATGTAGACAACAAGCTGGCGCCCCGGCGCGGCGCCAGCGGAACCATACTGCTGCGGGCGGGTACCGGCATAGGCAATGCCACCGCCAATTTCGCGCAGATACATGCGAGCGCGAAGTGGTTCCACGGGTTCGATGCAGACAGCCGGCTACTGGTGCGCGGAGAGATGGGCCACACCTTCACCAAGGTGCTGTTCGGCCTGCCACCCAGCCTGCGTTTTTACGCAGGCGGCGACAACAGTGTGCGCGGTTATGGTTGGCGCGAGATCGGCCCACGCACACGTAACGGCATGGGCGACACCTACGCGCTCGGCGCACAGAATGTAGTGACAGCAAGCGTGGAGTACGAACGGTACTTCATGGGTCCATGGGGCGCGGCCGTCTTCGTCGATAGTGGCAGTGCGTTCGACGGCAAGCGCCCCGACATGAGCACCGGCGTCGGTATTGGCCTGCGCTGGAAATCACCGGTCGGGCCGGTACGCATCGACATTGCGCACGGGCTGAACCAGCCGGATTCTGCGATCACGCTGCACCTCAATATTGGTGCAGACCTGTGAGCGGTCTGCGCGAACGCTACCAGAGCTATCGCCGCTTTGGCATGGAACCACTGGCCAACGACGCAACGAAAGAACAACGCGATGCACGTATCGGGGAATTCGCGAAACTACGTAGGCAACGTCGGCGCAAACTTGCACTTCGCAGCGGCGTGGGCATCGTGGCGTTGGCGCTACTGACAGGCGTCCTGCTGTATTGGCTGGTGACGACCGTAGGTGGGCGTAACGTATTGCTGTCGCAGATCAAGTCGCGCTTGCCGGCCGGAGCACAACTGGATTGGCGCAGTGCCGAAGGACCTGCCTCTGGACCACTAATCCTGCATGGTGTGCATTTTTCGATGCCGCGCCAGCGTGATCCGACCTGCATGCCCACGCCGCAGGCCAGTTGCGAGATGGGCACCATTGTTTTCGATGCCGACACGGTGATGCTGGACCCGTCGTTGCGCCCATTGCTTGGGCGTCGGCTGCAGTTGGATGCACTTGAAATCACCGGCGCCACGCTCGACCTGCCGCGCAGCGACACGCCCTTCGAACTACCGCGCTGGCCTGATGTGCTGCCGCAAATCGAACCGCCGCTGGACCTGCAGGCGGACGACATCGCCGTCAACGATTTCAGTGTGCGCGAAGAAGGCAAGCCGCTGATCGCGATCAGTCGCGCACGCGGCGGACTGGATGCGCAATCCGGCAAGCTCCACGTCGAACACCTACGCGTCGATAGCGATCTCGGAAAGTTCGCCGTGCATGGCGACTACGCGCCGCGTGACAACTTCCGCAGCAACCTCACCGCCAGTGCGGTGCTGCCTGCAGCGGCCGGACGCACGCCAGCACGGCTTGGCCTGGTTGCGCGCGGTGACCTGTCGCGGATGGATGTGGCGATTGGCGGCAACGCGCCAGCACCGCTGCACGCAACGCTCACCCTGCGTGACAAGACGCTCCTCGGTAAGGATGTACCACGCTGGCAGCTGCGCGCGGACAGTACCGCGCTCGACATTGGCCTGCTGACCGGAAACGATGCGGCATCCACGCCGATCGCCTTCGACCTACGCGGCGATGGTGTCGCGGGCGATGCCAACTTGCAGGGCAAGATCAGACAAGGCGATTTCAGCGCGATTTTGCAGCCATCGAAAATCAGCCTTGCCGACCAGATCCTGCGCCTGCATCCGCTAGTAGTAGATACCTTCGACGGTCGAGTCATCGCCAATGGCAGCGCCAACCTCCGCGACGCAAAAAGGACCTCACTGAAGTTCGCGGTCAACGCGCGCGGCCTGCACTGGCGTGGCAGCGCTGAAGCTGTCGAAATCGCGGGCGATGCCGACTTCGGCTTAGCCGGTACGCTTGAGCAATGGGCGGCCATCGGCAAGGCGCAACTGCAGCGCGATGGCAAGCATGCAACAGTGGAATTCAACGGCCTTGGTAATCGTGAGGGCGTGCATCTGCGCAAACTTGATGCTGTGATGCCGGACGGTCGGCTGGATGCGACCGGCAACGTTGCATGGTCACCCGCGCTGCGCTGGGATGCCGATGCGCGCCTGACAGGTTTCGATCCCGGCTATTTCCTGCCCGATTGGCCGGGCGCGATAAACGGCAAGATCACGTCGACCGGCGAACAACGCGATAGCGGCACCCTGCTTGCCGATATCGGTGCGACAGCGCTTGGCGGCACCTTGCGCGGACGTGCACTGTCGGGTCGCGGCAGCCTGCACGTGGAGGGCAATGCCTATGCCGGCGATGTCGCGCTGGGCTTGGGCGAAAGCCGCCTCACCGCGAAGGGACGGGTGGCGTCTAATATCGACATCGATGCCAATTTCGCGCCGCTGCATTTGAACGACCTGCTGCCGGAGGGCAACGGCACCCTGCGTGGAAACCTGCGCTTGCGTGGTGCGCGCAGCACACCTGACGTGGATGTGGATCTCACCGGAGATGCATTGCGCTTCGGTGACTACCGCGCCGAGCACCTGATCGCCAAGGGCAAACTGCCTTGGCGGACTGGCAATGGCCAGCTGCTGGTTGATGCCAGTGGTCTTGAACTCGGCCTGCCGTTGGCGAGCCTGCGCATCAATGCTCGCGGCGCTGTGGAACACCTGCAACTGGAAGGCAACGCGCAAGGCGACATCGGCACGCTGGCGCTGACAGGCAGCGCCAACAAGCAGGGCGTACGCTGGCAAGGTGCGCTGGCTTCACTTCGCTTGGCACCGGACAAGGGCGCGGCCTGGACATTGCAGGACACCGCGCGTTGGTCGTGGGATGGCAGCACCGGAAATTTGAGCCGCAGCTGCCTGACCTCAGGCGGTGGCGGCACGTTATGCGCGGATGCCGACTGGCCACGACGCGGGTTGAACGTGCAGGGCAACGGCCTGTCGCTCGCTTTGCTGCAGCCCTACCTGCCAGACCGCAGCGATGGCCGGCCGTGGCATTTGAACGGTGACATCGCGCTGACCGGGCATTTGCAGCCTGCGGGTAATGCGTGGCGCGGCAATGTGTCGTTGACCTCGGCCAACGGTGGCGTGCGCAACACTGCGCGTGCCAAGCGCAACTTGGTCGGCTACCGCGACCTCAAGCTGGATGCCACGTTCGATCCGCAAAAAATCCAGGCCAGCCTCACTGCCGGACTCAACAGCAAGGGCCACATCGACGCACGCATCGCCACTGGCTGGGACGACTACGCACCACTGGATGGCCAACTGCGGCTGGATACTGATGAGCTGACTTGGTTGGAACTTTTTTCACCCGACATCGTGCAGCCCACCGGCAAGCTCGATGTCGATGTGCGCCTGTCTGGCACCCGCACCCAACCTGCAATCAGCGGCGAAGGCCATTTGGCAAACTTCGCAACGGAATTGCCGGCGCTCGGTATCGCCGTGCAGGATGGGGATGTTCGCTTGCAGGCGCAGCCGGACGGAAGCGCTCGCATTGTCGGCAAGCTACGTTCCGGCGACGGCGTGCTGAATGTCGATGGCACCCTTGGCTGGCGTGACCAGTCCACTCCACTGGTGCTCAACGTACGTGGCAAGAATGTCCTCATCGCCGAAACCCGCCAGCTGCGCGCGGTGGCCGCGCCCGATTTGGTCGTCCACTACACCGCCGGCAAGCCAATGCAGGTCACCGGCAAGGTCACGATTTCCGAAGCCGAAATCAACCTGGAACGCTTGGACCAGGGCGTATCAACGTCGTCCGACGTGGTGGTGCTGGATCCGGTCGATCCGAATCGCGATACGCCCAATGACCTCGACCTCGATCTTGACTTGGTAATGGGCGATGCCGTGAACCTGAAAGGTTTCGGCCTGACCGGCACGCTGGGCGGCAACTTGCGCGTACGTGCGCAACCGGGGCGCGAGATGCGCGGCAGCGGCACGCTCGACATCGGTGGTCGCTACAGCGCCTATGGCCAGCGCCTGCAGATTACGCGTGGGCGCTTGGTGTGGGCGAACACACTGATCGGCGACCCGCGCCTGGACATCCGCGCCGAGCGCGTAGTCGGTGATGTCACCGCCGGTATTCGCGTGGTCGGCAATGCCTCTGACCCGCGCGCTTCTGTGTATTCCGATCCCGCCAAGAGCGAGACTGAAGCGCTGTCTTATCTGACCTTGGGCCGGCCATTGACCAGCCTCAGCGGAGCAGAAGCGCAGCAGCTTGGTTCGGCCAAATCTGCATTGTCCGCAGGCACGGGACTGCTGGCATCGCAACTTGGGTCAAAAATTGGCTTGGACGATGCCGGCGTCAACACGTCGCGTGCGCTTGGCAGTGATGTGCTCAGCGTCGGCAAGTATCTGTCGCCCAAGTTGTATGTCGGCTATGGTGTGTCACTGCTCGGCACCGGCCAGGTGCTGACCCTGAAGTACCTGCTGCGCAAGGGCTTCAACATCGAGATTGAATCGAGCACGGTCGAGAACCGCGCTTCGGTGAATTACCGCAAGGAAAAGTAAGCGGCTGCGTACATGAGAACGGCGCGGTTGCCCGCGCCGTTTCGTCTGTTGCCGAAGCAGGTTAGAGATCGAAACCAAAGCCGCCGCCAAGGGAGGATTCGCCACTGCTGAAGGACGCGCCCAGCGAGAACGAACCACGGTCGCCCAAGCGCTTGCCGTAACCGACCGACACCGCACTCTCGCCGGCCTGCACGCCCACACCAAGCGCGATGCGTCCTTTGGAACCATTACCATTGGCCGCGTTGACCGACATCTGGGTCATCGCACTGCCCATCGCGCCGATCTGGCTGATGCGCTTGTCGGTCTGCGTGAAACGCTTGTCCACTCCGGTCTGGTACTGGGTGAAGGCGTCGTTCCAACCTGAGAACTTGCTGTCGGCATACGACTTAGCGGAGGTCAGCGTTTGCGTTGCGGTGTTGTCGGTATAAGTCTTGGATTCCGTCAGTGTCGCGGCATCGCCTGCATCGGCATGTGTCTTAGCCGCACTCAATGTCACGACGTCAGCGGCAGCAACATATGCCGGATCCACGCCACTGACACCATCTGCACCCGCAGGTCCAACCGGACCAGCCGGACCTCCGGACCCGCAGGTCCAACGGGCCCTGGCACGCCGCCACTGAGCGCGGTCAGCTTGGTATCAACTGCTGCGAAGGCGTCGTAAACGTTGCTGAAATTCGAGCCCTGGATCGTGAACGTCGGTGCAGTGAACACGCCAGCGACGAAGCTGGAACCGCCACCCATCCAAGTCGCCAGCGTACGCAACTGGCGCACGTTGACCGCATCAAAGTCCTCGGTGCCGTCGGCCATGTGGATGATCTGGTGCTCGCCACCGGTCTGGCCTACCGCGACAGCGAAATCACGGTCGGCAACGGCGTACCAACCGATCGCGGTGCTGTAGTCGTTCAACGCTTGCGATTGGTATCCGAAGGCGCTGCTCTCCTTCCCATTGGCTGTATTCGCACCACCGAACGCGACGCTACCCTCACCGTAAGCCGAATTGGCCCAGCCAAACGCATTGCTGCGCGTGCCTACCGCTAGGTTCCTGCGGCCAAAGGCGTTGCTGAATTCACCGCTGGCGTTATTCACGGTGCCGTACGCAGATGCGCTTACATAACATGTCGTATTGTCGACACCGGCCTCGCTACCTTGGTCGGTGCTTCCCGGAGATGGCGGAAGGTTGTTGCCCAAGATGTCTTTGCATGGATCATCCGCTGCCATGGCAGGCAGGGCGGTGGCGGCAAGCAAGGTGCACAGAGCCAACGCAAGTCGACTTGGAATCGTATTGGCGTTACCGGGGGTACGCATAGGGGATTCCTTGGAATCGCTGATGGCCGCGCGGGATGCTCGCCCATCCCCAGCTAAACGCAGCTGCTTTCCAAGCCCGGCCATGCTGGAACCTGCGCGCAGCATCAGTTCGATGATCCACGATGCCAACGTCTTTTCATCGGTGATACGTCGCCCCACGGACGATGTGATTTAGACATTGATTCCTAGACTCTTATCCTCCGGAAAGTGGTCCTTCCTCCCGGAAGGACCACTTTTTTTTCACCAGCTGAAACCGGCGCCCGCGGTGATGCTCGTATCGCCGCCTGACAATGCCCCACCCAGCGAAATACTGGCATTTGATCGCACCAGCCGTTGGTATTGCACTGCCATCGCGGAGCGCCCGTTCTGCAAGCCAACACCTAATCCCACTCGATTCTGGCCTGGCAGGCCAGCCGCGTTGACCGTTGCGGCCGACATGGCACCACTCATCGCGCCCACGCTATCGATGCGTCGTTCGGTCTGCACGAAACGATTCTCTACCTGCTGCTGGTACTGGCTGAAACTGTCGTTCCAACCTGAGAACTTGCTGTCGGCGTAGGACTTCGCGGATGTCAGCGTTTGCGTTGCGGTGTTGTCGGTATGGCTCTTCGATGCCGTCAGGGTTGCCGCATCGCCTGCAGTCGCACGTGCGTTTGCGGATGCAAGGGTGGCGGCATCACCAGCATCTGCATGCGCATTGGCTGCACCCAATGTTGTCGCATCAGCAGCAGCCACATACGCCGGATCCACGCCACTGGTGCCGTCTGCACCCGCCGGACCACTCGGGCCATTCGGACCTGCCGGTCCAACTGCACCGGGGGCTCCAGTGGCACCCGCGACACCTGCCAACCCTGCTGCTCCGGCAGGTCCAACCGGACCAGTCGGACC
>JBBSRO010000073.1:0-7845 GCA_038242955.1 Lysobacterales bacterium
CGGACTGGTGGCGTGCACATGGTCGTACAAGGCCAGTGCATCGGCGAACATAAGGTCTTGTTCCGGCGCACCATCGCTGGCGCCGTAGCCGCGATACGCAAGCAGGTACACGGTGTGGCCGGGGAACCATTGGGCAAACGACGTACGGTTGTTCTGGATTGCTTCGCCATTGCCACCGAAATACAGGATTGCCTGAGGTTGGCCGGGATTCACCACCCAGCCGCGCAAGGTCACGCCATCGCGGACCAGGCTGAAATCAGTTTGCGGTGCCGCCACACGCGTGGCCTGCGGGAAATAAAGCATCGTGCGCTGCTGGGTATAGATGTAGGCACAGATGCCCAGATATACAGCCACCACAGTGAGTACGACGGAAAAAAAAGGTTTGCGCATGGGGTACTGGCTTAGGGGGTGGGCGGTACTTGCCCGGTAATCACGGTGTATCAATTTGAGCCGGTGATCTGGCTACGTTAAGCATTGCGTTGCAGCTCCAGCAACTCCTCGATCAACGCCTGCTGGCGCTGCAATTGCGCGTGCAGTTCATCCGTACGCATCGCATCGAACTTTTCATGCAGGGCCATGATCTCAATCTCAGCCTTGAGGTTCACCGCGTAGTCGTGGTTGGCCATCAGCCGGTCGGTTTCCGCGGCGCGATTCTGGCTCATCATGATGATCGGGGCCTGGATCGCCGCGAGCATCGACAGGATCAAGTTCAGGAAAATGTAAGGGTATGGGTCGAGTGGAGCCTTAGCCAGCACGACGGTATTGAGGACCACCCAGCCGACCAGGAACAGCATGAAGATTCCGATGAAGATCCACGAGCCGCCGAAGCGGGCGACCTGGTCTGCCGCGCGCTGACCAAGCGTTGCGCTCGCGGACGCTACTTGGTCAGGGCTGCGAGTGATCGCTTGGCGGCTGCTCGCCAGCTCCACCACGCGGCGCGACACCGCATCCAATCCGGCACCCATCGGGGCCAGCAGGCGCATCGCAGAGGCGCGGAAGTCGAAGGCGTGAACGCGCGGGTCGGTCATGGTGGTTCCTTCTCAGGTAAGGCGTTGTCCAATGCGGCGAACGCTAGCACGCGCCGGAGGTGCGTCACGTTTCTGAAATGGGCGAGAAGGGCCCTGATCCAAGGCCTATTGACAACAATTACATGTAAGTAATATCTTTCTTACATGAAATCGTCCGACCGCTCCCTTAAAGCTTCCGCGCTGCATGTACGGAATTTCCGTGAGCGCATGCGTGGGCAAGGGCTGGTCAAGAAAGACGTGTGGATTCGCCCCGAGCATTCGGAAGAACTCGCGGCGATCGAAAAGGCGATGCGCGATCCAGACCGCCATCTCGAATTGCCTGCGTTGCCAACATTGGAGTCGGGCGCAGGCTGGACGATCGACACCATCCACCACGCGATTGGCCAGACCAGCGCGGTAGGTGATGGCCGCATCACGCTGGACGTGATGGAAGGCTCAGAACCAAGCCTGCACTTGCAGATGCACGAGTTTGGCGACTTGTCGGTATTCATCGCGGTCGGCGGCGAACAAATCATCGTCGAGGCGTTTTTGTGGCCGGTAGCGCAGGTGCTGGATCCGGTGGCGTTCAATGCGCATGTGCTGCGCACCCATAAGCTGCTGCCGCTGTCGATGATCGCGTTGCAGGACGTGGGCGGCGTAGCGGGCTACTCGATGCTGGGCGAGCTCGATACGCGTTCAAGCCTGGCCAATCTCATGTTCGAGATCGAGACCTTGGCCGACAACGTACTCAATGCCACGGAAGCCTACGCGACGCACCTGCGACCGTTGCCCCATGCGAGTGGAACACGCTGATGGCCGATCTGCTGAAAACGCTTTTCAAGAGCATCCAGGATGGTGCTTCCGAGCTTGGCGATGCAATCCATGGTGATCGCATCGAACGTGGGCTGGATAACGACATCCGCGAGATTGACCTGCAGCTGCACCAGGTGCGCAACGACGCAGCGGCCATGAAGGCGCAACGGATCGTGCGGGAAGAGCAAGCGAAACGCACCAAAGCGAGCATCGCCACTAGCGAAGCGGAAGTTGCTGGTTTGCTCTCGCGCCGACGCAACAGCCAGGCTCGCGAGAAGGCGGCAAGAGCGGTGGCGTTGCAAGGCGAGCACGCAGTGCTGCAGCATGAGTGCAAGGAATTGAAAGACAAGGAAGTCGAGTTCGCCGACTTGATCGCGCAAATGGAACACAAGCTGCGGCGTGCGAAACATCAGCTGGGCACGCTCCGGGCGGCATCCGGTATCCAGCGTGCACAGGCTGCGGTCGCCAAATTGCAGCCGGGACCCGAGCCTTACCCTGAAAGCGCACAGATTTCTGCCCAGCGTGCGCGACAACGCGCGGCAAAAATCGTTCGCGGGGACAAGGTGGCCAAGGCGCCAATGCCTCGCAAACGCAAACCCGCTGCAACGGATAACGATGTCGCCATTGATGCGTTGATCGGTCGACTATCCACCCGCTCGCCCGCCGCTGCGCCCAAGCACACCACCCGGAAGCCCCGATGAACGATTTCCTGGAAACCTGCCTGACCTTTCCCACCGTGGTTTACAGCGTCCTGCTGGCGGTTTGCGTCATTTACTGGCTGCTGGCGATG
Source organism: Lysobacterales bacterium (assembly GCA_038242955.1). GTDB lineage: Bacteria > Pseudomonadota > Gammaproteobacteria > Xanthomonadales > Xanthomonadaceae > Thermomonas. The sequence goes on from JBBSRO010000073.1 coordinate 2,611, forward strand.
ACCGGTCTGTTCGATACCGACGCGCTGGACGGCTTGTTGATGGGCGATGGCCATATCTTCCATGCCGATGCAGGGCATGGCAGTCATGGCGATAGTGGCGAATCCACTGCAACAGCCGGCATGCTCGCCAGGCTAGGCCTGAGCGGTGTGCCGATCATGATCGTGCTGACCGTACTGATGTTCCTTGGTTGGTTCGCCACCTACTTCGTGCATCTATTGGTGTTGCGACACTTGCCTGATGGATTACGCATCCTGGCCGGCATCGTCACCTTGCTCGGCGCGCTGGTGCCTGGCGTGCTGTTGACCTCGCTGCTGTTACGGCCGGTCGCAAAGCTGATGGCGAGATTGCAGCCACAGGTTGCCGCGTCAATCCTTGGCCGCGCCGGCACGGTGATCTCGCCGATGGTGGACGCACAGAGTGGCCGCGCCGAGTTTGAAGATGGCGGTGCCGGCCTGATCCTGCAGGTGCGTGCCCCACCAGGCATCGCGTTCGCACGCGGCGAGCGCGTCGTGTTGCTATCGCATGACGCACAGGCCAATACCCACGCGGTGATCTCAGAAACTGAATTCAACAATCGCTAGCGGTCTTCGCACGCTAGGCCCAGCACTACACAGCACTTCGAGTTTCGCAAAGGAGCAACAAATGTCTCTCTCACTCATCCTCCCGGGCCTCGTAGGTCTCGTTGTCGTGCTGGTGTTCTTATTTGGCATGATCGGGCTGTTCAAGGCGTTCTATCGCAAGGTCGACCAGGGCACGGCGTTGATCGTCAACGACATGAGCACCCAGCCCAAGGTGCATTTCACTGGTGCGCTGATCATCCCGGTCCTGTACAAGGCCGAGGAAATGCAGATCAGCTTGATCACCCTGCAAATTGACCGGCGTGGCAAGGAAGGCCTGATCTGCCGCGACAACATGCGCGCCGACATCTCGGTCGCGTTCTACCTGCGAGTGAACGAGACCCCTGCCGACGTGTTGCGCGTGGCCAAGGCGGTGGGCGCGGCACGTGCATCTGACAAGAACGCGGTTGAGGAGTTGTTCAATGCCAAATTCTCCGAAGCACTGAAGACCGTTGGCAAGCGCTTCGAATTCATTGACCTGTTCGAGAAGCGTCAGGAGTTTCGCGACGCCATCGTCGAAGTGATCGGCCGGGATCTCAACGGCTACGTTCTGGAAGACGTCGCCATTGACTACCTGGAGCAGACCCGCAAGTCTGACCTGGATCCGAACAACATCCTGGATGCCGAGGGTATCCGCAAGATCACCGAGCTCACTGCCGTGCAGAACGTGCAGACCAATGAGTTGGAGCAAAACGAACGGCTCTCGATTACCAAGAAGAACACTGAAACCCGCGAGCACATGTTGCAGATGGAGCGCCAGCAGGCCGAGGCGGAAGCCAAGCAGAAGCGCGAAGTCTCGACCGTGCAGGCACGCGAGGAAGCCGAGACATCCAAGGTCCAGGAAGAACAGCGGCTGGTATCCGAGCGTGCGCGCATCGAATCCGAAGAGCAGATCAAGATCCGCGAACAGGAACAGTTGCGCCAGGTCGAGGTAGCCGAACAAAATCGCCGCCGTGCGGTCGCCATCGAAATCGAGCGCGTCACCCGCGCCCAGCAGCTGGAGCAGGTGACTACCGACAAGGAAGTGCAGCTGCAAGGCGTGGAGCGCGACAAGGTCGTTGAGCAGGGCCGCATGGATGTTGCGAACGTGGTGCGTGAGCGCACTCAGATCGAGCAAACCGTTGCCGTGGCGCAGGAAAAAATCAAGGAAACCCGCCAAGTGTCCGAGGCCGACCGTGCCAAGCAGGTCGTGATTCTGGCCGCCGAGGCGCAGGCACAGGAAAGCCTGATCAAGGACGTCAAGGCTGCGGAAGCTGCCGAGCAATCCGCACGCCACCGTGCCAATGAGGTCACCGTGATGGCTGAAGCCGAACTGGTCGCCGCTGCCAAGCAGGCTGATGCTAAGAAAGCACTGGCCGACGGTACCCGTGCAGAAAAAGCCGCTCCTGGTCTTGCCGATGCACAGGTCCGGGAAGCGACCGCGAGCGCGATCGAGAAGACTGGCGTGGCCGAAGCACGGGTGATCGAAGCCAAGGCCGACGCCAACTACAAGCAAGGCAATGCCGAAGCGCGCGTGCTGGTCGAGCGTCTGGAAGCCGAAGCGGGCGGTCAGGCGAAGATGGGCCAGGCCAAGGCCGACGCCACCATGGCGATGGGCGTGGCCGAGGCCGACGCCGTTGGTCGCAAGATGTCGGCGGAAGCCGAAGGGTTGACTTCGAAGTTCGAGGCGATGGGCAAGATGAGCCCGGAAGCCCGCAGCCACGAAGAGTTCCGCATGCAGCTGGAAACCACCCTGCGCCAGGTGCTTGCTGCACTGGACGCCGGCAAGGAAATTTCGCACGAGAATGCGGCGGTCCTGTCCAACGCACTCAAGGGCGCCAACATCGAACTCATTGGCGGCGATGGCGGCGTGTTTGAGTCGCTCACCAAGGGTATTTCGATCGGCAAGGCGATCGAAGGCATTGCCGGATCCAGTCCTGCCCTGCAGCAGTTGCTGGGTAAATTGTCGGGTGCGCCAGCACTGGTTGAATCGAACGCATCGTGATCGGCGACCTGACTGGCGTCGGACGCATCGCCCACAAAGCGACACACGCATCCGCGTACGCACTCGTGAAATCAAGGGACTGAACCCGCATGACCGATCCGAGCAACCAAGGCGACACACAAGCGCTGGACCAGATATTGGACCAAGCGGTGGCGAAAGGTGGCGCGTACGAGGTGCTTCGCAAGCGCCTATCCGACCAGGGTAGCCGCCTGCAAAGCGTCGCTGATGCACTGAATGCAGAACGCTTGCAGGAGTTCGGCGATTCCAAGATGGAGATCGTCGGTCGACTGCGCGTACGCAGCGAGCAGAACTCGGTCGGTCGCGACGTGGTGCAGGTCGGCGACCTGTTGTTGTTTGGATACAACGTGTTTCTGGGCCTGAAGACCACGACCGCGATTGCCGATGTTTTCAGTCTGTATCGGTTGGTGCAGACAGCCGAAGGTTATGACGTGACGCCGGTGGACATCGCCAACAGCTTTCTTGCCGAGTCGCAGTTTCAGCGTGACTTCGACGAGTTGTACGCGTACTACAAGGATGCACGCCTGCTGCAGTTGCAGATCAAGGATGGCAAGTTGCTGGCGGCGTTCCAGGTCGGTCTGAAATCCACCGACGTGCGCGTGTTCCGCTGGCGTCTGTCGGCGGAAGGCGAGATCAGCTACATCGACACCCGTGGCGAGCGCGACATCACCTTGCCGCCAGCTTTCGATTTCGAATGGACGAAGGCGACCAAGGACATGGAGGTCAGCGGGCGTTTCCCGCACCTCAATATTCTCGACATCCTGTTCGTGGAAACCACCGGCGGCGACCTCACCGTCAAGGTCGAGAACAACACCGAAACCGGCAACGGCGTTTACAGCGAGCCGGTGGAGGACCGCACGCAGTCGGTTGACGATGCACAGATCGAGTTTGCGCGGGTCGGTTCGTTGATCCTGCTTAAAGTACTGCCCTATCGCGAGACCCAATGGCGCGGCCTTGTATTCAACACAATCACCGGCAAGATCAGCCGCATTGACGCAATCGTGCAGGCCTGCATCCAGCTGCCCGAAGATCACGGCATTATTTTCCCCGGTGGCTATTACCTGCAGAGCGGCGAACACAAGGCGTTCGATGCGGCGGTTGCCGGCATGAAGTACAAGCGCACCATTCGATCCCCGAATGGGGAGGACGTGCTCTACATTTTCTACGAGCCCGAGAGCGGCATGGCCGCACTGCTGGTCTATAACCTGGTGCTGCGCCAGTTGCAGCCGCCGATTCTGGCCCATGGCCATGCTCGGCTGGCCGATGGCCGCATGGTCCTGTTCCATGCGGATGGTGAAGACCCCACCCGCGTGCACCAGATGCAGGTCTGGCAAACGCCGTTCGCCAGTGACGAGTTCGCCGCCACGCGGCCGCCCAGTGGCAGCTTCATGGGCAGAATCGGCAATGCGGAACTCGTTCGAGCGGTTTCAAATGTCTATGACTTGGTACGAGACATCGAACGCGAAGACGTCAACGCGAAGCGCTACGAGCTGCTTGCTCACAATACGCGGCGGCTATTCGATGCTCATCACTGGATCGACGATGCACATACCGGCGGGCTGGTGACGCTGCTGCACGAAGTCGCCGCGACCAGCGAATCGGTGCTGGATGAATTCCAGAAGGTGCTGGAAATTCGCCGTCAGTCCGAACTGGCGATGGACAAGGCTAAGGCCGAGCACCGCGCGCTGCTGGGCCGCTTGCAACCAGAGGGTTGGACCACCGCCGAAGACTTTGTCGAAGCGCTGAATGCGGTTTCAGCACAGCGCGGGCAACTACTGACGATCCGCGAATATCGTTACATCGACACCGCTGCGATCGACGCGATGTCCGCAGCACTATCCGAAGCACATGAGCGCGTGGGCGTCGCCACTGGCGAATTTTTGTCCACTGCAAAGGCATTCGCGCCATACGAGAAACGCCTGACAGAACTCGACGAGCAAGCCCAAAAAGCCACCACTGCATCGCAGCTCGCATCTAGCCTCGCGCAGTTGCAGGCGATGTCCGCCGACATGGACATGCTTTCGGAATTGATGGCATCGCTCAAGGTCGATGACCCGACCCAGCGCACCCAGGTCGTCGAGAGCTTGTCTGCGTTGTACGCCCGCCTCAATCAGGCCAAGGCGCGTGCGGATCTTCGTCGCAAAACACTCGGTTCGGCTGAAGCGGTCGCTCAGTTCGGCGCGCAGTTCACGTTGTTCGGCCAATCCATCACCAGTGCGCTTGGCATGGCGACCACACCGGAAAAGGCGGACGAACAACTGTCGCGGCTGATGGTGCAGCTAGAAGAAATAGAGAGCCAGTTCGGCGAACACGAGCAGTTCCTGGGCGACATCCTCGGCAAGCGCGAGGAATTGCTGGAAGCATTCCAGAGCCACAAGCAATCGTTGATGGATGACCGCCAACGCAAGGCGGCATCGGTCATGGATGCGGCGCAACGCATCCTGGAAGGGCTTGGTCGCCGCACCGAACGCTTCGCTACAGCTGACGAGCTAAACGCCTTCTTTGCTGGCGATGCACTGATCCAAAAATTGCGAGAGCTGTCCGCGCGCTTGCGTGACCTCAAAGATTCAGTGCGCGCGGATGATGTGGAGTCACGTATCAAGTCCGCGCGTGAC
>JBBSRO010000074.1:0-7619 GCA_038242955.1 Lysobacterales bacterium
GACTTCCGCCAGTTGCACCGCAGAAGCAGCACGTATTGCCGCCCGGGTGCCGAGCATCGCATTCGGCTACACCCGCGTGGATGCCAAACATCAGGATGCGCGCATGGACATCGCGCTGGCTGCCGACATCGGCAAGGCGTTTTCCGGCGTGAAGGTAGCTCTGCCGGGGCTGGGAGGCTCCGACAGCGCCCCGTTTGACTTCGCCCTCGCGCTGCCGATGGCGACGCTGCGCAGCTTCTGGGCCGCCCAGGTTGAAGCCGTGCAGGCCAAGCCGTTCACTTGTCCGGCACTGCTGGATCTCAACGACAGCTTCGCCAAGCTGGGCCCGGCACTGCAAAAAGCCGCCATCCCTCCGTTTGGTGACCTGCAGGGCGTTCGCCTCGCACTGGACACGCTCACGCCAGTCAAGGACAAGGCGATCCCCACTTTCTCTGGCCGCTTGCTGACTGCCTCAACCAATGCGCCGGGTCTGTTCGCCCTGGGTCAGGCCACGGTGCCTTCGCTCACCCAGCTCAAACCGACCACCAACGGTACGCCGGTGGCCCTGTCACGCGACCTGACCGGGATGCTCGGCCAACCCGCGTGGATTGCCTTGACCGACAAGGCGCTTGGCGTGGGTGTGGGTGCGGGCGAAGATGCCAAACTCGCACAAACCATGAAGGCTCCCGGCGGCGATGCCGGCCGCATGGCGCGGATGCATCTCACCGGCGCGATGTACGTGCAATGGCTGCAGCTGATGGAAGACAAGGTGGACAGCCTGGCAGCCGCGACCGCCGCAATGACGCGCAGCGATGACGCTGCCGAGCCTGACGCGGAAGCCACTCCGCCGATGGAAGACGTCGCCCGCTCCAAAGCCCAGTTCGCCGCCATGAAAGCTCAGGCGGAACGCATTGCCAGCATTGATGTCGAAATGCATGTGCAGGACAAAGGCATCGTGATCACCACTCAGACGACATTGAAGTAGGCTTGAGACTCAGTCGACGCACGCCACGCGGCTTGGTACGGGCCGCGCCACCATCGACCATCCACGGAGACCAATAATGCAAAGTGGCAATCCGGCGCTCAACAAGAACACGTTCCTTGATGTTGGCAGCGGCAGTTTGAGTGCGCGCGGCGATGACGTGATGACCATCAACGGCACGGTCAACAAGACCGGCATGCTGCTGATCCTGGTGCTGGTCGGCGCCATGTATGCCTGGTCCCGCTACGCCGGCCCGGACAGCATTTCGACGCTTGCCCCGCTGGTGATTGGCGGCGCAATCGGAGGGCTGGTGCTGGCGCTGATCACCGCGTTCAAGAAGACCTGGGCGCCGGTCACCGCGCCGCTGTTTGCGCTGGTGGAGGGCGTCTTCATCGGCGGCCTGTCGGCGATTTTCGAAGCACGCTATCCGGGCGTGGTCGTCCAGGCCGTGGGGCTGACGTTCGGCACCATGGCCGCGATGCTGATCGCCTATCGCAGCGGACTGATCCGCGCCACGGAGAAGTTCAAGCTCGGCGTGGTGGCAGCCACTGGCGGCATCCTGCTGCTCTACCTGGCCCAGTTCGTAATGGGCTTCTTTGGTCACTCCATGGGCTTCATCAGCGGCAACGGCTTCATGGCCATCGCCTTCAGCGCAGTCGTCGTCGTGATCGCCGCGCTCAACCTGATCCTCGATTTCGACCTGATCGAATCCGGTGCCCAGGCTGGCGCACCCAAGTACATGGAGTGGTACGGCGCGTTCGCATTGGTGGTGACGCTGGTGTGGCTGTACCTGGAAATCCTGCGCCTGTTGTCGAAATTGCAGTCGCGCAACTGACCCTCTTTCCACCGTCCCGCAAGCTGAAGCAAAAGCCCCGCTGCGCATCCGCGAAGCGGGGTTTTCGCTGTTGGCGATACCCTCGCTGCCTGAACGGTCGCAGTTGATCCGCACGTGACATTCACGGGATGCGCGTTTTCATTGCACCATGCATGCCGATCCAGATTTCGGCATGTCATCAGCCCGCATTGCGGGCTGATCCCCTTTCAGGAGAGATCGTCATGCGTAGTCACATGCTTCGTAAAAGCCTTATCGCCACTGCCTTGGTTTGCGCGTTTGCCGTAGTCCCGCTGAGCCAGGTTCTGGCGCAGGACGCCAACGGCCAGATGCAGACTTCCACCGACACCCCGATGCAGAAGTCCGCGGATAACCAGACCGTGCCAGACAAGGCTGCCGATGCCTGGATCACCACCAAGGTGAAGAGCGAGCTGGCGACCACCAAGAACATGAAGGACTCGGATATCAGCGTGGAGACCAACGACAGCGTGGTCATGCTATCCGGCACCGTCGCAAGCAACAGCGAGAAAACCCGCGCGATGAAGGCGGCGAAGTCCGTCAAGGGAGTGAAAAAAGTCGATACCAGCGGCCTGACGATCAGCGCCATGCACAGCGACAGCATGATGAACAAGACTGATCACGGGATGCAGAGTGCCACCGACGCCCCGATGCGCAAGACGTCCGACAACCAGACCGTTCCGGACAAGGCCTCTGATGCCTGGATTACCACCAAGGTGAAGAGTGAGCTGGCGACCGCCAAGAACATGAAGGATTCGGACATCAGCGTCGAGACCAACAGCAGCGTAGTCATGCTGTCGGGTACTGTCGCCAACGTGGGTGAAAAGACCCGCGCGACGAAGCTGGCCAAGTCGGTCAAGGGCGTGAAGAAAGTCGATGCCAGCGGTCTGACGGTCAGCGCAATGAACAAGACCGATCACGGCATGTCCGACATGCCGGCACCCAGCACCAGCGCCGGTCACTGAATCGTCGTTTCATGAAGAAAAAAGGAGCCGTCGGGCTCCTTTTTTTATCCCGGTCTTGGCGGGACTTCTGTCCAGAGCACCCACGGGTCGTGGCGGCGCTGCTGCCTAGCCGATCTGCCTGCGCTCAGCGATTGAGCAGGTTGTTGCTGCCAAACCCGCGCTGATCAGAGGTTTCCTCCACGCCGATGTTGTCCATGCCCTGCGACAAGGTATGTGCGTCGCCGCCTTGCGACAGTTTGATCCGCAGACGCACCTCGTTCGAGCTGTCGGCGTGGCGCAAAGCATCCTCGTACGAGATTTCGCCGGCCTGGTACAACTCCACCAGACTCTGGTCGAAAGTCTTCATGCCCAGCAAGGTCGATTCCTTCATCACTTCCTTGAGCTTGTGGATGTCGCCTTGGCGGATGTAGTCCTGCACCAGCGGCGTGCCCAGCAAAACCTCGACCGCCACGCGACGCGCCTTGCCGTCCGGCGTGGGAATCAGCATCTGCGCGACGACGCCCTTGAGGTTGAGCGACAGATCCATCAGCAACTGCGAGCGGTGATCTTCCGGGAAGAAGTGCAGGATGCGATCCATCGCCTGATTGGCGTTGTTGGCGTGCAGCGTGCACAGGCACAGGTGGCCAGTCTCGGAGAAGTTGATCGCGTGCTCCATCGTCTCGCGCGTGCGCACCTCGCCGATCATGATGACGTCGGGAGCCTGGCGCAGCGAGTTCTTGAGCGCGTTCTCCCAGCTGTCGGTGTCGATACCGATCTCGCGCTGGGTGATGATGCAACCCTCGTGCTTGTGCACGTACTCGATCGGATCCTCGATGGTGATGATGTGACCACTCGAGTTGGCGTTGCGATAGCCGATCATGGACGCGAGCGAGGTGGATTTACCGGTACCGGTGCCGCCGACGAAGATGATGATGCCGCGCTTGGTCATCGCCAGTTGCTGAATCACCGGCGGCAGGTTCAGCTCCTCGATGCTGGGAATCTTCGATTCGATCCTGCGCAGCACCATGCCAACGCAGTTGCGCTGATAGAAACACGACACGCGAAAGCGACCTACTCCCTGCGCGGAAATCGCGAACTGGCATTCGTGGGTTTTTTCAAATTCCTCCCGCTGCCCCGGCGTCATCACGTTGAGGACCATGTCGCGCGCCTGCTGCACGCTCAACGGGCTTTGCGTCACCGGGACAATGCGACCCTGCAACTTCAGTGATGGCGGCACACCGGCGGTGATGAACAGATCCGACGCCTTCTTGTGCACCATCAGTTTCAGGAACGAGGTGAAATCAAAGTCGCTCATGGCACGGGCCTCGGTGTGAACGGAAATCGAAAGGTGTATCGGTAGCGGATATCGAAAACAGGTGCCTGAGATGCGCAAGTCGACAGCAGGAGCGACGCATTCGATATCGGACCAGGCGTTGCAGAAACAGGGCCGACTGCCGAGCCCTGTCTTGCCGCGCCTCTCCTTTGCTACTTGAACGAATCCTTGTTCTTGGCGTAGCCGGACGCCTCCTGCCGCGATACCACACCGCGTTTGACCAGGTCTTGCAGGTTCTGGTCCAGCGTCTGCATGCCGAACTGCTGACCGGTCTGGATAGCTGAATACATTTGCGCCACCTTGTCTTCACGGATCAAGTTGCGGATTGCCGGGATGCCGACCATCACCTCGTGTGCGGCCATCCGCCCGCCGCCAACCTTCTTCAACAGCGACTGCGACACCACCGCGCGCAGCGACTCGGACAGCATCGAGCGCACCATCGGCTTCTCGCCGGCGGGAAACACGTCGATGATGCGGTCGATCGTCTTGGCCGCCGAACTGGTATGCACGGTGGCAAACACCAGATGCCCGGTTTCCGCAGCGGTCAGCGCCAGGCGGATGGTCTCCAGGTCGCGCAACTCGCCGACCAGGATGAAGTCCGGGTCTTCACGCAGCGCCGAGCGCAACGCTTCGTTGAAGCCGAGCGTGTCGCGATGGATCTCGCGCTGATTGACCAGGCATTTTTGCGAGGTATGCACGAACTCGATCGGGTCCTCGATCGTCAGCATGTGGCCGTACCGGGTCTTGTTGATGTGATCGACCATCGCCGCCAGTGTGGTGGACTTGCCCGAGCCGGTCGGCCCGGTCACCAGGATCAGGCCCTGCGGCTGATCGATCAGCTCCTTGAAAATGCGCGGGCAGCCCAGGTCTTCCAGGGTCAGCACCTCGGCCGGAATGGTGCGGAAGACGGCGCCGGCACCGCGGTTCTGGTTGAACGCGTTGACGCGAAAGCGCGCCAGGCCGGGAATCTCGAACGAAAAGTCGGTCTCGTAGAATTCTTCATAATCGCGCCGCTGCTTGTCCGACATGATGTCGTACACCAGCGAATGCACCTGTTTGTGTTCCAGCGCCGGGATGTTGATGCGGCGCACGTCGCCATCGACGCGGATCATCGGCGGCAAGCCTGCCGACAGGTGCAAGTCGGATGCCTTGTTCTTCACCGAGAACGCAAGCAGTTCGGCAATATCCATTGAGTCCTTCCCCTGACCGATCGTGGCTTTTTGTGATTGGAGCGCGCATCGGCAGCAATGACTTCGCGCGCCGTGCCGCCGCCGCAAGTGGCGCGCCGGCGCAGGCATGTCGACCCATCTTGCCCCCTGCAGTTGGCCCGATGGTACTCGGCAAGCGGCCTGCGCGACCACCCCCGGCCGGGGCCGATGCGGAAACGTCGACGCAGGCCACAAAGCGTCACCCAAACCGTTGGTCGGGGCCACACCGGACGCGGATCGGTGGGCAAATGCCTGCAGCGTCCCGCTCTCGCCCGCATGCCGGGATACTCCGCCTCAGGGCCGGCGCCCGTGAGGCGCCAGATCGGCACAGCGGCTAAGGTAGCGGGTCTGGACCAGACGAGGATTCCGCATGACCCGCATTGCCTTCATCGGTGGTGGCAACATGGCGCGCAGCTTGATCGGCGGCCTGCTCGGCACCGGCATGGCCGCCAGCGACCTGACCGTTGCCGAACCGCTGGCCGAAGCACGCGAGGCGCTTGGTCGCGACTACGGTGTCGTCAGCTTTGCCGAACATGCACCGGCGGTTGCCGATGCCGAGGTGATCGTGTTGGCGGTAAAGCCGCAGATCATGCCGGGCTTGCATGCCGGCTTGCACGATGTGCTGAGGCAGCGCCGGCCGATGCTCATTTCGATCGCTGCCGGCGTGCGCCTGGGGCAACTGGAGCGCTGGTTCGGCAACGGCCTGCCGATCGTGCGCTGCATGCCCAACACGCCGGCGTTGATCGGTGCGGGCGCCACCGCGCTTTGCGCCAATGATCGTGTCGGCCCGGCGCAGAAAGCGCTCGCGCAACACATCCTGGACGCAGTCGGTATCACCCGCTGGATCGACGACGAAGCGCTGATGGATACCGTCACCGCCCTGTCCGGTTCCGGGCCGGCGTACTTCTTTGCGCTAGTCGAGCACATGGTCGCCGCAGCGGTAAGCCAAGGCCTGCCGCGCGACACCGCACGAGCGCTGGCCGCACAGACCTGCCTCGGTGCCGGTCGCATGCTCAGTGAAGGCAATGAAGATCCGGCGGTGCTGCGTCAGCGCGTCACCTCGCCCAACGGCACCACCCAGGCCGCGCTGGAAAGCTTCAGTGCCGACGGCCTGCCGCGTATCGTCGCCCGCGCCATCGCTGCTGCGACCCATCGTGGCGAAGAAATGGCCGCCAGCCTGGACGCTTCCGCATGAGTTACCTGCTCAATGCCGTGGCGTTCCTGCTCGGTCTGGCCTTCGACGTGGTGGTGGCGCTACTGGTGGTGCGCGTAGCGGCCGAGGCGTGCCGCGCCGACTTCCACAACCCGATCAGCCAGATGATCTATCGCTACACCAACCCGGCACTGCGGCCACTGCGCCGCGTGCTGCCCAACTGGCGACGGATCAACCTTGCCGCAGTGCTGCTGGCGTGGGCGGCACTGGTACTCAAACGTCTGCTGCTGTTTGCTTTGGCTGGCTTCGTGCCCGGGGTAGCGGGCCTGCTGTTGCTCGCGCTGGCCGACCTGTTCGACTTCGTGTTGCTGTTCTACATCGTGCTGGTGTTCGCCTGGTCACTATTGAGCATGTTTGCCACCGATCACCGACAGCCGCTGATGCGACTTGCCGAAACGCTGGTCGCACCGCTGCTGCGCCCGTTGCGCGGAAGGCTGATCGCCGGCTCCTTCGATTTCGCACCGATGGTCGTGTTGATCGTCTTGTTCCTGGCCCGCATGTTGATTACCGCGCCGTTGCGAGACCTTGGCATGCGGCTGGCGATGGGCGCCTGATCGCTTGATCAGCCGTGAGCGCGCAACGCCCAGCCACGGATGATTTGGTGGATCGCATCCAGCCCGTCAAATAATGCCGCCGGACCTGGCTGCAGAATGATCGGCGACTTGATTTCGTACAGGTCGCCATGCTGCACGGCAGGGATGCTTGCCCATCCGGGTCTCGCCGCTACGCGCTCGGGATGGAAGCGCTTGCCACACCAGGTGCCCAGGATGATGTCGGGTGCACGGCGCACCACTTCATCGCCGTTGGGCAGGATGCGCTGGCGGGCGAGCGGCTCGTTCGACAACTCGGGGAAGCAGTCGTCGCCACCGGCAATTTCGATCAGCTCGGACACCCACTGGATGCCGGTGATGATCGGTTCGTCCCACTCTTCGCAATACACCCGCGGCCGCCGCGGCAGCAACGTCGCCGCGGCGCGAACAGCCTCGATGTGCTCCTCGGCACGCTGCGCGTAAGCGTCGGCCGCGGCGTGCGCGCCAACCATCGCACCGAGCCGGCGGATGTAGGCCAGGATGCCTTCAACGCTGCGATGGTTGCTGATCCATACCTCGA
>JBBSRO010000075.1:0-7436 GCA_038242955.1 Lysobacterales bacterium
CGCGCAGGCTGTGTCACGGCCGATGCCGGGCGTCACCGCGAATACGGCAATAATCCCGCTGATACCCAGCACGATCCGCAACAGCGAAGGCATCGGTCGGCTCCAGGACAGCGCCATCACCGCCAGCGCTGAAACGCCAAAACCGATGCCGAGCGAACCCGGCAGCTGCAGCAACAGTGGCAGCAGGCATAGCGCAGTCGCCACCAGCACCAAGCGACGGCTGCGCACTTCCATCAAGGGCGAGCGCGGCTTGCTGTCAGCCACGTGCTGCCTCGCCGGGCAGGAGTGCAAGCGCACGCAGGCAGCGATGCCGATGCGAGGTGCCGAGCCCCATTGGAATCAGTGATTGACCTGGTAGCGCCAGGGCATAGCGGCGGCCTTCGCGTTCGGCATCGTCAACCCAACGCGCCAGCCGGCGGATGCGCTGTTCGTAAGGCAGGCCGGCAGTCAGTTGCCAGTCCAAAGTCAGCTGTTCACTACGATGCTGTTCGTATTCGCGCACCAACAAGCTGTCGCGGCGCGCAGAAGCTTTCCACGCAATGCTGCGGCGTGCATCGCCGGCACGGTAGCCACGCAGCTGGTGGATGTCGTCGCCAGCGCGAGTGACTTGCGCGCGGCCGGCATCGCCTGCAGGTGTGGGCAGCGGGGGCGCCTGCGCTTCCGCCGCGGGATACACCAACAATGGCTCATCGGGCCAGATATAGCCCCAGGCCCGCGCCAGCCCGAGTGGCTGCACCGTACTCAGTTCGATGCGAGCGAGCGGCAGCCAGCCGCGATGTTCGGTTGGTAGCAGCAACTCGACGGTGCCGCCATGGCTATCGAAACTGGTGTGGGCGAAGGCATTGCCATGGGCGACACGGAGCCCGCGACGCACACGTTGGTCAATGGCAGCGAGCGCGATGCGAAGGTGCATCGGTTCGCCTGCAGGCACCGGGTCGGCGGCAATCGTGCTCACCACGACACCCGACAACTGCATATGCGCGCCAAACAGGCTGGCCTGCGCGGCACCAGCAATCAGGAAGGCGAGCAACAGCGCCGGATTATTGTTGAAGTTCAACGCACCCAACATCATCGTCGCCAGCACGAAGCCGAAAAACAGGCCGCTTGCAGTCGGCAACACGTAAATGCGTTGCCGGGTCAGGCGAGCCGGCAGGGCTTCTGCTTGCCGTGGCCGCATCCACCTTTGGACCTCGGCGTGCAGCCGCCGGCGCAATGGGCTGAACACTCAGTCCACCGGCACCGCGTGCAGGATCGCTTTTGCCAGGGTCGCGGCGGAGGTATCCGCTTCACCGACAAGACGATGCTCGGCGACTGCTGCAAAGAGCGCCTGCACGTCCTCTGGCAGTGCATGACCACGACCAAGCAGCAGTGCATGTGCACGCGCGGCCCTTAGCAAGGCTAGCCCCGCGCGTGGTGACAAACCAACCCGTACGCCGGGATGGCTGCGGCTGCGGCTGACTAGTGCCTGCACATAGCCGATCAGTGCTTCGCTGGCATGCACGTCCTGCACAGCACGGCGCAGCGCGATGACCTGTTCGGCGTCCAACAACGGCGACACGTGTGCGATGAGGTCGCGTCGATCAGCGCCGGACAGCAGTGCGCGTTCGGCGGCTGCATCGGGATAACCCAATGCGAGGCGAAGCAGGAAGCGGTCGAGCTGCGAATCCGGCAACGGATAGGTACCCGCAAGGTCGACCGGATTCTGCGTCGCGATCACCAGAAATGGGTCCGGCAGTGGCCGGGTCTTGCCGTCGATGCTGACTTGGCGCTCCGCCATGGCTTCCAGTAATGAACTTTGCGTGCGTGGCGGAGCGCGGTTGATTTCGTCGGCCAGCAGTACGTGGGTGAACACCGGTCCGGGATGGAACTCGAAGCACCGGGTCTGCGCCTCGTAGACCGACACTCCCAGGATGTCTGCTGGCAACAGGTCTGACGTGAACTGCACGCGCTGGAAGCCCAGGCCCAGCGTGGCCGCCATGGCATGCGCGAGTGTGGTCTTGCCCAATCCCGGCAAGTCTTCGATCAGCAAGTGGCCATCGGCCAGCAGGGCGACGAAGGCCAGCCGCACTTGCATTGGCTTGCCCAACACCACTGTGTTGACCTGGGCCTGCGCATCGCGCAGTGCCGCTCGCAGGGCTTCGGGTAGGATCGCGTCGATCACCGGTGATGCTGTCATGTTATGTGTGGGCAAGAAGCGCCTCTATCCGTGAGCGAATGAGTGTAGCGGGGTTGCAGGTTGTTACGTCACAAGCCCGATATTGGATGCGCACGACGCTGGTTTGTCTGGTTGTGGCTAGTCATTTACACGATCAAGCTCGCATTGGCTGGGCCTGCGCCGGCATGACGCTGACGGCAGCATCGAAGCCTGGGGCGAGCAGCGAATGGCATCAGGGCAGCGCGAAACCCGCCTGCCGCAGCAAGCGACAGGTCGCGATCAGCGGAAGGCCCACCAGTGCGGTCGGATCTTGGTTGTTGATGCGCTCGAACAGGATGATGCCGAGGCCTTCCGACTTGAAGCTGCCGGCGCAGTCGAAGGGCTGCTCGGTATCGACATAGCGGGCGATTTCGGTATCGTCCAATGCCCGGAAATGGACCTCGGTGAGATCAAGCTCCGCCAAGCTGCGTCCATCGGGATGGGCCAGGCACAGCGCTGTATGGAAACGCACATGACGACCGCGCATCTCCTTCAGCTGGGCGATCGCCGCGTCGCGGCCACCGGGCTTGCCGACTGGCAGACCGTCCAGTTCCGCGACTTGGTCGGAGCCTAATGCCCAAGCGTCTTCGGTTTGTAGCGCTGCTACAGCAAAGGCCTTGGCCCGAGCAAGTCGAATAGCCAAATCTCGCGGCGACTCATTGGGTCGGGGCGTCTCATCCACTTCAGGCCGGGCCACATCAAATGGCAGCCGCAGGCGGGCGAGTAGCTCTCGGCGATAAATCGATGTGGATGCAAGGATCAGTCGCGACATCGGTCAGATGCCCCTAATGCGGGATTGGTCGACCCGCTTCAACTGGCCTTCCAGTTTGACCTTTGCTGCTTCCAGCGAATCACGGACTGCTTGCAGATGCTCCAAGCTGGCGTCCTTGGCATATTCCTGAAGCCATAGGCGCTGGCGCAAAATTTCCTGCATCGCGCCACGTACCGGGTCCTGTTGGTCGCCCGCAATCGCCTCGATTTCTTCGCGCGCGGCGCGTAATCGGGTTTCCAGCGCGTCGGCGGCATCGAGCAGCTCGCGCATGGCGCGCTGGCGGCGGCTGGCGGGTCCGCGCAGGCGCCAAAGCAGGGCCAGGGCACTCACGGTGAGGGCGGTGAAAATGACTGGCAGGGCGGTATTCATGTCTCCAGTCTGCGACAGCCTGCAAACAGCAGCAAATCAAGACTGACCGTTCAGCCAGAAGATCGGCGTTGTTGGTGTGATCTTTGCCGCCCCCAAGGTTTGACGGGCAAATGCAAGTCCCGTAACATTCTCCGGCTTATGTCCCACCCCGTGCCCGATGTGCTGGATGCTTGGCGGATGGTCGCGGCGCGGCGCGAATTCGAAGGTCGAATTCCGCTTGCAGCGATGACCCGCTTGGCCAGCAGCCTGTTAGATACCGAAGGCGAAGTCCGGTTCCGGCTTGCGTTCGGCATTGATGCATTGCAGGTTTCATATGTGGAACTTGAAATCGATGCAGAGCTGCCGATGGAATGCCAAAGCAGCTTGAAGCGGTTCCTGTTGCCGGTGCAGATTTCGCAGCGGCTTGGGTTGATCCGCGACGAGGCCGATGAAGCGGCGTTGCCGGAGGAGTACGAGGCACTGCTGGTCGATGCCGACGCGATGTTGCGGCCGGCGGAGCTGGTGGAGGACGAATTGATATTGGCGTTGCCGGTAGTTGCGGTGGCGCCTGATGCCGAAGCGGTCGAGCGCGATTTCGCGCCCACCACCGAAGAAGCAGCTTCAGCCAATCCGTTCGCGGCGTTGGTGGGGTTGAAAAAGGATTGAGAATCGTTGGTTTGAATCTGTTCTCTTGAAGATTCGACTGACAAATCATCGCGGCCTGGCCGCACTGTTGTGGTCCCGTTTTTATAGTTTGGAGTTGCACGATGGCTGTCCAGAAGTCCCGCGTTTCCCCGTCCCGCCGTGGCATGCGCCGCGCGCACGACGCCCTGTCTGCCAAGCAGTTGTCCACCGATCCGACCAGTGGCGAGACCCATATCCGCCACCACGTGACCGCCGATGGTTACTACCGCGGCAAGCAGGTCATCGCGCCCAAGGTCAAGGTCGTCGACGAAGAGTGATCCGCGGCCGCAAGGTCGTGTGATGATCCATGCCCGGCCGCGCCCATGGTGCGGTCGTTGGCGTTTCTGCGTTTCGAGTAATTTCCAGGCGTGCCTCGGCCCGTCCTGGCCCGCCGCGCTATGGTGGCAGGCCTGCAAGGAGCTTTCCGCATGAGCCAGTCAGCCACGTCGCCACGCCTGTTTTCCCGCATTGCCGGCACTGGCAGCTACCTGCCGGAAAAAGTGCTGACCAACGACGACTTGGCCGCGCTGGTGGACACCAGCGACGAATGGATTGCGTCACGCACTGGCATCCGCGAGCGTCACGTGGCCGCCGAAGGTGAAGTCACCAGCGACCTTGCCCTGCATGCGTCGCGTCGCGCGCTGGAAGCTGCTGGCATAGATGCGTCCGAGATCGAGCTGATCATCGTGGGCACCACGACGCCCGACCTGATTTTCCCGTCCACTGCCTGCATCCTCCAGCACAAGCTTGGTGTTGCGGGTTGTCCGGCATTCGATGTCAATGCCGCGTGCTCTGGCTTCATCTACGCGCTGACCATCGCCGACAAGTTCATCCAGTCCGGGACGGTAAAAACCGCACTGGTGGTCGGGGCCGAAACGCTGACCCGGATGCTCGACTGGACAGACCGCGGGACCTGCGTGGTGTTCGGCGATGGCGCCGGTGCGGTGGTGCTCAAGGCCGATACCGAAACCGGCATCCTCAGCACGCATATGCATGCCGATGGCAGCAAGAAAGAGCTGCTTTGGAATCCGGTCGGTGTGTCCGCCGGCTTCAAGCCGGAGGAACATAACGCGGGCGTGCGCGTATTGATGACCGGTAACGAGGTGTTCAAGCACGCAGTCAAAGCGCTGGACAGCGTGGTCGATGAAGCACTGACAGCCAATGGCTTTACGCACGAGGATCTCGATTGGCTGGTGCCTCACCAGGCCAACTTGCGCATCATCGAAGCGACTGCCAAGCGCTTGGCAATGCCGATGGACCGGGTCATCGTGACCGTGGACCGGCATGGCAACACGTCGTCGGGTTCGGTGCCACTGGCGTTGGACGAGGCTGTGCGTTCCGGCCGGGTCCAGCGTGGCCAGCTGGTGCTGCTGGAAGCCTTTGGTGGTGGTTTTACCTGGGGCTCCGCGCTGCTTCGCTATTGATCCATGCGCACGTTGGCGCATTCATACTTGGATCCTGCGGTGGGCGCATTCACGCGGGTGCAGACGCGTTAGAGCAATTGCTCGTATCATGCGCATCCGTCATACAGGCCATAGAGGTCAATCCCTCGCGTGACTGATTCCAATACTTCGCCATTGCTTGCGTTCGTGTTCCCGGGCCAAGGTTCGCAGTCGATTGGGATGCTCGCCGGACTGTCGGAGCTGCATCCAGGTGTGCGCGCCACTTTCGAGGAAGCCTCCGAGGGCGCCGGCGTCGACCTGTGGGAGCTATCGCAATCGGGTCCGGAAGAGCAGCTCAACCGCACCGAGTACACCCAGCCGGCGTTGCTTGCGGCGGGCGTAGCGGTATGGCGCCTCTGGCAGCAACAGGGTGGCGCGCAGCCGTCGGTATTGGCGGGACACAGTCTTGGCGAATACAGCGCACTGGTCGCCGCGCAGGCGATTTCATTGCGCGATGCCGCACACCTGGTGCGTATCCGTGGCCAACTAATGCAAGCTGCTGCGCCCGCAGGCACTGGTGCGATGGCGGCGGTGCTCGGCGCCGAGGATGCGCTGGTGCTGGAAGTGTGTGATGCGGTGTCCGACAGTCAGGTCGTGGTGGCGGCAAATTACAATTCGCCCGGGCAGATCGTCATCGGCGGTCACGCTGCTGCGGTGGACGCGGCGCTTGCCATGCTGGCTGAGCGTGGCGTACGCAAGACGGTGAAACTTGCGGTCAGCGTGCCGTCGCATACGCCGCTAATGCGCGATGCCGCCAATCGCCTGGCTGAAACCATGGTTGGCATGGCTTGGAGATTGCCGGTGTTGCCGGTCATTCAAAATGTCGACGCGCAGGTGCACGACAGCATTGATGCGATCCGCGAAGCGCTGGTGCGCCAGCTTTATCTGCCGGTGCAGTGGACAAACTGCGTGCAGGCATTGGCAGCGCGTGGCATCACCCGGATCGGCGAATGTGGACCGGGCAAGGTGCTGGCTGGGCTCACCAAGCGCATCGACAAATCATTGGAAGCGCGCGCGCTGGGAACAGTGGGCGACTTCGAAGCGGCAATCGAGGAATGGAAGGTATGAGCGAGCAAGACTTGAAAGACGAAATCGCACTGGTCACCGGCGCATCGCGCGGGATTGGCGCGGCGATTGCAGATGAACTGGCCGCACGCGGCGCAACTGTCATTGGCACGGCGACGTCGGACGCAGGCGCACTGGCGATTGGCGAGCGCCTTGCTGCATCAGGTGGACATGGCCGCCGCCTGCAGGTCAACGAGGCGGGCGCGATCGAGGCTTTGATTGATGCCGTGTCCGGTGAATTCGGTAGCATTTCGATCCTTGTCAACAACGCAGGCATCACCCGCGACAACCTGTTGTTGCGAATGAAGGAAGAGGACTGGCAGGCGATCCTTGACACTAACCTGACCAGTGTCTTCCGCAGCTCCAAGGCAGTGCTGCGCGGCATGATGAAGGCGCGCAAAGGTCGCATCGTCAATATTGCTTCGGTGATCGGTGTGACCGGCAATGCCGGACAGTCCAACTACGCTGCTGCCAAGGCCGGGATCATCGCGTTCAGCAAATCATTGGCCAAGGAAATTGGCTCGCGCGGCATCACTGTGAATGTCGTCGCGCCGGGTTTCATTGCCACCGACATGACCGCAGACCTGCCCGAGCAGGCACGCGAGGCGATGCTGGCGCAGATCGCACTGGGTCGCCTGGGCGAGCCGGCAGACATTGCCAAGGCTGTCGCGTTCCTGGTCGGGCCTTCTGCTGCCTACATCACCGGCGAAACCCTGCACGTCAACGGCGGCATGTACATGCCGTGAGGATTTCAGTAAAGAGCTTGCCAACCCAGACCCATCTAGGAAGCAGGCTAGGCTTGCGCCGGCCGGCTTTCCCGTACACTACCCACCTGAAACAACCGACTCCCGGGAGGAGCAACCAAACATGAGCACCATCGAAGAGCGCGTCAAGAAAATCGTTATCGAGCAACTGGGCGTCAAGGAAGAAG
>JBBSRO010000076.1:0-6885 GCA_038242955.1 Lysobacterales bacterium
CGCCATTCGCCGAAGATCGTCGCGTATCCACGCGAGTACAGCAGCTTTCCACTGGCGACATCGACTACGTCGAATTTCTGCGAGCCACGGTTGGTCGTGTCCGTCAGCTGGTCGGGATTACCCGGCCATGGCAACGGTTCCACGACCACGCGATCTAGCGCGTAGTGCTCGCTGGCAGCATCGCCACTGTGCTGGATGTCGACGCGCAATGTGAGCGGGGTTGCAGCACCAGCGGGGATCGATGCCATCAGCATCAAGGCGATCATCGACAAGATTGCGGGCATTCGCATGGCGATCCTCGTGGATCTGGGTCGTGGAGATGTCGCAGGTTACGCGACTATCGCCAGCCATCCCGCTATCACTCGCCCCTCAACGCGTTGGCGTGCACGCCTGCACGAGCCAACAGAAATCACGGCAGGGATGCAGCCATCGGGGAGGTCCGGCTACAACCCTGCCGCGCAGACTCAACGGCAACGGAAAAGTGCGGTGGCAGGCGTGGCGTAGTTGCGGTTACTGGCATAACCACTGCTGGTGCCGTAGCCGATGCCGAAATCACGGTCGCGGTGGCTGCTGGCATAGCCGCTACTGCTTCCGTAACCGATGCCGAAGTCACGGTCGCGGTGGATGCGGGCGGGTTTGGTAGAGACGTCCCCACGACGTGTGGTCACGCGGCGCTCGGTGTGGGTCATCGGGCTGGTGGGGGACTGGGTGCGAAACATGACGTTCTCCTGCTGTGGTTGTGTTTTGGTGTGTTGGTAATGTAGTACACCACAGTAATGTCCACATGGGCCGAAAGTCATGCCATCCACGATCCCGTGCCTTAGGTGGGGAATGGTTCAGCTAACCTGCCTGCAACAGTCAACACGGAACCATCCATGCCAGCCACGCCCCGCGAACCGTCAACCCGCTGCTTCTGGGCCAACGGCTCCGAGATCTATAACGCGTACCACGACAACGAATGGGGCCGGCCCGTCACCGACGACATCCGCCTGTTCGAGAAAATCAGCCTGGAAGGCTTCCAGGCCGGCCTGAGCTGGATCACCATCCTGCGCAAGCGCGAAAATTTTCGCGCGGCGTTCGATGGCTTCGACTTCAACAAAGTCGCCAGTTACACGGTCAATGATGTCGAACGCCTGTTGACCGATGCCGGCATCGTCCGCCACCGCGGCAAGATCGAAGCGGTGATCCACAACGCCAGCCGCGCGATCGAACTGCAACGCGAGTTCGGCTCACTGGCGAAGTATTTCTGGCAGTTCGAAGTAGACACCAGCGAGCGTCCGAGAAAACTCACTGTCGAACTGCTGCGCACGTTCATCACGTCACCTGAATCCGTCGCGTTGTCGAAAGACCTGAAGAAACGCGGCTGGAAGTTCGTCGGTCCCACCACGATATATGCCTTCATGCAGGCGATGGGCTTGGTCAACGACCACCAGCATGATTGCCATATGCGTGGTGAAATCAGTTCGCTGCGAAGCGCGCTTATAGTGCACTGAAGCATTCACCCCGGTTTCGCGTGACGGACGGCAGAGTGTGTTGCGATAACTTCACGAAGGAATTTGCTGATGATACGTCTGCTCGTGCTGCTGACCGCCCTTGCCATGCCCTTGGTTGGCTGGCTCAGTAACAACGGCACGTTCGGGCCTGACAACGGCACGATCTCCGACCAATACCCCACCCTGCTAGTCGCCGCGGGTTATGCCTTCGCGATCTGGGGTCTGATCTTCCTGCTGGATCTCGTGTACTCAGTCTGGCAAATGACTGGCGTACGCAAAACGGACGACACTCTGACCCGCATCGCGCCATGGGCCGCCGCTGGTTTCGCGCTCACGACGATATGGATGCCGCTGTTCGCGATGTCCCAATTCTGGCTGTGCCTGCTGGTGATCTTCGGCGCCACGGCCTGCCTGATTCGCTGCGCAATGATCCTCTCGCACGACCGCACCCCTCAGGAAGGCCAGTGGATGTGGGCATGGCTGCCGTTGTCGCTGCATGCCGGCTGGCTGTCGCTGGCCGCATTCCTCAACTTGGCGCAAGTGGTGGTGGCTTACGACCTGGCATCGACCACCAACATGCTCCCGTGGAGCTTGGTGATCTTCGCGCTCGCGGCGCTGATGCTGCTAATGGTGAACCTGCGCATGCGCGGCAACATCGACTACGTGATCGCAGCGCTGTGGGCGCTGGTCGCCGTCTATGTGAAGCAATCCGACAGTGCCCTGCCGGGCGCGCAGACCGCGGCGTGGGTGGCGCTGGCCATCGGCGTAGTGCTGGCCCTGCAAACCGTGATGCTGCGTCGCAAGTATCCGGGCGGCTTGCTGCCCAATCCGGCGCGCGCAGCCGACTGAACGGGCTTGCCAAGATGTCGAGGCGTGATTGGCAGAACGTGAATGTCAATCTCGCTTGGTGCGACCAATCGGTGTACAAATGTACACCATGGATATCACCCCGCCCCTGACATCCCAACGCGCCGCCATCCTCGACTATTTGCGTCGTGAGCTGGCGGCTGGACGCGCGCCAAGCCTTGCTGACGTGGCCGAGCACTTCGGTTTTGCCTCGCGCAATGCCGCCCACAAGCATGTCCAAGCGCTGCTGGCCGAAGGCCTGCTGGAGCAGGCACCGGGCCGCAAACGCGGATTGCGCTTGCCGGGCGGATCGCCTGACCTGTTGCCGCTTGCGGTATTGGGACGGGTCGCAGCCGGCCTGCCGATTGGCGCCGACATCGGACTGGAAGTAGCACCCGAAGACCGCCTGTGGCTTGATCGGCGGCTGTTCTCGCCCAGCCCGGATTACCTGCTGAAGGTGCAGGGCGATTCGATGATCGATGACGGCATCCTCGATGGCGACCTGGTCGGCGTGCATCGCACCGCCGATGCGCGCGATGGGGAAACCGTCATTGCCCGCATCGATGGTGAAGTGACCATCAAGCGCTTGCGTCGCGAACGTCGTCGCATCCAGCTGTTGCCGCGAAATCCGGCGCACGCGCCGATCGAAATCGAAGCTGGCCAGGATTTCGCCATCGAAGGCGTGTATTGCGGCTTGGTCAGGCAAGGCTGAGATGAGCGCAGTGATCGCCATCGACAATCGCGCCATCGACAGCCGCGCCATCGATACTTTGCTGGCCGCGCGCACGATCTGGCACGCCGGCCGCAACCCCGCCATCGTCAGCGATGGCGAACCCACCGGTCATACCGCGCTAGATGCACTGCTGCCGCAAGGCGGTTGGCCGCGCGGCGCGCTGACCGAGTTGCTGCTGCCCGCCGATGGTGTGGGCGAATTGAACCTGCTGCTGCCCACCTTGTCGCGTCTGACCCAAGCCGGTGAACGGGTGGTGCTCATCGCCCCGCCCTACCTCGCTTATGCGCCCGCCTGGCAAGCCGCTGGCGTGGACCTTGCGGCGCTGGATATCGTGGAAGCCTCGCAGCGCGATGCGCTCTGGGCATTCGAGCAATGCCTGCGCAGCGGCGCTTGCGCGGCGGTCGTTGGTTGGCCGCAACAAGCCGATGCACCGTCATTGCGCCGGTTG
This sequence comes from Lysobacterales bacterium, assembly GCA_038242955.1. Classification (GTDB taxonomy): domain Bacteria; phylum Pseudomonadota; class Gammaproteobacteria; order Xanthomonadales; family Xanthomonadaceae; genus Thermomonas. The sequence continues at coordinate 3,521 of JBBSRO010000076.1, forward strand.
CAGGTAGCGGCTGACAGCGGCAGTTGCCTGGGCTTTGCGCTGCGTGACCACAAGCATGCCGACAATCCCTCGCCGGCTGCGTTGCGCTTGCTGTACGCCGCCGAGAGTGGCCGCTGGCAGGTGCGTAAATGTCGTGGTGGCCCGGCGCCTGCGCTTGGTTTCCGGCAAGCAAGGCATTGAGGCGGCCACATGTTGTGGGCCTGTATCGTGCTGCCGCAGCTGGCGCTGGATGCCGTCCTTCGGCGTTCGGCTGACCCGGATGCGCCACTGGCGTTGGTCGGTGGCTCGGCGCAGTTGCGCACGCTGCATGCGGTGAACGCAGCCGCCGCGCAGGCCGGCCTGAAACCCGGCATGCGCCTGACCGCCGCGTTGGCCCTGCTGCCCGACTTCGCCAAGGTCAATTACGAACAAGCATCCGAAGCGCGCTGGCAACGTTTCCTAGCGGCATGGGCGTATCGCCACAGTTCGCTGGTTAGCGCGCAATGGCCGGGCTGCATCGTGTTGGAAGTGCGTGCCAGTTTCCAGTTGCTTGGGCCGTGGCCACGGATGGAAGCGCGCTTGCGTAGTGAATTGACCACGCTGGGTTTTGGCCACCGCATCGCGATGGCGCCAACGCCGCGTGCTGCGCGCGTGCTGGCAGGCCTGCAAGACGGGTTGTCGGTGTCCAATCCGCTGGCGATGCAGGCCTTGCTGGACAAGGTGCCGGTGCGTCGCGCCAATCTGCCGGATAACGCAGGCGAGCGATTACAACGCATGGGCATCCGCGACTTGCGCACGTTGCGCGCATTGCCACGCGACAGCCTGCGGCGCCGCTTCGGTGCGGAATTGTTGCTGCACATCGAACAACTGTATGGCGAGGCCGACGATCCACTCACCCATTACGCGCCGCCCGACCAGTTCGACGCCAAGCTCGAGCTGGGACACGAAGTGGAAAGCCACATGGCGCTGCTGTTTCCGTTGCGTCGGCTGATCGGGGATTTGTGTACCTATCTTTCCATCCGCGATGGCGGCGTGCAGCGCTTTGTCTTGCGGCTAGAACACGAAGGTGCGCAGACCGACGTGGAAGTCGGCCTGCTGGCTGCAGAGCGCGAACCGGCGATGTTGTTCGAACTCACCCGCAACCGCCTGGAGCGCACTACGATCCCCAAGCCCGTGGTGGGCATGCGCTTGCTGGCACGCGAGTTACCCGCGTTCGTACCTGCCGCGCGCGATCTGTTTGACTTGCGCGCGCAACAGTCCTTGCCCTGGCCACACCTGCGCGAACGCCTGCGCGCGCGCCTTGGCGACGAGGCGGTGTACCGCGTTGCACCCAGCGGTGATCCGCGTCCCGAACATGCGTGGCAACGCGTGCAGTGCGACAACGCGCACATCGCTGACGCGCCGCAAAGACCGCCACGCCCGCTGTGGCTATTGCAACGCCCCGTGCCATTGCGTGATCGCGACCTGCGCATTGTCTCGGGGCCAGAGCGGCTGGAAAGCGGCTGGTGGGATGGCGCGGATGCACGGCGCGATTACTACGTGCTGGAAACCTCACGCGGGCAACGGGCGTGGGCGTTTGCGCCTCCGGGTGAATGCGACGGCTGGATGCTGCATGGCTGGTTTGCATGAGCTGGGACGATGCCGTCAATGGCGTGGACAGCGACACCCCGGGCGGGCGCATGCCGCGTGCTTGGCAAGTGGCGAAAAGGTTGCAGCCTGCCGCCAATGACGATGCAGGCGTTGTTGCGCTTGATGTGGAAGACGCGTGGCCTGCCTATGCCGAACTGCATTGCCTGTCTGACTTTTCGTTCCTGCGTGGCGCAGCCAGTGCCGAAGACCTGTTCCTGCGTGCGCGCGACTGCGGCTATGAGGCATTGGCGATCACCGATGAGTGTTCGCTGGCCGGCATCGTGCGCGGTCTGGAGGCTTCGCGCGCCACCGGCTTGAAGCTGATTGTCGGCAGCGAGTTCACCTTGGCATGCGGACTGAAATGCGTGTTGCTGGTCGAGACACGTGCCGGTTATACCCAACTTTGCGAACTGATCACGCGTGCGCGCCGCGCCGCGCCAAAGGGTGGCTACCACCTCACCCGTGTGGACATGCAGGCGGTGCTGGAAGCGTGCGAAGCACCCGGAATATTCGCGCTGTGGCTACCCGGCGAAACCCCCGACATCGCCGAAGGCCAGTGGCTGTGCAACCTGCTCGGCGACCGCGCATTTCTTGCGGTGGAGTTGCATCGCGAACAGGACGACCAAGCTCGACTGCAGTGCTTGCTGGACGTGGCCAGTCAGTTGCGAATGACCGCCGTCGCCAGCGGCGATGTGCACATGGACGTACGCCGCCGCCGCGTGTTGCAAGACACGATGACCGCGATCCGCCACGGCCTGCCATTGGCCGATTGCGGCCAGCATCTGTTTCGCAATGGCGAGCGCCACCTGCGCACGCGCCGCGCGCTGGGCAATATCCATCGCACCATCGAAGGTGGCCATGCATTGCTGGACGCCGCCGTGCAACTGGCGCAGCGCTGCACATTCGTCATGGATGACCTGGGTTACCAATATCCGGCAGAGCTCGTTCCGGATGGCCACACGCCGACCAGCTGGTTGCGCGCGCGTACTGACATCGGCATGCGCGAGCGTTGGCCGGAAGGCGTCCCTACCAAGATCGTCACGCAAATCAATGACGAGCTCACCCTGATTGCCGAGCTCAAGTACGAAGCCTTCTTCCTGACCGTGGACGACATCGTCCGCTTCGCCCGCTCACGCAACATCCTGTGCCAGGGACGCGGGTCTTCAGCCAATTCGGCCGTGTGTTTCGCGCTGGGAATTACCGTGGTGGATCCGGCTGAGAGTCGCTTGTTGATGGCGCGATTCTTGTCGAAGGAACGCAACGAGCCACCCGACATCGACGTCGACTTCGAACACGAACGCCGTGAAGAAGTGTTGCAGTACGTGTATGACAAATACGGCCGCGACCGCGCCGCACTGGCCGCTACCGTGATTCGTTACCGAGGCAAAAGTGCGGTGCGCGATGTCGCCAAGGCGTTCGGGCTACCCGCCGATCAGATCGCGCTGCTGGCGGAATGTTTCGGCTGGGGCAATGGCGATGCCACGATGGAGCAGAAGTTGCAGGAAGCCGGCTTTGATCCCGGCAACCGACTCATCGCCCGCGTGCTGGCAGTGACAGAACAGTTAACCGACCATCCGCGCCATCTCTCGCAACACGTCGGCGGTTTCGTCATCAGTGATGCGCCGCTGAGCGCGCTGGTGCCGGTGGAGAACGCGGCGATGGCCGACCGCACGATTATCCAATGGGACAAGGATGATCTTGAAACCATGAAGATGCTGAAAGTCGACTGCCTCGCGCTGGGCATGCTGACCTGCATC
>JBBSRO010000077.1:0-6145 GCA_038242955.1 Lysobacterales bacterium
AAGGTCTATGCGGGCAAGCGCGTGTTGTGCGAATTCGAGATCGCGCCACAGGTGCGCTTCCATGGCGAAATCGGTGACCTGCAGGAGTTGCTCGGCAACCTGCTGGAAAATGCGTTCAAGTGGGCTGGCGCGCGCGTGCTGTTGACGGTTGCCGAGGGCGTTGACGCACCGGGTCGCCGGCCGGGACTTTCAATCATCGTCGAGGACGATGGTCCGGGCATCGCCGAGGACCGCATCGCCCATGTGCTGCAGCGTGGGGTACGCGGTGATGAGCGAGTGCAAGGGCACGGGATCGGACTGGCCATCGTGCAGGACATCGTGCGCAGCTATCGCGGCGAACTGCACGTTAGTCGCTCGCAGGAATTGGGGGGCGCACGCTTCGAAGTGACCCTGCCGCCGGGCGTCTAGCGCAGATTGCGCTGGACGGGATTGGCTGGGTTTACTGCTGGACGATCAATCGTCATCCGCTTAGTTCCGGTCATTCCTGCGCTTGCAGCCCTGCGTGCAGCTCGTTCAGCGAATCATGCCGGGCAGGAAGCTGTGCCAACGCGGAGCTGCAGCCCGAGTGCTGGAGCTGCGCGGGCTCACGACCGTCTTGGCCTTCTCGGTGCGACGTACCGGAGCCACCGTCGCAGCGGCGGGGTCGGCATCCCCAAGATCACCACGATCGTTGGCGGTAGCTGTGCTGTCCGGGCAGCTGGCGCTGGCTTCGGCGCTGCTTTGTTGCGTTTCAACGGCAGACGCAGCGGCATGGCCGCACCCCAACAGTATGACGGTGCTCAACAACATCGGGCTGCTACGGCGCATGCGGTTCACCACTTAATGAAGGATGCGAACTGAAGACCGCTGCAAACACGTCTCCACCGCTCACTATAACGTGGATACGGAATGCAGGCGAAAGCCCGGATTGGTGCATTGCAGCAGGCTTTGCGCACGACCGCATTGCAGACTTGGGCCATGACTGCCATGCATGCTGAAACAGTGTTGGGAACACCGGATGTTACTGCCGCCACCTTGCGCCGCGCGCTGATCGCTGGTGCGCAGCGGGTAATGGCGTCGCGGGATGAACTTAACCGGATCAATGTGTTCCCGGTACCCGACGGCGATACTGGCAGCAATCTCGCGGCGACGTGGGGTCATGTGATGCAGGGTGCGCTTAGCCGGCGCAGCAAGCACATCGGTGAATTGCTGACCGGGATCGGCAATGACGCGATCGATGGTGCCCGTGGCAATTCCGGGGCGATCATGGCGCAGTTCCTGTATGGGCTGGCCGAACACGCGCGCAATGCGCCGGCCCTCGACGCACCCACCTTGGCGGCGGCCGTGCGCCGGGGAGCCGACGGGGCACGCGCGGCACTGGCCAATCCGGTCGAAGGAACGATTGTCAGTGTCATCAGTGCGTTCGCAGATGCGCTTGATGAGGCCGCGCGCCAGCAGCCGGACAGTCCGCGCCGCGGGTTCTTGCATGCATTGCAACGCGCGCGCCGTGCGTTGGCGGATACACCGAAGCAAATGCCCTTGCTGCAGAAAGCAGGCGTGGTCGATGCCGGCGCACGGGGCTTTGTCGACTGGCTGGAAGGCATTGCCGAATACATCGAAGGTGGGCCGCGTGCGGTCGGTATCCAAAATGCAGTTCTGCACGCCGGCAACGACGCAGTCGAGCTTCCGGCGCACGTGCACGAGGACATCGATCCATTGCGCCGCTATTGCACTGAATGCCTGCTGCTGGGCGAGGGCATGGACCGCGAGCGGCTGATGGTGGCGCTAGGCGAACTCGACATTGATTCGCTGGTGGTAGCCGGGGGCGCCAGCCGGATGCGGTTGCATGGCCACGCGGGATCACCGCAAGTGTTGTTCGATGCCTGCGCAACGCATGGGCAGGTTGCGTCGATGAAAGCCGACGACATGGTGATGCAGCAACGCAGCGTTGAATCACCGAACCGGGTCGCGGTGATTACCGATAGCGCGTCCGACCTGCCGCCAGCATTGGCTGAACGCTATGGCATCCACGTCGTATCCGTCCGGGTCAGCCTGGATGGCCGCGATTACCTGGACCGGCTAGGCTTGACGGCGGCAGAGTTCTACCAGCGCATGGCGACGTCACGGCAGTTGCCGCAGACCAGCCAGCCGCCGCCGGGGGATTTCCGCCGGATCTTCGAGCACGTACTGGGGTATCAAGATGCTGCCGTCTACGTGGGACTCTCGCGACCCCTTTCAGGCACGTTGCAATCGGGCGAGGCCGGTGCGCGCGGATTGATCAAGCCGCTAGTCGTTTTCGACAGCGGGCATGTCAGTGCGGGCCAGTCGCTGCTCGCGTGGCGCGCAGGCGAAATGGCGATGGCAGGCGCAGATGCCGCCACGATCGAGGTGGAATTGAAGCGCCTGCGGCCGTTGACCATGACCTGGGCTTTGGCGCGCGATATTTCCCACGCTGTGCGTGGCGGACGCATCCCGCCGTGGGCTGGTCCTGCCGTTCGCTGGAGCGGTTTGACGCCGATCGCTGCAGTCAATGCGGAGGGGCTGCTCAAACTCGTCGGTGGCCTGTTTGCTCGTCGCAATGCCGTCGATGGGTTTGCGCGCTACCTAACCAGGCGCGTAGCAAGGCGCACGCCGCATGCGGTCGGCTGGCGGCTGATTGTCGGCCATGCCGATGCCTTGGGGGATGGTGAGCGCCTGATCGCCGCTTTACGCGAAAGGCTGCCGATCGTTGAAGGCCATCTTGTCGAGATCGGGCCGGCGATTGGCGCCCATGCAGGGCCAGGCACCTTGGTGGTGGGCCTGCAACCGGCGCCCTGATTTCGAGGACGCTTAATGAGCCGCGGTGCACGCTGCGAATCATTCTCCTGCTTGCCGTTTATGATTCGGCCATGATCGCTTCATTGCCGCCACTCGTTCTCACCGCCGCCTTACTTTTGGCCGCATACCTGCTCGGTTCGGTTTCCGGCGGCTTGGTGCTGGGCCGCATGCGTGGCGTGGATATACGCACGGTGGGCAGCGGGAATGCCGGAGGCACAAATGCGTTGCGCACCCAAGGCTGGAAATTCGCGCTTTGCGTCGCTTTGATCGATGTCGGCAAGGGTGTGCTGGCCACGTGGTTCGTGCAGCGCTGGGCACCGCTGGGTGCGCCATTGAGTGTCACCACGCATGGCTACATGGCCGCTGCGCTGGCCGTTGTCGGCCACGTCTGGCCAATATGGCACGGCTTCAGAGGTGGCAAGGGCGCTGCAACGCTGATCGGCGGGCTGATTGTGTTGTGGCCGTGGTCGATCCCGCTAGTCTTGTTGGCTTGGGGTGGCGTGCTGGTCACGACCGGCTATGTCGGCTTGTCGACCGTGCTTGCGGTAGCCAGCCTGCCCATATGGGCATGGTGGAGCGACGCCGGGCCCAACCGGATGTGGTTCGCGACCGCCGCTGCACTGTTCATCGCCTTCACCCATCGCAGCAACCTGAAGCGGCTTCGCGACGGCACGGAATCGCAGTTTGCGCGCGCGCGCCTGCTGCATCGCATCCATCGCCGCGACCGACATTGAGCGCGGCATGAGCGACCACGTGCAAGAGCGCTTGCTGCTGCAGCGCTTGGCTGCAGGCCCGGTCAGCGGCGACCTGCTGGCCCGCGAGGCCGGCCTGACCCGCGCCGCCGTCTGGAAGCGTATTGAAGTGCTGCGCGATGCGGGCATCGCCATTGCCGCGGTTCCGGGTCGCGGTTATCGGCTCGAACAATCACTCGACTTGCTGGATGCCGATGCGATCCGCGCTGAATTACCGGTTGCCGTGGCATCGCAACTGGCATCGTTGGAGATCGATTGGTCATTGGATTCCACCAACAGCGAGCTGCTGCGTCGTCAATTACCGGCGCATGGCTGTGCGGTGTTGTTGGCCGAGCGCCAGACTGGCGGCCGCGGGCGACGTGGACGCAGTTGGGTATCGCCGCTCGCTGCGCATGTGTATCTGTCGATGGGTCGTCACTTCGAAGGCGGTTTGGCGCGGTTGGGTGGGCTGAGTCTTGTTGCCGGGATTGCAGCCTGCGAAGCGCTGCGGGAACTCGGGTTTCCGCATATCGCATTGAAGTGGCCCAACGATCTGGTCATCGCGGATGGTCTCTGCCTGTACAAGCTAGGCGGTTTGCTTGTGGAAGGCGGGGGCGAACACGGCGGTGCGGCACGTGCGGTGATCGGCTTGGGCGTGAACGTGTGCATGCCGGCACTTATCGCCGCCGACATAGACCAACCTTGGGTCGACATCGCCTCGCTATCGGATGTAGCGCCACCCTCACGCAATGTCGTGGCCGCGCAACTGCTGAAGCATCTGCTGCCGGCGTTGGCGCACTTCGATGCCGAAGGCCTTGCTGGATTCCTGCCACGCTTCGCGGTGCTTGATGCCCTAGCGGGACGTGATGTACAGATCCAGGAAGGAACGCGAATTTGGCCAGCCGTCTCGCTCGGCATTGCTGCCGATGGTGCGTTGCGCGTGAGTGGTAGCGATGGCCGCGAGCGTCAGGTGCATGCCGCCGACGTAAGCCTGCGCGCGATATGAATCCGATGAAGACGTTCCTGTTTGATCTCGGTAACACAAGGCTGAAATATGCCGAACTCGGCGCTGATGGCTTGCCCGATGAAACCGTTGCCGTTGCCCATGGCAATGACTGCGCTTGGCTGGACGACCTGCCACGTGGTGATGTGGCGTGCATTGCCAGCGTCGGCCCGACACCGCGCCATGTGGCCTTGATGGGCGCGTTGGCCACGCGCTTCACCCGCCTGCATGTGGTGCGCACGCAAGTGGCCTTGGGTCGCTTGCGAATTGCGTATGCCAATCCTGAGCACTTGGGCGTGGACCGTTTCCTGACCCTGCTGGCAGCGCTCGATGCCGGCCCGGTTCTACTGGTCGGGGTTGGCACTGCGTTGACCTGCGACCTGCTGGATGGCGATGGGCGACATCGCGGCGGTCGCATCGCGCCCTCGCCGAATTTGATGCGCCAAGCCTTGCATGCGCGTGCGCCCGTGCTGCCGGCGCACGGCGGCGACTACACCGAATTCGCCGACGACACCGACCATGCACTGGTTTCGGGTTGCGAGGGTGCGGCGCTGGCGCTGATCGAACGCAGCCTTTCGCACGCAGAACGCCTGCTCGGCAGGCGCCCCGTGTTGTGGCTGCATGGCGGTGGTTCAGTCGCCTTGCGCCCGCGCTTGCCCACCCACGAATGGGTGCCCGATGCGGTCCTTCGAGGGCTGGCATGCTGGCATGCGCGCTGCATCGCATAAACTTGCGGAATGATCCTGCGCGCTGCAATTGTGTTCCTGCTGATGCTCAACCTTGGCGTTGCCGTTTGGTGGCTGGGCGGTGCCAGCCTGCGCGCGGCCAGCGTCACGCCCGTTACCGATGACGGCTTGCCGGGATTACGGCTGGCCCATGAACCTGTGGTGGCGAAGCCCGTCGTTTCGTCAGCGGGCGCTTCTTCTGCGCAGCCGGTGACCGCTGTCGCAGCCACGGTTGCCGCTGAACAGCCGGTAGCTCCGGTCGTACCTGTTGCCGCCACCGCGCTATGCCTCAGCTTCGGTCCGTTCGACGATGCCGCAGCACGCGACGCGGTGCGTCCCAGGCTGCAGGCGCTCGCGCTAAAACTCGTGGCGCGCGATGCCAAGGCCCGGGCGGGGCGAGGCTGGCGGGTCTACATGCCGCCGCTCGCATCGCGCGACGAGGCGCAAGAACTGGTGGAAAAAATCAAGGCTACCGGCATCAACGATTGGTACATCATCGCCAATGGCAGCGAGGCCAATAGCATTGCCCTTGGCCGTTACGGTAGTGAAGACAGCGCCCGCAGGCGCCAAGCCCAGCTTGCCGAGAAGGGATTCACCGCTAGCGCCGAGTCGCTGGGGGACACCCTGCCGCAATGGTGGCTGGATGCGCGTTTCCCGGCAGGTGCGAGTCGCGTAACATTGGCGGCGATTGCAACTTCCAAATCATTGGATTGCGCGCGACTGCCCTGAATCGCGGCAAGCGATGGCCTGGCAGGCTAAAATTCTGAAATTAGAGAGACATCGCCGCTTTAGCTCAGCTGGTAGAGCAACCGCCTTGTAAGCGGTAGGTCATCCGTTCGATTCGGATAAGCGGCACCATTCGTCGCGGCACGTTTGCTCGCGCATCTCCA
>JBBSRO010000078.1:0-6056 GCA_038242955.1 Lysobacterales bacterium
TGCCAGAAAGGCGATGGCCCCGCCGACTTACCTCGGCGCCCGCATCAATCGATACCGTTGCTGCCTTCCGGCCCTGGCGGAGTTTTCGATCTAGCGTCGCGAGGGGCCGACGGGGCCACCATAGGACTGCGTCTTGGAGGACGCATGAATCTTAAATTTGGTGCGTGAAACGTGCTGCGTGGATCTGTGGCGGAGAGAGCGGGATTCGAACCCGCGAAGCGCGGTTTAGACGCTTACACACTTTCCAGGCGTGCTCCTTCAACCGCTCGGACACCTCTCCGGAACCGCGCATTCTATCCATCGCGGGTCTGCGCCACAAGGAAATCATGCTGGTCTGTCAATCTGGAACGCTCAGGTGGCGGGCCGCGCCGTGGAGGCGTGGCAGAATGGGCCATGTCCTATCTCGTCCTCGCCCGCAAGTGGCGCCCCAAGCGTTTCGCCGAACTTGTCGGGCAGGAGCACGTGGTCCGCGCACTGACCAATGCACTCGAAACCGGCCGCGTACACCACGCATTCCTGTTCACTGGCACCCGTGGGGTGGGCAAGACCACGATCGCGCGCATCTTCGCCAAGTCGCTCAATTGCGAGCGCGGCACAGGCTCTGACCCGTGCGGTGAATGCGAGACCTGCCTGGCGATCGATAGCGGCCGCTACATCGACCTGCTGGAGATCGATGCGGCGTCCAATACCGGCGTGGACAATGTGCGCGAGCTGATTGAGAACGCGCAATACATGCCGTCGCGTGGTCGCTACAAGGTTTACCTGATCGACGAAGTGCACATGCTGTCCAAGCAGGCGTTCAACGCACTGCTGAAGACGCTGGAAGAGCCGCCCGAGCACGTCAAGTTCCTGTTCGCGACCACGGATCCGGAGAAGCTGCTGGTCACCGTGCTTTCGCGCTGCCTGCAATTCAACCTGAAGCGGCTGGATGTCGAACAGATCCGAGGCCAGATCGCGAAAATTCTCATCGCCGAGAACATCGAAGCCGACGACGACGCGATCCATCAAATGGCGGTCGCCGCCGATGGCAGCCTGCGCGATGGTTTGTCGCTGCTCGACCAGGCGATTGCGTATTGCGGTTCAGGAGCAGCGGTAGGGCGGCTGGATTCGGCCACGATTGCAACGATGTTGGGTACGGTCGATCGCAGCCGGGTGCAGGCGTTGCTGTCGGCACTGGGCGATGGCGATGGCGCGCGTCTGCTGGCGGAAGCGGCCGACCTGGCGGAATTTTCGCCGGACTGGGGTAGCGTGCTGGATGCCATCGGCGATGCGCTGCACCGTATCCAGGTCAGGCAACTGGTGCCGGAAGTCGAGATCACCAGCGATGCTGTCGATGTCGATGGCCTCGCGCAACAGTTGCGGCCTGAGCTCGTCCAGCTTTGGTACCAAATGGCGCTGAACGGGCGCCGCGACCTTGGTTATGCGCCCAGTCCACGCTCCGGCTTCGAAATGAGTTTGTTGCGCATGTTGGCGTTCCGGCCGAGCCAGGGTGGCGCGCAAACCACGGCAGCGCGCATCCCGACATCGACATCGGCCGCTGCACCGCAGGCACGCCGGCAAGCGTCAAGCACTGCAGCGGAACAGGCGCGCGCTGCACTGTCAGAGCCTTCATCACCCGTCAAGCCGGTCCTGCAGGTTCCCAAGCCGGTGGTGAACGTCGAAGCGCCGCGTGAGACTGCACGCGCAGTTGTGGTGCCTGCAAATAACCCAGTGCAAGCGGCATCTAGCCTGCTGGTCACCGACACCGAACATTGGCTAGACCTGGTGGCGCGCAGTGATGTGCGAGGCCCGGTGCGCCTGTTGGCTGAGCACGCTGGCTTCATTGCGCATGCCGATGGCGTCTTGCTGTTATCGCTGCCACCGGATGACGAACACCTGAAATCACCCAGCCTGGTGCTGCAGTTGGGCGACGCGGTCGCGACCATGTTGGGTGGACCGGTGCAGTTGCGTTTCGAGACCGGCGTGGCAGGTGGTGACACCGCGCGAGTCCGCAACGCACGCCAGCGCGACCAGAAGCAGGCGGGCGCCGAACAGGGTTTCGCGGCCGATCCTGACGTCCAGCGGCTGGTCAAGGTCCATGGCGCGCAGATCGTGCCGGATTCGATCCGGCCACTCGGCGACGGTTGAACCTGCAGCAGTCGTCGCCATCTCTTTGGTTAATGAACATAACGAGGTTGACGCATGCGTGGAAACATCGCCCAGCTGATGCAGCAGGCACAGCAGATGCAGGAAAACGTGCAGAAGGCGCAGGAGCAGGTCGCAGCGCTTGAGGCTATCGGCAGCGCTGGCGGCGGCATGGTCAGCGTGACTATTGGCGGGCGGATGGATTGCCGCAAGGTGCGCATCGATCCTTCGGTATTGTCTGATCCCGAGATGGCCGAAGACTTGGTCGCTGCGGCCTTCAACGATGCGGTCAACAAGATCAATGCCGAGTCGCAGGCGATGATGGCGACTGCTACGTCCGGCATGCAGTTGCCGCCCGGCATGAAACTGCCGTTCTGATAGCGCCATCATCCCGACCAATGCCGGGATGGATCTCCTTTTAGCAGGAATGACGAAATCGCAATGAGCGTTTCGCTACTAGAACAATTGATCGACGCCCTGCGCGTGCTACCCGGAGTCGGCCAAAAATCTGCACAGCGGATGGCTTACCATTTGCTGGAACGCCAGCGCGACGGCGGCGTACGCTTGTCTAACGCCTTGGCCGACGCGATGGAGCGGATAGGTCATTGCCGGCGTTGCCGCGATTTCAGTGAAACCGAAACCTGCCCGACGTGTGCGAGCGGCTCACGCGATGCGCACTTGCTATGCGTGGTCGAATCGCCGGCAGACCGCTTGGCGATCGAACAGGCGACCGGCTTTCGCGGCCACTATTTCGTGCTGCAGGGACGGTTGAGTCCATTGGATGGAATCGGTCCGCGGGAGCTCGGTTTGGATCAGCTAGTGCAGCGATTGGGCGAAGGCGAGGTCAAGGAATTGATCGTGGCTACCAACCCGACCGTGGAAGGCGAGGCCACCGCGCATTACCTAGCGCAACTCGCGCGCGCGCAGGGTGTCCAGCCCAGCCGGCTGGCCCACGGCGTGCCGCTGGGAGGCGAACTGGAGTACGTGGATCGCGGCACGTTGTCGCATGCATTCGGCAGCCGCAGCGAAATCCCGAACGATCAGGTGAAATTTCAGGAAGCGAAGGAGCCTGCGCGGTGAGCGAGACTATTTTCCATAAAATCCAGTGCCGTGAAATCCCGGCCGATATCGTCTTCGAGGACGAGCATCTTTTTGCCTTCCGTGACATCGCCCCGCAAGCGCCGGTGCATGTGCTGTTTGTTCCAAAGCAGGATTTCGCCACGCTCAATGATGTGCCCGAGGATGAGGCGGTAGTGATCGGAAGATTGGCGACGGCTGCCGCGCGCTATGCAAAGGCGCAGGGATTTTCCGAAGAGGGCTACCGGATTGTCATGAACTGCAATGGCGATGGTGGGCAAACCGTCTTCCAGATCCACTTGCATCTGCTGGCGGGAGCACCACTCGGGCGGTTTGGTGTCGCCAGTTGAGGAGCCAAAACTAAACAGGCCAAGGTAGTTCTGCCGTGGCCTGTTCGATACACCATCCACTTGTTGCCGTTGAAGGCTTACCAGCCCCAACCCCTGCCCCAACCCCTCGGCCATGGCGATGGACGCGTGACTACATTGACCCGCTCACGCTGTGGCCACAGATACACCACGTCGGCTGATACGCGCGGGAACTTGTAGACGAAACCATCTACCTTGCGTTCTTCGTAGCCATCGATGCGACCGGTGAAGGTGACTTCGCGGTTGGGTTCGAAAAGGGCGGGGTCATAGAAGCCAGTGCGGCATGCGATGAAACGCCCCCATGTATCGTCACTGGCCCAGTAGGGACGGCCATCGGCAGTGAGCTTGGTGGAAATAACTTCGAAACATGTGCGGTCCGGGCGGGGTTCAGTTTTAATGATGCGCCCGCCCCAACGGACCGTGCTGCCAGTGAAGTTTCCGACGACCGCGTCATGGGGTGTCAATGCCTGGAATTGCCCCTGCAACGGTTGCGGTTGCGTTGCACAGGCGGCTAGCAGCGCAGTGGCGATGGCGGTGGTAATCAGTCGCATGTTCATGATGAGTCCTGAAAGTGAGCGGTAAATCCTGAGTACAGGCATTGCCTGATGAGAGTCGCACATTGCCGTCAAGACGCTGTCACGGTCGATGTGCCTGGATGTCCTGCAACAGCGTGCGTAGCTGTTCGTTTGCGCCACTCTTGCCGGGATCAGCGTAACGCGCGTTGGAGAAACGTCGGCTGAGCGAGCGTAGAGCCTCACCAGCAGACGGTATGTCAGCGCCGGCGCGTTCAGCCCACGCCTGTGCGGGCTCATGGCTCAAGCGGCCTTGGCCAATGCGCACATAGCGTGCGCCCAGCCGCCGCCAGGCACGCAGCAGCGGATCGCGTTCACGCTCCCCGCGCGCGATCAGCCATGCCATCCACGCCAATGCCAGGCCGGCCATGAGAGCGAAAATCAGTATCAAGCCCCGCATGCCGAGGTTGTCCATGCCGAAAGGGTTGAGCAGGCGTTGCTGGCGTTGTGCGTTGTAGCCCAGCACGAAGTCATTCCAGCCGCGGCGCATCCAGTCGCTGGCGTTGAACATCGGCACCAATCCGGTGAAGTTGCCGATGCGGCCGGGCTGGCGATCTGCAAGCGTGTCGTAGACACGTTCAGGTGCTACCGCCGCAGTCGGATCAACCCGCACCCAACCGCGCCCGGGCATCCAGACTTCGGCCCAAGCGTGTGCACGGGAATGCAGCACCAGCCAGTAGTCGCCGATGGGATTGCGATAGCCGCCCGCATAGCCGGTCACCACCCGCGCTGGAATGCCGGCCGCGCGCATCAACACCACGAAGGAGGAACTGAAATGTTCGCAGTAGCCTTCCTTGCGCTTGAACATGAAGTCGTCGACCTCGTTGCGGCCAGCCAATGGCACGTTCAGCGTGTACGCAAAGTCCCGGTTGATCCATGCCATTGCGCGGTTGACGATCGCGGTGTCGCTGCGGCCTTGACCATCGCTGCCTGCCTCCTTGCGCCATTGCCGACCCAGCGCCACGGTGCGTGGGTTGAAGCCTTGCGGCAATGCGAGCGCGCGCTGGTGCAGGGCTGGCTGAAGATCGGCTTCGGCCGCAATCGGCACGGCTGATTGCATCCGCCAACGGCTGACGTTGTTGAGTGGATTCGGCGCATACACGCTGAAGTCGATGCTGATCGCCGCGCCATCAGGGACGTTGGTGGGCAGGTCAAGCGCGATCAATTGGTCGCGATCGGTCGCTTCCAGAGCGATCTCGTAATCCCATCGTGTCTGGCTGGGCCGCAGCTCTGCAGGGGCGAGACGTTGCAGTCCCTTGATCTGGTGCCAGGTCTGTCCATCGAAATCCCACAGCACTGGGCCACGCCAGTACATCTGCGCAGGACTTGGCGTTGCACCGAAGAACTGCACGCGCGCTGCAGGGCTGTCATCGTTCAACAGATCTAGGAAACCGCCCGGGGTCATGTTGTCTGACAGGCCGGGGCGAGCCACAACCCGATCCGGCAATCCCCACAATGGTGAGGGTAGTCGCGGGAACAGCCAGAACGCCGCCAACGCCAACGGCAGGCCCAAGGCCAGCAGTCGCAGCACGCCGGTAGATGACGACCACCACCGCGCGCCTGTTGGCGGCTGCACACCGGCCTGGTCGCGGGCGAGCTGCTGCAGGGCAAGCAAAGTCAACACGACCGCAGACAGGGCCAACACTAGGCTCAATGGCCCCTGGTCGAGCAGGAAGGTGGCGAACGGCGCGAATAGTGCGAAGCCAACCAGGCTGCGACCATCGCGCAGGCTAAAAGTTTCGGCAGGTTTCAGCGCAAGCATCGCGGCCAATACCGCGCAGGCTGTGTCACGGCCGATGCCGGGCGTCACCGCGAATACGGCAATAATCCCGCTGATACCCAGCACGATCCGCAACAGCGAAGGCATCGGTCGGCTCCAGGACAGCGCCATCACCGCCAGCGCTGAAACGCCAAA
>JBBSRO010000079.1:0-5310 GCA_038242955.1 Lysobacterales bacterium
AGCAGACCGGAAATCCGCTGCTAACCACCGCAGGCGCCGACCAAAGCCTGCAGGTGACGCAGTCTGGCGGCAACGTGGAAGGCAAGGAGGTGCGTTTTGGCATCACCGGGACTGCCATGTTCGTTACTACCACCACGGCGGCGACGACCGGTTCGGTCAATGCAATGCATGACTCGTTGACGCCGCTGGGCGGCGCAGTGCCGCTGTCGCAGATGATGTTGAACCTGGTGTTTGGCGGCATTGGAGTGGGGTTTATCAACCTGATCCAGTACGCGCTGCTGACGGTGTTTCTAATCGGCATGATGATCGGCCGTAGTCCGGAGTTCCTAGGCAAAAAGATCGAGGCGCACGAGGTCAAGTTGACGATGCTGGCCGTGCTCGCGCACCCCTTGTGCATCCTGGGGTTCACAGGGTTGGCCATGGTCTGGCCTGGGGCATTGGATAGTTTGAACAATCAAGGCGCGCACGGATTCAGTGAAATCCTGTACGCCTACACATCAGGTACCGCCAATAACGGTTCGGCATTTGCAGGCTTGAATGCGAACACACCGTTCTACAACACAACGATCGGGCTGGCGATGCTCGGTGGCCGCTTCCTGACCATGCTGCCGATGCTGGGCGTGGCTGGCTCTTTGGCCGCGAAACGCAGCATTCCGGCCGGCGAAGGCACCCTGGCGACTGATACACCGACGTTCATGGTGTTGCTGATCATGGTGATCCTGATCGTGGGTGGACTGACCTTCCTGCCATCGCTGGCGTTGGGCCCGATCGTCGAACAGCTGGACATGTTGTCCGGCCGCAGCCTGTGAGTGATGCCATGACTAATCAAACAAAAGTGACGCGCGGCCTGCTGCGCCCGGTATTGTTGTCTGCAGTGCTTTTCATGGGCGTGACAGGGCTGGCCTATCCGCTCGCGGTGACGGGAATTGCGAATGTGCTGTTCCCGCACCAGGCGCAAGGCAGCTTGATCAAGCAGGACGGCAAGGTGATCGGTTCGGAGGTGATCGGGCAGCAATTCGACAAGCCCGAGTACTTTCATTCGCGTCCCAGCCTGACCGGCACCGCGCCGTATAACGGCGGTGCCAGCGGCGCCAGCAACCACGGCCCGACCAACCGCAAGTTGATCGATGCCGTCGGTGAGCGTGTCGCGGCGTATCGCACCGAGAACGGATTGCCCGTCGACGTCTTGGTGCCCGTAGATGCGGTCACCGCATCGGCGTCCGGCCTGGATCCGGATATCTCGCTTGCCAATGCCCAACTGCAAGCCGCGCGCGTGGCAAAGAACCGCCAACTTCCAGAACAACGCGTGCGCGAATTGATTACTACGCAGGCCACACCGCGAGTCCTTGGCTTGTTAGGCGAGCCGCGCGTCAACGTGCTGCAGCTCAATCGCGCACTCGACGCCCTGCGCGTCCAGTGACCGTTGCGACAACTTCGAGAAACCATCATGCGTACTGAGACCCCTCGTTTGCCCTTGTTTGATCGGGCCCTTTTGACCCCGGCGCTGGTTGACGCGCTGCGCAAGCTGTCGCCGCAGGCGCAGTGGCGCAACCCGGTGATGTTTGTCGTCTACATCGGCAGCTTGTTGACCACGCTGTTGTGGCTGCAGGCGCTGTTTGGTGAAGGTGACGCGCCGGCCGGCTTCATCCTGGCCATTACGGTCGCGCTTTGGTTCACCGTGTTGTTTGCCAATTTCGCTGAGGCACTTGCCGAAGGCCGCAGCAAGGCCCAAGCGGCCACGTTGCGCAGCATGAAGCGCAAGACCATCGGCAAGAAATTGCAGAGCCCCACGCATGGCAGCCGATGGACTCCGGTGGAAGCTGAAGAGCTGCGCCGTGACAACGTCGTGCTGGTCGAGGCCGGCGACATCATTCCGCTGGATGGCGAAGTGATCGAAGGTGTGGCGTCGGTCGACGAAAGTGCGATCACCGGTGAATCTGCGCCGGTGATTCGTGAATCTGGCGGTGACTTTTCATCCGTCACCGGCGGCACACGGGTCTTGTCTGACTGGCTGGTGGTGCGCATTACGGTAAATCCGGGCGAGTCATTTCTGGATCGCATGATCGCCATGGTCGAGGGCGCGAAGCGGCAGAAGACGCCCAATGAAATTGCGCTGACCATCTTGCTGGTTGGCTTGACCTTGATCTTCATGCTGGTAGTGGTAACGCTGTGGGCGTTCTCGTTCTATGCGGCCAACGCCAGCGGCGTCGGCAGTGCGGTCAGCGTTACAGTGCTGGTGGCACTACTCGTGTGCCTAATCCCCACCACCATCGGCGGTTTGCTCTCCGCCATTGGCGTGGCTGGCATGAGCCGCATGATGCAGACCAATGTCATCGCTACCTCCGGACGCGCGGTCGAAGCTGCCGGTGACGTCGACGTGTTGATGCTCGACAAGACCGGCACGATAACGCTGGGCAATCGCCAGGCCTCGCATTTCGCCGCAGCCGACGGCGTCGATGAAAAACGACTGGGTGAAATCGCGCAGCTTGCTTCGTTATCCGATGAAACGCCAGAAGGGCGCAGCATTGAGGTGTTGGCGCGCGAACGTTTCGGCTTGGCCGAAGGCAGCGCGCAAGCCCATGAGGGCGCCACGTTCGTACCGTTCACCGCGCAAACGCGCATGAGCGGTGTCGACCTGCTTGTCGATGGTCAGACCCGGATGATCCGCAAGGGTGCGGGGGATGCCGTACGCCGGCATATCGAGGCCATGGGTGGCCGCTGGCCCTCTGAAGTCCAGGCCGCAGCTGATGCAATGGCGCGCCGCGGCAGCACCCCGCTGGTGGTGTCCGATGATGCCCGCGTGGTCGGCGTCATTGAGCTGAAAGACATCGTCAAGACCGGCATCAAGGAACGTTTCGCTGAGCTGCGCCGGATGGGCATCAAGACGGTGATGATTACCGGCGACAACCCGCTGACCGCAGCCGCTATCGCCGCTGAAGCTGGCGTCGATGACTTCCTGGCCGAAGCGACACCCGAAGCCAAGTTGCAGATGATCCGCGATTACCAGACGCAAGGCATGCTGGTTGCGATGACCGGTGACGGTACCAACGATGCACCAGCGTTGGCGCAAGCCGACGTGGCCGTCGCAATGAATTCCGGCACCCAGGCCGCGAAGGAAGCAGCCAACATGGTCGACCTGGATTCCAATCCCACCAAGCTGGTAGAGGTGGTGGAAACAGGCAAGCAGTTGTTGATGACCCGCGGCTCGCTCACCACGTTCTCGATCGCCAATGACGTAGCCAAATATTTCGCGATCTTGCCGGCGATGTTCATCAGCACGTATCCGCAGCTGGGGGCTCTGAACGTCATGGGCCTTGCAAGCCCATCCACTGCGATCCTGTCTGCGGTGATCTTCAACGCGCTGATCATCGTGGTGTTGATCCCGCTGGCACTCAAAGGCGTGAAATATCGCGCGATTGGTGCCTCGGCGCTGCTCCGGCGCAATTTGTTGGTGTATGGCTTGGGTGGGCTGATCGTGCCGTTTATCGGGATCAAGGCCATCGACATGTTGCTGGTCGTTGGCGGGATGGCCTGAGCGTAGTTTTGAACCTTTTGAAGAACCGCGCCGCCGAAAACGACGTTCTCGGCGGCGCACAATGAGCACCATGGACCAGTCCAACACCGCCAAAGCCGATGCCCTGCTTGACGCTATCCACCGCGAAAGTGGTGGACAGCTAAAGATCTTCCTTGGCGCCGCGCCGGGGGTTGGCAAGACTTACGCAATGCTCAACGTCGCGCAGTCACTCAAGCGCAATGGCATCGATGTCGTAGTTGGCATCGTCGAGACACACGGGCGACCCGAAACTCAGGCCTTGCTGGACGGTCTCGAAGTGATGCCGCGCCGACGCGTCGAGTACAAAGGTCGCGTACTGGAAGAGTTCGACCTAGATGCAGTGTTGGCGCGCAAACCACAAGTGGTTCTGGTCGACGAGCTCGCCCATAGCAACGCCGCTGGCAGCCGTCATCCGTATCGTTACCAGGATGTCGAGGAACTACTAGACGCCGGCATCAACGTCCACACGACGATCAATATCCAGCATCTGGAAAGCCTCAACGACGTCGTGCACCGGATCACTGGAGTGCGTGTCACCGAAACCGTGCCCGATTCGATCTTCGACCGTCTACGCGACATCGTGCTGATCGACCTGCCGCCGCGCGAACTGATTGAGCGTTTGCAGCAGGGCAAAGTGTACGTGCCCGAGCAAGCTGCACGTGCGTTACAGGCTTACTTTTCGCCATCCAATCTCACTGCGTTGCGCGAGCTGGCGATGCAGACGGCTGCCGACCGCGTTGATACCGACCTGCGTGAATCGCAAGCGGCACGCGGCCTGCCGGGGGTGCCACTGCGACGTCGGGTGATGGTCGCCATTGACGGCCGCGGGCAATCCGAATACCTGGTGCGTGTGGCACGACGCTTGGCCGAACGCCGGGATGCCCCGTGGACAGTGGTCACGGTGCAGACCCCCACGCCACAAAACGAGGCACAACAGCTTGAACTTGATCGCGCGTTTGCGCTGGCACGACGGCTTGGGGGCCAGGCCGAGATTCTGCACGGCGGCAACATCGTCGAGGCATTGCTCGACTACGCTGGTCACAGCGGTGTCTCGGCCATCGTGCTGGGGCGCACGCGGGAGCGTCCCTTTGCGCGCTTGTTCAATCGGACCCTGACGCAACAGCTGATCCAACTCGGTGCGCATTACGAACTCACCATCGTAAGCACTCCGCAAGCACGTGCGCAGGCCCGGCGCACACTGCGCGAGGTGCCGAGTGTCTTGAGCCTCTCCGATGCCTTGCAGGCGTTGCTGGTCAGCACGGCAGCAGTTGCACTAGCGTGGCTGTGCGAACGCTGGATCGGCCTTGAAGACCTGTCGATGATCTTTATCGTCGCGGTGCTGGTCGTCGCTTCGCGCACGCGCATGGCAGCGGCAATGCTTGCCGCAATTATTTGTTTCCTCTCTTACAACTTCTTTTTCATCTCGCCGCGCATGACGCTTTTCATCAGCGCCCAGCAAGGCGTGACTACGGTAATGCTGTTCTTGGCGGCGGCGTTGGTTGCGGGACGTCTGGCGACGCGCTTGCGCATGCAGGTGCTCGCGTTGCGTGCATCGAACACACACGCCACAGCCTTGCAATCCCTCGGGCGTCAACTGGTGACGGCGGCTGACCCTGGGCAAGTGGCTGAAGCCGGCCGCACGGCGTTGCGCACTGCGCTGGATATCGAAGCGGTAGTCCACATTGACGCCACGGCTTTGTTGCCCGCTGCGGATCGCGGACTGCGGGAGAAAGATTGTGCCGCTGCAGACTGGTGCC
>JBBSRO010000080.1:0-5120 GCA_038242955.1 Lysobacterales bacterium
GACCGCGTGCTGGCACGTCGTGCGGCCAGCGACACAGGCGCGCGTGCTGCCGTGGCCTGATGGACGCGCTGCAGGCGCCACGTAGCTACCTGGCACTCGGCGACAGCTACAGCATCGGCGAAGGTGTCGCCGAAGAATCACGCTGGCCGATGCAGCTTGCACGCGCCTTGCGCATAGGCGGTATTGCGATTGCCGATCCACGCATTCTTGCGTGCACCGGCTGGACGACCGACGAACTCGGATCAGCCATGGACAAAGTCGAGCCGCTGGGCGAGTGGGATGTCGTGTCACTACTGATCGGCGTCAACGACCAGTACCGCGGACATGCTGTCGATGGTTACACCACTAGCTTCGCTCGTTTGCTGCGCCGTGCGATTGCATTGGCCGATGCAAATCCGCGGCAGGTCTTCGTGCTGTCCATTCCCGACTGGGGCGTGACGCCGTTCGCACGCGCCGAGCTACGCAGCCCACGCCGCATCGCGAAAGAGCTGGATGCGTTCAATGCCGCCGCCAGTGAAATCTGTGCAGCCCATGGCGTGGCATTCGTTGACATCACTCCTGCATCGCGTGAGCTCGGCGTGCAGCCTGACATGCTGGTTGAAGATGGCCTGCATCCATCTGCAGCGATGTATGCGGAGTGGACGCAACTGGCATTGCCGGTGGTGCAGCATTTGCTGGTGGGAGATTAGAAGCTCGCTACGTAACATCTTCATGAAAATTTACGTGACTGCTGCCAGTCTCCCGGCCTGCCAAGAATGGCCGTTGGCTTGGACTCCCGCAGGATGACCGGTCCGGCTGGCCGCCACGCATGAGCAGGATGACGCGATTGATCGGGAGCACGCCAAATAGCGTTCAAATGCAGTCAACGCGCAGAATCGGGGTGGAGAGTGTATTTGCTTGGGGTGTCGTCGCCTTCGCGCATCTTTTCTTCGTTTGGGTCGCGACACGGACGTCCTTGCCGCACCCACTGATCAGCCAACCCATGGAATTGGTCCTTATCCAGTTGCCCAAGCTGTTGCCCGCTCCGGCAGAGGCCTCGCGTCTTCCGAAAACGGTTTCCAGTTCGCAGATAGCGGCTCGCTTGGCGTTGCGCGCCACTATTGAAATGACCAGGCACCCATCCCGTGCCAGCAGCCCTGAGCACCCGTTGCAGGTGACGACCGATGATGACCAGTGGAGTAGCTCATCGGAACCAGCTGGGAAATACGATGGCATCCAGTTCAACCGCAACAAGCTGACCACCAGTTTCAATCCGATCCGTGCTGGTGCTCCGCCGCGTCTTCGCTTGCGCCGAGAGTACACCGCCAGAGACGTCCTTCGCGCCGTATCCAGTGAGCTCTTCTGGCCGCCCGGATACACCGACGACCCATGCCCTGGCATGGCGAAAGCCGTAGAAATTCTCAGCGCAGGATCCACGGCGCGAGAACACATGCTGCTTGAGGATGCAGTTCTTCAACAAAGTAGATACTGCAATTAGCAAGGCGCCGACATCACGAACACACAGATCCCGGAAAAGATAAACCGAGCCTGATTGACCCAAGTCAATCAAGCTGAACTACCCATGCAGCTCCGCGTTGCCCGCTAGCGTAAAATTGGCAGTCCCACGTTCCGGAATGCCCTGACATGTCCCTAGACCCCGCACTGCGAAGCCGCATCGACTCCTTGCTGGCCAGCAATACTGTCGTCCTGTTCATGAAAGGCAATCCGCGTGCGCCGCAGTGCGGATTCTCGTCCAAGGCCGTGGCCACGCTGGATGAGACCGGTGTGACTTACATGCACGTGGACGTGCTGTCCGATGGCGAGATCCGCGAAGGCATCAAGGCGTATGGCGACTGGCCCACGATCCCGCAGCTGTACATCGGCGGCGAACTGGTCGGCGGTAGCGACATCATCATGCAGATGGCATCCAGCGGTGAATTGCATACCGCGCTCGGTGTACCCGCGCCAGACCGCACTCCGCCGGACATTGAAATCACTCCTGCCGCTGCCGAGATGCTTGGCAAGGCGATCGCCAATGCCGGCGAAGGCTTCGCGCTGCAAATCCAGATCGACAACGCCTTCAACGCCAGCCTGCAGTTGGCCCAGCATGACGAAGGTGCCATCGCCACCGAATCCGCCGGCATCCGCGCCCAATTCGACTTGCCCAGCGCACAACGCGCGCGCGGCTTGCGCATCGACTGGGCGGACGACGCACGCGGCAAGGGTTTAGTGATCGACAACCCGAATGCACCGCCAAAAGTGCGTGCAATCACACCGATTGACGCCTCCGAGCGTGTCAGTAACGGCAGTCTTGTAATCGTCGATGTGCGTCCGGCAGATGAGCGCGCACGCGCTGCGCTGAACCTGCAGTTCGCCGACTTCGATAGCGGCATGGAGCACGTCGAGGCGATGGATAAAGCCACGCCAGTGGCATTCCTGTGCCACACCGGTGCGCGTAGCGGCCAGGCCGCCGAACACTTCCGTGCGCTCGGTTTTACCGAGGTCTACAACATCACCGGCGGCATTGATGCGTGGTCGACGTTCGACTCAGCGGTCCCGCGTTACTAATCGCTAGAAGCCGCCACCCGCATCCAGCCACGCTTGTTCCTCTGGCGTGCTGATGCGGCCAAGCGCGGCGTTCCGATGGGGGAAGCGGCCAAAGCGCTTGATCACATTGCGGTGCGCGTGCGCGTAGCCCAGCTGTGTTTCGCCAAGTGGCGCCATCAGTTCAACGCTGCGGTCCTGCATCGTGATGTCTTCGCAATGCTCGAACGGCAGGTACACGAAGGCACGCAAGTCCTTGTCTACCTCCAAGCCAAACCCCGCTTCGACGGCGTACGCCGCGTGTTGCAGCGCCAGGCCATCCGTAGCGAAGGCATGTCCACTGCCGCGAAAAATGTTGCGTGGGATCTGGTCGAGCAACAACAGCAAACCGAGCGCACCGTCGGGCGTTTCCATCCATCCATCGAACTCGCGTCGTGCTGCGGCCATGTGGGTATCACCCAGGCGTTCGCGGCAGAGTGCATCGAACGCCTTGCCGCCGTTGAACCACTTGCCGGGGCCAGCGTCACGCCAGAACGCGATCACTTCTGCTGGCGTGGTCACTCGTCAAACCTCAGATGGCGCACGGATTTTCCGTGGCGGCGGATCAGACGCAGCGCCTCGATGCCGACCTTGATGTGGTTCTCCACGAAGTTGGCCGAGACAGTCGCATCGCTGGCTTCGGTCTTGACCCCTTCCGGAACCATTGGTTGGTCACTGACCAGCAGCAGCGCGCCGCAGGGAATGCGGTTGGCGAAGCCGGCCGCGAATATGGTCGCGGTTTCCATGTCGATGGCCATGCAGCGCATCGCGCGCAGTTTTGCCTTGAACTCGGCGTCGTGTTCCCAGACCCGGCGGTTGGTGGTGTAGACGGTGCCGGTCCAGTAATCCAGTTCCATATCGCGGATCATCGTGGAGACCGCGCGTTGCAACGCAAAGGCCGGCAGCGCAGGTACCTGCGGTGGCAAATAATCGTCGCTGGTGCCCTCACCCCGGATCGCGGCAATCGGCAAGACGAGGTCGCCGAGTTCATTCTTGCGCTTGAGCCCCCCGCACTTGCCGAGGAACAACACCGCCTTCGGGCAAATGGCAGACAGCAGATCCATCATCGTGGCGGCATTCGGGCTGCCCATGCCGAAATTGATCATGGTGATGCCGTCGGCAGTCGCACTTGGCATCGGCCGATCCATGCCCACGACCTCGGCACCAGTCATCGCCGCGAAATGGCCAAGATAGCCGCCAAAATTGGTGAGCAGGATGTGCTCACCGAAGCCGTCCAGGGGTACACCGGTGTAGCGCGGCAGCCAATTTTCAACGATGTCTTGCTTGTCCTTCATCACACTTCCCTTGTTCATTCGTCCCGTTTCGCGCAGTGTCCCATGCGGCCATGACCTCGGTCATGTAGCGCCGGCGCGGCAATGCCGTTAACGTTCAAGCAGACATACGCCACGTGCCCGGGGATACCAATGAAACTGAAGACAATGACTGCCGCGCTTGCGGTGGCCTTGCTGGCAGGTTGCGCCAGCATGCCAGCGACCAAGACTTCCAGTGCGGACAAGCCTGACCTGGGATTCACGCTGGATCCATATCCCAGCACCTACCAGCGCGTGGCATCGGCGCCCGTCCTGCTGCAGCATGCCACCGTGCTCACCGGCACTGGCCAGCGTATTGAGAATGCCGACGTCCTGATGCGCGATGGCCGCATTGTTGCGGTCGGCACGGCGCTCGATGTACCGGCCGATGCACAGCGCGTGGATGCGACCGGCAAGTGGGTGACACCCGGCATCATCGACATCCATTCGCATTTGGGCGTGTATGCAAGCCCCGGTGTTGGCGCTAGCAGCGACGGCAACGAGGCGACCGCACCGGTCACTGCGCAAGTCTGGGCCGAGCATTCGATCTGGCCGCAGGATCCTGGCTTCCATACGGCGCTTGCCGGCGGCGTTACCTCGCTGCAGATCTTGCCGGGCTCGGCGAATCTGGTGGGTGGCCGCGGTGTCACTCTGAAGAACGTCTCGTCCGTGACCTACCAGGGCATGAAATTCCCGGGCGCACCGTGGGGACTGAAGATGGCCTGCGGCGAAAACCCCAAGCGCGTCTACGGCTCCAAAGGTGGGCCTTCGACTCGGATGGGCAACGTTGCCGGATTTCGTGCCGCCTTCGCTGATGCCGCCGAGTACATGAAGAAGCGCAAGTCCGCGGCTTCGAAGTCCGATTCAGACAAGGACAGCGGCGGCAAGCGCGACCTTAAGCTGGACACGCTGGCAGGTGTGATCAACGGCGACATCCGCGTCAACATCCACTGCTACCGCGCAGACGAGATGGCGATCATGCTGGATCTGGCCAAGGAGTACCACTTCAAGATCGCCGCATTCCACCACGGCGTGGAGGCCTACAAGATCGCTGACAAACTTGCGGCCGAAGGTGTGTGCGCGGCGCTGTGGGCCGATTGGTGGGGTTTCAAGATGGAGGCCTTCGACGGCATCCAAGAGAACGTCGCACTGGTTGACCGCGTGCCCGGGAGCTGCGCGATCGTGCACTCAGACTCTGATGAAGGCATCCAGCGCCTCAACCAGGAAACCGCGAAAATCATCGCCAAC
>JBBSRO010000081.1:0-4905 GCA_038242955.1 Lysobacterales bacterium
CACGATCCCGTGCGCCTGCCCGACCGTGGATGACCGGCTGGCACCCAGTTCCTCCTCCAGTGGCGCGATGAATGGCGCGAATACATCCAACATGAAGGCGCCGCTGCTGGCCAGCAACGCGTTCAATTCGTGATCCACACCAGAATTGACTACGATCGGGCGCGTGCCGGTGGCCTCACCCGCTGCACGAATCTTGCGCGCCGCTTCGCGTGCCTTGTCCGGCGTGTCGATGAATGGCAAGCGATCGGTCTTGAAACGGCAGCCGCTGAACTGGGTCAAGAGGCTGTGGCCAATGGTTTCGGCGGTAATACCGGTGCCGTCGGAGACGTAGAACACGGGGCGAATGTCGGTCATCGTGAAATCGCACTCAGTCTGGGTGGGTAGCCGTTGTAAAATAGCGGTTTCGGCGAGTTCACGTCGCCCTCCCCGTATTGCCTACCCAACACCGGAGCCTGCCTTGAGCGCCCCCGCCTTGATCAAGAACGTCCTGTGGCTGCAAGACCTGCGCCTGTCCGACCTCGCCCAGGTTGGCGGCAAGAACTCCTCGCTCGGCGAGATGATCGGTGAATTGTCCGGGCTAGGCGTGTCGGTACCAGGCGGATTCGCCACGACAGCCGACGCGTTCCAGGCTTTCATCGCCCATAACGACTTGCATGCACGCATCTACGACAAGCTGGCCACGGTTGATGTCGAGGACGTGCCTGCGTTGACGGCTGCTGGTGCACTAGTGCGCGGCTGGGTCATGGATGCCCCGCTGCAGCCTGAGCTCGATGCCGACATCCGCAGCACCTACGCGAAACTCTGCGCGGACAATGGTGGCGGCGATGTTGCAGTGGCAGTGCGTTCCTCGGCCACGGCCGAGGACCTGCCTGATGCCAGCTTCGCCGGCCAGCAGGAGACGTATCTGAACGTCACCGGCGCCGAAGACGTGGTGCGTAAGACCAAGGAAGTCTTCGCCAGCCTCTACAACGATCGGGCAATCGCCTATCGCGTGCACCACGGCTTCGCTCACGAAGACGTGTTCCTGTCCGCCGGCGTGCAGCTGATGGTGCGCTCGGACTGCGGCTCTTCCGGCGTGTTGTTCACGCTCGACACCGAATCCGGCTTTCGCGATGTGGTCTTCGTCACTGCCAGCTATGGCTTGGGCGAAATGGTCGTGCAGGGTGCAGTCAACCCGGATGAGTTCTACGTCTACAAGCCCACGCTCACTGCCGGCAAGCCCGCGATCCTGCGCCGCTCGCTGGGCAGCAAGCAGTTGCGGATGGTGTATTCCGATGTCGCCGGCGAGCGCGTGCGCACCGAAGCCACGCCTGCTGAAATGCAGAAAAAATTCTCGATCAGCGATGCCGACGTGCAGGAACTGTCGAAACAGGCGCTGGTCATCGAGCAGCACTATGGCCGGCCGATGGATATCGAATGGGGCAAGGACGGCGTCAGTGGCAAGCTCTTCATCCTGCAGGCGCGCCCGGAGACGGTGAAGTCGCGTGCACATGCCACCCAGATCGAGCGCTACAGCTTGGGCGCCCGCGGCGACGTGCTGGTAGAGGGGCGCGCGATTGGCAACAAGATCGGCAGCGGCACCGCTCGCGTGGTGCGTTCGCTGGAAGACATGGCTCGCGTGCAACCTGGTGACGTGCTGGTCGCCGACATGACCGACCCTGATTGGGAGCCGGTGATGAAGCGCTCGGCCGCCATCGTGACCAATCGCGGTGGGCGCACCTGTCATGCCGCGATCATCGCGCGCGAGCTGGGCGTACCGGCCGTGGTCGGCACCGGTAATGCGCTGGACCGGATCCAGGACGGCGACCAGATCACCGTGAGCTGCGCCGAAGGCGACACCGGTTTCATCTATGCCGGCGCCCTGCCCTTCGAGCGCACCACTACCGACCTCGGCAACATGCCGCCGGCGCCGCTGAAAATCATGATGAACGTGGCCAACCCGGACCGCGCTTTCGACTTCGGCATGTTGCCCAACGCCGGCATCGGATTGGCAAGGCTCGAAATGATCATCGCCAGCCACATCGGCGTGCATCCCAAGGCGCTGCTGGACTATGCACTTCAAGATGCTGCGACCAAGGCGAAGATCGACGAGCGCATTGCCGGTTATGCCGGCCCTGTTGAGTTCTACGTGGATCGGCTGGCCGAAGGCATCGCCACTATTACTGCCTCCGTTGCACCAAAACCCGTCATCGTGCGGCTGAGTGACTTCAAGTCGAATGAGTACGCCAACCTCATCGGCGGTGCGCGCTATGAGCCGCATGAAGAAAACCCGATGATCGGTTTCCGCGGCGCCAGTCGCTATATCGACCCTTCGTTCCGCGATGCATTCGCGCTGGAGTGCAAAGCCGTCAAGCGCGTGCGCGAAGACATGGGGCTGGACAACCTGTGGGTGATGATCCCGTTCGTGCGCACGCTGGACGAAGGCCGCAAGGTCATCGAAGTGCTCGCCGAAAACGGTTTAGTCAGAGGTGAGAACGGCCTGAAGATCATCATGATGTGCGAGCTGCCATCGAATGCTTTGATGGCCGACGAGTTCCTGGACATCTTCGACGGTTTCTCGATCGGATCGAATGACATGACCCAGCTGACCTTGGGCCTGGATCGTGACTCGGCAATTGTCGCGGGACTGTTCGACGAACGCGACCCGGCAGTGAAGAAGCTGCTGTCGATGGCAATCAAATCCGCTCGCGCCAAGGGCAAGTACATCGGCATCTGCGGCCAAGGTCCAAGCGACCACCCGGACTTGGCACTCTGGTTGATGGATCAGGGTATCGAGTCGTTGTCACTGAATCCTGACACCGTGGTCGATACCTGGCTGGCACTGGCGCGTTCAAAAGCATGATCAATCCGGTGGTGGATACTGTCGCGAAATTCGACCCGCGCGCCTGGTTGAGCGCGGGACTGATTCACAAGGCGGTCGACCTCGGTGCGGCGTTGCTGATCATGTTGATCGGATGGTGGCTGGCCAAGCGCGTGGTCAACCTTGTCGACAAAGCCCTGCAGCGGATGCAGGCCGAAGAGATCCTGCGCGGCTTCGTGCGCAATGCGGTGTTCGCGGCACTGATGATTGTGGTGGTGATCGCGGCGCTGCAGAAATTCGGCGTGCCCACGACATCATTGTTGGCGATGCTGGGCGCAGCAGGTTTGGCCATTGGTCTGGCGTTGAAGGATTCACTGTCCAACATCGCATCTGGCCTGATGCTGATCGTGCAGCGTCCATTTAAAGCCGGCGACGCTGTGCAGGTAGCCGGCGTGGAAGGCGTGGTGGAACAGGTGCGCATCTTCACGACCCGCATGCGCACGTATCAGAACGAGTTGATCGTCCTGCCCAACAGCGAGATCACCACCAAGCCCATCGTCAACCTGACCCACAAACCGCTTCGCCGCGCTGATGTTGCCGTGGGGATTGGCTACGAGGAACGCATCGACCACGTTCGCGAGGTGCTACTGGAAGTGGCCAAGGCTAATCCTTCCGTCCTGCGCAAGCCAGCGAGTGACGTGATCGTCGCTAACATCGGCGAGAGCAGCATCAACATTGTATTGCGCGCATGGATCAAGACCGAGGTGTTCGCGCAAACGCGCAGCGAATTGACCGAATCGGTGCATCGCTCGCTCACCGACGCCGGGATCAACATGCCCTACCCGCAGCGCGACGTGCACGTTTACCACCACGGGGCTACGGATGCCGGAGTGGATCAAGGCGATCGCGATGTCATCAGCAAGGCGGCCGCCGCAGCCAGTGATTGAGCACGACTGAGCCGACTTCGGCGCACGGACTGAATCAGCAAGATTACGATCCTGCCAAGCAACGCAAGGCCATGGGAACTTCGCCTTAGCTCGCCGTCAATCCGGCCAACGCGCCCATGAACTGCCGGTAGTGCCGCAGCTCATCGATCGAATCGCGAACGTCACTCAATGCCGTATGCGCGGACTCCTTTTGGAAGCCCGCCATTACTCCTGGCGACCAACGCCGTGCCAGCTCCTTGATCGTGCTGACATCCAGGTTGCGATAGTGGAAATATGCTTCCAGCCCCGGCATGAGACGAGCCATGAAGCGCCGATCTTGGCAGATTGAGTTGCCACACATCGGCGACGCCTTCGCCGGTAACCACGCACGCAGGAACTCCAGCGTCCGAGTTTCAGCTTCGGCCAGCGGCACGCCCTGCTCCAGCACCCGCGTCCACAAGCCGGACTTGCCATGCTGGTTGCGATTCCAGTCGTCCATCGCCTCCAGGGTTGCTAGCGGATGGGCAATAGCCAGCTCCGGGCCTTCCGCCAGCACGTTCAGCTGGCCATCGGTGACGATGGTGGCGATCTCCAGGATGCCATCGCGATCCGTATTCAACCCGGTCATTTCGAGGTCAATCCAGACCAAGCGCTCGTTGGCGTTGTCTTTCGCGTTATCTGCTGCCATGTGGTCGCATGCCCGATGAGGTCAAGGCATGATAACGGCTCATGCACGGGAACCGACATGCTGCACACCACGAGCACCGCAATGACCGCCATGGGCCACTACGCCATCCTGACCGCGATGCTGGCACCCGCGTTTTTCCTGACTGCGACTGCTTCACTGTTGATGTCGGCCAACAGCCGTTTGGCGCGAGTAGTGGATCGACTACGAGCGCTGATCGTGACGTGGGACAACGACGCACCCGATCGCATGGAGCGCGAGGAGCAGATCAGCCGTCATCGCCAACGCGCGCATCTGGTGCTGCGTGCCTGCCGGCTTCTGCATGGTGCGCTTGCAAGCTTCGTTGGCACCAGCCTCGCATTAGCGATGGATGCCTTCTTTGGCTTTCGACTTGGTGCATTTCCGACAGTCATGGCCGTGCTCGGCGTGCTGTTCCTGCTTGCCGCTGGTTTTACGATGTGGCGCGAAGTCAGCCTCGCGGTCCGAAGCTTCGA
>JBBSRO010000082.1:0-4640 GCA_038242955.1 Lysobacterales bacterium
CGGGGGCACGCTGCAGGCATTGCCCGCAGCGCGGCGTGCACGCGTGCTGCGTCGTTGGGTCATTGAGCGCGGATTACCACCACTGCCGGCCAAGGGCATCGCACGCATCGAAGGCGACATGCTCGGCGGGCGTATTGATGGCGAGGCACGTTTCGAATGGGCAGGTGCCTGTATCCAACATTGGCGCGGGCGGCTGCATGCGCAGTCGGTTCCGTTGCCGCTACCGGTCGATTGGTCAAGTGCGTGGGACGGCAGCGACATCCTGCAGCTTCCCACCGGCGCTACGCTCAAGCTGATAGGCGCTACTCATTTTGACGCACCCATGCGCGTGCACGCCCGGAAAGGTGGCGAGCGCATCCTGTTGACGCGCCGCACGCACCATCACACGCTCAGACATGTACTGCAGGATCAGGGCATTCCACCTTGGCGCCGGATCGGCATGCCATTGCTGAGCGATGCGAATGGCGTGTTGCACGCCGCCGGCGACAGCATTCTTTCCGCCTCGCTGGATGCATGGATGCAGGCTAACGGTGCGCGACTGGAGTGGCGCAACGCGGTGATCGCGTAAACTTCGCACATGGCCCGCAAACCACCCGCATCCACCGAACCCTCTCCGGCCGCCGAGTTCGAGACTTCGATGAACGCGCTGGAAGACCTCGTCGCCAAGATGGAAGATGGCGAGATGTCGCTGGAAGACTCCCTGGCTGCCTACGAACGCGGCGTGGGCTTGTACCGCAGCTGCCAACAGGCGCTGGAAACGGCTGAATTGCGGGTGCGCTTGCTCAGCGATCCCGCGAATCCAGACCAGGCCAAGCCATTCGACACCAGCGACGATGCCTGACCGCGCCTTTGCGGCTTGGCGCACGCGCGTCGAGGCCGCACTCGATCACGCCCTGCCCTCACCCGATCTTTCGCCACGCCGCCTGCATGCCGCGATGCGCCACGCCGTGCTCACCGGCGGCAAGCGCATGCGGCCCATGCTGGTGTACGCCAGCGGCATCGCAATGGGTGCCAATGCAGAAAAGCTAGATGACGCTGCCGTCGCGGTCGAGTTGATCCATTGCTACTCGCTGGTGCACGACGACCTGCCAGCAATGGATGACGACAGCCTGCGCCGCGGCCAACCGACCGTGCACATCGCCTTCGACGAAGCCACCGCGATCCTGGCCGGCGATGCGCTGCAATCCCTCGCCTTCGACGTACTCGCTTCGGCACCGCTGGATGCAGAGCAGCGGGTGGCGATGCTTGCCGAACTGGCACGCGCGTCTGGTGTTACCGGGATGTGCGGCGGGCAGGCATTGGATATTGACGCGACGGGTAAGAAAAAGGATCAGAGTGAAATTTCGCGTCATGGGGACGGAACAAACGATCAACACGAGCGCGAAATTCACTCTGACCCCTTTTCGCTTGCTGACCTCGAACGCCTGCACGCACTGAAAACGGGTGCCCTGCTGCGTGCCTCGGTGCGTTTGGGTGCATTGGCCGCAGGTGCCGGGACGAATGGAAATACGGCAGGCTTCGCCACGCTGGATCGCTATGCCGACGCACTCGGTCTGGCGTTCCAGATCCGTGACGACCTGCTCGACATTGAAGGGGACAGCACCAGCCTCGGCAAGACCGCGGGCAAGGATGCGGCGCAGGACAAGGCAACGTTCCCGGGATTGATCGGCATCGACGGCAGCCGTGCGCGGCTGGAGCAATTATCAGCCGTCATGTCAGATGCGCTTACGATGCTGGACGCTGACACCACGACATTGGCCGCGCTGGGACGCTTGGCGATCGAACGCACGCGCTGAGGCGGCAGGCGGGCGAGACTTACGGTAGTTTGCATGTGCGCGGCGCCAATGCCGCTTGGAATGGGGTTTTGACGCGGCATGCTGGGAAAAATCACAGATTTCCTGATGACTTGGGTCGAAGCAGTGATGTCCACCCTCGCAGTGGCGTTCATGGATGCTTGGACCGTGGTCGAGCAAGCCTACCGCCGGCCGTTCTCGCAGCTGATGACGCGCGTCCAATTCGCGGCATATCCGCTGATCGCGATAGCGGCAGTGAGCTGGCTGGCATGGGACTGGACCCACGACCGTTCACTCAATGCGGCTGAGGATGCGATCTTCGACACGGTGATCCAGTGGCGCCCGGTGGAACCGAAGCCGTCGGGCCGCACCGTAGTGGTGGAGATCGACGACTGTTCGATCGAGTATTACCGCAAGCAGGGAGAAGGCGGCTGGCCGTGGAGCCGGCAACGTCATGCTGATCTGCTGGACGCGCTTGATCGCGCTGGCGTACGTGCGGTCGGCTACGACTTGCTATTCATGGATGTAGGTCAAAAGGATCCGGATGGTGATGCCGTTCTGGGACAGATGGCTGATGCCGGCAAGGGCCGCTTCCTATTCGGATCGTCGCGCATGCATTCCGACTTCGATGACCAAGAAGGTGCGACCCTGGTAGCGGATGCGCCGGGTGCATTTGCGCTAACACCCAACCCTGTCCGACCCGGTCCGCGCATCGCCTTGTCGCTGCCCGCAGACGCTGCAGTAGCACGTCATAGTGCCCTGCTCGACGTGGACCGCAGCGCCGATGGCGTGTTCAGGGACATCAACTTGCGGAAAAACATCGATGACTGGGCCTTGCCGTCACTTTCGCTGCGGCTGGCGGCAGTCGCCAGCGGCAAGCCTGCGTCGTCCTTCCCGGAATGGGTGCGGGTCAACTGGCGTACCAAGACACGACTACCCATCGTCAGCGCCGCCGATCTGCTAGAAGGCGAACCTATCTGCCGTGATGTCGACAAGCCGCTACCTGACCTGAAAGACGCTGTGGTACTGGTGGGTTACAACGCTGCCGGCCTCAACGATGCCAAGCCGACGCCAGTCGACCCGATGATGCCCGGCGTCGAAGTACATGCGGAAGCGG
This sequence comes from Lysobacterales bacterium, assembly GCA_038242955.1. Classification (GTDB taxonomy): domain Bacteria; phylum Pseudomonadota; class Gammaproteobacteria; order Xanthomonadales; family Xanthomonadaceae; genus Thermomonas. The sequence continues at coordinate 2,911 of JBBSRO010000082.1, forward strand.
TCGAGGCACTACTCAATGACAGCGCGATCTGGTTACCGCCGTCGTCGTTGAAGTACCTGCTGGCTGGGTTCATGGTGTTGCTGACCACCTTTGCGTTCTGGCGTGGCGAGCCACATGAGGACGTCGATGGTGTGTTCGTTGCTGCCAATGTCGTGCTGTTACTGGTGGCGGTGGTTGGCTTGACGTTCTTCGCCGCGTTCATCGACATTTTCGCCAGTATTGGTTTTATCAGTCTGTGCTTCGGCCTATGCCGGATGTATGCCGCCGTGCAGCGTGGGCGTGCGATCGGCAACAATGATTACCGGGACGAGTACGATGCCGACAAGTATCCGTGGCTGGTGATGGCGCGGTTGCGCTATGTGCCCGATCCTTCGCTCTCCGGCCACGCGGCGACCAAACGTAAGCGCGAATATCGCCGCAGGTTGCGGCGCTTCCTGTACTCAGGCACCGATGCAGTGATGATTGAAGGTATCGTGGAGCGCAAGAGTTGGCTGCATGAGATCCTGGATGACCTGATGATGCTGGTGTGGACAGGCACCAATGAAGCCGATGCATACGCCAACGCCAAACGTGAACTTGACTTGATTTACCAACGCCTCAACGAACACACATTGCGCATCGATGATCACGGCATTGTCCGCGTCGCGATTGCCGCGGCGATGATCGATGACAACATCGACGACGACAACCGGGGTGAGCAGATGCGACTGCGCGAGCTACTTGGACAGGATCTGAATGCCAACGTCGAATGGCCGCTTTCCGCTTCAAATACGTTTTTAGAGTTGAAGCAACCTCCGCACATCGAGACCTGACATGCGCATTTTCCAATTTTCATCCGCACTGCTGCTTTTCCTTTTGCTGGGTGCCGGCAATGCCGCGGCGGCCACCGGGAAAAAGCCCAAGCCAGCCGAACCGACTAGCAAACCCGTGGAAAGCAGCGCCAAGCCGGCCGAGACCAGCCCTCAGCCGGCGGTCGTCCGCAAACCCTCTGTCGATGCGCACAGCAAGCCTGATTTCGCCACGCCCGTCATCGCCACCTTCAAGCGCAACGCCACCGTGAGCGTCACCGGCCAGGATGGTCTTTGGTTCAAACTGGCGCTGCCGGAGGGCAAGACTGGCTTTGTTCGCGTCAATGAGGTTCGCCTGGCCTATGCCAGCAAGGAAACCGGGGGCAACATGAAAGCCCTGTTCGCAGGCAAAGGAAGCAGTGGCCGTGTAAGCGAAACCGCAGGCGTGCGCGGGCTGGACGAAAGCGAGCTCAAGGCCGCCACGTTCGACGCCGCGCAACTCGCGAAGCTTGAGTCGTATCGGGTTACCCCGCAAGCCGCTGCAAAAGCTGCCAGCAGCAAGGGCTGGAGCTCCAGTAAAGTTATTTATGCGACCGAGTTCAAACCAAAAGAGTCAAGTGGCGGCGCACAAGCGACCCAAGGCGAAAAACGCAGTAAATTTGGCGGCGCTAGAGGTCTGTTGGCGGCACTTGGCAGCAGTGCCGGTGGTGGCCTACTCGGTGCAGCAAGCAAAGTTATTCCAAAATCTGAACAAGAAATCACCGAGGAAGAGCTCGCGCTTGGCCCCCAAATTGCCGGAACCATCCTCGGTGCTGTGCACCTCTGGAAGGATGACGCGGCGCAGCGCCGGGTCAACCTGATTGGTCGCTGGGAGGCCTCGCAAACCAGCCGTCCAGAATTGCCATGGGCATTCGGCATCATCGATACAGGCGAGATCAACGC
>JBBSRO010000083.1:0-4554 GCA_038242955.1 Lysobacterales bacterium
AAAGCTCGCTGCCGGCGTTGGCACGCTGCGCGAAATGGACGAGGTGCACTTCGGCGTCACCACGCGCGAGGAAGTCTGGCGCGATGGCAAGGTCGTGCTGTATCGCTATCGCGGTACAACGACGCCGACCGCCAAAGTGCCGCTGCTGATCAGCTACGCGCTGGTGAACCGCCCGTACATGGTTGACCTGCAGGAAGACCGTTCGATGGTGAAGGGCCTGCTGGAACACGGCGAGGACGTCTACATCATCGATTGGGGTTACCCGGATCGCAGCGATCGCTTCCTCACGATGGAGGACTACATCGAGCGCTTCATCGGCGGCGCGATAGATTACCTGCGCAAGACGCATGGACTGCCTGCGGTCAACCTGCTTGGCATCTGCCAGGGCGGCGTCTTCTCGCTGTGCTATGCGGCGCTGAACCCGGGCAAGGTCAAGAACCTGATCACCATGGTGACGCCGGTGGATTTCCACACGCCGGACAACATGTTGTCGAACTGGAACCGCGATATCGACGTCGACCTGTTGGTCGACACGCTGGGCAACATCCCGGCCGACATGATGAACCTGACGTACCTGATGCTGAAGCCGTGGCGGCTGTTCGCGCAGAAGTACGTGGGCATGGTCGACATCCTTGACGACAAGAAAGCGATGGAAGATTTCCTGCGCATGGAGAAGTGGATCTTCGATTCACCCGACCAGGCCGGCGAAGCTTTTCGCGAATTCAATACGCAGTTCTTCCAGAAGAACGGCTTCGTCAACGGCGGTGTCAAAGTCGGTGATGCGGACGTGCATCTGGGCTTGGTGGAAATGCCGATCCTCAACATCTTCGCCGAGCAGGATCACCTGGTCCCGCCGAATGCATCGCGTGCATTGCGTGACTTGGCCGGTACTGACGATTATACCGAGCTATCCTTCAAGGGCGGCCACATCGGTATCTATGTCTCGTCACGTGCGAAGCAAGTCCCCGAGACCATCCACGACTGGTTGGGCAAGCGCGCGCGCTGAGTGCGGGATCCAGGAAAAAGAGTCATGCAACCCTGGCTGTTGAGAACTCTGCAGGTACTGGGCGTGGCCTGGGCCTTGCCGAACACTGCATTAGGGCTGATCGCCGGTGGCGTGTGCCTTGCGCGCGGCGCGCATGTGCATGTCCGCGCGCGTGACGTGGCCATTGTGTTCCACGGCGTGCCGTTCGGGCCGGGCGGAGCACTGACGCTTGGCAACGTGATCCTGCATACCGGAACGTCGCTCGATGAGCCGTGCCGCACCTATGCGCACAACGCGGGCCATGGCGAGGAACCACGCATCCTGCTGGCCGACCACGAACGCGCGCATGTTTACCAATACATGGTGTTGGGAATTTTCTTCTTGCCGCTGTACGGATTGTGCGGTGGTGTCAGCGTGCGCAACCGCTTCGAACGCGCAGCGGATCGCTATGCGATGCATGGCGTGGGCTGGTGGCCCTGGGCGAATTAAGACAGCCCCGCATTCGCCTGCTCGTTCCGACCAGCGGTCGCATGAACCCGCCTGATTTAGCCAATTACTAACGCGTGATTTCTTAAGCTGATCGCGTCGGGGAAAAACGTCGCGGGCTCGAAAGAATCCACGAATGAATCGCTCTGGCGCCCAAGACCCGGTCCCCTCCGAACACGCGTTCGCGAGACCGGGTCTTGCTTTTTGTGGCGTGCCTGCCACAGTGATATCCGGCTGGTTCGGGGCCTGGGCCAGCGTGTGCACTGATGCGGTGTCATATGAGGGTCGCTGAGTCGCGTAATATTAGGTGCATATATCGCGTATTTGCGGGCCAAGGTCGCCCTTCATCCATGCGTTCCATGCGGCTTAAAACATGGCTTACAGCAGCGTTTCTCGTTCTTGCATCCGGCTTGGCGAACGCGGGCGACGTCACCGTGTCGGCAGCATCCAGCCTGACCAATGCATTCAAGGACATCGCGCAGGCGTTTGAGGCGTCCCATCCCGGCAGCAAGGTCTTGCTGAACTTCGGCGGATCCGGGTCGCTGCTGCAACAGATGGCCAAGGGGGCACCAGTGGATGTGTTCGCCTCCGCCGATATCGAGACCATGGACATGGCCGTGGCGCAGGGATTGGTGTCGGCCAAGGCGCGCCGTGATTTCACGCGCAATGGGCTGGTAGTGGTGGTGCCGACTGACAGCAAGTTGATCATCAAGCGCCTGCCAGATCTCCGGCAGCCGTCGGTGCGCTGGATCGCCATCGGCAATCCAGCTAGCGTGCCAGTTGGTCGCTATACACGCCTTGCCTTGGACGCTGCAAAGCTGTGGCGAATGCTGTCGACCAAGGTCATCACCACCCAGAACGTCCGACAGTCGCTGGATTACGTGGCGCGCGGTGAAGTAGATGCCGGCTTCGTTTATGCAACGGATGCCGCGATCATGCCGGGCAAGGTCAAGGTTGCCTTCGAGGTGGCATTGGAAGTCGCAATCCGCTATCCGATCGCGCCCGTTAGTGACAGCACGAATTCCGCCGAAGCAACGCGCTTCATCGCCTACGTGATGTCGCCAGCTGGGCAGGCGATCCTTGCGAAATACGGCTTCAGGAAGCCGTAGGTGCCCCACGCGATGGACTCGGCATGGATGGCATTGGCGTTGTCGCTGAAAGTCGCGGGTTGGGCGACCGCGATCAACCTGGTGCTTGGGGTCGCCGTAGGTTATCTGCTGGCGCGCACGCGGTTCCCGGGTCGTGACTTGCTCGATACGGTGCTGACCTTGCCGCTGGTGATGCCGCCCACCGTGCTGGGTTATTACTTGCTGGTGTTGATCGGCCGTCGGGGATGGTTGGGCGGTTGGTTGCATGATCAATTCGGTATCAACCTGATCTTCACCTGGCAAGGCGCCGTGCTCGCCGCAACGATTGTTGCGTTCCCCTTGGTATTCAAACCGGCGCGTGCCGCATTTGAAGCAGTCGATGGCCAGCTGGAGCAGGCTGCGCGCGTGTTGGGCGTATCGGAATTCGCGTTGTTCCTGCGGGTCACATTGCCTTTGGCGTGGCGCGGAATCCTTGCCGGCTTGCTACTCGGGTTTGCCCGCGCAATGGGCGAATTCGGAGCCACGCTCATGGTCGCCGGCAGCATTCCAGGCCGCACGCAAACGCTGTCGGTAGCAGTCTATGAAGCCGTGCAAGCCGGTCAGGACCACACCGCGAACGTGCTGGTGATGATCACTTCAGTGGTGTGCATCGCAGTACTGTTGGCCGCTGGCAAGCTGTCCCCCGCGCGGTTTGGCGATCGATGAAGCGTGTGCATGCCAATGCTGCTTGATCTCGACATTCGCAAGACGTTGCGCAACGGCAAACGCAGTTTCCAGCTGGATGTGCGCGTGCAATCGGATAGCGCGCGCATCGTGCTGATGGGGCCATCCGGATCAGGCAAGAGCTTGACCCTGAAAGCGATTGCCGGCTTGATGCGCCCGGATGCAGGGCATGTGCGAGTAGCCGGAGAAGCACTATTCGATGCGGCAGCGCGCATTGATCTGTCACCGCAAGCACGCCGCACCGCCTATGTGTTCCAGGACTACGCGCTGTTCCCGCATCTGACCGTGCGCCAGAACATCGCGTTCCCGTTGCTGCGTGGCTGGTTGAATCCTCGCCAGAACGTGCAGCACGTCGCGGTCGATTATTGGCTGGAAGCGCTGCAACTCACGGAAGTCGCCCAGCAACGGCCAGAGTCACTGTCGGGTGGCCAACGCCAACGCACCGCGCTGGCACGCGCGCTCGTCTTGGAGCCGCGCATGTTGTTGCTGGATGAGCCATTCGCCGCCGTCGACCCGGTCCTGCGCGTCGAGATGCGCAGTGAACTGGATGCGTTGCAACGCCGCCTGCAGGTACCGATGCTCTTGATCACGCATGACCCGGACGATGCCGCTGCGTTCGGCGGGCACGTCTTCACCGTGCAGGACGGGCGTGTTGTCGATCAGGTGTCGCAAACGTATCCCTGAAACGGCCTCATCGCGGCTCCTCTCAGGATTTCGAAAGTCCAGATGCAGAGAACCCGGCCAATGGCCGGGCGTCCGTTCGTGCTGTACTTGGTGCCGGAGGGGGGACTCGAACCCCCACAGTATCACTACCGGCGGATTTTGAGTCCGCTGCGTCTACCGATTCCGCCACTCCGGCGCGGACGCGAATTATAACTGAGCGAGCAGCCTTCAAGCAGCCTTATCGGTCACCATTTCGGCACTTTCGCGAATGAACCACTCGCCATCCTGCCGCTGGAACTTCGAGCAGCAGGCCATCTCGGCCTTGTAGATGTGGAGTGACACTGCTACTGCGCTGGGGTTGGTGTTGCGTATTGTGTGGTACTCGTGCGGGGGGATCAGGCTGCCAGCGCTTCCCGGGCCAGCATGCATGCCGCTGCCTGCGCGGAAGCGAAAGCGCTCACCGTCGCGCTCCAGAAGTTCGTACTGCACGATTTCAAGCTCGCCATCCCACACCCCCTCCACGCACCACAGGCCGGAATGGTCATGCAGCGGCGCGCCTTGTCCGGGGCCCCAGGTCATCGCCACCACGCTGTAGCCATGTTGCGGGCT
>JBBSRO010000084.1:0-4238 GCA_038242955.1 Lysobacterales bacterium
ATCAGCTTCAAGGAACGCACCGACCTGCCGAAGTACCACCCGGACACCTGGACCTACGACGTCATCGACAAAGACGGAAAGCCGCTGGCCATTTTCATCTTCGATCCCTACGCACGCTCGTCCAAGCGCGGTGGTGCGTGGATGAACACTTATGTGTCGCAATCCGCACTCACCGGCAACCAGCCGGTGGTGGCCAACCACCTCAATATCCCCAAACCCGCGGCGGGCAAGCCCACGCTGATGACCTGGGATGAAGTCACCACGGCGTTCCACGAGTTCGGCCATGCACTGCACGGCTTTTTCCAGGACGTGCGCTACCCGTATTACTCGATGAACGTGCCACGCGACTTCGTCGAATACCCGTCACAGGTCAACGAAATGTGGGCTGATTGGCCGGAAGTGCTGTCGCATTACGCCAAGCACTACCAGACCGGTGAAGCCATGCCGCAAGCGCTGCTCGACAAGGTGATCGCCGCTTCCAAGTTCAACCAGGGCTTCGCCACCACCGAGTACCTGGAGTCCGCGATGCTTGACCAACGCTTGCACCAGGCACCTGCTGACAAGATCCCGGAGGCTTCCGGCGTGATGAAGTTCGAGCACGACGCACTGCTGGCCGATGGCTTCAACTACGCACCCGTGCCGCCCCGTTACAAGACACCGTATTTCAGCCACATCATGGGTGGCTACGCGGCCGGCTACTACGCCTACATCTGGTCGGAAGTACTTGGGGCCAATACCACCGAATGGATCAAGAAGCACGGTGGCTTGACCCGCGAAAACGGTGACCGCATGCGCGAGTTCGTGCTGGCGCCGGGCGGCGAGATCGAACCCGGCAAGTTGTTCCCGAATTTCTCCGGCTATGAAGCGAAGATCGAACCCCTGCTGGAAGCACGCGGACTGACGACCAAGTAAGCAGTCAGCTTTGTTCCATCGAAAACGCCGCCTCCGGGCGGCGTTTTTATTTGCGGAGTCCGACAAGCACACCCAGTGGCTCGGAACCAACCAATTGGAGAATGCCTGACTCGAATCGCGCGCGCATCTCGCGTTGCGGACGGTGCGTTTGCATATCTGCGACTAAGATGGTTCTCGAGTACTCGATGCGTCATCCGCCAGCCTATATTTATTTGGTTCATGGGAGGAAATTGATGGACAAGCCATGGCTTACCCAATACCCCGCTGGGGTGCCGGCAGAAATCGACATGAAGCGCTTCGCATCGCTCATCGAGATGCTCTCGGACAGTTGCACGCGTTTTGCCGATTTGCCGGCTTACCGATCAATGGGCGCGACCATGACGTATCGCGAGCTGGATGAGGCCAGCCTCGCCTTTGCCGCTTGGCTGCAGCAGTCTGCCGGCCTGCAGCGTGGCGACCGGGTCGCGCTGATGATGCCCAACCTGCTGCAGTACCCGGTGGCGATGTTCGGCATCTTGCGCGCTGGCATGGTGGTGGTGAACGTCAACCCGATGTACACGCCCCGCGAGCTCCGCCACCAGCTCAAGGATGCCGATGTGCGCGCCATCGTTGTGCTGGAGAACTTCGCACACACGCTTGAACAGGTGATCGGCGAGACCGAGCTGCGCACAGTTGTCACGACCCAGGTTGGCGACCTGTTACCAACCATGAAGCGGCTGATGACGAATGCAGCCGTGAAGCATGTGAAAAAAATGGTGCCGACGTGGCGGCTGCCCCGATCAATCAGCTTCCGCGGCGCATTAGCGGCCGGTCGCAGCCAACAACTCGACCCGGTAGAACTGGGACACGACGATCTCGCCTTCCTGCAGTACACCGGTGGCACTACGGGGGTCGCCAAGGGGGCGAAGCTGAGCCACAGCAACATGGTGGCGAATGTGTTGCAAGTGGGCGCATGGATGTCGCCCAACCTGCAGGAGGGTAAGGAGACGCTGATCCTGCCGCTTCCGATGTACCACGTGTTCGCCCTCACTGGCGCGTTGTCTTTCTTCTGCCAGGGCGCTCAGGCGGTACTGGTCGCCAACCCACGCGACATGGCCGACTTTCTTAAGGTCATGGCTAGCGTGCCGTTCACCGTGATCATTGGCGTCAATACTTTGTACCGGTCCATGCTCGACGCACCCGGCTTTGCCGCGATCGACCTGCGTCCGCTCAAGCTAGCGGTAGCAGGCGGCATGGCAGTCCAACAGGTGGTGGCGCAGCGCTGGAAGCAACGTGCGGGCGTGCCGCTGGTGGAGGGATATGGCCTGACTGAAACCTCACCGGTAGCGATCGCCAATCCAGTCACTATCCATGAATGGAGCGGACAGATTGGCGTTCCGTTGCCCAGCACCGAAGCAGCCATTCTCGATGATGACGGAGCCCCAATCCAACAGGGTGATGTTGGAGAGATCTGCCTGCGCGGGCCGCAGGTGATGAAGGGTTACTGGAACCTGCCAGAGGAAACCGCCAACGTCTTCACGCCCAACGGCTGGCTTCGCACCGGTGACATGGGGGTGATGGACGAGCACGGCAGCATCCGCATCACTGACCGCAAGAAAGACATGATTGTGGTCTCCGGGTTCAAGGTCTTTCCGAACGAAGTCGAGGACGTGCTGACACTCCTCCCCGATGTGCTGGAGGCAGCGGCGATCGGCATCGCGGATGAGCATTCAGGCGAGTCGGTCAAGGTAATCATCGTGCCCCGCTCACCCACATTGACCGAAGCCGACGTGATCGCGCACTGCAAGCTGTATCTGACTGGTTACAAGATCCCGCGCGTCGTTGAGTTCCGCAGCGAACCCCTGCCCAAGAGCGCCATCGGCAAGATCCTGCGCCGCGAGTTGCGCGACAAAGTGTCGGTGACTCCGGCAGCGGCGGGAGCCTGAAAGGTTGTCACCGATAAATTCAGCCAAAATTGCTCCGTTACATTGCCCTGAAAACGCCGCGTCTAGGCGCTGTTTTTGCTTGGTGATTTAGGTGTGCAAGCCGAGTGGGTCCGCATACACAGACGACCCCACATCCAGAAAATCCGCTGACACAATTCGCAGTCCTGGATCGCGCACCAAGATCGCACGTGCCGCCCGTTCGTCCGAGGGCGTTAACTCGGCCAGCGCATGCATCTCGCCTGCGACAAATGAAGCGATCGGCACGCCATCGCGCAACAGCAGCCGCGCACCAGGCTGACGCGGGACTTTCTCGCCAGCAATGATCCCGCCCAACAGATTCAATGGGTCGCTGGCGGATATCGCGATCATCGCGCCGTCATGTGCACGCTTGCGAACCGCACGCAGGCTGGCCACGGCTTCGGGCAACGCGAACTGCTGGCCCACTACGCCTGCAATGAAACGTCCGCCACGCAATTCGCCGCGTGCTTCGAGCCGCTGGTACACGCGCAGCAATTCGCGCCACGGCGGCAACCACGGTGCCTCGCGTTCCAGCAGCCGCCAACAGACCACGCCGTAGCGGCGCAACAGCACACGGGCGACGTGCTCAAGGTCTTCTCCCCCGCCTGTTGCCGGGGAGACGTCGGGAGGCGATTGCCCTGCCCGCCGGGCCAACGACCAACGCCCGGCATCGGCAATCCCCATCAGCGATGCACGCCGCCCGCGACGCCCAAAGCCCGACGGTCGCTTCGAGGCTGGCACTAGCAACGCACGCAGGCCGGAATAGCTGTCGCAACTCACGCGCCCGCGCGCGACAAGTTCGGCCAGCGCATCTTCCAGTTCGGTCTGCAGCAGCCCGGCCGCATCCATTAATTCGTCGAAGAACAGCGCACCGCGTTCCTGCAGGTGGTCGATGATTCTGTGTGCACGTGACGAAACACGGGCTTCTTCCTCGCGGTTGCCGGTCGCCAACCGCGTCCCGCGCGTGAGTTCGCGGCGCGGGACCAATACGATCGGTGCTGCGCGCACCAATGTGCCACCGGAAGATTCACCACCACTCGCCCGCAAGCGCGTCCACGCGATACGGCCGGCCGTGCACAGGTCATCTAACCAGGTGATTGAATAATCCTTGATCCGCGCCGGTAGCACTTCAGATTCCCAGCTGCCAGCGGCGGCCTCGAAGCCTTCCATTTGCGTCAGCACGCTCGCGAGTGCATCGGGGCCACTGCCCCGTGTGCCGGGCGAAACGCGCTGCCAGTCGCACAGGAAGCGCACGTAATCGCGCACCTCAACCGCTTCGATTTCGCGACGCAGCTTGCCGATGGTGTTGCGGTGAATCCGCGCCAGAAGGTGGCGCTCGCACCATTCGTCCTGCGCTGCGCCCGGACTGAAACGCCCACGCAT
>JBBSRO010000085.1:0-3583 GCA_038242955.1 Lysobacterales bacterium
GGAATACGCCTTCGCCACCGGCACCAACTGCTCGTCATCCCAGACCGCGAATGTGTAGTCGGTATACAAGTTGCTGCGGCGCCCGTGACCGGCCTGCGCGTATACCAGCACCGCGTCGATGGTCATCGGATCGACTTTCCATTTCCACCAGTCACCGCGCTTGCGGCCGCCTACATATGGCGAACTCGCACGTTTCACCATCAGCCCCTCGACGCCCCGCTCGCGCGACTGCTCACGCAACCGTGCGGCGGCTTCCCAGCTGTCCACATGTACCTGTGGCGATATCTTTAGCGTCGGATTTCCCAGTGCCTCGACCAACGCGTGCAGCTTTGCTCTGCGCGCATGCAAGGGTTCCTGCCGCAGGTCATTGCCATCGAGCTCCAGCAAGTCATAAACGGCCATCACGACCGGTGTCGCGGCAAGTACCTTTGGGCCAGGCTTCTTCCGCTGGATCCGCGTCTGCAACGCAGCAAACGGCCGCGGCTCCGCTGCATCGGCCTCCCAAGCGAGCAACTCACCATCAAGAACGCACTCAGGCAGCAACGCGGCCATCGTCTCGATCTCCGGGAAGCGACCATCAAGCCGCTCTTCGCCGCGTGACCATAGAGCGACTTCCTGCTGGCGGTGGATGAGCTGCAGCCGTATGCCATCCCATTTCCATTCCAGCTGCCAATCGCTGACCTCACCCAGACTTTCAGCAGTGGCCTCCAGCGGCGATGCGAGCTGGAACGGATAGGGCGTGCTTGCATCGCCCACTTGGGCCTCGGTAGACAGCAACCTGGTGGCGAAGTCAGCTGTCGGTTCCCAGTTGCCCAGCATGCGCTGCGCGATGACGGCAACGTCCAGTCCGGAAACTTCCGAGAGCGCTTGCTGCAGCAAACCCTGCGACACACCGATTCGCATGTTGCCCGTCAGCAACTTGTTGAAGACGAGTCGCTCTGCGTCGTCTAAACCATTCCATGCGTCGACGATGACGCCGCGACGAACTCCAGGGTCCGCGTTGGCAATTGGATACAAGACTTGCGTGATCCAAGCATGCAAACCCAAGTCATCCGCGCGATCCGTCGAGGGCGGCAACAGCAGCGTCAGCGTCTCCGCCAGGTCGCCGACCTGGTGGTAGCTGTCCTCTACAAGCCACGCAGGATTCCCAGAAACCTCGCTGACCCACTCGCGCAGTTCCGCGGTGGTCGCCAGCTTGCGGCGCGCCCCCCCAATCTTGCCCCCCGCAACCAAGTGCAGCGCCCACGCCAGGTCGTCTGGCGGACAGCCGCGGATGTAGTCGACCAAGGCGCGGCGTTTATCGTTGGTCGACGTCAATCGATCCAGTCGTTGGTAGAGCGCGGTGAAGCGGCGCATCAGTCGTCCTCGCCAAAATGCGTGGCAAACGTGCCTGCTGAAATCCCTTCCTCATTCAACACGCGTACCAATGCATCGGTATTGCCGTGCGTAGCAATCACCCGGCTGGCGCCAGTCTCACGCACGGTGCGCAGCAGGTCCGGCCAATCGGCATGGTCAGACACCACGAAGCCGCGGTCATAGTTGCGACGCCGCCGGTTGCCGCGCACGCGCATGCATCCCGATGCAAATCCATGCTGCGCGTTGCGGAACCGGCGCACCCAAGTGCTACCGCCAGCGGACGGCGGGGCCAACACCAGTTTCCCGGCGAACTCCGCGCCTTTTGGTGTGTCCGATACCTTCACTGTCTCGATCATGTGGACGCCTGCGGCGCGATAGACCTCAACGCCGGTGGCGATCGCGCCATGCACGAAGACCGGTCCTTGCATGCAGCTGGCAAGTTCTGCAAGCAAGCGCTGGGATTTCCCCAGCCCATAGCAGTAAAGGATTGCTGTCTCGCCTAGCGCCGCGCATTCGTCACGCCACGCGGCAATGTCTCGCGCCACTTCGTCCATCGGTGGCCAGCGATAGATCGGCAGGCCAAAGGTCGCCTCGGTGATGAACGTGTCGCATGGCACCACTTCAAACGGCGCGCAGGTGGGATCCGGATTGCGCTTGTAGTCGCCCGACATCACCCAGACGCGCCCTGCATGTTCGATGCGCACCTGCGCAGAACCCAGCACATGACCCGCCGGATGCAGCGATACGCGGGTGTCACCCAGCTCGAATGTTTCACCATATTCGTGCGAGTGATAGACCTGCTCGCCCAGCCGCCACTGCAGGATCGGAAGCCCTTGCGAAGTCGTGTGATATTCCTTCATGCCGACCCGCGCATGGTCGCCATGGCCATGGGTGATCACCGCGCACTCCACTGGCCGCCAGGGGTCAATGTAGAAATCGCCCGGCGGGCAGTACATCCCCTCAGGGCGCACGATGACTAGATCTTCCATGACGCGCGTCCTCCCTTATCGATGTGTTTCGATGCCGACTTATTGCAATGTGGGAGCGCGCGCACGTTCGCAAGGTGCGCTGCCAGCGCTTTCAGCTATATGAACGAAATAGGAGTGAAAAAGGCGTGCTCGACTGCTTCAGTCGCACGCCATGCGCCGCGCGCTTGAGACAATGCGTGCATGGACCTCGATCGCAAACTTGCAGTACTCGCCGATGCCGCCAAATACGACGCATCCTGTGCGTCCAGCGGCGCTGGCAAGCGCGATTCACGGCGAAGTGGCGGCATCGGCAGCACCGAAGGCATGGGTATCTGCCATAGCTACACGCCTGACGGGCGCTGCGTCAGCCTGCTCAAGATCCTGCTGACGAACTTCTGTATTTTCGACTGCTCGTATTGCGTGAACCGCGTCTCCAGCAACGTCGTCCGCGCCCGCTTCACACCCGAGGAGGTGGTGAAGCTGACCATGGATTTCTACAAGCGCAACTACATCGAAGGCTTGTTCCTCTCCAGCGGCATTATTCGCAACAGCGACTACACCATGGAGCAAATGGTCGCGGTGGCGCGCAGCCTGCGCGAGGAACATAAGTTCGCCGGCTACATCCACCTGAAGACGATTCCCGATGCAGCGCCGGAGCTTCTGGCGGCTGCGGGGCGCTATTCCGATCGCCTGAGCATCAATGTGGAACTGCCGACCGAGGCCGGCCTTGCGAAATTTGCGCCGGAAAAATCGTTACCCGGCATTCGTGGCGCGATGGGAGAACTGCGCTGGCGCATCGAGGAGTCCAAGGAAGCACGTTCCGCGTCCCCTGTCGGTACGCCGCGCAAAGCCAAGCCACCCCGCTTTGCACCCGCAGGTCAAAGCACGCAAATGATTGTCGGCGCGGACGGCGCGAGCGATCGCGACATCCTGGTGGCTAGCGACAACCTCTACGGAAACTACCGCCTGCGGCGCGTCTACTACTCGGCGTTCAGCCCGATCCCGGATGCGTCCAGCAATTTACCGATCGTGGCGCCACCTTTGCAGCGTGAGCATCGGCTTTACCAGGCCGATTGGCTGTTGCGCTTTTACGAGTTCAAGGTGGAAGAAATTACCAATGAGACAACCAGCGGCATGCTGGACCTCGATATCGACCCCAAACTTGCATGGGCGTTGCGCCATCCGGAGGCATTCCCCGTGGACCTCAACAAGGCGCCCAAGGAACGCCTGCTACGCGTGCCGGGTTTGGGGACACGCAA
>JBBSRO010000086.1:0-3321 GCA_038242955.1 Lysobacterales bacterium
AGCAGTCTGCGCAAGATAACGCTTACATGGCCGATGCCGCCGCCTTCGATGCCAACCGCGCGTCGATGCAGCATCGCGACCTGCATCGTGCGTTCTCGGCTGTCTTGCCAACGGTGTGTTTCGCCGGCGATCCAGAAACGCCCGATGCGCTGTTCCCGAACAATGTGTTCGGCACTGCCGCGGGGCGTTACGTGGTGGGGCGCATGCGCCATCCGGTGCGCCAACAGGAAGCAACGCGTAGCGACATCCGCGGATTCTTTCGCGACGTGCTCGGCTACCGCGAGTTCGACCTTTCGACGCAGGAAAACCCCTGCGAGCTGACGGGTGCGTTGGTCATTGACCGCACGCGTGGCTTGGGCTTCTGCGGGTTGTCCGACCGCTGCGACGAAGCAGGCGCACGACTGATGCACGAGGCCTTCGGCCTGCACGCGACCCTGATGTTCGACCTGAGTGAGGGCGAGTACCACACCAATGTCGTGCTGGCGGTGCTGGCCGGGCGTGTGGCAGTGGTGTGTCCGGAAGGTTTCGCCGATCCGGGCGTAGTCGACGCGATCGCGAGCGTGTATGGGCCACACGCGATCCTTTGTTCGCCCAGCGAACATGCGGCCTTTGTCGGCAATTGCATTGCATTGGATCAGTCCAAGGTCTGGATGAGCGCCGCGGCGGGGGACGCCCTATTGCCAAAACATCGCCAACAACTGGCCGATGCCGGCTTCGAAGTGGCTACGGTTCAGCTGGATGCGATCGAAGCGGCCGGCGGTTCACTGCGGTGCTGCATTGGCGAGATTTTTTGAGTCTCAAGCAGGCAACGTGATGGTGTACATGAATGGCGGAGTACCCTGTTCAGGAAACTTCAGGGCTGATTCACCGGCCTTGGCCAGAATGAATGCCTCTGACCCCGACAACGCCAAGAAGAGTGGAAGTCGCAATATGCCCTGCTGTCCCACGCCATCGCTGAAGCTGCTGACCATTGCCATCCTGGCGGTGCTGCCAGCCATTTCTGCGTACGCAGGGACGCAAGCGACCCCACAGCAGCAGGAGAGTCGCCAAGACCGCGATAGCAGCCAAGACCGCCGCAGGCCGCGTGACAGCAGCAGTTTGTCCGATGCGGTCCGTCGCATCGAGCGCAATACGCGCGGTGAAGTGTTGTCGGCCGAACGCGTGCAATACGATGGCCGCGACATGCATCGAGTCAAGGTGGTGGACGATGCGGGCCGGGTACGGGTCTTCATGCAAGACCCGAGCCGGCGCGATGACAACGGCGGATCAAATAAAAACAACAGTCGCAGCAACGAAAACGGTTCGCGTGGTTCGCAGCAAGACCCGCGGCCTGCTCGACCTGCACGTGATCGTGACGACTGATCGCGGCATCCTGTTAGAGCCAATGGCGTGATCAGGTTCCCGGCTATTCATTCATTCCCAAGGAGTTTCCATGCGTATCCTGCTCGTTGAAGACGAAGCCCCTTTGCGCGAAACCCTGGCAGCGCGCCTGAAGCGCGAAGGCTATGCGGTGGACGCTGCCCAGGACGGTGAAGAAGGCCTGTACATGGGCCGCGAAGTGCCATTCGACGTGGGCATCATTGATCTTGGCTTGCCGAAGATGTCCGGCATGGAGCTGATCAAGGCCCTGCGCGACGAGGGCAAGAAATTCCCGGTGTTGATCCTCACCGCGCGTTCAAGCTGGCAAGACAAAGTCGATGGCCTCAAGCAGGGCGCTGATGATTACCTGGTCAAGCCCTTCCATGTCGAGGAGTTGCTGGCGCGAGTGAATGCGCTGGTGCGCCGCGCCGCGGGCTGGAGCAAGCCAACGCTGGAATGTGGTCCGGTGGTTTTGGACCTTGCCGCGCAGACAGTCAGCGTGGAGGGTGCTAACGTCGACCTGACCAGCTATGAGTACAAGGTGCTGGAATACCTGATGATGCATGCCGGTGAACTGGTCTCCAAGGCAGACCTCACCGAGCACATCTACCAGCAGGATTTCGACCGCGATTCGAACGTGCTCGAGGTCTTCATTGGCCGGCTGCGCAAGAAGCTCGATCCGGAAGGCGCGCTCAAGCCTATCGAAACCGTGCGCGGTCGCGGCTACAGGTTCGCGATCCCGCGCACCGGCGAGTGATCGTGTTCCGTTGACGGCGAATGAAGGTCGTGGGAGCACCTGACAATCCAAGCGGCGATGCCACCCGGCGTCGCCGCTTGCACATCGCCCAGCCGCGTTCCCTGCAGGCACGGCAGTTGCTCGCCGCGAGCCTGGGTTTGGTGGCTTTCTTGGCGTTGGCCGGTTACGCGCTTGATCGCTCGTTCCTGAGCACCGCACAAAGCGGCATGCGCGAGCGCCTGCATAGCTATGCGTTGGCCTATGCCAATAGCGATTTCGCCCGCGATGGCAGCGTCATCCCTCCGTATGACCCACCAGATCCGCGTTTCAAGCGGCCGGGTAGTGGGCTGTATGCGCAGATCGTGCTGCCATCGGGCCGTTGGGAATCCGACTCCACCCAAGGGCCGCGACTGCCGGCAGGCTTGATGCTAGATGCGCGCCAGCAGACATTCGAAGGACCGTTGCCGATTACCCAGATCAATGGCCAGCCCGGTGAGGTGTATCGCTATGGCTACGGATTGATCTGGAGCGGGAGCGAACAGCAGGGCAGTGAATTCCCGTACACCGTGTATATCCTGGAGGACACCACGGCGCTTGGTCGGCAGGTGTCAGCCTTCCGCTCTGCGCTGTGGTTCAACCTGGGCGGCGCCGGACTGGTCCTGTTGCTGTTGCAAATGGTGGTGCTGCGCTGGAGCCTGCGCCCGTTGCATGCCGTCATTGGCGATCTCAAGCGCGTGCAACTGGGTGCCGCATCAGGAATGAGCGAGGCGCATCCGCGCGAACTGGAACCGCTGACACGCAGCATCAATGCCTTTATCGACAGCGAGCGCGAGAACCTGGATCGCCAGCGCAACACCTTGGCTGACCTCGCTCATAGCCTGAAGACGCCACTGGCGGTGCTGCGCACGCGGATGGACAGTGACGCCGGTGAAAGTGAACTGCGCGAGGAAGTCGACACCCAACTGCGGCGCATGAACGACCTGGTCACTTACCAACTGTCGCGCGCTGCGCGTTCCGGGCACCAGCTATTTGCCGCGCCGATCGAAATCGAGCCAACCGCCGAGCAGATCGTGACCGGCCTCGAGAAGGTCTATGCGGGCAAGCGCGTGTTGTGCGAATTCGAGATCGCGCCACAGGTGCGCTTCCATGGCGAAATCGGTGACCTGCAGGAGTTGCTCGGCAACCTGCTGGAAAATGCGTTCAAGTGGGCTGGCGCGCGCGTGCTG
>JBBSRO010000087.1:0-3267 GCA_038242955.1 Lysobacterales bacterium
CTTGGCGTCAATTTGCGGGTGACGTCCGGCCCGGTGATCGAGAGAGCCGGTGACTTGGCCGCGCTGTTGACCAATCTGCAGCCGTTCGATGTGCTGTTCATCGACGAGATCCATCGCCTCTCCCCGGTCGTGGAAGAAGTGCTGTATCCGGCGATGGAGGATTACCAGATCGACATCATGATCGGCGAGGGGCCAGCCGCGCGTTCGATCAAGCTCGACCTACCGCCGTTCACCCTGATCGGTGCCACCACCCGCGCGGGCCTTCTCACGGCGCCGCTGCGCGACCGTTTCGGCATTGTCCAGCGTTTGGAGTTTTATTCGACCGAAGACTTGACCAAGATCGTGCGCCGTTCCGCGCAGATCATGGGTATTTCGTGTGCTGCCGAAGGCGCGGACGAAATCGCGCGGCGTTCGCGGGGCACGCCGCGGATTGCGAATCGCCTGCTGCGGCGGGTGCGCGACTACGCCCAGGTCAAGGGTGATGGCACGATCAATGCCGACACCGCGCGTGCGGCGATGGACATGCTGAAAGTCGATCCGCAGGGCTTCGACGAACTCGACCGGCGCATGTTGTCGATCATCATTGATGCCTTCGATGGCGGACCAGTCGGTGTGGAATCGCTAGCTGCCGCGCTGAGCGAGGAGCGCGGCACGCTGGAAGACGTGATCGAGCCCTACCTGATCCAGCAGGGTTATCTGGTGCGCAGCGCACGCGGCCGCATGGCCACGGCGCGGGCGTATCGGCACCTGGGCTTCAAGCCCAAGGCGAATACCAGCGGGATGGTTGAGGCGGAGCGTGAAATTCAGCCAGAGCCGGAAAAGGGGTCAGAGTGAAGTTTCCTGACCGAGATTCCGGGTCACGGTTAGATGGTCGGCAGGAAATTCACTCTGACCCCTTTTCCGCTGTGACTCCACGAATCAGCCATGACTGACCACTTCTCTTGGCCCGTTCGTGTCTATTGGGAAGACACCGATGCTGGCGGCGTGGTTTATCACGCGCGCTACCTCGCCTTCCTCGAGCGCGCCCGCAGTGAATGGATGCGTTCGCGCGGGTTCGATCAGGAAACGATGCGCAGCCGCGATGACCTGGTATTCGTGGTGCGGGCAATGGAGATCGACTTCCGTGCCCCGGCCCGCCTGGACGATCAGCTTCAGGTCAGCGTGAGCCTGCTTGAATGTCGCGGGGCCAGCTTCAACATGGCCCAGCACATTTACCTTGGTGACAAGATATTGATCGAAGCCAAGGTGCGGATTGTGGCGCTGCAGGCATCAAGCTTCCGCCCGCGTCCTATTCCGGAGCCATTGCATTCCGAATTAAAACTATTTGTGGAGAACGTTTGATGACGCCTGTTTCGACCATGCTGCAATCGCTGCCACAGGCGTTGCCCGAGAATGCCGCCGCCAGCGCAGTAGAACTGGCTGATAGCGGCTCCCAAGCCACGGCCGCGAATGCCGCCGGTGGCTTTGACATGTTCCAGTTGGTCCTGCATGCCAGCTTGCCTGTGCAACTTGTGCTGGTCCTGCTGCTGTTCGCCTCGATCGCGTCGTGGGTCATCATTTTTCGCAAGAAGCGCGTACTCGATCGTGCCGAGCGCGAAGCCGACACCTTCGAGGAACAGTTCTGGTCGGGCGCCGAGCTGTCCAAGCTCTATGCCGGTGCCAGTGAACGCAATCGCAAGGTGGAAGGGCTGGAAGCAATCTTCGAAGGCGGCATGCGCGAGTTCAACCGCACCCGCCAGCGCCGTGGGGTGGATACGCGCATGGAGTTGGAAGGCGCGCAACGGGCGATGCGTGTATCGACCTCGCGCGAAATGGACGGGCTGGAACAAAATCTCGAATTCCTTGCCAGCGTCGGTTCGATCAGTCCTTACGTGGGCCTGTTCGGCACTGTCTGGGGCATCATGATTTCGTTCCAAGGCTTGGCCAACGTCAAGGAAGCAACGATCGCGACGGTTGCGCCAGGCATCTCCGAGGCGTTGATTGCGACCGCGATGGGTCTGTTCGCGGCCATTCCGGCGGTATGGGCTTACAACCGCTTCGCCACCCGTGCCGAGCGCATCGCGGTGCGCTACGAAACTTTCAGTGAGGAGTTCTCCTCGATCCTGCAGCGCCAGACTCAAGCGGGCGAGTGAGGTCCCCATGGCACTGAACAGCGGCAGCCGCCGCCACCGCAGGAAGAAACTTAACGCCGATATCAACGTCGTGCCCTACATCGACGTGATGCTGGTGCTGCTGATCATCTTCATGGTCACCGCGCCTTTGCTTAACGTCGGTGTGGACGTGAACCTGCCGCAGTCCGATGCAAAGCCACTGGAGCAAAGCAAACAGAAGCCCATCGTGGTGCAGGTTGCTGGCGACGGTGGCTTGTCGCTGACTTATGAAGGACTCGATAGGCCACAGGCGGTTGAGAGGGATCAGCTTGTCAGCAAGGTCAAGGCATTCATGGACGCTGATCCGAAGCAGCCCGTGTATGTCGCGGGCGATCGCGATGCCAACTACCAGGCTGTGTACGAGGTCCTGTCGCTGCTGCAAACAAAGGCAGGAGTCAGTCGCGCTGGACTGATGGGCGACCGGGTGGCTCCCCCGGATGGCAAGCGCAAGTGAGATGGCGGTAATGAAGTCGATGCTTGCGGGCACCAGCACGAAGGCCTGTGCGTGAAAGAGTCGCGTGCCGATACCCGCAATGCACTGCTGCAAGCCACTGGCCTGCATGTGCTGCTATTTGCTCTGTTGTTCGCCGGGCTGCACTGGAACCGGAGCAACTTAGTCGAGCTTGCACATGGCGATGTGATCCAAGCCGACCTGATTGATCCGTCTGCGCTCAGCGCATCGATGCAGCGTGCCCTGCAGCGCGACCCGAAGGCGTTGCCAAAACCCGTGGCCGAGCCAACGCCAACGCCAACGCCAACGCCTCCCGACCCTGTGCCCGAACCGCTACCAGAGCCAGTGGTCGACGAGTTGCCTCCACCACCCGTGCAAGTGCCGGATCAAGTGGATCAAGAAAAGGTGCAGAAGGATGCCGATGCGCCGGATCCTGCGAAGGTGCAGCGTGAGCAGGAGGCGAAGCGCCGCCAGCAGCAAGTCGATCTCGATGCCGAAGAAAACGAGAAGAAGCTGGCTGATATCCGCAAACGGCGCGAACAAGCCACGCGCGAAGTCGCCATGGCCGAGCAAAAGGCGCGGCAATTGGCCGATGCCCGGCAGCAGCAGAGCAAAGCGCCGCCACTGGGCGATCCGAAGAGTCGATCTTCGGATAGTGCTGGTTAC
>JBBSRO010000088.1:0-3067 GCA_038242955.1 Lysobacterales bacterium
CGCCAGCCACTGGTTCAACAGTTCCCAATTGCCCATATGTGGCGCGGCCACGATGAGACCTCTTGAGGTCGGCCCGCGCGCGTCCGCCAGCGCGGCATCGAACAGTTCCATGCCGTGGGATTCGACGATGTCGGCCAGGTTGCGAGATGCCGGTCGT
Organism: Lysobacterales bacterium; assembly: GCA_038242955.1. Lineage (GTDB taxonomy): Bacteria > Pseudomonadota > Gammaproteobacteria > Xanthomonadales > Xanthomonadaceae > Thermomonas. Next base: position 158 of record JBBSRO010000088.1, read on the forward strand.
GTCCACAGGCGCAAGGTTTCCAGCGCCTGGCGCGCGGTGGTGCGCAGGATTTCGCGATGCAGCGCGACCAGAGCCTCGGCGTCAAGTTGCGGCATCGCCAATTCTAGGTTGCGCCGGGCAACGCGAGCTTCGCGCGCATCTACGCGGATCCACCAGCTGGCAATCGCGTCGGCCAGCGCCGCCAGCCACGGCCATGGCAGCCGGGCGATGCTCCAGGTGAGTGCGTACAACAAGGCGGCGGCGAGCTTGCTCATCGCGTTCAGTCTAGCGGCACGCTTGTTGCCGTCGCGGTTTAGGATTGCGCCATGCTTGCCCTCATCCAGCGCGTGACTGAAGCCAAGGTGGTCGTGGACGATGCCGTGGTCGGTGCCATTGGTGCCGGCCTGCTGGCGCTGGTCGCCATTGAGCCCGGCGACAGCGAGGTTCAGATCGCTCGCATGGCACAAAGACTGCTTGGTTACCGCGTGTTCGCCGACGATGCCGACAAGATGAACCTTTCATTGAACGACACTGGCGGCGGTCTGTTGCTGGTCAGCCAGTTCACTCTTGCTGCGGACACGCGCAGCGGCATGCGGCCCAGCTTTACAACGGCAGCTGCGCCCGCCGATGCGGAACTTGGCTTCACCCGTCTGGTCGAAACCTGCCGTGGACTTCACCCGCCAGGGGTGGAAATTGGCCGGTTCGGTACCCATATGGTGATCAGTCTGGTCAATGACGGTCCCGTTACCTTCCTCCTGAAGGCCTGACGCACCGTCCCTGATAAGGCCTGTTGCAGCCGCGCCCTGCGTGGGTGTCAACGACAGTCCAAGCCAAGCCCCAACACGGCTGGTATAATGCTTGGTTCCCTTCGCGTCACTTTTACGGTAGCCCGATACATGGCAAACGAACGGCAAGCAGCCCCCCAGTCCGACATCAAGATCCTGATCAGCAAAGGTCTGGAGCAGGGCTATTTGACCTACGCCGAAGTCAACGATCACTTGCCCGACGACATGGTCGACCCGGAGCAGATCGAAGACATCATCGGCATGATCAACGGCATGGGCATCGAGGTGCATGAAGTTGCGCCGGATGCTGAGACGTTGTTGCTGGCCGGCCAGTCCGCCAGCGGTCGTGAAGTCGATGACACCGCCGCCGAGGAAGCCGCTGCGGCGCTGACCTCGTTGGATTCCGAAGGCGGTCGCACCACCGATCCGGTGCGCCTGTACATGCGCGAAATGGGTACGGTAGAGCTGCTGACCCGCGAAGGCGAAATCGCCATTGCCAAGCGCATCGAGGAAGGCCTGTTGCAGATGGCTACCGCGCTGGCCACCTTCCCCGCGTCGCCCCAGCAGTTGTTGGAAGATTATGACTTGCACAAGGCTGGCAAGAAGCGCCTGGCCGAGATCGTGGTGGGCTTCATCGAAACCGCCGAAGAAATGGCGGCTGCCGAAGAAGCCAAGCAAGAAGCCGCTGCCGCTGCCGCCGCAGCGCTTGAAGCTGCCGAAAATGGCGAGGAAGGCGACGAAGAAGACGAGGACGAGGCAGAAGAGGAAGAGGCAGGCCCGACTGGTCCAGATCCGCTGGAAGTCGCTGCGCGCATGGAAGCCATGGGTGAGGCATTCGCCCGGTTCCAGAAGGCTTACGCCAAGGGTGGACCAACCGCCAAGGGCGCACTGAAGGCGCGCGAGGAAATGGCCGAGATCTTCCTGACCTTCAAGTTGCCATTGCCGCTGACCGACCTGCTGGTTCGTCAGTTGCGCGAAGTCGTCGCCAAGATCAAGGAACGCGAGCGCCGGATCCTGGACCTGTCGACCCGTGTCGCGCGCATGCCGCGCAAAGACTTCATCAAAGCGTGGGACGGCAACCAGACCAACACTGGCTGGGTTGACGAGTTGCTCAAGCGCAAGCAGAAGTGGGGCTCGGCCCTGCGCGATGTGCGCGACAACATCATCGCCGAGCAGGAAGCGACGATCCTCATCGAGAAAGCGATGGGCGTGACCCTTGCCGACCTCAAGGAAATCAACCGGGTCATGGCCTATGGCGAAGCCAAGGCGCGCAAGGCCAAGAAGGAAATGGTCGAAGCCAACCTGCGCTTGGTGATCTCCATTGCCAAGAAGTACACCAACCGCGGCCTGCAGTTCCTCGACCTGATCCAGGAAGGCAACATCGGCCTGATGAAGGCGGTCGACAAGTTCGAATATCGCCGTGGTTACAAGTTCTCGACCTATGCCACGTGGTGGATCCGCCAGGCGATTACCCGTTCCATCGCCGACCAGGCGCGCACCATCCGCATCCCGGTGCACATGATCGAGACGATCAACAAGCTCAACCGCATCAGCCGGCAGATGCTGCAGCAGTATGGCCGCGAGGCGACGCCGGAAGAATTGGCGAAAGAAATGGACATGCCTGAGGACAAGATCCGCAAGGTCATGAAGATCGCCAAGGAACCGATTTCGATGGAAACCCCCATCGGCGATGACGAGGATTCCCATCTCGGCGACTTCATCGAGGACACCAATGTGATGTCCCCGGTCGAAGCGACGGTCGACATCAACCTCACCGAGACCGTGCGCGACGTGCTGGCTGGCCTGACACCGCGTGAAGCCAAGGTCCTGCGCATGCGTTTCGGCATCGACATGAACACCGATCACACGCTGGAAGAAGTCGGCAAGCAGTTCGACGTCACCCGCGAGCGGATCCGCCAGATCGAAGCGAAGGCACTGCGCAAATTGCGCCACCCCTCGCGCTCGGAAACGCTGCGCAGCTTCTTGGACATCGACTAAGCGAAGCACCGTAGTGAAGCAAAGAACCCGCCGGAAGGCGGGTTCTTCGTTTGCACCGTTACAATTCCGTCTGCGGGCCTATAGCTCAATTGGTTAGAGCAGCGAACTCATAATTCGTTGGTTCCAGGTTCAAGTCCTGGTGGGCCCA
>JBBSRO010000089.1:0-3065 GCA_038242955.1 Lysobacterales bacterium
AACCCCCTCCTCGTCCTGCAGCGATTCCAGCAAGGACGCATCGAACGCTCGCCGATTTGCCAAACCAGTCAGGCCATCCGTATTGGCGTCGGCGCGTAGTGCCCGCACGGTGCGGCGCTGGCGTTCGCTTCGATCCATAAAGAACGCCACCAGAATTATCATCACCGTGACACCGCCGCCCGTTGCAACAGCAGCTAACGCAAGCGCCAGCGACTCCGACATGCCGAGATGGGACTGCACCCATTTGAACAGGAAGGTCAGCACAACCGGCAGCAGTAACGCGGGAAGGATCAGGCGCCGCGCAAATGCGCCACCAAGGCTGTCAGCAACCGTAATGCGAGTCAGGCCAGTGGTCGGGACAGCCGACATCCAACCAAAAGCCAGAAGTAGCAGCAAGGTCGCGGTCATGAGTGGCTGGCGGTGCAAAAGATTTTCGCTTTCGCCAGCAAGCACCAACCCATAAGACGCGCTGGAAGCAGTTGCAATTGCGATTACCAAGAGCACGCATGCTTCGCGAAACCACAGCGCGCGTTCGAGCAGAATGGCCGTTCCCACGGCCCCCATCAGGACGAAGGAAACCGCAGACAGCTCAGTCATACGCCCCGCGGGGCGACCCGTCCAATCCGTTAGAAATCTGTCGATCCACTCCCATGGGACCATATTTTGCCCAGTGAGGAATTCCAGCAAACGGGTTCCGCCGAGCATCGTCACGACGAGCAAAAGAACGAGTCTGGAATGCTTAAAGCCAGTTCCGAGCAACAGAGCGCAGCCAGAGAGCAGGAACCCAAAACTGGCACATGCACTCGTGGCCGAACTTCCCTGCATGAATTCACGCAGCGGCCCCTTGCCAGTGATCCAGGTTGCCAGCATCACAAACGACACCAACACCAATATCCAGCCAACCACCCTCGAAAATGCGACAAAGCCCTTCACGACCGATTTATTGACACGAATCCCCTCAACCTTGGTCGTCACCGCCCCGCCCACGGTGTTCAGAGCTTCGCTGAGGTCGGGCTGATGTAGCCGCCAACCTGAGTACGAAAGGCCACGTTCAAGCGGTTCCAGCCGTTGATGGCGATGATCGCTAGAGTCAGGTCGACCAGTGATTTCTCATCGAAATGCGCACGCGCCTCGGCATATACCGCATCGGAGACTTCATGCGTGGCGATCTTGGTGACTACTTCGGTCCATGCCAGCGCGGCGCGCTCACGATCACTGTAACAAGGGGCCTCGCGCCACACTGGCAGCAAGTACAAGCGCTGCTCGGTTTCGCCCTGCGCACGCGCGTCCTTGGTGTGCATATCCAAGCACCAGGCACAGCCATTGATCTGCGAAGCAAGGGATTTGACCAACTCTAGGAGAGACTCTTCCAGTCCACTTTTGTGGACTTGCTGCTCGGTGTGGAGCATCGCCTGGAAAGCCTCGGGCGAAGCCGATTGGTAATCCAAGCGCTGATGCATTGATCTCTCCGGACGTCTGTCCAAAAACATGGCGCCAGTGGGATCACAACCCCTAGTTGGCAGCATCGTCGACAACATCTGTACGGTGCTAATGCGCTGCGATCAGCGCATCGGCGGCATGCCGGCGCGACCACCCATCATTCCGCTAAGCCCGCGCATCATGCCCTTCATGCCACCGCGGCCCAGCTTGCCCATCATCTTTTCCATCTGCTGGTATTGCTTGAGCAGCTTGTTGACGTCAGCTGGGGTCAGGCCGCTGCCGCGGGCCACGCGTGCACGGCGCGAGCCCTTCAGTAGCTCGGGGTTGCGGCGTTCTTTCTTGGTCATGGAATTGATGATAGCGATCATGCGCGGCACTTCCTTGCCGGTGACCTGCTGCTTGACGTGCTCCGGCAATGCGCCAACGCCTGGAAGCTTGTCCATCAGACCGGACAGGCCACCCATGTTCTGCATCTGCTCCAGCTGGTCGCGCATGTCGTTGAGGTCGAACTTCTTACCCTTGGCGACTTTCTCGGCAAGCTTCTTTGCCTTCTCCTGGTCGACGCCTTGCTCGACCTGCTCGACCAGCGACAGCACGTCGCCCATGTCGAGGATGCGACTTGCTATGCGGTCCGGATGAAACACATCCAGGCCGTCAGGCTTTTCGCTGATGCCGATGAACTTGATCGGCTTGCTGGTGATGTAGCGCACGCTCAGTGCCGCGCCACCGCGCGCGTCGCCGTCGGTCTTGGTGAGCACAACGCCGGTCAGCGGCAATGCTTCGCCGAAATGCTTGGCGCTGACCGCAGCATCCTGGCCGGTCATCGAATCGACCACAAAAAGTGTCTCGACCGGATTGGCGGCCGCGTGCAAGGCCTTGATCTCGCCCATCATCGCGTCATCGATGCTGGTACGACCCGCAGTATCGACGATCAACACATCGACGAACGACTTGCGTGCGGCATCAATCGCCGCCTTGACGATAGCCTCGGGCTTTTGCGTGATGTCCGATGGAAAAAACATCACATCGACCTGGCCGGCAAGTGCCTGCAACTGCTCGATCGCGGCCGGACGATAGACGTCGGCGCTGACCACCATCACTTTCTTCTTGCGCTTGTCTTTGAGATGTTTCGCCAACTTGGCGACAGTGGTGGTTTTACCCGCACCCTGCAGGCCAGCCATCAAGATGACCGCCGGCGCCGGCACGTTGAGGTTCAACTCCGACGCCTGCGAACCCATCACAGCGGTCAGCTCGTCGCGCACGATCCGCACCAGCACTTGGCCGGGTGTCAGCGAGCGCATCACTTCCTGTCCGACCGCGCGCACCTTGATGCGTTGGATCAGCGCCTGCACCACAGGTAATGCGACGTCCGCTTCCAGCAGTGCAATGCGTACTTCGCGCACGGCCTCACTGATATTGGATTCGCTCAGACGGCCGCGGCCGCGCAGGCGCTCGACGGTGCCGGACAGTCGTTGAGTCAGGGATTCGAACATGATGCGGACGGCCTGCGATGCGTGTGTTTCGGGTCACGAAGTATAGCCTGCGTCCCCTTGCACGCTTGCTGGCAGCTTGCCCGTAACCTTTATGCGACACTGATTCGATGACAATCGTTCTCATCGCCGTCG
>JBBSRO010000090.1:0-3010 GCA_038242955.1 Lysobacterales bacterium
AGTGGTGCATGCCAGCCATAGTGGTCTGTTGTTTTCCGATGCGGCAGCACACAGGGCGACCGAATTCCTGCGTGAAGGGCGATTCGAGCACACCGACTAAGCAGGGGTCGTATACTCCGCGCCTTTCCTGCAACAAGCTGACAACGCATGGGACGTGGTCCATCCATCGAAGGCCGCAAGAACGCGGTGGACGCCAAGCGCGGCAAGATCTTCACCAAGGTGATCCGTGAGATCTCGGTGGCGGCGCGCGCCGGTGGCGGCGATCCTGCCAGCAACCCGCGCTTGCGTGGTGATATCGACAAGGGCCTTGGGGTCAACATGACCAGGGAAGTGATTGAGCGCGCGATCAAGAAAGCGACTGGTGAACTTGAAGGCGTTGAATACGAAGAAATCCGCTACGAGGGCTACGCACCTGGTGGCGTCGCGATCATCGTCGATTGCCTGACCGACAACCGCGTGCGCACCGTGGCTGACGTGCGCCATGCGTTCGTCAAGTTCGGCGGCAACATGGGCACTGAGGGTTCGGTCGCTTTCATGTTCCACAAGTTCGGCGTGCTGAGCTTTGCGCCCGGTGCGAATGAAGATGCGATCACGGAAGCGGCGATCGAAGCCGGCGCCGACGATGTGGTGGTGTATCCAGAAGACGGCGCGATAGACGTACTGACCTCGCCCGATGCATTTGAAGTCGTCAACGCTGCGATGCGCGCCGCGGGCCTTGCACCTGACATTGCCGAAATCACCCTTCGCGCCGACAACGACATCGCCGTGGACGGCGATGTCGCCGAACAGGTTCAGAAGCTGTTGGCATGGCTGGAAGACATGGACGATGTGCAGTCCGTGCACAGCAATGCCGAAGTTGGAGACGGCGCCGGCGCCTGAGCGCGCCGATATCGCCTAAGTCGACGTGACACGCATTCTTGGCATTGACCCGGGTTCGCAACGGACCGGCGTAGGCATCATTGATGTCGCTGCCGGTGGCAAGGTCGTGCATGTGCACCATCAGCCGATCAACCTGCTGGTTGCGGAGACCTTCCCGCTGCGCCTGCGCGTATTGCTGGATGGGCTATGGGCGCTGATCGAGCAATACAAGCCGGACGAAGTGGCGGTGGAGCAAGTGTTCCTGTCCAACAACGCGATGAGCGCACTCAAGCTTGGCCAAGCCCGTGGTGCCGCGATTGCGGCCTGCGTGGCGCGTGACCTCCCAGTCAGCGAATACGCGGCCAAGGAAATCAAGTTGGGGCTGGTTGGCACGGGTGGTGCCGACAAAACGCAGGTCCAGCATATGGTCGGCATCATGCTTGGGTTGCAGGGCAAACTTCAGGCGGATGCGGCCGATGCCTTGGCCGTCGCCATCACACATGCGCATGTACGTGCGACGGCAAATCGGCTGGGCGTGGCGACGCGCACGGCGTGGAGGAAATCTCGATGAATAGCTGGCTCGATCAGGCGTTTGGCTCGATGAGGAGCTTTGGCAAGATGAGGCGTCTGCAATGATCGGACGATTGAGAGGCATCCTGGCGCACAAGGCGCCCCCATGGATCGTGATTGACGTGAATGGCGTCGGCTATGAGCTGGAAGCGCCGATGAGCACGTTCTACGACCTGCCCGAAGTCGGTCGCGAAGTCGCGTTGTTCACCCACTACGCGCAGAAGGAAGATAGCGTTTCGCTGTACGGTTTCCTGCGCGAGGGCGAGCGTCGCCTGTTCCGCGATGTGCAGAAGGTCAGCGGAATCGGCGCGAAGATCGCATTGGCGGTCCTTTCGGGGAGTTCGGTCGATGAGTTCGCGCGGCTGCTGCAAACCAGCGACGTCGCCGCGCTGACACGCATCCCCGGCATCGGCAAGAAGACTGCCGAGCGGATGGTCGTTGAATTGCGCGACCGCGCCGCTGATTTTTCACTTGGCGGGTTGCCAGGTGCATCCGCGGTTGCCGGTGATCCGCTGTCCGAATCGATCAGCGCGTTGCAAACGTTGGGCTACAAACCTGCCGAAGCCGACCGCATGGCGCGCAAGGCCGCCGTTGACGGCGACGATGCCGCCACCATCATCCGCAAAGCGCTACAGTCCGCGCTCCGCTGAGCCCGCTCAGGAATATTTCGCGCATGTCCAAGTTGCAATCCGAAAGCCCGCGCGATGCGCATGGCCACGGCAAATCCGGCCTGCGGACGATGGTGCTGGGCGCGATAGGCGTGGTGTTCGGCGACATCGGCACCAGTCCGCTGTACACGCTGAAAGAAGCGTTCTCACCGCATTTCGGCCTTGTAGCCAGTCACGACACCATCCTCGGCATTCTCTCGCTTGTGTTCTGGGCACTGATGATCGTGGTGACTCTGAAATACGTGACCATCATCATGCGTGCCGATAACGAGGGCGAAGGCGGCATCATGGCGCTGATGGCGCTCGCCCAGCGCACGCTACCCAATGGCGGGCGGTCTGCCTATATCGTCGGCCTGCTGGGTATTTTTGGTGCGTCGCTGTTCTTCGGTGATGGCGTGATCACCCCGGCCATCACTGTACTTGGTGCCGTCGAAGGGCTGGGCGTCGCAGCCCCGCATCTAGGGGGCTGGATCGTTCCGATTACGCTGGTGATCCTGATCCTGCTGTTCATGGCCCAGCGTTTTGGCACCCAGACGATCGGCAAGGTGGTCGGCCCGATCATGATTGTGTGGTTCATCTCTATAGCGGCGATCGGCATTTACAACGTGGTCGATGCGCCCGAAGTACTGAAGTCGCTCAACCCTTGGTGGGGCATGAAATTCTTCATGACCCATGGCTGGCATGCGCTGTTCATCCTGGGCGCAGTGGTGCTCGCGGTAACCGGTGGCGAAGCGCTATACGCGGACATGGGCCACTTCGGGCCGAAGCCGATCCGGATCGGCTGGACCTTCGTCGTACTGCCCAGCCTGATGCTCAACTACCTCGGTCAAGGCGCGCTGGTGCTGGAGAAGCCGTCTGCGATCAGTAATCCGTTCTACGAAGCCGTGCCGGAATGGGCGCTGATCCCGATGATC
>JBBSRO010000091.1:0-2834 GCA_038242955.1 Lysobacterales bacterium
CGTGCGCAGCTGCATTGGCCGGAAGCAAGTGCATGGAAAAGTATGCCCACGATGCATGCGTGGTTCCAAGGCATTGTCGGCAGTGCACCGCTGTCATGGGTGCTGATGCCGTTTCATTGGGCGCTGGCTCCAATCTTTGCGAACGATACCGACGCATTCCTGCGCGCACTGCCGCCTGCACTCACATTGCTGGTCGTGCACTACATTTGGGCCGTGCGTGCACAGGTCTCATTCGAAGAGGCTTCTATCGCCCACGCTGGTCGCCGTGCCAAGCGCGTGTCGGTGTTTCGCGATGGTGGCTTCCGCCAACGCCTGCCCACCAAGCCACGCAGTGAACCGTTCAAGCTCGCGGCGAACGGACTGCCAGCGCTGGCGTTTTTGTGGAGGGGTTTGATTGCATCGGGGCCATTATTTCGCCTGCGTACATGGCTGGTTGCGTGCGTGATCGTGTTTGCGTGCGTGCAGTGGCTGGCAATGGACCCGGGGATGAAGCCGGCGCTGGTTGCGATCGGGCTAGGTGCCTTGATGATTGGTATATGGGGGCTGCTGTTCGGCCCGTTGCTGATGCAGCAAAAATTGCAGCGCACGCTTGAATACCTGGACATCCTGAAAGCCACCCCATTGCGGGGAAGCCAGATCGCGATGGGTGAGCTGCTGACACCGACCACGATCATGGTCTTCGGCATCTGGTTGTTGCTGCTGGCCTCTGTGCTGTCCTTCGTTGCGACGGGAGGACGGGATGGGTTTTCCCCTGGCGTCATCGCCACCACCGGAGTCGGCGTGGCACTACTGGTACCACCGCTGTGCGGCCTGATGTTGTGCCTGCCGTTCGCCGCCACGCTGTATTTCCCGGCATGGGTGGCGTCGCAGAAGGGTGGTGCACGCGGTGTCGAAGTGATGGGCCAGCGCCTGATCTTCATGGCCGGCTACATGCTGACGTTGCTTGTGGTGATGATTCCCGCCGTAATCGTCGCTGGGCTTGGCTACCTGTTGGTCAACTGGCTGGCAGGAATGGCTGCGGCTGCGTTTGTGGCTGCAGTATTAGCTAGCGCTGTGCTGGCGGTTGAACTGTATTTTGTCGTGCAACAGCTGGGTGTGCGTATCGATGATTTCGATGTGTCGCAGGAGTTGCGCTGAGCAGTCCAGTTTGGGCGTCGCATGCTAAGAAACAGCCTCAACAACATGCTCAATGAAAGTCGCGCGATACGGCCGGCAGACCACCCAATAAGTGGCTCATGTCCTGCAGGTCGCGAGCAATCAAATGCTCCACGCCATCCACCGACTCCCAGCGTCCTCGCACGGCCAGCAGGCGCGCGCCCAACAAGGCCTTGCGACGCCTGAGTGCGAGGTCGCGCCACACCACGACATTCACCATGCCGTGTTCGTCTTCCAACGTGACGAAGACCGTGCCGCTGGCGGTGGCGGGGCGTTGGCGCTGGGTCACCAATCCCGCAGAAAATGCGCCGCGCCCATGCGGCAATGCACGCAGCTGATTCGAATCGAGCAGGCGTTCGCGCCGCAGCCGCGCGCGCAGCAGTGACAACGGATGTTCCTGCAGGGTGAGTCCGGTCGCGCGGTAATCGGACAACACATCTTCGCCTGCAGCCGGCGCTGGAAGGGCGATGGCATCTTCGTCGGGGCTACCGGGTAACAACGGGCGTTGGCGTTCGATGCCGGCCACGGCCCAGCGTGCCGCATGGCGATGGCCGACCAGCGGTTGCAGCGCGCCGGCTTCGGCCAATGCCTGTCGTGACTTTGCATCCAGTCCGGCACGCAACGAAAGATCCTGCACATCGACGAAAGGCTGTTGAATGCGCGCCTGCATGATGCGATGTGCCGCGGCCTCATTCATGCCGGCGACCTGGCGCATGCCGAGCCGGATTGCAGGTTGTGCAGCACCTGAATCGTAGTGGGCCTGGCGTGCTTCCAGCCCGCTCCATTCCAGTGTGTTATCCCAGTCGCTGCAGGTGATGTCCACCGGCCGCACGTCAACACCCACGCGCCCGCCCTTGCCGCGGCGCGCGTCCTGCACGATCTGGCTTGGCTGATAGAAACCCATGGGTTGCGCATTGAGCAGGGCGCAGGCGAAGGCGGCGGGCTCATGGCGTTTCAGCCAGCAACTGATGTAGACCAATTTCGCGAAAGAGGCCGCATGGCTTTGCGGAAAACCGTACGAGCCGAAGCCTTTTATTTGTTCAAAGATCTGGTCGATGAAGCCGGATCCATAGCCCTTGGCTTCCATCAGTTCGCGGATGCGCATGCGATGCACTTCCATGTCGCCGCCTTGCCGCCACGCCGCCATCGAACGCCGCAGGTTGTCGGCTTGCTCAGGCGTGTAGCCCGCATGGATCACCAGCTCCATCACCTGTTCCTGGAACAGCGGGATGCCGAGCGTCTTGCCAAGGATCTCCTGGATACCGGGCGAGGGATACGTGATCGGCTCTAGCCCCTGCCGTCGGCGCAGGTAGGGATGGATCATGCCGCCCTGGATCGGCCCGGGACGCACGATCGCCACTTCGATCACCAGGTCATAAAACGTCACCGGCTTGAGCCGCGGCAGCATGCTCATCTGCGCGCGTGATTCGATCTGGAACACGCCGACCGTATCCGCCGCCTGGATCATCGCGTAGGTCGGCGGGTCATCGACCGGTAAGCGGGCGATGTCGATGCAATGGCCGCGATGGCGTTCGACAAGATCGACCGCCTTGCGGATGCAGGTCAGCATGCCCAGCGCGAGGCAGTCGACTTTCAGCATCTTCATGGTTTCAAGATCATCCTTGTCCCATTGGATAATCGTGCGGTCGGCCATCGCCGCGTTCTCCACCGGCACCAGC
>JBBSRO010000092.1:0-2356 GCA_038242955.1 Lysobacterales bacterium
CGCCTGCACGCACCGGCGCGAAGCCGACACCGCAGTTGCCCATCACGGCGGTGGTCACGCCGTGCCAGCTGGAGGGCCACAAACGGTCATCCCACAACGACTGGCCGTCGTAGTGGGTGTGGATGTCGACGAAACCCGGCGTGACCAGTTTGTCACGCGCATCGATCTCTTCCCGCGCTCGCTGCGTACGCAGATCGCCGACCGCGGCGATTTTGCCGTCTTGCACGGCCACGTCGGTCTTGCGAAGGGGCCCTCCACTGCCGTCGGCCAAGTTGCCACCGCGAATGATGAGATCGAAGTTCATACGCGCTCTCCCTCTATCCAGATCACTGAAGTTCAACCGCAGACGATAGCTCAATCGTGTCGAGGAGATTCTTGGTATTTGTACTGATGAAACGTTTCATCAAAAACGATAACGTAAACACCTTTCCGACTATCGGCGCCTTCCTAAAGCGCCTTGCACTTGATGGCTCGCACTCCTTACTTCGACATGAACCAGGCCCCTGCTGATTACAAGGCGCTACTGGGCGAACGCCCTCCGCTAAACCTGTACCGCATGCTGCCGCATGCCGGTCCGGCGGCTGTGGGCTTCCTGAAACTGGGAGGCGCCCTGCTGCGTCAGAACGAGCTTGATTCGACGTTGCGCGAGATCGCAGTGTTGCGCGTCGGGCTGCTCAGCAAAGCCAGTTACGAAGTGCATCAGCATCGCCGCGTGGCGCGCCAGGTCGGCCTGAGCGACGACAAGGTCGCGGCGCTGGAGCCCGGCGCGGACACTGCAGCGCTTGATGAGCGAGAGCGCTTTGTGCTGGCTTTCACAGACCAGTTGTTTCACCAGGTGAAAGCACCGGATGACATGTTCGAGCAGGCGCAGAGCTACTTCACGCCGCGCCAGCTCAGTGAATTGGTGCTGACGATCGGGTTCTACATGATGGTGAGCCGATTTCTGGAGAACTTCGAGGTCGACATTGAAGCGCCGGACACCACTGCCTGAGCCAGGATCGTCATGAACCATGCGCCTACCGAACCTATTGCTTCGCAATCCGTTTTCGATGAGTCCCTGGGTCGCAGCCCCGGCCGACAACGGCTGAGCGGTCGACGTATCGTCATCGTCGGTGCGGGCCAACGCCCTACTCCACAAAACGAAGACATACCAGTCGGTAATGGCCGTGCGGCCGCGTTGCTATTTGCCCGCAAAGGCGCGCACCTCGCTTGTATCGATTCAGTCCCAGAAGCGGTTCAGGAAACGGTTCGACAGGTCACCGAAAGCGGCGGTATGGCGTTCGGCGAGGTTGCCGACGTGCGGGATGTCGCTGCCATCGGCCCGCTTTTACAGAGCTGCCGAGAGCGCATGGGTGGTCTGGATGGGTTGCTGGTAAATGTCGGCATCTCGCGCGGCTTGCCAATGGATCAGCTGAGCGTAGAAAGCTGGGACGACGAGTTCGCTGTCAACCTGCGCAGCCATATGCTGTTCAGTCAAGCAGCACTGGCCCAAATGGATGATGGCGGCGCTATCGTGCTGATGTCGTCGCTGGCTGCATTGCGCAACTCGAGCCGCAATCCTGCCTACGAAGCCTCAAAGGCTGCACAGGTGTCATTGGCGCGCGCCGTCGCGGTCGCGGGAGAGGCGCGTGGCATTCGCTGCAACGCGGTACTGCCTGGCCTCATGGATACGCCCATGGGCCGTGATGCAACGCGACGCCGGCCGGGACGCGCACTAGCCGTGCCTTTTGGCCGACAAGGCACCGGCTGGGAGGTGGCGTATGCCTGCCTGTACCTGATCTCACATGAAGCCAGCTATGTGAACGCGCATGCCTTGCTCGTCGATGGCGGTCTGTTCGCAGGTGTCTCGCGGATCACCTGACCAAGCGAGGACTTTTCAGAGAGTGCGGTTGGCAAGTACCCCCCCTCTGCAAGCTTCATGCATCTGCGCCAAGAATCAAATTCTTCTTTGCAGATCGTGCGGTTGCTGTTCGATGCGAAGGCCCAACTTCTCGCCCGCGCGCAGAGGGTTGCGGGTCACGCCAGTGCGCTTGACTTGGCTCGACAGCAATTCGTCTGGGTTGAGGTCTGGCGCGTAGCCCGGCAAGACGTGCATGGTCAGCTTGCCTTTGGTGGACTCGATGTGCTCGCGCACGTTTGCCTTCTTGTGCGCAGGTAAGCCGTCGACCACGAGATGCACCGGTTTGCTGCGGCCCTTCATCATTTTTTTGAGCAATTCGATGAACAGTTCGGCGTTCAGCGCACCTTGATAGGTCGCAAACCAGAAGCCTCCCTTGGCGTTGACGGCCGAGGCCGCAGAGATCGACTGACGCTGCCCAGGCCGGTTGATGACGGGTGTCTTGCCCTTGGGCGCCCA
>JBBSRO010000093.1:0-2129 GCA_038242955.1 Lysobacterales bacterium
CCCCGGATTTCATCAATCAACTGGTCCAGCAGCATCCATTGCGCGGCACGCGAGCTGCCGCTGAGGTTCGCGCCATCGCCGCCCAGGGTTACGAATAGTGCACGCGGACCGATTGCATCCAGGCTGCCATCCAGCCTGACCACGCCGCCTTGGCCGCCGATGATCGAACCACCTGCACGCGAGCCAGCACCCAGCATCGTCCAGCCGATGCCTTCCACGCGCGCCACTGGTACCAGTACCGATTCGGGGTTGTACGCCAAGGTCACGTCGAACTCGGGACGTACTTGCATGTCGGCCGCGTTCGCACCGAGTGCCAGCACGTTGTCCACCGTCGATGATTCGCCGGAGACCTCTTCAACGCCAATATCGGTGATGCCGCCGAATAGCGTCGGCGTCAGTGGCATGCCCAGTGCATCAACGACGGGCGCATTACCCGCTGCGAGATTCTTGCCGACCGCCGCGATGCGGCAGTTCTTCACCAGCACATCGGTCGCTTGCAGCGTGCCGCGCGCACTGGCGGTATGCACGGTTGCGTTGCGGATCAGCAGGTCCTGCGCATTAGCGACACCTGCGATGCACAACATCGCCGACACCAGCGCGATCTGTTTCAGGCAGGCGGCCTTCATTTCACACCTCCACGCATGATGTCCTGGCCTAGCAGGTCTTGCCCCAACAAGAAGTCCGACTTGGGCTGTCGTGCCGGATCATGCCTGTCATACAGGCGCGCGCCATCGACATAGACTTGTTCGGCCTGCGCATAGCTGCTGAACGGGCTGCCGTTCCACATCACCACGTCGGCCATCTTGCCGGCCTCCAGCGTGCCCGTCTGCTCCAGGATGCCCATGGCCTTTGCCGGGTTCATGGTCAGCCACTGGATCGCATGTTCAGGCGTGATGGGGATGCCGATGCGGCCTGCGTTGGCGATGATTTTCGCGGTTTCCTGGTTGAGGCGCTGGATGCCTTCATCAGAGTCTGAGTGCACGATCGCGCAGCTGCCGGGCACGCGGTCAACCAATGCGACGTTCTCCTGGATGCCGTCGAAGGCCTCCATCTTGAAACCCCACCAATCGGCCCACAGCGCCGCGCAGACGCCTTCGGCCGCCAGTTTGTCAGCGATCTTGTAGGCCTCCACGCCGTGGTGGAATGCGGCAATCTTGAAGTGGTACTCCTTGGCCAGGTCCAGCATGATCGCCATCTCGTCTGCGCGGTAGCAGTGGATGTTGACGCGGATGTCGCCGTTGATCACGCCTGCCAGCGTGTCCAGCTTGAGATCGCGCTTGCCACCGCTGTCCTTGTCGGAGTCGGACTTCGAAGCCGCGGACTTGCGCTTGTTCATGTACTCGGCGGCATCAGCGAAGGCGGCACGGAAACCGGCCACATTTCCCATCCGAGTCGAAGGCCCACCCTTGGATCCGTAGACGCGCTTGGGGTTTTCGCCGCAGGCCATCTTCAGGCCCCATGGCGCGCCAGGAAATTTCATGCCCTGGTAGGTCACCGACGAGACGTTCTTCAGGGTGACGCCTCGGCCGCCGACCAGGTTGGCGGAGCCCGGCAAGATTTGCAGCGAGGTGACACCGCCCGCAAGCGCGGTATGGAAGCCTGGGTCCTGCGGCCAGATCGAATGTTCGGCCCAGACCTGCGCAGTGACGGGTGCGGTCGCCTCGTTGCCGTCGCTGCTCGCTTGAACGCCGGGACTGGCATACACACCGAGGTGCGAATGGATGTCGATGATGCCCGGCGTGACCCACTTGCCGGTGGCATCCACGCGCTGCGCATCGGCCGGTACATCAAGCCCCGTACCGACCGCGACGATGCGGCCATCACGCATCAGTACATCGGCATTCTCAATACGCTGGCCGGTGCCGGTGAGCACGGTAGCGTGCTGCAGCAGCACGGGCGCTGATGCCACGCGCTGGTAGGTGCTGGGATAAGGATCCAGCGTGAAGCCAAAGTCAGGCTTATTGGTGTTGGAAGTCTTGGTTGCTGGCGCACTGGCGCAACCTGCAACCAAGGCGACCGCAAGCGCGGCAGTCATTGTCTTCAGTTTCATTGTTCATCCCCGAGCACGTGGCTTATGTCTGCTTGAACGTTAACGGCATTGCCGCGCTGGCGCTACATGACCGAGGTCA